>DASUHD010000024.1:0-6960 GCA_036273675.1 Ktedonobacterales bacterium | reverse complement strand
CCACGATTTTGCAGTCCCCGGAAGCCCATACAGCAGCAGGGCGCGGTCGGTGGCGAGGGTGGCGACGGCGATCTCGATCAGGCGGGCGTTGCCGATGTATTTGGGCGAGATAGTGAAGCCGCTATCCAGCTTGCCACCGAGTAGGTAGGTGCGCACGGCCCAGGGCGAGAGCGTCCAGTTGGGCGGGCGCTGGCGGTCATCCACGCGGGCCAGCTCGGCCAGCTCTTCGGCGAATTGCTGCTCGGCGTGCTGGCGCAGGACGGATTCGTTGACGATATTCCCAGAGGTATCGTTGGCCATGGTGATTCAATCTCCTCACACTCCCAGATGCTATCAATTTTCGTGTGAATACTGCATTGTCGGCCAATAGCCCGGCGCGTGAACGCGCGGCTCAGGGCTGCGCTCCGCTCCGCCACAAAGCCTGCCTTCGCAGGCTCCAGATCAGATATGCTCATCGCTCTTGGAGGCCGCGCGGGCGGCCTTTGCAGTTGAGCGCAAGCGAGACTCTTAGGCGCGGCTTCAGCCGCCAGCCGCCTCCCTGCCTGGAATCTCGTCGCGGATGCGCTGGCGCTGGCGCACCGTCTTGAGAAAGGTATCGTGTTGCTCGCGCCAGGAGTTCGCCTGCCACCGGTTGTTGGTGTACTCATCCATTTCCCAGGGCGAGAGCGCCTCATCCAGACATTCCGCTGGTAGGAGCGTTGCGTGCTCCTCCGAACACTCGCGCCAGTCGGGGGCATAGCTCTTCAGCGACGCCAGTTCGTCGCGGGCGAAGGCGCGCAGCCCGGCGAGCCACTCGCGCGCCAGTTGGGCGCTCCACGGGCGGGGCAACGCTGCCACCAGCGTCTCCCAGGCGATATCCTGCTTCGCCTCGCCCTGACGCAAAATTTTGAGCGCCATCGCCTCCAGCGCGGACTGTGGCAGCTTCGGCAGCAGCAGTTCGCACATCTCCAGCGGCGATATGCCACCGCTGGCGCGCTTCCCGAGCCGTTTGCTCCATGCCTCCACCAGCGGCTGGACCCAGTCGCTCGCATCATAGAGCACGGCGGCGCGCGACCAGCCCTCCAATACCTCAATGCCGTGCACGTCGGTCGCGGCGGCAATCAGGTCGGCGGGCGGGATGCCGAACCGCTCGACCCAGTGCGCGGGCGGCGTCACCGCGATGATCTGCATCAGCCACCATGAGCGCTCGCCCATCCCCTGCCGCGGCTTCGCTACGATGCCATCGCGCTCCCAGCTTTTCTCGTGCGCCTCAGGCAGCGTAGTCGCCAGCTTCTTCTTGCCCATGTTGAGCAGCGCATCGGCGCGGGCAATGGCGCGCGCACGGTACGTCGAGCCAGGAATGCGCGCCAGGAGCCGCTGCGCCACGGCGCGCACGGCGCCGCTCCGGTCGTCCAGCGTGGTTTCGAGCAGCGCCTCATCATCAGGTGACAGATCGTTGGCCAGTGCTTCGGTGAGTTCGACGCGGAAATCGGCCTTCTCCTGCCGCCAGACCGCCGCGATCTCGTCGCGCGCCTTCGCCGCATCGGTGGCCCGCCAGTGCGCCAGCGCCTGAAGCCGGTCGGCGGATGTGCCTTCCTGCCAGATGGTATCGGCATCGGCGGGCATCTCGTCGAGGCTATGTGTCAGGGCATCGCGCACCCACGACCAGGCGCTATTGAAGCCGCCCAGCCATGCGCCGCGCTCGCCTGCCACCTGCGCCATGAGTGGGCGTTGCGCCATTGTCGCGCTGCCCAGGGCCAGCGGCAGCATCTCCGGCGGCAGGACCAGCCCGGCGGCGATCATCCGCTGTAGCGCCTCCTGGAGCAGATCGTTCGCACGCGCGACGAGCAACTGGTGGATCAGATCGGCGACGTTCGCCGGGCAGACCATTTTCGTCTCGGCGGGCGCTGGCTTCAGTGGCGCATCCAGTCGCTCCGGCGTATAGCCCGCCATGCGATAGATGGCGCGTACCCCGGCGGCTAGCAGTAGCCGTTGCTCGGGATTGACGTCGGCCAGCGAGCCAACCAGCCCCCCTTCAGGCGTGGCGGGCGCTAGCGTTTCATCGACGGGAGCGCGGGCAGAGCCGATCAGCGCGGCGTTCGTGATGCGATCCATCGTGCTCATCAGTCGGCCTCCCCCAGTGGATGATAAACACCATCGCCGAGCACACCGAGCGGCCGTAGCAGACGGCCATCCCACTCGCCCGCCATCTCCACCGGCTGTCCGCCAGAGATCGCCAGCAGCAGCCAGTGGTCGCCAGGGGTCAGCGGCAGCGTCGCGCCCTCAGCATCGCGCACGCGCCAGTCTCCCGTGGCGGTATCATAGTGCGGCGTCACGGGCGAGAGCACCGCCAGAAAGCGCTCCTGCCACGGCTGGCGCGCCAGTGATTCGGCGACGCTGGCGAGAAACGGCTCGATGGCGCACGCGCCGGGAAGCGGGCCACTCAATGAGCGCACGTCGCCCTGGCGGATCATCAGGGAGGCTCGTTGCGGACTGGCGCCGGGCCAGAATCCCAGCTCCGCCCGCTGGCACACGCCGGGCATCAGCAACTCAGGGAAAGGTTTGCCAGGATACTCAAACTGCACAATCAGGGCGGTCCGGGCGGTGGAATAGCCACACAACCAATTGTATTGGGCCTTGCCATGCAGTGGATCATATTCCTGCGTCTCGACCCACTGGCCGAGGAACGCCCAGTCATCGCTGATGCGCTCGCCCTGCGTCTCTAGGTCGGCGGCGTTGTAATTCCAGCCGACAAGATGGCGCACATCTTCGTGTAGCGCCGGGTCGAGTTCATCTAACCGAGCAAAGGCCTTCGTCATCAGCGCGACTCGCCCCAGATCGCCAAGCAGCTTATCCGGCCAGTCGGAGGAGGAGCCAGGAATCGTCGCCATCATCCGCAGGCGTCCGGCGATGCCCTGCGCCTGCGCGTCGGTCATCCGCGCCGCCTGGACCTCCCAGAAGCTCTCTGGCTGGGTCTCGACAGCGGCCAGCCCGTTGCGCATCAGGTCGTCGAGCCAGAGATTCAGGCCATCGATGCCATCGGCGACCAGCTTCTCGCGTTTCTCGGCGCGTTTCGCTTTGCCTTTCTCGCGCGCCTGCTCTTTGGCAGCGGCCTCCTCGGGCGAGAGCGTCGTCTCGGCGGTTTGCTTTTCCTCGCGGGTGTGGCGTTTGACCAGCCAGTCGGCCACCCAGGATGGTGGCTCTGCCTCGGCCACATCGCTTGCCTTGGCGGCGAAGATGAGCATCAGGCCAAGCCCGTGCTTGCAGGGGAACTTGCGGCTGGGACAGCTACACTTGACGCTGAGTGTCGCCAGATCCACCTCTACCTTATAAGGATCTTTGCCGCTGCCCTGGCACTCGCCCCAGAGGGCGTCGGGATTGCGGCCAAGCGTCTTCCAGTGGCGGGTATTGGCGAGCTTGCGTCCCGCGGCGGCGGATGCGCTATCTGGCGCGAGGGCAAGCGCCTGTTCGCTGGTAAATGGCATCGTCTCCTCCTCACCGCTGCCGCCAGAGGCACGTTTTGGATCACCTGTCTATTCCCTGGCAGCCGACCAGAAGCGGTCAGCGCTCCCCATATGGAGACATGACGAACCTGGCTCTTCCCCTGCTCCATTTCCTGTGTATCTCAAGGTAAGAGCGAGCGTCAATCGTCCCATGATATCGCCACGAGGGACAATGCGCAACGAGCAAAAAGCGCGCACGCCCTGAACTCGGCAATATCGCTGAGCGGGCGTGCTGGTGGGTCGGTACTGGTTCGTGCGCTGGCGACTATAAGGTCCGTTCTCGGCCATAAATGGCCGTCTCGTCCACGGGACGAGCAGGGCTGCCCTGGCGGGCTTTCAAGCCCTCTCTGGCATTACTCCAGCCTTTCAAGGCCGAGGGCGCACCCGCAACGGCGCCATCCGCCGCGCTCCTGGCCGGGAGGGGCCGCGCTCCTACAGTGTCGTGAGAATCACGGGGCCATTGTCGGTGATGGCGAGAGTATGCTCGAACTGCGCTGATCGCTTACCATCGGCGGTGCTGACGACCCAACCGTCCTCACCTAGCCTGGTATCAGCGGTCCCTTCGTTAAGCATCGGCTCGATGGTGAAGACCATGCCAGGGCGAATCTCCGGGCCAGTGCCGACCTTGCCGACGTGGGTGACGAACGGGTCTTCGTGCAGCGAGCGCCCGACGCCATGGCCGCCATATTCGCGCACGACGCCATACCCCTCGCCCTCGGCATACTTCTGAATGGCCGCGCCGATGTCGCCGATGCGTCCGCCCGGTTGCGCCGCCGCGATGCCAAGCTCCAGGCTATGCTTGGTGGCTGCGAGCAGGCGCTCTGCCTTCTCATCGAGCTGGCCGACGGCGAAGGTGACGCAGGAATCGCCGACCCAGCCGCGATAGATGACGCCGATGTCGATGCCGACGATATCGCCGTCTTCGAGTATCTGGCGCGTGCTGGGGATGCCGTGGCAGATGACATCGTTGATGGCGATGCAGATGGTTGCAGGGAAGGCAGGACGCACCAGCCGTCCGCGATTGGTGATCGCGCCGTAGCCCTTGTAGATGGGCATCGCGCCGTGTCCACGAATGAACTTCTCTGCGATGCTATCCAACTCGCCGGTAGAGACGCCGGGCTTGACGTGCGGGCGCAACTCCTCGTACGTCTCGGCGACGAGACGGCCCGCCGCGCGTAACTTTTCGATCTGGTCGGGTGATTTGAGCAAAATAGCCATATGCCAATGCCTTTGCGGTCTAATATATTGACCCGTGTTTAATGATGCGTTGTCACTCACGGCAATGCATTGGACTCAGTATACAATCTTACAGGAGGTGTCGGCCCTACGCCTGGCCAGGTACAAGCGCGAGCACACGCAGCGGGCTGCCGGAGCCGCCTACGATCTTGAGCGGCGCGGCGATGATTACGGCCCCAGTTGGGGGCAACTGGTCGAGGTTGATCAGGCTCGTGATGCCGAATTTGCCCGCACCGTGCATCGTCGTATGGTTGGGGAATGGGGGGTCGAAGCCACCCGCCTGCCCGGCGTCCGTTCCGACGGTCTCCACCCCGACGCCCAGCACGTCGCGCTCGCGGGCGAGGAACTCCGAGCACTCCTTCGAGAATGCGGGTGAATGGGCGCCGTCCTCGCCGACATTCAGGAAGTCCTCGCGGCTCGTGCGCTTGCTCCAGCCGGTGCGTAGCAGCACCCACGCCCCCGCTGGGACGCGCCCATGCTCCCCTTCCCACTGCTGGACACGCTCCGGCGTCAGCAGGAAGTCGAGGTTCTGCTCCACGTCCGCTGTCACGTCGATGACACAGGCGGGGCCGATGAACCGGCGCGGCGGAATGGTGTCGGTGGTGTTATCAGGGAGATCCTTGCCCGTCACCCAGTGGATGGGCGCGTCGAAGTGGGTGCCGGTGTGCTCGCCCAGGTGCAGAATATTCCAGTACCACGCCGGGCCAGCTTCGTTATATCGCGAGATCTCGGTGAGGGTCAGCCCCGGCGAGGGCGCGAAGATCGGCGGCAGATCGATCACTGGCGTCTCTGGCCCGAGCGGCGTGGTGAGATCGACGACGCGAATGCGCCCCGCGTTGAGTTCCTCCACGAGTTGGGATAATAAGCTGTTCTGCTGCCCGTCCGCCATGTTCGCCTCCCTTGCTTCTCCGCATCCTCCGCGCGAAATGCGCTAGTCCTGCCGCCGCAACGCCTCCAGCGCGCGCTTGAACTGAAAGCGATTCTCCAGCAGCGGCAAATCCATGTGAAACGACTTCGGCCCCACCGCCTCGACCTTCGAGATGATGGTAGTCAGGGTCTCGCCCGCCAGCGCATCCGCGACGGCCTTCTTCAGCAGTTTGGGCGTATCGGCCTCTTCCACTCGTGGGATACCGCTGGCCCGCGCGATGCCCGCCAGATCGGTTCCCGTCGCCGTGGCGGTGGGGAAGCCGCCAACCGAGAGCAGGCTCTCGTTATCGAAGACGATGTGCAGCAGGTTGCCCGGCTGGTAGCGCGCCATCGTGCTCAAGGTACCCAGGTTCATCAGCAGCGAGCCATCGCCGTCGAGGACGACCACCTTGTGTTGTGGCAGCGAGAGCGCGATGCCCAGTCCCATCGAGGAGGCCAACCCCATCGCATGTTCCAGATAGAAGAAGGTGGGGCGATGACCGAGTGTATAGAGTTCCGCCGCGACCGCGCCCATGATCGTGACGACGATACGGTCTTCCAGGTCAGGATAAATCGCCTGCAAGGCGTCTGCGCGCAGCATGGCCCTTCTCCTCACTCCTCCCACATCAGCTCGCGGGTCAGCAGCACCGCGACCGGCGTGAGCGCCGCGTGCGCCAGCGTCTGCGCGTCCCTGAGTCGGCGTGGGATGTCGCGCGGGTCCGCCAGGGTCCAGATGGGTATGCCCAGCGCCCGCAGAATTGGCTCGGTCACCATGCCGCCCTGCGTCTGCCAGGGGTCGCGCTCGCCCATGTGGCCGCGATAGCTGATGAGCATGAGCAGGGGGATCTTGTAGAGCAGGGCGAGCGAGACGATGGGATTGATGGCCGCCAGAAAGCCGTGGTTCTGCATCAGCAGCGCTGAGTTGACACCAGCGAGGTGCGCGCCTGCGGAGACGCCAATCGCCTCTTCCTCCTTGGCGACGCGCACCAGGGTCATCTCGGGGTCTTCCTCGGCCATACGGATGAGATGAACCAGCCAGGTCTCGGGCAGCGCGGAGACCATCCTGACGTCGCACGCTTTGAGTGCGTCGTAGATTAGCTGAGAATTAGCCACCGAAACAGGCATACGCCGCTCCCTCGCTCGCAGTCGCGCCGCCGTGCCAGATTGCTCGCAGTATAGCACACGCCCCGGAAAGGGAGCGGCGTGACGGCTCTCTGCGCTATTCGCCGAGGTAGGCGGCGCGGACCTGGGCGCTATTGAGCAATTCCGCGCCGAGGCCGCTCGCGACAATGTGGCCGTTCTCGATCACATAGCCATGGCTGGCGCGCTCTAGCGC
>DASUHD010000023.1:0-11163 GCA_036273675.1 Ktedonobacterales bacterium | reverse complement strand
CGCTACGAGGATATGGCGTTCACCGTGCTCGGCACCAAGGGGCGGCGTATCACCAAACTGCGCGTCGAGCGTGGCCTGCCGCCCGCGCAACCCGATGACGCCGCCAGCGAAACCCCATCCGGTGGCGATACCCCGCTGGCGCTGCCCGCTGCCCAGGATAGCTCGGCGAACATCCCCGCGCCGCCGTCACACCCGCGCCAGTAACGATTTCCACCCATGCGATAATCATTAAGCGGGGGTGATTGCCCGGATGGAGCGTCTCGCCGATTCAAGGAGGGTACCATGCGCATCGCGGTCGTCGGCACGGGTGGGGTTGGTGGCTACTTTGGTGGCCGTCTGGCGCAGGCGGGCGAAGACGTTGTCTTCATCGCACGCGGAACTACCCTGAGCGCCCTGCGGGAGTCTGGCCTGCGGGTCGAGAGCGCCGATGGCGACTTTGCCATTCAGCCCGCGCAGGCGACCGATGACACGGCCACTGTCGGCCCGGTAGATGCGGTCTTGCTGGCGGTGAAGGGCTGGCAGGTTCCCGACGCCATCGAGACCATACGCCCGTTGATGGGAGCCGAGACCTTCATCGCGCCGCTGCTCAACGGCGTGGAGGCGCCCGATCAACTGGCGGAAGCCTTCGGCCAGCAGCATGTGGCGGGCGGCCTCTGTGGCCTGTTCGGCTCGATCGTGGCGCCTGGCCACATCCGCAACTTGATGGCGCGCCCGTTCATTACCCTTGGAGAACTCGATAGCCCTGGCAGCGAGCGGATCGAGCGGCTGCGCCAGGCGTTCGCGCAGGTTGGTGTACAGGCGACAATTGCCGCCGATATCCGCGCCGCGCTCTGGGAGAAGCTGCTCTTCGTCGGCCCGTTCGGCGGTGTTGGGGCCGCCACACGCGCGCCCATAGGAGTGATGCGTTCACTCCCAGAGACACGCGCATTGCTGGAGGGGGCGATGACGGAAATTGCGCTGACCGCCCAGGCAAACGGCGTACACGCGGCAGACGATGCTATCACAAAAGCATTCGCCTTGATGGACGGCTCCCCTGAGCAAGCGACAGCCTCCATGCAGCGCGATATCATGGCGGGTCGCCCGTCAGAGTTGGAGTCTCAAGTAGGCGTGATCGTGCGGATGGCGCGAGATGCGCGCCTCGATGTCCCGATTCACGCGACGCTGTATGCCAGCCTGCTGCCGCAAGAGCGCCAGGCGCGAGGCGAGATCACCTTCCCCGCGTGATGGTGGAGCGGGTGGGTCAGCGCCGCATCGAAGAGAACAGTGCTATGCCAGAGATTACCGAAACCTTCTATACCGCCGATCCGCACGAGTGGCGGGCGTGGCTTGCCGACAACTGGGATAAGAAGTCGGAGATCTGGCTGGTCCTTCCCAGGAAATCATCGGGCAAGCCGCGAATTTCCTACAATGATTCGGTGGAACAGGCGCTCTGCTTTGGCTGGATCGATAGCATCCAGAAGCCGTATGGCGCCGATAGCACCGTGCAGCGGTTCACGCCGCGCAAGATCAAGGGCCACTATTCCCAGCCCAACATCGAGCGGCTGCGGTATCTCGCCCAGACGAATCAGCTTCTGCCGCATGTCCGGGACGCTGTGAGACCCGAGCTTGAGAAGGAGTTCGTCTTTCCCGACGACATCCTGCGGGCCATCGAGGCGAACCCACTAGCGTATCAGCGCTTCCAGCGGTTCTCGCCAGCCTATCAGCGGCTTCGCGTCGCGTTTGTCGAAGGAGCCAGGAACCGACCGGACGAATTCGCCAAGCGCCTCCAAAGCCTGATCGCGAGCCTGGAGAAAGGCAAGCAAATCGGCTACGGCGGCATCGAGAAATATTACTGATACCGCGTTACTCCAGGTCCGTGGCGTTTTCTCAGATAGCGCGGCCAGCAGAACCCAGCAGAAGTTACCATGTTCATCGTGTTCATATAGAACACTAAGACATAGAACACGAGGACACATGGAAATGGAGATTGATACCGATGCTGCGTAGCACCCCGTTTTTGTTGTTTGACGGTAACTGTGCCGAAGCCATGACCTTCTACCAGGAGTGTCTTGGTGGTGAGCTTACGCTTACCAGGCTCGGCGATACTCCCATGAAAGACCAGTTTCCGCCGGAGAAGCACAACAGGCTCATCAATGCCCATCTCACGAGTGGCGCTATTGAGCTATCCGCGACCGACTGGATGGCTTCTCCCGAATTTGATCCCGTGCAAGGCAACACGTACGCCATCTTCGTTACTGGCAACACCTACGATGAATTGAAGACCATTTTCGACAAGCTCAGGGATGGGGATAACAACACAAGACTCCAAGAGTTGCACAAAGTGCCGTTTGGAATCTACGGACAGTTTTACGATAGATACGGCGTCCAGTGGATTTTCAGGGGGGACTAAGAATAGCGGACACTCGAAATTGCTCCGCACCGTCTTATCTAGGAGGAGTTCTCAATGGAAGCCAGGTCCGCCTCTCAGCAGATCGACGACATAATCAAGATGTCAGGCGACTGGCGGGGCGAGAAGCTCGCGCAACTGCGCGCGTTCATCAAGGAAGCCGATCCCGCCGTGGTCGAAGACGTAAAGTGGAAAAAGCCTTCGAGACCAGAGGGTGTTCCTGTGTGGTCTCATGACGGCACACTGTGCGTCGCTGATACGCTCAAGAATGCCGTGCGACTGACCTTCCCTAAAGGCGCTCAGATGAAAGATCCAAAGAAGCTCTTCAATACGCGCCTGGATAGCAAGACGGTTCGCGCCATCGACTTCCACGACGGCGCCACAGTAGACGAGGCTGCGTTCAAGGCGCTGATTCTCGATGCTGGGGAGCTGAACGCGTCGAAAGGGCGCGAGCGATAATCAAGCAATGGTCTCTCGACAAAGCATCTACATCTCCCCCTTCCCATGGCGAGGAGGGGGAGAAGAAGACGCCAGTGGGCTACTGCGCGGGTTGAGCTGGCTGGCTCTTGTGGCCGCGCATGCCCATGCCCAGCAGCGGATAGGCGCCGCTCTGCACCGCCTGCTGCACCTTGCTGTATACCGCGTCCGACTGCGCCTGGGTGATCGTGCCAGCGCTGACCGCGCTGCTCAGCTGCGACTTGACGGTGTTGAGATACGCGGTGTTGACATCGCTCAGGTTCACCTTCTGCGCCGTCGCAAGCTGCGGAATCGTCTGCCCAGCGGCCAGATCGCTCTCGAGCGTGCTGGTGGAAATCTTCAGCGCGCCCGCCACCGCCGACTCGACGGCGGCCCGCGCCGGAGCCAGCGCCCGCTGGACGCCTGGTAGCCCCTGGCGCAATCCCTTGCTCGCGTCGTGCAGATTCACGAAGGCGCAGGGGTTGCTGCCGTATTTCTGCAGCGCCTGGGTCAACTCGGCCTTCTGCGCCGCGGTAATCTTGCCATCGCTGGCCAGTTGATTGATGACCTTCTGCGCGGCATCCTGGTTGGCGCTCTTCAGCTTATCGGTGGTGGTACCCAGATCGCTGGCGAGGGTCTGCATATACAACTGGCAGTAACTGGCGCGATTGCCCGGCGTCGCCTGCGCGGTCGCGTTGCTGTTCCCGGCAGCAAGCGCGCGGATATTGTCGCCGAATATCATGCCCGCCAAAACGCCGACAACCAGCAGGACGCCACCAGCCACGCCAAGAAGCATTTTCTTTCGCATGACGTATCATTCTCGCTTTCAGGCATTTTTGCCACATTACCCATGTGCTGATGCGCTGCCACTCCCAGCCAGATAGGTCGGCGCGCATCGCCTGAGTACAGGATGACACGTCCGATGCTGGAATGGAATGCAACTAGGAGGCTCTACGGCAAAGACTCAGCAAGCCCTAAGCTTTCGTGCCGCTACGCGACCGATTCGTTTTCGTTATCGTCGAAGGCGGTGGCGAAGAACGGCAGCAGCCATTGCACGCCTTCGTTGACCTCGGCCTCGGTCACGTCGTGGCGGTGGTCGTAGAGCATCAGCGCCAGGCGGTCGGGATGCGTGGCATAGAGTGATTGCGCTGTCTCGTAGAGGCGCAGCGAGCCGCCGACTGGCACCATGTCGTCATGGCGGCCATGTTGCAGCAGCAGTGGCTTAGGCGCAAAAGCAGTTAGATGCTCGGCAGAGTCGTGGGTACGCGCCCAGCGTTCGGCCTCGGGGCCGGGGCCAGGCAGCCCCGCAGGCAGCATGTGCGCCAGATCAGGCACGGGCGAGCCGGAGATGGAATAGATGCCCGTCGCGCGTGGGTCTTCGGTTCCGACGATCAGCGAGGCAATCGCGCCGAGCGAGAAGCCCGCCAGCAGCGCGCCTCCGGGGCGCACGTCGGACCGCTCCAAAAGCGCCGTCAGCGCGACGCCCATGTCTTCAACCGTGTGGCGCAGCACCTCGATGATGAAGTCAGCCGAGAAACTCGACATCCAGTTGGGGCCGCTGGTGGGGAAGCGGTCACCGTGTCCCCAGGCGTCGGGCAGCAGTGCGACAAAGCCGTAGGACGCCAGAAACTGGCCGAGCGGCAGCAGATCAGCCTTCGATGCGCCGTAGCCGTGCTGCACCAGGGCGGCGGGGCGTGGCTCCTCGGCCTCCGGGCGCACAACGAACGCGGGGATGGCGTCCGGGCCGATCTCGATGGGTTCGGGTGGGCGGACGGTAAAGCGGGGATAGAGTGTGTCTTGAGCTGTCATTGCTGCGGATTCCCTTTCCTAGGGGCTGTGCCACTACGCTGTGTGCTGCGCTACATCTTGAAAAACTCTTCTGCGCCAGGAAAACTCGCGGCTGCCTCCTTCTGATACTCTTCGGGGACGCGCAGAAAGACGCCGCGCGCATCGGCGAGAATGACACTGGGATCGTCGGCAAGGCGCACCTCGCCTTCCGCCTGCACCATACGCGAGCGCGACGAGAGTTGGCGCGCCGTCACCCGCAGGCGCGGCCCCAGCGGCGCGGGACGCCGATAGCGGACCTCCAGCCGTCCGGTCATCATCCAGCGGCCCTCGATGCTGGCGGTGCGGCTGAGCGTTTCGTCGAGCAGCGTCGCCAGGATGCCGCCATGCAGCACGCCGGGGAAACCCTGGTAGTGCGCATCTGGCGTGAACTCGGTGACGATGTCATTGCCCTCCATCCAGAAGGTCAGTTTCAGCCCGGCATCGTTCCGCAGACCACAGGCAAAGCAGCCTTGATAGGGGCTGAGGTCGTTCAGCCGGGGATCAAGCTCGCTGGCAGCGTCCTTGCCATCCTTCGTCTCGTCCGCGATTTCGTCACCTGCCGACATACCCGCTCCTTCTACGCCATCGTTCTACCACCAGCACGCGTCTCATCACCCAATATCTACTCGTTGGTATGGTCTTTGGTTACACAATACGATATATCCGTGTTGCCCCTCACTTTGCGGCGCGTTTCCGCGAGCGGGCCAACGCGCTCTCCAACGCTTTTTCCGCGTCGAGGCCGAGATCGTTGGCCAGCGCCAGCGTGATATAGAGGACGTCGCCCAGTTCCTCGTCGAGTGAGGCAGCGGCCTCGCCTGGCTTGATAAGCTTGGGGCCATACATCTGGTTGATCGCTCGCGCCAGCTCGCCGCCTTCCTCGAAGAGGCGTGCGAGGGCGGCCAGCGGCGGCCAGTAGCCTCCCAGCGCCTGAATCGAGGCGTCCACCGCATGCTGGGCGTCACTCAGTGTGAGAGGTTCCCGCTCTCGTCCGCCCTTGTCGGTTGACGTCATATCACTGCCTCCACGAGCGTATAGTTGACGGCTGCGATTGCCGATGCGGGGCAGTCGCCGCTGAGCAATCCGAAATACCAATCATCATGATACCCGCCGTGAAAGTAGAATCGCGCGCGCAAGGTACCTTCATGGCTGAAGCCCAGACTGGTGAGAAGACCCTGAGAGGCGGAATTTCTGCCATCGGTCAGCGCCTCGATACGGTGAAGCTCCATCAGCCCAAAGGCGAGACTGAGGATAGCAGTGAGCGCCTCGCGCATGATGCCCTGGCACCAGTATGCCTGACGTAACTCATAGCCAACCTCGGCGCGGCGCCGTTCCTCGTCGAAGTTAACAAAACCACACGAGCCGATGACCGCATCCTCGCCTCGTTGCGTAATGCCCCAGCGGATGCCTTCGCGCCGCGTATACCATCCCTGTTGGCGACGAATCAGGTCATGGGAATCTTCGAGCGAACGATGCGACTCGTCGCCATAGTATTCCATGACTGCCTCATCAGAGAACGTCGCAAATAGCTCATTGGCGTCGTTCGGGATAATCTGGCGCAGTACCAGCCGCTCCGTCGTAATACGTGGGAATCGGGCAAAGACATCAATCGCGGTCATTGTCAAGCCTCCTTGCGATACAGTATGCGCATGCTCATCATGAGGCGTGTTCCAGCAGTTCGGTCAGGATGCCGAAGAGCCGCACGCCGTCGCCCACCAGCGGGCCGATGCCCTGCCCATACTTCACTTCGACATGGGCAAAGATATTCAGCTCCACGAAGTCATGCGGATGATTGGCCTTGACCAGCGCCGCCGCGAAGGCGCGCGACTCCGTGAACGGCACATAGGTGTCGTTGCGGTCGTGCAGCAGATAGATCGGCGCGTGAATCTCGTTCAAAACCACGCTGGGCGAGAGCGCCACCAGATCGCGCTGCATGGCGGGGGTGAGCGCGGCGATATTGGCATCCACATGGGCGGGGTCGTCGCCCTTGAGCAGATGGTACGCGGCGAGCGCGCCGGGCGAGAGGCTGGCGACCTGTGCGGTTGTCAACGGCTTGCCATGCTCTGAGAGCGCGCCCACCAGCAATTTGCCCTCGCTCGCGCTGAGCGTTGGCGCTATCGTCTTGGCCAGCGCCTCCACCGGCACCGGATTAGGCGTCCAGGGTTCGAGCGTACCATCCACGTCGAGCGCGCGTCGCCCGAAGTCGCGTAGCAGCGAGGTGGCGTCGTAGTAGCCGCCGAAGAGCATCATGAAGCCCAGTTGATCGCGGATGCGTGGGTCTGCCGCCGCCAGCATGCCGAGATCGCCACCGCCGCTGATACCGAGGATGCCCGCGCGCCCCGCGCCGACCGAGGGATGATGCTCCAGCGCCAGAAACGCCTGAACGACGGCGTCTACATCATCGGGATCGAGCCGCCGGGCGATGAGCGCGAGCGTCGTTAGGTCCATCACGACGATCCCCTCACGCGCCAACGAGGTCGAGAGGTTAATCAGTTGCGAGTCTTTGCGTTCGTCGCCTATACCAGGGATAACCACCACACCCTCGCGCGCGCCAGGGAGCGTCGGCGCGCTATCCGCTGGCTCGTAGATATCCAGGAAGACTGGCCCGGAGCGCGCGGTGACGACCATCGTGCTATGGCGCACGGTGGCGCCGGTCGCGGTGAGCGGCGTCGTCTTATTCGGCAGCAGGACTGCGGGTACCAGCAGCGTCCCACGGAGCGCGGCGCGGCCATTGGGAAAGAGCGACAGGAAGACGCCCAGAAGTAGCAGGAGCAGCAATACCCCTCGCGCCAGCCAGATCAACGAGGTCAGGCAGCCCCTGCCGAGGCGTCGGCCCGTCGTGTGTGGAACTGGCTTCTTCTGGTCCGCGTCCGCCTCGGCCATGGCCGCATCAGATACGTCCAAATCATCTCGCTCAGCGGGAGAGGGGTCAGGAGAAGGGGTAACGCCGGTGGTGTCGTCCATGCGCGCTCCTTTACGGGAACGACTCTCGGCCTTGAAAGGCTGGAGTAGAGGCAGGAGGCTTGAAAGCCCTTTAAGATGGCGCTTGCTGTCCTGCTCGCCTCTGGGCGAGACGGCCATTCATGGCCCAAATTCAGATTACTCCGGCCATTTATGGCCGAGAGCGTGTCTTGCACACTCACGGCAGCGAGACAAACGCCGCACTTGCGTCTGCGATGTCGCCTGTCAGCCGCACCAGCCCGTCGCGCGCCAGTTGCTCGACCAGTGAGCGCAGCCAGGGATAGTCAGCGGCGGTGTACTCTGGCTTGAGACGCGGGCCAAGCTCAGCCAGCGAGAGCGTCGCCCCGGACGGCATCTCGCGCAGGGTCGCGACGACGCGCCCACGAAAGTAGCGCGAGGTGCTGGTGAATGGCTGCGCCGACGGACGCCGTTTGCCCGCCGTCTCGGCAGTATACCCGGCGCGGCGCTCCGCTACTCTACGGACGGATTGTTCGCCGCCGTCTGTTTCAGTTGCTTCAGCGGCGCGCTCATCGCGCAGTTGGGCAACCACGTCGCCGGAAGGGAAAAGCGAGGCGCGGGTGGCCTCCTGATAGGCGGCGCAGCACGTGGTGAGGGGACAGCGCTCACAGAGCGGGCGGCGCGCCAGGCAAACGGTCGCGCCGAGATCCATCAACGCCTGCTGCCAGTCGTAGGCACGGTCGGGCGGCAGCGCCCACTCAGCTACCTCGAGCATCTGACGCTGGAAGGCGCTATCGGCGGGCCATATGGCTGGCTCGACGCCACGAAAGACGCGCCAGAGCACCCGGCGAATGTTGGTATCCACCGTAGCGACGGGCAACCCAAAGGCGAAACAGGCGACGGCCCCGGCGGTATAGCGACCGATGCCCTTCAGTTGGAGCAGCTCGTCCAGGCTGCCGGGCAGCGTTCCGCCGTAGCGCTCGACGGCCTGACGCGCGATCTCGTGCAGCCGGACGGCGCGCATGTTATAGCCCAGACCCGCCCAGGCGCGAATGACCTCGGCAACCGGCGCGGCGGCCAGATCGGCCAACGTGGGGAACTGTTCCAGGAAGGCGCGATACTTCGGCAGCATGCGCTCGACCTGCGTCTGCTGGAGCATTACCTCGGAGACGATAACGGCGTAGGGGTCGTGGGTGTGACGCCAGGGCAATTCCGCCCGCCCATCGGCGGCATACCACGCCAGCAGCGCGCGCCACGCGAACGCCCGGCGCTCCATACTGGCGGCATCCCCTGACGGCGTATCACGCGGCTCGATCACGGGCTGTGCTCCTCTGTGTGCTGGCGGATCAGGTATATGTGGAAGACAGTGCTGTATGGTCAAGGTGATAGTGGGGCCACCGTCGCGGCATGAATGCTGCGGCTAATCTCTGCCATGGCGTTCGGGCTCACCATCTATGCGGGAACCGAGCGAACGGGATTAGCCGTAGGGCTTCAGCCTATAGCGCGCAGCCCCGGAATAATCGCAACCATCCGTGTCATCGCGTGGCTGTGGATAGTGCTTGCCCTCTCCGCCAGTATACCATTCGCCGAACTTCGCTCATTCATCGCTTTTCTGCCACATCCCCCCAAATACCCCCAGATTACCCAATATCCCCCACAGCTTGTCCACTGCTTATCCACGGCTTGCGGAGAACTGGGGGATAAAGTCGTGGATAAAGGGGTAGGAGGTGGGCTGGTGGGAGACTATACTGAGTGCGTGGGGCAAAGTGTGGAAGTGTGGGGAAGTGTGAAGGACATTCCCACCATTTGCCACCGCCAGCGGAGGTCGTGGTGTTTTTAGGCGAGTTTCAGTACAAGATTGACGCCAAAGGGCGACTGGCCGTCCCGGCACGCTTCCGTCCGCAGATCGAGGGCGGCGTCGCGTTGTCGCGTGGGGTGGAGCAGTGCCTCTATGTCTATCAACTGGACGCCTGGGAGCAGAAGGGCAGCGAGCTGGCAGCCTCCAATCCCAACCCCAAGATACGCCGCATGCTGATGCACCGCTTCTTCAGCACATCCGACGCGTGTGAGATGGACGCGCAGGGGCGCATCATCATCCCCACGAAGTTCCGCCAGTATGCCGGGTTGAACGGCGAGGCGGTCGTCATTGGGGTGCATGACCATTTCGAGATATGGAGTCCCACCGCGTGGGAGCGCTACAACGAGGAGATGGAGCAGGAAGACCTGACAATCCTGCAACTACCCTTCTAGTGAGCGGTAAGACCAGGGAGCACGACCACGACACGAACACAGCCAGCGATGACAGCAGAAGAGCGCGGAATACCGCCAGGAACGGCCTCAACGGTCCATATGCCGGTGATGCCGGATGAGACGCTATCCGCGCTCCAGCCGCAAGCCGGCGGCCGCTATCTCGATGGCACGCTCGGCGGCGCGGGGCATACCAATCTGCTGCTCGACGCCTCTGCGCCGGACGGCCACGTGCTGGCGATAGACGCCGATCCGCTGGCGCTGGAACGCGCGCGGTCGCAGTTGCCTGAAGCCATCGCCGCCGGGCGGCTCGTGCTCGCTCACGGCAACTTCGCGCGGATGGGCGAACTGGCAGCGGCGGCTGGATTTGCCCCGGTTGACGGCATCCTGCTCGACCTTGGCCTCTCGTCCGATCAACTTGCCGACCGCGAGCGCGGCTTCAGCTTCTCCCATGACGCGCCGCTCGATATGCGCTTCGATAGAACACGCGGTGTCTCTGCGGCTGATCTGGTGAATACACTGCCAGAGGCCGAGCTAGCCGATCTGCTCTGGCGCTACGGCGAGGAACGGCGTTCGAGGGCTATCGCGCGACGCATCGGCGAGGCGCGCGCACGGCGGCCAATCACACGCACGGGCGAGCTGGCGCGGCTGGTGGCGGGCGTCGTCCACGGGCGGCCCGGCGGGATTCACCCGGCGACGCGCGCATTCCAGGCGCTGCGCATCGCCGTCAACGATGAACTGGCAAGCCTGGAGGCAGCGCTCCCAGCGGCAATCGAATTGCTGCGGCCCGGCGGGCGGCTGGCGGTCATCAGCTTCCACTCGCTCGAAGATCGCATCGTCAAGCGGTTCTTCCAGCAGGAGGAGCGCGGCTGCGTCTGTCCGCCGGAACTGCCAGAGTGCGTCTGCGGGCGCGCGCCACGGCTGCGTATCGTGACGCGCCACCCATTGATGGCGAGCGAGGCGGAGACGACGACGAATCCACGCGCCCGAAGCGCGAAGTTGCGGGTGGCGGAAAAGATCGAGATACAGATCGAGGCGGGGACCTAAGCGGAACTGGAGGCTGGAACAATGGCCAGGAGAACATCTACGGCGCGCGTCCGCGAGCCCGCGCCAGTTATTGACCTCGCCGAAGCGCGTAGCCGTCGTGCGGCGCGCGCCAGTGCGCCTTCTGCCATGCTGTCCGCGCGCTCTGCCGTCTCCGCCTGCGCGATCACCGCGCCAGTGCTGCGCCTGCCGGTGACATACGCCACTGCGCCAGCGCCTGAGAAGACAGCCCGGCCAGGGAGCGGCGTCCGCCACCGGTTTACCGAGCTACGCACGGCGCTGGCCGA
>DASUHD010000022.1:0-4043 GCA_036273675.1 Ktedonobacterales bacterium | reverse complement strand
TCCTCGACTCATTCACCTGCCTGGCCTATCTCGCGGGCTGCACCCAGACGATTACCCTGGGCATCAGCGTGCTGGTGCTGCCCTATCGCCACCCTCTCTACTGGGCGCGCGTCGCCGCCTCCATCGAGCGGCTGGCGCAGGGACGGCTGACGCTGGGCGTGGGTGTCGGCTGGATGGAGGAGGAGTTTGCCGCGCTGGGCGTGCCGTTCAAAGCACGTGGCAAGATGACCGACGAGCAGCTACAGATCCTCGACCTCCTCTGGACGCAGGAACACATCAGCTTCCACGGCCAGCACTATGCGTTCGACGATGTTGCGTTCTATCCCAAGCCAATCCAGCAGCCGCGCATCCCGCTCTGGGTCGGCGGCGAGGGCGCGGCGGCGCAACGGCGCGCGGGCCGCTATGGCGACGCCTGGTTCCCCTACTACGTCAGCATCTCGCCCGCCGAGCTACGCGACGGCTATGACAACGCCCGCCGCGAGGCCGAATACGCCGGGCGCACCGCTGATTCGGTGCGGCTGACCTGCTGCCGCCCCATCGAGGTGACACGCGAACCAGTACCGCAGGATGAGCGGGTGCTGCGCGGCTCGCCGGAGCAACTGATCGAGGCGCTTTCGGCCTACCGCGAGATCGGCGTCGAGCATCTGGCGCTACAATTCATGGTACCGCGCTGGCCCGACCGCGTGGAGCAGATCGAGCGCTTCGCCGCTGAGGTCATGCCGCACGTCCGGTAAATGTCGATAGTGAACAGGAGCGCCAATGTCTATGCCCCAAACGCCTGAGGAATTGAAGGCGTTCAACCGCCAGTTGATCGTGGATTTTCGCGCGCATGACCCGAAGCTGAAAGGACGCAGGATACTGCTGCTGACGACGACCGGCGCGCGCAGCGGGCAGCCCCATACCACGCCGATGACGTATGTGCTTGACGGCGACCGCGTGCTGGTGATCGCGTCGAACGCGGGCGCGGTGGGGCATCCCGACTGGTATCGCAATCTCGTAGCCAATCCCAATGTGACGGTCGAGCTGCCCGACGAGACGTTTCAGACGCGTGCGGTTGTGGCCGAGGGCGAGGAGTACGACCGCCTCTGGGCGCATATCGTGGCGCAGATGCCCTTCTTTACCGACCACCAGGCGAAGATCAGTCGCAAGATTCCCATCGTCATCCTGGAGCGCACGGAGTGAGGAGATCCGCTAGACATGCATGATGAGAAGTTTGAGGACATTACCGGATCGCTTGTGCGTACCTACGGCCCAATTCAGGTCTATAGGCTCATGCAGATGGCAGGGCGTGATTTAGACCTCATTACCGAAACCGATAAGCACCATCTGATTGTGCTGGTAGATGAGCAGGATGAGGTGAAGGCGGCTATCTGGCACTACGACTCTCGAGTAGATTTGCCCTGGATTACCTGCGCTATCAAGCGCTACCTCAATATTCGTGAGCGAATAATCGATAAACAGCGTGAGACGCTGAACGTAATGCGCCAGCCGGAACATATGGCTATGTCACAGGCACATTTCGACAAAATGATCACTGAAAATGATTGGGCAAAGAACGCCGCGCATCGTCTCACCGCTGAAAACATGGTCTCACACGAGCAGTATGAACTTGATCAACTGCAAGCCGATTACGACAATTTTGCTGAGGCGCTTCGTGACGTGGAGATGATATACCCCAAAGGAATCACAAACGTATCAGATGACGTCAATATCGAACGAGAACAGCAGGAACTTCGCATAGCTGAAGGACGGCGCAAAGCCGGGGTTTGGCGATCCTACATTGGTAAGGGCATCTTTGACTATCACCGTTCTCTGGGAGCACTTGTTCTGCAAGCTGGACCTTTTCATGTGTATCAGAACATGGGGAAGATCGAACGGCTCCGCCTTCTTTCAGGCTCCGACTTTGCCGGTGGGTTTAACGTGCCCTATATGATTCTGTTCGAAGATGGTGCGATTGGCACGTTCGACATCGGAGAGATGTACTATTGCTATGTGCCTGGCGCGCTGCAAATTTGCCGACCCGCTCGAAGTTGGTTCGCGCAGTTGAGCGGTTCCATTAAGGCCACCATAAAAGCACTCGACGAGGCATCAGGCCCTGATGAAGCGCAGCGCGTCCGCGAGTCGCTGGCATGGCAACGGAAGATATATCTCACCGTTTACGACGCGTGGGTAGCGCTCGGCTGCCCCGATGCGCGTACGGATAACCCCGACCCCGTGTACGACCCATCTACGGCAGTGGTCTTCGATGCTGATCAGCAGTAGTCTCAAAACATCAGGTGGCCGCGCGGCTTTCGCCTGCCTGCTCGGCTGGCACGGCGTTCTGTCCGCGATAGGAGACGGCACGCGCGCCCGGAATATGCTGCAGTACCTCGGCCAGTGTGGCGAGCGTTGACGATTCTCCCCCGCGTATATCCAGCCGGAAGGTTGTCACGCCGTTGGCTTTATCAGGGAGCAACTCGAGCCGACGCAGCTCCAGGTGCAGCGCGTTGACGCGCTCCTCGATGGCAACGACCTGCCCGGGATGCGTCTCCGCGCGCAGGGTGATGCTCCAGTTGCGCTTGTGCGGGAAGATACGCCCCTCGATGGGCTTGAGCGCCAGCAGGATGCCCACCAAGATCGCGGTAGTCGCGGCGGCGGCGAGATAGAGGCCCGCCCCGGCGGCGAGACCGATGCCCGCCACAGCCCAGACACTCGCGGCGGTTGTCAGCCCGTGAATGGCATTTTTGCGCAGGATGATGGTGCCGGCGCCCAGGAAGCCGATACCGCTCACCACCTGCGCGGCGATACGTGACGGGTCGAGCATAATACGGCCCGGCTCGATGACATCGGAGAACCCGTACGCGGAGACGATGATGATGAGCGCCGAGGCAGTCGCCACGAGGGCATGCGTGCGCAGTCCAGCGCCACGATCCAGGCGCTCGCGTTCGAGGCCAATCAGAGAACCCAGCACCGCCGCGACAGCCAGGCGTATTATAATTTCCAGATATAGAGACATAAACTAGCTCGTTCCTTCGAATTATACAAGAAAGTATAGCGCGCGGGGAATGGAAATACACTAAGCGGAGGGCTGTTCATACGCCGCACGCACGCCTCGTCGCCCGGCTGGAAGGGCGCCGCGGGAGCCACAGCGTTTCTGGTCGCGGACCACGCTATGGTACTAGCGACAAGTGATGACGATGGATTGGGGTAATCCACCGCTCGTCACCACCACCGTGCCTAACGCTGAGATATGCGAAATCGTCATCGTTTGTTTGCCACCAGGGGGGAGCGTGCCATGGGTCGGCGAGAGCGTGAAGCTGGTGGGCAGCGGAAGTGGCACGGCTGACCAGTTCGCCGACCGCGTGTTGCTGGGATTGTTTATGGTCACCGTAGTCGTGGCGTTGCCACACTGGACAGTGACGCTGGTAGGACTGATCGTCACGACGACGGGTGGCGGGGTACCGCCAGGCGTGGCCGCTGGAGCTGTCGGCGCGCCAGGCGTGCCTGTGCCTGCTATGGGAAATCCGCCCGAAGTTCCGGCGGTCCCTGGCAGCGGCGAACCATTGAGCGATGGAGACGTCCCTGTTTGAGATGTCGCCTGCCCGGTTGGGCTGGGACTAACCGACACTCGAAGCAGGCCATCAGGCGCCTGCCATCCAATCCTCACGCCAAGCAACGCGCCACTACCGAGCAGCAGCAAGAGGAGCAACAGGAGCATTAGCGCGAGGATGAGTGGGTGTGTATGGCGGGCTAGCTTCTGCTTGTCGTTGGTCGTGGATGCGCTCGATTTAGGGACAGGCTGTGTGGCGATACTTGCCATATTGGTAGGCTCGCCGCAGTGAGGGCAGAAAGCCGGAGGAGGAGAGCCGAGGTGTTGTCCGCAGACACTACAATAGTACACCCTGTCAACCTCCTTGCTACTTGCCAATGAGGCTCACGAGCCAGAGTCATAGCCCCCGAAGCCAGCGCCACCCAGGCTAGGCATGCGACGCCAGGCATTTGCGCTTGCGACACGACGCTACATGAACGTTCCTGATGAGTTGGGGAGCCAAACATACGGTCAA
>DASUHD010000021.1:0-12785 GCA_036273675.1 Ktedonobacterales bacterium | reverse complement strand
TTTCCTCAATACTCCAAAAAAGTGAGTGTCTATGTTACACTGGTGATGAAGAATCGCTGCGCGATAGTGCGGAGGCACTGTGACGCATAGTTGAAAGGAGGAGAAAAACACCGGGCGGCGTCGCGCAATGATGGCCGCATCCGGACAACGCATCGCGAGATAAGGCAGTCATTTACCATGGTCGCGTCTCGGTCACCAGCATATTGTAGTGTTGGCGACTCATCTTCCAGGTGAGAACGCATCGTTCTCCGTAGAGGAGAGGAGTTTGACTCGTGGCAGACAGTAAAGCGCCCCTGCTTGCAGATCCCGCACCCCTGGGCCTGATGGGTTTCGGCCTGACGACATTCATACTTAGCCTCGTCAACGCTGGCGTGCTCAAGGAAGCGGGTGACATCAGGGTTGTCATCGGCTTGGCGGCATTCTACGGCGGTCTTGCTCAATTGTTGGCTGGAATGTGGGAATTCCACAACGGCAATACCTTCGGCGGAGTCGCCTTCAGCTCCTATGGAGCCTTCTGGCTCTCCTTCGTGGCACTTCTCATCCCTGGCTTTGGAGTTACCTTCGGCGCGGCTACTGGCCCCTCAAGCGCCGCGGTTGGCTGGTACCTCATTGGCTGGGCCATTATCACTGGCATGTTGACGCTTGGCACTTTCCGCCTCAACGGCGGGCTGGTCGTCGTCTTTGTACTGCTGTTCATCACCTATCTTCTCCTTGCCTTCGGCTGGTTCGGCAATGCTGCCGCCGGTAACGGCATTACCGCCGTTGGCGGCTGGGTCGGTGTTATCACAGCAATCGCCGCGTGGTATGTCGCTCTGGCGGGCGTTTTGCGCGCCGTCTCCGGCGGCAAGATCGCCCTGCCCATCATGCCATTCGCCTAGGAATCTATCGGCTTTGTAGATTGACATCTGTACACATGCTGGGGAGCTGTTCCGCTCCCCGGCGCGTTGGACATCGTAGCAACCTTCCGCGGCATATTGAGAGATGAATCAACCTCGCGGCATGAATGCCGCGGCTAATGCTTTGGGCGCGGCTTGACCGGCCAGCCTTCCGCTCTTATCCCCGAGCTTTGATCTGCTGGGCGACGTGATAGGCCAGCGCCATCGTCGAAAGCATCGGGTTGACGCCGGACGCCGTCGGGAAGCCGCTGGCGTCGCCGATATACAGTCCCTCGATGCTGTAGACCTGGCCGTCGGGCCGGGCAACTGCCGACTTCGCGCTGCCACCCAGCCGACACGTACCCATCTGGTGCGCCGTGCCGACGACCACCCGATTCGGCGCAATCCCCCGGCGCTCGATCTCCGCCAGATAGCGCTTCATGCTGGCCTCGGGGACTGCTCCCGGCCTGCCGTCTTCGCTCTGGAACGAGAGCAGCGGCGAGAAGTTGTGATTGACTGTCGTCGCGCCCCCGGCAAACCCGATGCGCGTCACCTCCTGCATCCCGCGCGCCAGATGCCCGCGATCCACCGCGTTCGGCCAGTAGTGCAGCACCGGATCACCCTGCTTATCGAGCGTGATATGCCCCTCGCCGGTGTCGCGCGTCAGCACGATGTAGACCGCCTGATGGCGAACCCGCGTCATCAACTGCTTGAGTTCCTGGCCGCTATTCCATGGGGTCGCCAGCCCCAGCAGCCCCGGATGCGCGGGCATCACCTCGATGCGGAAGCCGTAGTCGCCGCGCAGATGCGCGAAGTGGTCGGTGTAGATGGTCTGCAAGCTGCCCGTCCATGTCTCGACCGGGTCGGGATAGAGCGCGCCGGACGCCGTCACCGGATGGAGCCGCAGGTGGCGGCCGATGTTGGGGTTATCCAGCCCCGAGCGCAGCAGCAGCGCCGGAGACTCCACCGAGCCGCCCGCAACGATGACGATTGGCGCGCGCACAACCACCCGCCGCTGCTCGCCCGTCTCGCTGTCCGGCGCCCAGCCCTCCACCCCTGTCGCCTTGCCGCGCTCGATCAGCACACGCTCGACATTGCAGCGCACCAGCACGCGCGCGCCCCGGTCGTGGGCATCCTGGAGATAGGTGAGCATGGTAGATTGCTTGCGCCCGTGCGGGCAGCCAAAGCCGCAATAGCCACAGCGCTGCTCGCAGCCCGATGCGTTGCGCGGGATGCTCGACCAGCTATAGCCGAGCGCCTCGCAGCCGCGCTGGAGCGCCGCGTTGTTGCGGTTGGGCGCGCTATCGTCGGTGTTGACGCCCAGGCGCTGCTCCACTGCCTCGAAGCCACGCGCGTACTCTGGCGAGGTCGCCCCCGCAAACCCGAAGTCGCGCTCCCACTCCGCCAGCACCTCCGGCGGGGTCCGCAGCGATGTGCTCCAGTTGACGATGGTGCCGCCGCCCAGACACGAGCCCGCCTGCACGATCACCGAGAGGTCGGCGGTAGAGAGCATGCCGCGCCGCAGATAGAGTTCAGGCGTCATCTGCGCCTCGACACTTGTGAAGTCCGACTCGCTGAAGTAGCCGCCTTTTTCCAGCACCACCACATCTTTGCCCGCCGCCGCCAGCTCGCTAGCGATCACGCCGCCGCCCGCGCCCGAGCCGACAACGACGACATCGGCGGTGAGCGTCTGGTCGCCATGTACCTCCAGCGGGCGGATGTGTTTCGGGAACGCGGACTCAGAAGGCGCCGCGGGCGGAGTGGGATAGCTGAGCGTGGACCAGTTGGGGTTGGGGCCATCAGCGATGGGTGCGCCAAAATAGACAAAGCCCGTCAGCCGCTTCAACCCCTGGAAGCCCTGACGCAGCGCGGGCAGCGAGCTATCGCGCATCTTGCGCAGCGCCAAGGCGCGGGCCGCGAGCGACATGCGGTCGAAGCGTCGAGGCCGCCCCATGACCAACATCCCAAAGAGCGGTCTGCCCATCAGGCCGAGCAGCTGCTTGAACTGTGCGCGTGTCTCGGGCGACTGCTGGCTGAGCGCCTCGGCGATCAATGTGGCGACGCCAAGATCGGTCGCGGAGCGCGCGTAGTAGCCATCGGGATCGCTCTCGCCCGCGGGTGGTGGCGTCGGCGGGAGCAGCGCCTCGCAGACAGCTTCGAGCGTGCGCAGCTCGGCGGGCGCCAGCCAGTCGGTCGTCGTCGCAGACGATACGGGGAACTGCGTCGTTGCCATATCACCGTCTCCTTGAACTTGAGCGTTATCGCGGACGCATTCGACAGCCGCATTGTACACCGCTCCGGCGCGGCGCGCTGCCAGTCCGCCGCCTCAAGAAGATTCGTCTGGGCGTTTCAACGACCACGCAGGGTTAGTTTCACGAAAATATCCGCCGCGCTTCCTGGTTCGCCTCTCATAGTGCGCTTCTGGCAGGCATTGGGATAGGGCGATATACTCTTGGCGTGTACATGCCTGCGCGCATCGTATCACCTTGCTGTTCGTTGCTTCGAGCGTGACGAAAGGATGGGCGGAGAAATGACAGCGGTATCAGTCCGGGAGCGGCTCACGCAGGGATTGCGACAGTCGTCAGCCTCCCGCGCAAGTGTCGGCAGCCGTGGCAGCTTCCTGAGCGCCTTCAGTCTCTACAGCGTCATCAGCATGCTGAGTTTCGCCAGCGCTGGCAGCGTGCTCAGCATCGGCAGCGCCGGAAGTATCCTGTCGATTGGCAGTTCGGGAAGCATCCTGTCAATTGGCAGCACCGGCAGCATTCTCAGCATTGGAGCCGCTGGGGGCATCCTGCGCATTGGTGGGCGCGGCCAACGTTCGCGCCCACGCGCGTAGTGCTGTCTTTCATATCACTTGAGGCAGTTCGTCACATCGGTCGAGTTCCAGCCGTCACTCCTATGACGGATCATCAAGGAGGGATTTTGACCGATGAGCGAACACAATGATAAAGCCGATAAAGCCGATAAAGCCGATAAAGCCGAGCGCGAATGGCTGGCGCAGCAATTCGAGGCGCAGCGGATCCACCTGCGGTCGGTGGCCTATCGGCTCCTTGGCTCGCCGAGTGAGGCGGACGACGCCGTGCAGGAGTCCTGGCTCCGCCTCAGCCGCTCCGACGCCAGCGGCATCGAGAACCTCGGCGGATGGCTGACGACGGTGGTGGCGCGGGTGAGTCTCGATATGCTGCGTTCGCGCGCAACACGACGCGAAGAGTCCCTGAGCGCGGATGGGGCGGACGATGACCACCTATCCAACCCAATCCTGAGCCGCGAGGGCGGTAGCAACCCCGAGGATGAGGCGCTGCTGGCCGACTCGGTCGGGCTGGCGCTGCTGGTGGTCCTTGAGACGCTGACGCCTGCCGAGCGGCTCGCCTTCGTGATGCACGACGTGTTCTCCGTCCCCTTCGACGAGATCGCGGGCATTGTCGGGCGCTCGCCGACCGCCGCCAGGCAGCTTGCGAGCCGCGCGCGCCGTCGGATCCAGGGCGTGGCCACGATGCCCGACGCCGACTTCACCCAGCAGCGCGCCGTGGTGGATGCCTTCCTTGCAGCCTCGCGCGGTGGCGACTTCGGCGCGCTGCTGGCGCTGCTCGACCCCGATGTCGTGCTGCGCGTTGACGGCGCGGCGGCGGATATGGGCGCGTCGGGCGGGATCCGTGGCGCGGAGACAGTGGCCAGGCAGTTCGCGGGTCGCGCGCAGGTCGCGCGGATGGCGCTCATCGGTGGCGCAGTCGGAGCCATCTGGGCGCCGGGCGGCGAGCCGCGGGTCATCTTCAACTTCACACTGGCGCGCGGCAAGATCGTCGCCATCGATCTTATTGCCGATCCTGAGCGCTTGCGTCAGCTCGCCCCAACTATCCTCGACGGCTGAGACGACCCCGCGGTTCTATTGGATGAGGCGCGGATAGAGCCGCACCGCCAGCGCGACCAGGATGGCGGCGATGACCGCTGTCACGGCGAAATCCAGGCCGATAGGGTTGATATGCTCACCGCCGAGCTCTACATTGTGCGTGAGATTCTGGCAGCGATTGTGCGCAATACTGCGTAGTGCTGCTACTAGCATACACGGAAGATTGCTTGCCCCATTCCAATTGCATTATGTCGCATCGTTATATAACATCGTTGGTGCATCGGTGTGCGCCAATTCTCGTAGTGAGCAGGCAATGAGGGCAACCAAGAAGCAGTTGTTTTTCTTTTAGGGTTTTGATAAGCCGACAATGTTCTGCTGTGATGATGGCGCGTCGCTCATGAATAGTTCGCGGCATGATACCCAAATTGCTTAGATGCCCTTGACAGCGTAATGAATTTCGGCAATACTGTTAAGTACGGTGCGAGATTAACCGTATACTATCACTCCCTTCCCATTCTCTGCCTTATTGGCTCTTGAATAACTTTCATGAGGGGATCGGATAGTAGGCGGATAATTAAGGTAGGGACCAGCTAATTATGAACAACAAGGTAGACTTGAAGACTCGGCTGCGGTTTCGCGACTGGCTCCGTAACGAGCTGCGCGAGCTTGACTTTTACCAGCGGCGCGGCGATCACTACCTGATCCGCGAGTTCGCGAAATTCTGCGTCGAGCATCGTGCGCCGATTGATGAGGCCTCGCTTGGGCGCTACCTGAGAGATGACGAGCCAGTTCTGCCGACACCAGAGCGGTGCCGGGCGCTGGCGCGTGTCTTCGAGTATGCGCCGGTCAAGGTGCTGATCGAGGCAGGCTATCTTGAAGGCAACGACCTCTTCGCGGCGCTGCCAAAAGAAGAAGCCGCCGCGAAGGCCGACGAGCGCCGGGCGATTGTTACCGAGGCCGTAGAGCAGGCCGGTAACATCGAGCCGCTCAAGATCATCGTTGGTCTGATGGAGCAGGCATACCCCGTGCGAAATCAAGTTGGCGGGCGTGCCAAGCAGCCGGTCAAGGTAAAGGCCCAGTAGCATCGTATAACGGTATCGGCGAGTCTGGCGGTAAGGCTGGACTCGCCATTCGTCGTGTCTATGTGTCTATGTGTGTACCTGTTTGTGTACCCTATGACCCACCACAGCCCCCGCTTCCTATTGCTTTTGACTTTCGCGATGGGGCGCGGTACAATGGTCGCGAGGTCGTGCTAGGTGGGGAGCCAGGGCTGCCCTGTACCCGAAACGCTCTTGATGCGGGGCTGAATTCCCGCTCGCGGTCGTACGCCTGCCGATTCTGGCGCTTGGATGGTTATGAGGGTTTAGACCCCACGCGGCGGATGTTTGCGAACCCCGTCAGATCCGGAAGGAAGCAGCGGTAAGTGGACCTCTCCGGGCGCCGTGGGAGCACTGGGCCTGAGCTGGAAGAGTGACGGGATCTAATGGCGCGGATCAACAGTGGGTGCACGACCCACTTTTTCTTTTCCCGCCATTCCTAAACGTTTCCTAAACTCTTCCTGGTACCTTTCTCCACCATTTCTCCCTCCCTCACCATCATCATCGCAAGCCGTCTTTTCCATAAATAACACGCCTTGTTGCGCCTGTGATGGCCGGATGGGCCAGCAGTGAACGGCGCGCCTGTCCCCTTCGTTTAAGATATAATGTTCTGGCTGACATGAAGTGACACGAACGTGGGGCATCGCATGGCGTCACAATCCCTCTATCGCAAATGGAGATCGCAGACCTTTGCCGACCTCGTCGGCCAGGAAGAGGTCGTCCGCACGCTGCTCAATGCTGTGCGTGACGGGCGGCTGGCGCATGCCTATCTCTTCTGTGGTCCGCGCGGAACGGGGAAGACCAGCGTCGCCCGGCTGCTGGCCAAAGCGATCAACTGCCAGAATCCCCACGATGGCGAGCCATGCAACGAATGCATCTCGTGCCAGGAAATCACCGGCGGGCGCTCGCCCGACGTGATCGAGATCGACGCCGCCTCGAATACTGGCGTAGATAACATCCGCGAGCTGCGCGAGAACGTGAACCTGCTCGGCAGCGATGGCCACCACAAGGTGTACATAATCGACGAGGTTCATATGCTCTCGACCTCGGCCTTCAACGCGCTGCTGAAGACGCTGGAGGAGCCGCCGCCGCATGTGATCTTTGTGCTGGCGACCACCGAGGCGCATAAAGTGCTGCCCACCATTATCTCGCGCTGCCAGCGATTCGATTTCCGCCGCCACCGCATGCGCGATATCGTGTCTCACCTCCATCATATCGCCGAGGGCGAGGGGCTAACCCTGGAGCCTGCCGCCGCCGAGATGATCGCGCGCGCGGCCCAGGGTGGCATGCGCGACGCGCTCAGCCTGCTCGATCAGGCGATCACATTCTGTGGGACGGAGATCGACGCGCAAAGCATTCGCGGGATGCTTGGCCTGGCTGACCCCGCCGCCCTACGCGCGCTGATCGAAGCGGTCGCCGACCAGAATACCGCTGATGGCCTGGAACGTATCCATGCGCTGGTCTCTGGCGGAGCCGACCCAAGGCAACTCTCCGCGCAGTATGCTGAGGAGTGGCGCGCGCTCATGCTGGCGCGTGCGGGCGCGGATGTCGCCACGATTATGGACCGCACCGCTGAGGAGGCCCAGGCAACCGTAGACCTTGCTCGACGCTTCAGCCTCGAAGAGTTGGCGGCCTGTGCGCGTGTCTTTGCGCGCAATGAGCAGCCAGCGCGCGGTCTGCCGGTGCCGCAGCTCGCGCTGGAGCTTGCCTTCCTCGAATGCGTCGGCGTCTGCGCCCACGGTGGTCTGGCAAACGACTTCGCGCCCGTTGAGACGCAGTCGAGGCCCGCGGCGCCTGCCCGCGTTACACACTCTCCGCAGCCGGTATCGCAGCGAGAGTCGCCCCCGGTGGTTGCCGCCCACCAGCCAGCGCCCGTTGCCGGCTCGTCCCTTCGTGACGAGAGCGGCGCAGAGGACATGATGGCCACGCCTGCGGATGACGCGCTACCAGAAGCTCGGGCGTTAGAGGCGCCTGTGCCGACGCCCATATCAGCTTCGCCAGAGCCGTCGCAGGTGGGGCCAGAACAGGACGCCGCGCTGGTGAATATGTTGCGCGATATTCAGCGCCGCTGGACGATGATCAAGAAGGTCTGCAAGCAGAAAAGCTCGATGGTCTCAGGTCTGCTGAGCGATGCGCAGCCGGTGCGACTGGACGCTGGCAGCCCGCTATCGCTGACGGTTGCGGTCAAGTGGCCCTTCCATCTGGAGAAGTTGCGCGAGCCATCGAAGCGCGAGGCGGTCGAATGGGCGCTGGAGCAGGTGCTGGAGCAGCCCGTGCGAGTGCGTCTGGTGCTTGCTAGTGACGGTGGTTCGGGTCAGCCAGCCACGAAACCGCCGCAGCGGCCCTCCTCTCCGCCTACGCCATCGAGCCAGTCAGATGCGTCGGCGCCTAACAACATCGTACCATTCCCGACAGCGCAGGCCGCTGGATCGTCACGTCCGACGCAGACGCACACATCGCACACGACGCAGACCAAGCGCGCGGCTGATCAGTCGCCGATCAGCCCCTCATTCCCGCCCGCCGACGCCGCGACCTCGGCAGGGAAGCATCAGCCTGACGTGGCCGCGCTCGAGCGGGAGGTGCGCGACGACCCCGTCATTCAGGAGCTGATACGGATGGGCGGCACGGAGTTGGCCGAGGTGCGTCCGCTCGATGATGGCGACGGCACATGAGCAGCCCTGCGGCGCGTGACCTCGAACGCTTGCGCGCGGGAGAGCGACCAGCCGCCCGCAGTGAAACATCCGAGGCCCGCCAGCAAGACGCCGCATGGCGAGCCGCCGCCACCGAGGCGCTGCTGGCCGATCTGCGGCCAGGTGACCATGCGCTGGCCGTCTGGCTGCTCCGGCGCGAGATCGCTGCCATTGGCGCGGCGGGCGCGGGCGCAACCGAGACGCTCTATCGCCTGATTGCCTCCGTGGCGCGTTTTGCGCGTCCCGATGATGCGCTGCTCATCTGGCGGGCGGCGCAGGCAACCCCAGAGACGCGCGTTGGTGTCGATGTGGAACAGGCGTTGCGCGCTGGCCCGGAGGCGGTCCTGCGCACGCTTGACCGACGAGCGTCAGCGCACGGCGAGGCTGATGCGGACGATGCCGCTACGGCGCTGGCGTGGGTGCGGGCGGGCATCGCTAATGGCGCGGCGGACGATCTGCCCGCGTATTTTGCCTGGTCAGATGAGCGCTTTGGCTTGCGCGTCTCTGGCCCCACCTGACGTCTCACTGGCCCAGCGCCGCGTGACGACGCCTGCGATACGCCGTGATCTCATCCCAGATTTTGCCTTTTCCATGCTCACACGATTCTCCTTTTATCCTCTGCTATTCGTGCTCTTATCGTGGTTCGAGATACAGCGGCGAGTAGCTGACCTCGCCAAAGCAGCTATACACCCCGCCCGCCTGATCTGAGATGATAGCCACCAGCTGATTCACCCCAACGCTGTTGTTCGCCCCGATCTGCGCCGGGTCGATGGTCAGGCAGGGATCAGCCCCGCTATTCACATTGATCGCGCCGCTGGATGCGGTTCCCGATCCACCAGCGCCCATCGCCGGGTTCGGCTGTGCCTTGCTCTCGACCGAGTATGTCCATGCTGGCCCGTCTGAGGATGCCGACCGATTCAGCAGCAGCCCATCGCTGTAGCTCCACAGCCAGCTATTCGTGACTGCGCCACTGCTATTGCTGGGATTATTCACCGAGGCGACAATGAGCGACCCGTCGATGGGCAAGAGCGCCTGCCAGTTGGTATAGCCGTTCTGCGGCCCTCCGCCGCTCGTATCCTGCCACTGGCTGCGCGGGATGAGATAGAGCTGCGAGGGATCAGTGAGCGCCCCCTGCGGGAAGGGTGGCAGATTGCACTGGCCCGCGTCGGCAATCGTCCAGACGTTCTGCTGACTGAACGGCGTAGCGTATGTCCCAGCCCACTGCCCGACGATATCCGCCCCACCCACCTGATTGAACCAGGGATCGGTCTGCTGCGCCGTCACCACCCGCAAGGTGATGAGGGGCAGGTTAGGAACCGTCTGCGCTGTCTTCACCCGCGCCAAAAGGTGATAGATGCCCGCAGCATCGCTGGCGAGCAGCGAGAGCGCCTTCGGGTTCCAGCCACCCACGCCGACTGAGGCGTAGGAATCAAACCCGCCGTAGCTGCTGGCGTCCAGTTGGGCGAAGCCCTGCGGCGAGAAGGCTGCCGAGAACGCGCCGAAGGATGCCCCTACGAGTTGCGCCCGAGGGCTGGTAATCGCCTTCCGGCCCACGTAGAGGCTGAGCGCGCCGCCCTGGGGGAGAGACGAGACGTATGTGCCGAGGGCCAGGTAGCACGGCGCGGGCAGGTCGCCTAAGAGGCCAGAGACGACCAGCATGGCGGGCGAGACGACCGCGCGGAGATCGCACCAAGGCATACTGCTCATGGTCGAGAGTTGCGTCTTATTCCAGCATTGCGCGTTGTCCAGCCAGAGCGTCCCGTTGGCGCTGGCGCTCGTTGCGTCGAGGGCGCGCAGAGCGAGATCCACATACGCGCAGTTGGCTCCGGTCGTGGCTGAGCCTGCGAGTTGCGTCCAGCCCGCCTGATTGCCGTTGAGTGATTGCAGCGTGCTACTGCGCAGGAACGCGCCGCTGGCATCGTACTCGCGCAGGAGGAGGGAGAGGGACGCCGAGCCTGCCAGGGGTCCGCTCGATTTCACCCACAATGACCCTGCCATCTGCTGCGCGACGCCACAGGGTATGGCCCACGTTCCGGTGGGGCTGCCACCGTTGTAGCCGTGCAGCAGCACATCCCACGCGCCCGTGGGCGGCGCGTCGAAGCGCCCTGCCCCAAAGCTGCTGACTGGCCCATTGGGATACGTGTTGGTGGTAGACTGCTGCTGCCCCTCCCAGGCGGCAGCGCCGACTGAGCCGCCTGCCGAGGCGTCCAGTTGCCAGCCGCCCGGCCCGAACAGGCTGACGCTATGGACATTGGTGTATGGCCCACCCAGGATCAGCGATGCCCCGCTGGCCTCGATCTGTGGCCGCCCGGAGAGGGCAGTGACGGCATCCCGCGTGGGACTGGGGCCGGTGCTCGCCAGCAGCGCGCCGACCGTTCCGGGTGTTGGCCCATCACCCAGGATGCTCGCCTGCACATCGGCGACCTCACCCGGCGCGGCGGGGAACTGCGTCAGGCGCAGCCAGTACCAGACGTTCGGCGCGAGCACATCGCTCAGCGCGATAGTCGCCAGGTCCCAGGGTGTGCCTGCCAGGTCCTGGGTCAGCTTCATGCTACTGGCGGAGAGCGACACGCGCAGGAAGTTATTCACATCGGTGAAATGCAGATAGGCGTTGAAGGTCAGGCCGCTCACCCACCGGAACCGCATCTGCCAGGTATTGAGGCTGCTCCATGCTGGACTCCCGAAGGCGATCCGCGTGGAGGCTGGAATGGTAAGGGCATTGCTCATCGTCCCCATGCCGGTCGCGGCGTTACCCGCGTTGAAGTGCGCGGTGATCCGGGCAGCCGAGAGCGTGCCGCCGTAGAAGGCGACTTCATCCAGCACGCCGGGGAAGTCATTGGTCGCCGCGTGGTCCTCCGCCGACCCGAAGGCCGCAGCGTGTGTGCCGATGGAGAGCGCGCCCGGCGTCGCGGTTGGGCCAGCGGCGCCGTCGAGATAGATGCGCAGCGTCGTGCCATCCCAGGTGGCGACGGCATGATGCCAGGCGTTGAGCGACACAGCGGCCGTCACAGCGGTGTCGCCCGCCTGGGTGGTGGCGAAGATGCGCCCGCTGGTATCCATGACGATCCCCGGCGCGCCCCGTGTGACGGTGCGATCCCCAAACTGGCAGAGCAGGCGCGGGTTGGTGGTCGGGTTGGCGCTGATCTTGAACCAGCATTCAACGCTCCAATTCCCGTTGCCGGTCGGCAGGGCATTGCTGCCAGAGCCGAGCGGGACGGTGGCGTACTGGCTGGTTCCATTGAAGGTGACGGCCTTGTCCGCGGCGTCTCCTGATATCCCGCTGGCTGTGCCGAGCGTCGGAGAGCCAACGTAGGTGGCGTGCTGTCCCGTGCCGCTCACATCGTAGGCAGTGGCCCCGCTGGCTTCGCTCATCCGGTAGTAGCGCAATGGCGCGTCGGCCATGACGACATCGGGGTAGTTGTTAGCGACCGAGCCAGCGGTGGGGTTGCTGCCCGCCTGAGTGGCGTAGAAGTTGGCGTTGGCAAAGGTGTCATTGAACCCGACAAATCCGCCTGTGCTGGGCTGCTCCAAGCCAGGGTTAGCGACAAGATTCTGCAGGGTGACGCGGGCATCGCGCAGTCCTGGGCGAGTGATGAAGCTGATGGTCAGCGGCTCGAACTGCCCGCGCAGCCACTGCCCCTCGTCAGCGGGCAGGTTATGCGAAGCCCCTACCACGTCCAGATACAGTGGCGCGCTGGCGTTGAACGGCTGGTATTGCAAGGTGATCGGCAGTTGGGGAGGAGCCGAGAGCCAGAGTAGCACGTTCCTGATGGCGGCAATCAGGGCAGCGGAGGAGGCAGCCGGGCCGACGATGAGGCGAGCCGTCACCGTCCGATTATGGCGCACGATGGCGCGGGTAGCGATCTCCCCCTGTGTGCGGATGTTCCCCGCCAGCAGCAGCGAGCGAGGCGGGGCAGCCAGCTCTAACCCATCTGGCGAGGCCAGGGTGAAGATCAGCCCGTCGTTGAGGTCAATGACTGGCCCCAGGATGGGATGCGCCCCAAACGCATCGGTTAAGGGGTTCGTATACCCCAACTTCAAGATTGTCCCGCCTGCCATCTCAGTGCATCCTTCCCCAATACAAAAAGCGCCGCCCTCATCCCCGACCAATGACAGGGACGAGAGTGGCGCCTTATTCTGGCTCACCACAAAACACGCGAAACGCAAGAACAACTATAAAACAAAGGTTCTAATTACGCAAGCCTTGTGAGTGTTCATGGCGTAGCGAGATGGCCGCATGTGGCCCCATCTCGCGGTATCAGGGGGTATGCGCGCA
>DASUHD010000020.1:0-19294 GCA_036273675.1 Ktedonobacterales bacterium | reverse complement strand
AGGGCGACGAGAGAAAGAGGGTAACACGATGATGTGGGGATTTGGATGGAACGGAATGGGTCCCCTGTGGATGATCCTTGCGAGTGTGTTTTGGCTCGCGGTGTTAGGCGTGCTGATCTGGGCGCTGGCCCGCTGGCTCGGCGGACGGACCCAGGCGCCGACACCACCACCGGCCAGAAGTGGTCAATCCGCGCTTGATATCCTGCGCGAGCGCTATGCACGCGGCGAGATCGACGCGACGGCGTTCGAGCAGATGCGCGAGCGGCTCGAAGGAAGCGATTCCACAGCGAACCAACTACGCGATCGCAGCACGGCAACTCCGCTGTGAGGCCGAGTGTCACGAACCTTCTTGTACGCGCCGGCTCGCTCACCGCGTCGCTTCGGGGATCTGGGCCTGTCACCGACGCAGCGGCGGGCGGCGCGTCCTGTCGCAATTGGTGGAGTCAGCGCTGGCACTGGGTCTGGTGGCGGTGACATTGCGCGCCATATTGACTCACGAATCAGCGAGTGGCGTGATCTTCATCAGAGGGCATCCCAGAGCACATCGTCTTCAGTTTGTGGTGTCGGTTATCCTGCGCGTTGGCCGCCAAGCGTTGCCGCAACGCGTTGAAGGCGCTCCTTTGCCTCTGCGGCGACCGCGGCCACTTCTGGTTTGCCTGGTTGACCAACGATGCCGATCATCGCCTCAGGATCGGCGATGTCCACCCGCGTCGCGTCGCCCTCGACGCGGACGACAACGTTGCACGGCAGCAGCAGGCCGATCTCTGGCTCCGCCGTGAGCGCGCGGTGCGCGAGCGGAGGGTTGCACGCGCCGAGGATACTGTACGGCGGCATTTCTACCCCCAGCTTCGTCCGTAGAGTCTGCTGTACGTCGATCTCGGTCAGCACGCCGAACCCCTCGGCCTTAAGCGCCTCTTTGACCTCTGAGAGCGCCTGATCGTACGGCGCATGCAGCGTGACCCCGAATCCAAAACCGCTTTTCATCTGGTCCATAGTGTTGTTGTCCTCCTCTGCCAGCTGTGTGGCCAAATCCTCGTAACAAACGATACCCAGTAGCGAGTGGGCGCTATCCCACTGTCCCACTGTCCTGCTCTCCGCATTCGCGCGCCCCCATGTGTCTTTACAGATGCAAGGCGCTGATATTCATGGCAAGCATGTAGACCGCGACGGCCAGGACCACTGCAGCGAAGATGCGCGTGAGCGCCTGCTTCCGCCGCCCGAGACGAACCGCTAGCCATGCGCCAAGCCATCCGCCAAGCGCTCCGCCAGCGAAATACTCAAGGGCGATCAGCCAGTTCACTTTGCCCGCCAGTGCGTAGGTGATCGCGGTCGTGGCGCCGAATGTTCCGACGGACACCAGCGAACTGCCAACCGCGCTGAGCAGGGGCATCCCCGTCGCGAACATGAGTCCCGGCACGATGAGAAACCCGCCGCCGATGCCAAAGAAGCCCGCGAGCAGTCCAACCATGAAGCTCACGGGCGCCACCCAGAGCAGCATCGTCCGTCCTGATCGCTCGATACGTGACGTTGCGTGACGCCGCTGGCGTAGCATGTTGACCGCGACGATGACCATCAGCAGGGCAAAGAGAAAGAGCAGCTGCTTCCCGCCGACAGCCTTGCCAATACTTGCGCCCAGCGCGGCGCCAATTGCGCCAGGGATCGCAAAGGCAACCGCGGGCTTCCAGCGGATGTTGCCTGCGCGCCAGTGCGGCAGCAGGTTGGCGAACGCAGTGAGCGCGACGGCGAGCGCCGTGGTACCGATAACGACATGGGGATCACGGTAGCCAACGACATAGAGGAGCAGCGGCACAGCCAGAATAGATCCTCCGCCACCGATCAGGCCCAGCGTAAAGCCAACGATGCCACCCGAGATGACAGAAAGGAGTTGCTGCAGCGCGGTGACTGATGGCACGAGTAGCTCCTTAAACAACGCAACCAGCGCGAGTACGACCTATGCGCGAACTTGGCTTTGACTCGATCCTTGACACACCAGTGACTATATATTACTATATGCGCATAGAGTAAGTCAATGGCTCATCCTGGGTTATTGTGTGAACAAGAGCGGTTAGGGACGCGCTCAGGAATACGCTGTGAGGAGGACTTCATGGGCGCATCGGTAGTTACGGACGCGTGGCGCGAACGTCGCGAAGAGCATGGCTATCCTGATCCGCTACTAGATGAAATCGCGGCGCGTTTCCGGCTGCTCGGCGAGCCGCTTCGCCTGAAGCTGCTGGCCGCGCTTTCCCAAGGCGAGCAGAGCGTTGGAGCTTTGGTGACGCTCACCGGCGCGAACCAGCCGAATGTCTCCAAGCATCTGGCGGCGCTCGCACAGGGTGGGCTGGTGGCGCGACGCAAGGCGGGTACGACGATCTACTACACGCTGGCGGATCCGAGCATCCTGACGCTCTGCGATACGGTCTGCGCGGGCATTCAGCAGCGCTACGCCGCCCAGGCGCGCGCGCTCGGCCTCGCAGGTCAACCGGATGGAGATGGAGATCGCGAGTAGGTAACTCTCGATCACGAACGAGAATGAACGAGTAGCGCTTAATAAAACAAGATACTGGAGGTAGCAGTGCTCGGACGACTTTTTGGTGGCGCTTCGAAGATTCCGTCGGTCAACCCACGTGAGGCATGGGAGCGCCTTTCTACTGGATCATCGAAGCCCGTGCTCATCGATGTGCGCGAACCGTGGGAGTTTCAGAGCGGGCACGCCAAGGGCGCGAAGAATATTCCGCTGGGCATGCTTGGGAAGCGCCTGGCGGAGATTCCACGGAACCGGGAAATCCTGCTGATTTGTCAGAGTGGCAACCGCAGCATGACCGCAGCCAACTTCCTGCAGAAACAGGGGATCACGCAGGTGTTCAACGTGACCGGCGGCACCGCCGTCTGGCGCATGCATGGGCTGCCACTGGAAGGTGGCAAGCGGTAAGTCTGGATGTTGAGGCTATTCAAGACTCTTCAAAGGAGCGTGTGATGCGCGTTGAACAATTCTTCCTCGACGGGTTGGGGCATCAATCCTATATCATCGTCGATGAAAGTGCGCACCTGGCCGCGATCGTCGATCCGCGCCGCGACATCGGTATCTACCTGCAGGCGGCCGATGCGGCTGAAGCGCGCATTGCCTATGTCTTCGAGACCCACGTCCACAATGACTACATCACCGGCGCGCGCGAGATTCGGGAACGCACGGGCGCTACCATTGTCAATGCGACCAGCGCCGAACTCGCCTATGAGCATCAGGGGGCGCGTGACGGCGACCGGATCGAGATGGGCGCCCTGACCTTCGTAGTTCTCGCAACACCTGGGCATACGCCCGACCACCTCAGCTACGCGGTCTATGATGCCGGGCGCGACAAGCCGACCGCCGTCTTCACTGGCGGCAGTATGCTTGTCGGCAGCGCGGGGCGTACCGATCTGGTCAGCCCCGGCATGACGCTGACGCTGACCCGCGACCAGTATCACTCGCTCCGCCGCCTGCTGGATACATTGCCCGACGACGTCCTGGTCTACCCAACGCATGGCGCTGGCTCCTTCTGTGGCGCGACCATGGGCAAGGCGCCAGCGCGTCGTAGCACGATTGGTCAGGAGCGTCTGACAAGTCCTGCGGCGCATGTCCACGACGAGGCGGAGTTCGTGCGCCAGCAGCTCGCGGGCTATGGCACGTATCCCGCGTATTATCGCTATATGAGCGAGATCAATCAGCGCGGGCCGCGTCTTCTGGGCGGGCTGTCGGAACTGGCCGCACTGACGCCACAACAGGTACGCGCCCATCTGGAGCACGGCCTTCCCCTGATTGACGGACGTGGGCGCCGTGCATTCGCGCGAGAGCATATCCCCGGCGCGTTCAACATCGAGCTAGACGAGTCGTTTGGTACCTATGTCGGCTGGCTGCTGCCCTTCGACAAGCCGCTCATGCTCCAGATCGAGGATCAGGCAGGTCGAAACGAGGCCGTCGCTCAACTCATTCGCATCGGCTACGAGCAGCTACGCGGCTACCTGGATGGCGGCATAGAGGCCTGGAAGCTGGCGGGATTCCCCACCAGCGGCTTTGAGGACGTCAGCGTGGGCGAGATGCGTCGCCGCTGGCGGCGGGATTCCAACAACAACCGGGCCGCGCTGCTCGATGTGCGCGATGACACTGAGTGGAGAAGTGGTCATATCCCCGGAGCGCAGCACATCCACATCGGCGATCTGATGAGCCATCTTCACGAGATTCCGCTCGATGTTCCCGTGGCCACGATCTGTCGCAGTGGCCATCGCGCGTCAATCGCCGCAAGTATCGTCAACGCGCTAGGACGTGAGACCATCGCCGTCCAGGAAGGTGGCGTACCCGACTGGCCGGCCATGGAGCTGAATGCGAGCGTGGACGCTTCCGTCGCCGACATCAACACTCATGAAGGCCAACACGCGCACCCTTAGACATCAAGCTAGCACGAGCACGGGGAGCAGGGCAAGCGGCTTGGCCAGCCACGCCAGGCATAGCGTGGCCGTCTTCTCGACGCCGACATGTTCCTGGTGTACACGGCTCAAGGCCTACCTGCGCCAGTACAACATCGCCTTTCAGGATGTCGCTTGAGGAGTATCCAGCAGGCTCCGACGGCCCTCCTCCCAGCGACCGCGAGAGAAGTTAGACCCCATCACCTGCGCGCCGTTGGTCTGCGCGCCGTTGGCATGATACGCACTTTGCCACACATTCGATAGGAGGAAGCGATGCTGAATCCAATCCAGAACAACGTCCGCCATAAGTTAGATCTCTCCGGTATCTGGGATTTCAAGATCGATCCTGACGAGATAGGGGAACAGAGCGGATGGCCGAACGCGCTTGCCGACGCCGGTCCGATCGCTGTCCCCGGCAGTTGGAACGAGCAGTACGCGGATCTCTTTGAGTATCTTGGGGTCGCCTGGTACATGAGGCGCACCTACGTCCCCCAGACCTGGCAGGGACAACGCGTGTTCATACGCGTCGGCTCGGCTAACTATTTCGGGACGGTGTATGTGAACGGCACGAAGGTTGGCTCGCACGAGGGCGGCCATCTGCCGTTTGCTTTTGAGGTCACGAAGCTCGTGCGTTGGGGTGAGGAGAACGTCATCGCGATCAGCGTCGAGAACCACCTCAAGCCGACCCGCGTACCCTCGGGCAAGTTACCGTCCGCCCTGGGCGCGTTTGCCAGTTTCCCCAGTACGACGTTTGACTTCTACCCATATGCTGGGATTCACCGTCCGGTCATGCTCTATGCCGTCCCACAGGATTACATCGAAGATGTGACTGTGGTGACGGGCATAGACGGGACCGAGGGTTCGGTGAAGGTAATGGTCCGGCTGAACACGTCGGGCGCCGCCCAGGGGTCTGTTCGGCTCGTGGGCGGCGACGCGCCGGTAGAAGCCGACCTGCGGTTCTCTGGTGGCGTCGCCGAGGCAGAGATGAGGGTCCCTGGCGCCCGCTTCTGGTCCGACACAGATCCTTTTCTCTATGACTTGGTCATCGAAACCGCGAGCGACCGCTACACGCTCCCGATCGGCATCCGCACGGTCGCTGTGCGGGACAACCAGATCCTGCTCAATGGTCGACCCGTAAAGATGAACGGGTTTGGCCGCCACGAGGACTTCTACGCCAGCGGCAGGGGCCTCAATCTGCCGCTCCTGGTCAAGGACTACCAGCTCATGCGCTCGGTAGGCGCCAACAGCTACCGTACATCCCACTACCCCTATAGCGAAGAGGAGATGCGGCTCGCGGACAGCACAGGCTTCCTTATCATCGATGAGACCCCAGCCGTCAGCCTGCAGTTCGACAGCGAAGAGAACATGGCCGAGCGGATGCGTATATGTTGGCAGCAGATCGAGGAGCTAATCACCCGCGACAAGAATCACCCTAGCGTGCTCATCTGGAGTGTCGCCAACGAGCCGCAACCCCAGAAGCTGAACCTGACGAAGGTAGATGTCGAGGGGAACCGCGCCGACCCCTCAGTCGTCTGGGGAAAGCAGTTCCTGGATACACTGGTGCGCCACGCTCGGGAGCTTGACCCGACCCGCCTCGTGACGCTCGTCGGTGTGATGGGCGGTCTGATGGACTGGCTGCGTGAGTGCGACGTCACCTGCATTAACCGCTATTGGGGCTGGTACGTCGATGGTGGTCAGATGGACAAGGCACTGACCCAGCTCGATGAGGAGCTCGACCTGACGTGGCAGACCCTGCGGAAGCCCATCATCATGACGGAGTTTGGCGCGGACACGATGGTCGGGTTCCACAGTCAGCCGCCACTGATGTGGACCGAGGAGTACCAGGCGGAGTACGTCCGGGGACACCTGGAGGTCGCGGCGCGTAAGGACTTCGTGGCCGGCATGCAGGTCTGGCACTACGCCGACTTTGCCGCGGTGCAGAGCGTTATGCGGGTTGGAGGGGTGAACATGAGGGGCGTCTTCACCCGTACGCGCCAACCCAAGATGGCTGTGGAGGTCCTGCGCGAGTTCTGGGTCAAGGATGGGGGCGCCACCGATTCTGGAAAGGCGGAGTAGACCGATGCAGACGATCCCATGGACGCTGTCTCCCGATCGCTGCTTCTCGTCCGATCCAGCGCAGCGGGAGGTGGCGCGAGCCCTGTATGCCGAAGTGGAGAACCTGCCGCTCGTTTCCCCGCACAGTCATGTGCCGCCGTCTCTCTTGGCGGATCCCAACGCGCGGTTCGGCTCGCCTGCGGATCTGTTCATCATCCCCGATCACTACGTCTTCCGCATGCTCAACAGCCGAGGTGTGCCGCTCGAGGACCTTGGAGTGCCGACGCGCGACAGCACGCCTGTAGAGACCGACCCCCGCCGGATATGGCAGCGCTTCGCCGAGCGCTTCTACCTCTTCCGCGGCACGCCGGTGAGCCTGTGGCTGGCGGACGAACTGGTCAACGTCTTCGGTATCGAGGAGCGGCTCAACGGCGACAGCGCGCAGCGCATCTACGATCAACTTGCGTCTCGCCTGGCGAGTCCCGAGTTCACACCCCGCGCCTTGTTCGAGCGCTTCAACCTTGAGCTTCTGTGTACGACAGACGCCGCAAGCTCCACGCTCGACGAACACCGGCGGCTGCATGATGAGGGCTTCACGCAGATCCGGCCCACGTTCCGGCCTGATGCGGTGGTCAACATCACTGCGCCAGACTGGAAGCAACAAGTCGATGCATTGAGTCACGCGGCAGGAATCAACGTTGTCGACTTTGCCTCATTCATTCGAGCGCTGGAGGCACGGAGGGCGGCGTTCAAGGAGTTGGGAGCGCTCGCCACCGACCATGCGGTGCAGACGCCCTATACCGAGCGGCTCAGTCCCCAGGAGGCGGAGTCGATCTTCGCCAGAGCCCTGCGGAGCCAGGCGGGAGAGGACGACGCAGCGCGTTTTACCGCGCATATGCTCATGGAGTTTGCGCGGATGAGCGCCGAGGACGGCCTGGTAATGCAGATGCACGCCGGTAGCGTCCGTGACCACGATAAGGCGCTCTACCAGCGCTTCGGATCGGATGTGGGAGCGGATATCCCCGTCGCCATCGAGTGGACGCGCAACCTGCGTCCACTGCTGAACGACTTCGGCATGGACCCACGCTTCCGGTTAATCCTGTTTACGCTCGACGAGAGTACCTACGGCCGCGAGATGGCGCCGCTGGCAAGTCACTATGCGTCGCTCCTGCTTGGACCGCCGTGGTGGTTCTTCGATAGTGTCAACGGCATCCGGCGCTATCTCAATCGTGTGATCGAGACGGCGGGCGTCTACAACACCGCGGGCTTCAACGATGACACTCGGGGATTCGCATCCATCCCGGCGCGACACGGCGTGTGGCGCCGCGTGACCTGTGACTGGGTAGCGGGACTCGTCGTGCAGGGTTTGCTCGCTGAAGATGAGGCGCCAGAGATGGCGTACGCGTTTGCCTATGGCCTGGCGAAGTCCGCCTATCGGGTACCGGAGGAAGCATGATGGCGCAACTCGAGAAGCTGTACAGCCTCAACGGCACGGCTGCTGTCGTGACCGGTGGACGGCGGCTACGGCGGCTTCAGCGGGGTGTGAGGCGAGCTAATGGCAAGCGGCGAGAGCGTCTGAGCCCGCCATCGGGGTTGCCTGACCCAACAGCGTCCTGATGCAGCGCGATCACCGCAACAGACGTACGCCACGCAACGATCTCATGGTTGCTGTACTGGCCGAGATCACTGCGATCGGCAGTGGTGTCGTGTGCGATCTCATTCTCGGCGCGACACCTCCATCGGCCTTCACGGACCACCTCACCTTCTTGCTCCCAGTCGGCGACGTGGCGCTCTGATAGGGCTCTCCGTGACCAGATCGAGACGAGTATAATGGTTAAAGTAACCGTGATGTGATGTGTGGGGATGATGCTTGCCAATGGATGATCTACATCGCGACCTGGCGGTGAGCCACACTGGCGAACGCGACGTTTCGTGGCGCATTCCGGGATGTCAGCCATGAGAGAAGGCTGGCATGGACAGTGCGCACAACCTCGGCGTGGGCAAAGTGGGCAGGTTGGCGAGTAGCGCGCCATGCGTTGCGAATCAACGCGCGGCTTCTATTGCAAGAAAGTGTGACGATGATGACTACAAACGCGCCGGTACCTGAGATAATGGGTAATGGAGGGCAAGCGCGTATTCTCGTTCCTCTGGATGGATCTGAACTTGCCGCGAAGGCGCTGCCGGTTGCGGAGGGCCTGTGCCGACAACTTTCGGCGCAGCTCGATCTCGTCTCGATCGTGCCGCCGACGGTATTACCGTACATTGGTGGCGGGCCGTACATCCCAGGCGACGTGTACATGCGGATCGACACCGAGCGGGCGCAAGAGGCTGAGAAGTATCTAGTCTCCACCGCCGCGACGATGCGCGAGCGTGGCATACACAGCCAGGCGCGCCTTGGGCGCGGCGATCCGGCATCTGGTGTGCTCGACACAGCAAAAGAGATTGGAACCATGCTCATCGTGATGACAACGCACGGGCGCACAGGCCTTGCCCGCTTTGCCCTCGGCAGTGTCGCTGATCGGCTGGTGCGCGGCGGCGCCGCGCCGGTGCTGCTCATTCGCTCGTTCCCCGAATTGGCCGACGGCCAGGATCTCTCGCACGCGCTCATCCCGCTCGATGGCTCGCCACTGGCTGAGACGCCTGTCTTCTCGCTCGTGCCGCAGCTTGCGGGCGCAGTGTTACGCACGATCACGCTGCTGCGTGTGGCTGACCCGCGCGATGGTGAGGATGGCCGCCAGATGTGTGAGAACTACCTCACCGCGGTGCGCCAGCGCCTCGTGGATCGCCTCGGAGATCGCGCGGGTGACTGCGCTATCAGCGTGCTGGTGCGCAGCGGCAAGAATCCCGCGACCAGCATCGTCGAAGCGTCGCAGGATGGCGAATGTGATCTGGTGCTCATGGCGACGAATGGTGAGGCCGGTATCGGGCGCTGGGCGTTCGGCGGGGTGACTGATCGCGTCCTGCGGGACGGCAAAACGCCGTTGCTCCTGGCGCATACCGGGCAGAAATAGACGCGCTCGTGGCGCTTGGCGAAGGCTACCGAACGCCTGATGAACCCTTTCAGGTGTCCGGTAGCTCTGCAAACAATACGCGACGCTGGTATCGCAATGATGCCAGCGTCGTATGGTTATTTACGCTCGAATGGCTGGGCTGACCTGGCCGCAGCTATTCCTTGACAGCAATGTCAATCTTCTTCGTCTGGCTCTCCCCAGCTTTGGGGATGTCCAGCGTCAGTACGCCATGCCTGTAGCTCGCCGTGATCTTATCAGCGTTGATTGACTCTGGCAGATCGATGATGCGCATCATCTCTCCTGTGTAGCGCTCGCGCTGCACATAGGCGTCTGTCTTCTTGCTGTCGGTGGCTTTGGCCTCTTTTTCTTGCTTCTCTTGCTTCTCGTCATGTCCAGTCGTGGCGCGAATGGTAATTGTGCTGCCTGTTGCGGTCACCTTGAGATCTTCGGGCTTCACACCAGGCAGCGACGCCTCGATGACATAGTTCAACTTGTCCTCGTAGACATCGACAGGGAACCGGCGACCGATTCCGAAAAGATCCATCCGCCATGCAGGTTGGAAACCTTCATCCAGCAGGCGGTCCATTGCGTCGCGCATCGTCAGAGGCCACATTGAATCGAACGGACTGTATCGCACCATTGACATCGCCAAGCCTCCTTCATCTCAGAAGCCATGTCAGAACAGATGGAAGTAGCGCCGCCACATGCCGCGCACAAGAGTCACTCTGGCATGCGCATCTCACGGCTCGTTCACAACGGTGGGCGAATTCATCAACAGTGGCTCACAATCTTCGCCGCGCCGTGTTACCTGGTGTCAGCTTGCATGGCGCACGGTAGCATAGCGTGGCTCCCACATTATCTCGCGGATGCGCGCATCGAGATCGGGCGGCGCAAGAGGCTCCGCAAGCCCCTCATCCGCCGCCGCCGCCGCAACAGCCAGGGCGACGCGCTGCGACACGGTACGCACCTCTTCGAGTGGCGGATAGAGCGCCTGGCCTGAACCGCTGCGCGCGGGGGAACATGCGCTGAGCGCGCGCGCCGCCGCAACGAACATCCTATTCGTCACCAGCCGGGCGCCGGAGGCGACGACACCCAGCCCCACCCCTGGGAAGATGAACATGTTGTTGCATTGCCCAACCTCGACTGTGCGCCCGCCATAGGCGACATCCGCGAAGGGGCTCCCCGTCGCCACAATTGCCCGCCCTTCGGTCCATGCGATCAGATCGGCGGGCGCCGCCTCGCTCTTTGCGGTGGGATTAGAGAGTGGGAAGATGATAGGCCGCTGGGTAGAGCGCGCCATCTCGCGCACGATAGGCTCGCTGAAGGCGCCGGGTAGCGCTGCCGTGCCGATGAGAACCGTCGGGTGTACCGCTCTGACGACATCCTCCAGCGTAAATTGGCCCGGCGTAGCTGGCGTACCTACATCCCAGCCAGATATGCGGTCATACGGCTGCGCGTATATGCGTTTGGATGGATCGAGATCGCTGCGACCGCTGTGTACCAGTCCGTGGCTATCTACCAGCCAGATGGTAGCGCGCGCATCAGACTGGGACATCCCCTCCTCGACCATTGCGGCCACAACCTGCTCACAGATGCCCGTCGCGGCTGAGCCAGCGCCAAGTACCACGATGCGTTGCTCTGGCAGGGTTGCTCCGACAACATCCATTGCGGCAAGCAGGCCAGCCAGGGTCACGGCGCCCGTCCCCTGGATGTCGTCGTTGAAGGAGCGCACATGCTGCTGGTAGCGATCCAACAGCCGCCGGGCATTGTCTTTGGCGAAGTCCTCCCATTGCAGCACCGCATCCGGGAAAGCGTGCCGGACGCCCTGAACGAATGCGTCAATGAAGGTGTCATACTCGACGCCACGCACCCGCTCATGGCGCCAGCCAAGATAGAGGGGGTCATCTAAGAGAGCGGGGTTATTCGTACCTGTATCCAACACGACGGGAAGCGTCGTCGCGGGATGGATGCCCGCGCAGAGCGTGTAGAGCGCCAGTTTACCGACAGGTATGCCCATGCCGCCGAGGCCGAGGTCACCCAGACCAAGAATACGCTCGCCATCGGTCACAACGATGACGCGAATGTGGCGGTGGCTGGCGTCGCGCAATATCGCCTCGATATCGTCCCGCTGCGGATAGGAAATGTAGAGGCCACGCGCTCTGCGATAGATATGGCTGTAGTTCTCGCAGGCCTCGCCAACCTCTGGCGTATAGATGATAGGACTCATCTCGCGTATGTGTTCCTGGAGGAGACGATAGAAGAGGGTCTCGTTGCGGTCCTGCAGAGATGCGAGGAAGATGTAGCGTTCCAGGTCGCTCCCCTTGCGCCGAAAATTTTCATAGGTGCGGGCAAGCTGCTGCTCCATCGTCGCAACGTGCGGCGGCAGCAGACCCAGAAGGCCCAGCTCGCGGCGTTCGGCCTCGGTAAAAGCGCTGCCCTTATTGAGCAAGGGATTTTCCAGCAGGCGTTCGCCAGTGAGCGCTGTCTCGATGATAGCGTCGCCCGTCGGCTCCGGCGGCGCCACATGCCACCTCATATGTGTTTCATCGTCAATCATAGGAACTACCTCACCTTCCGCATCGAGCCAACCCGCGGGTTGCCTGTTATACGACCGTGATATTACTGCCCTTGCTGTACCACGACAATATCACGAGCGCATACCGAGTGAGTAGCTGGAAAATCACGAGTGCAGCACAATGCGCCCGCTTGCCACAACGCATGCTGATCGTGGGCGTCCGAGTGAGCGCCTTGTGACGGCATTGTGAGCATTGGTGTGATAGCCAGTGATGAGGCTGTGAGATTGCCAGTTCATGCTGTGAGACAGGACAGAATCCGTAAGAATGCCCGACGACTCGCACTAATGAGGAGAGCGACGATGCCACACACGTGGATGACGATTGACGGGAACGAGGCAGCGGCCAGCGTGGCGCACCGGCTCAGTGAGATCATCGCAATCTATCCCATCACCCCATCTACCCCCATGGGGGAGTTGGCGGACGCGTGGACGGCAGCCGGACGCCCGAATCTCTGGGGTACCGTGCCGCTCGTGATTGAGATGCAGTCAGAGGGCGGAGCGGCAGGCGCGATTCACGGCGCGCTACAGGCAGGCGCCCTGGCGACGACCTTCACCGCATCGCAAGGGCTGCTGCTCATGATTCCCAACATGTACAAGATCGCGGGAGAACTGACACCGGCCGTCTTTCATGTGGCGGCGCGCTCATTGGCCGCGCAGGGGCTTTCGATCTTCGGCGACCACTCGGATGTGATGGCTGCGCGCGCAACCGGGCTGGCGCTGCTCGCGTCGAGTTCTGTGCAGGAGGCGCATGATCTGGCGGCCGTGGCGCACGCGGCGACGCTGGCGGCGCGTGTCCCGTTTATCCACTTCTTTGATGGCTTCCGCACATCGCATGAGATCAATAAGATCGAGCAGCTCACCGACGACGATCTGCGCGCGCTGATCGACGATGACCTCGTGCGGGCGCATCGGGCGCGAGCGCTCTCGCCAGATCACCCCTTCATTCGCGGCACAGCGCAGAATCCCGATGTCTACTTCCAGGCGCGTGAGACCGTCAACCCTTATTACCTGGCGTGTCCCGAGATCGTGCAGGGCGCGATGGATACGCTAGCGAAGCTCACAGGCCGACAGTATCGCCTCTTCGAGTATTCGGGCGCGCCCGATGCCGAGCGCGTCATCGTCATTATGGGATCAGGAGCCGAGACCGCGCGAACTACCGCCCGCTACCTTTCTGAACGCGGCGAGAAGACTGGCGTTGTCACGGTCCACCTCTATCGCCCGTTCTCAGTCAGGCATTTCATCCAGGCGCTGCCATCTACCGTGCGGTCTATCGCTGTGCTGGATCGGACGAAAGAGCCGGGCAGCGCGGGTGAGCCGCTCTATCTCGATGTCGTCGCGGCGCTCGTAGAGGCGCGCGCTCAAGGTTTCGCGGGCTACGAGGGCGTCCCGCATGTTGCCGGCGGGCGCTATGGACTGTCGTCCAAGGAGTTCACGCCCGCGATGGTGCGGGCCATCTACGACGAATTGGACAAGGCGGAGCCAAAGAACCACTTTACTATTGGCATCAACGACGACGTAACGCATACCAGTCTGCCCTATGATCCGGCGTTCTCCATTGAAGACGACGAGACGGTGCGCTGCGTCTTCTGGGGGCTTGGCTCTGACGGCACAGTTGGCGCGAACAAGAACTCGATCAAGATTATCGGCGAGGACACCGAGAACTATGCCCAGGGCTATTTCGTCTATGACTCGAAGAAGTCCGGCTCGGTGACGGTCTCGCATCTGCGCTTCGGCCCACACCCCATTCAAGCGCCGTATTTGATCGACCAGGCCAACTTCGTCGCCTGCCACCAGTTCTCTTTCCTGGAACGGCTGGATGTCCTCAAGCAGGCGAAGCCTGGTGGCATCTTCCTATTAAACTGCGCCTACGATTCGCACGAGGTATGGCCTCACCTGCCTGTCGAGGTCCAGGGGGCGATTCTTGAGAAGCGCCTGCGGTGCTATGTCATCGACGCGGACCGTGTCGCGCGCGAGACGGGCATGGGCGGGCGCGTCAACACGATCATGCAGACCTGCTTCTTTGCCATCAGCGGCGTGCTGCCGCGTGACGAGGCGATTACGGCGATCAAGCAGAGCATCAAGAAGACCTATGGCAAACGCGGCGAGGCAGTAGTGCAGCGTAACTTCCAGGCGGTCGATCAGACTCTCGCTCACCTATATGAGGTCAATGTCGCGGCGGCGCGGGCAGAGGCGCGCGAGGGGATGGCGCCGACCAACGGCTCAGCCAGTCGCGTGACGATGGTTGGTATGCCTCTGCCGATGTTGACACGGCGGCCGGCGGTCCCGGAGGAAGCGCCTGCATTCGTACGCGACGTGCTGGGTCCGATGATCGTCGGCGAGGGTGATAGCCTACCGGTGAGCGCGCTGCCCGCCGACGGTACGTATCCATCTGGCACGGCGCGCTGGGAGAAGCGCAACATCGCAGATGAGATTCCGGTCTGGGAACCTGACCTCTGTATTCAGTGCGGCAAGTGTGCCTTTGTCTGCCCGCATGCGGTGATTCGCGAAAAGGTGTACGACGTCACCGCCCTTGAAGGCGCCCCTGACTCGTTTGTGGCGGTGGAGGCGCGCTTCAAGGAATTGCCTGATATGAAATACACGCTGCAAGTCTCACCGGAGGACTGCACCGCGTGCGGCCTCTGCGTCGAGGTTTGCCCAGCGAAGGATAAGAGCCAGGTGGGACGCAAAGCAATCAACATGGCCCCGCAGCCGCCAATTCGCGAGCGCGAGCGCGCCAACTGGGACTTCTTCCTGACGCTGCCGGAGATCGATCGCACAAAACTGAATACGGCGGCAGTCAAAGATACACAGCTCTTGCAGCCGCTCTTCGAGTTCTCGGGCGCATGTTCCGGCTGCGGCGAGACGCCATACCTCAAGCTGATGACCCAGTTGTTCGGCGACCGCGCCTTCGTCGCCAACGCGACCGGATGCTCGTCGATCTACGGCGGCAACCTGCCGACGACGCCCTGGAGCTGTAATGCCGAGGGGCGCGGTCCCGCATGGTCCAATTCGCTCTTCGAGGATAACGCCGAGTTCGGGCTGGGCATGCGGATAACACTCGACAAGCAGGAGGAGTATGCGCGGGAGTTGGTGCGGTCGCTGGCAGCGCCTATCGGCCAGGAGTTGGCGTCCGACATTCTGAACGCCAGCCAGACCAGCGAGGTCGCGATCATGGCGCAGCGCGAGCGCATCGCCCGCCTGAAGGCGACGTTATTACATCTGGAGGATAAGGCAGAGCCGGAGATCGCGGCGAAGGCGCGCCAGCTGTTGAGCGTGTCCGATACACTGCTGAAGCGAAGCGTCTGGATTGTCGGTGGCGACGGCTGGGCCTATGACATTGGCTTCGGCGGGCTGGACCATGTGCTGGCCACTGGTCGCAATGTCAATATCCTCGTCCTCGACACCGAGGTGTACTCGAACACCGGCGGCCAGGCGTCGAAATCCACCCCACGGGCGGCGGTCGCGAAGTTCGCGGCGCGGGGTAAGGCGGCGCCCAAGAAAGACCTGGGCATGATTGCCATGGCGTATGGCAATGTGTATGTCGCGCGGGTGGCGATGGGCGCGAGCGATCAGCAGACGCTCCGAGCTTTCCTCGACGCCGAGGCGTATGATGGTCCCTCGCTCATCATCGCCTATAGCCACTGCATCGCGCATGGCATCGACATGCGCAAGGGGCTCGATCAGCAGCGACTGGCTGTGCAGAGTGGCTATTGGCCGCTCTACCGCTACAATCCAGCGCTGGCGGACGAGGGCAAGAACCCGCTCACCATCGACTCTAAAGCCCCGTCTATTCCGCTGGAGCAGTATGCCTACAACGAGACGCGCTATCGCATGCTGACGCAAAGTGATCCAGTGCGGGCAGCAGCGTTGATGCACGAGGCGCAACGAGATGTTCAGGCGCAGTGGCAGCGCTATCACGACATGGCCACCGTGTTGGAGGAAGAAGCGGCGAGTAGCGCGACGATGAGCGACTCATAAGCGCATAGGAGGACAACGATGCCCGATTTAACGACGACATATCTTGGCCTCGCCCTGAAGAATCCGCTCGTGGCTTCAGCGTCGCCACTCTCACGGAACCTGGACACGGTGCGGCGGCTCGAAGAGGCGGGTGTCGCCGCTATCGTGACGTACTCGCTCTTCGAGGAGGAGATCACGCATGAGAGCCTGGAGCTTGATCACTATCTAGAGCTTGGAGCGCATAGTTACGCCGAGAGTTTGAGCTACTTCCCCGACCTCGACACATACAGCGTCGGCCCCGAGCGTTATTTGGAGCACCTCGCGCGACTGAAGGCGGCAGTCTCTATCCCGGTTATCGGCAGCCTGAACGGTGTTTCATCTGGCGGGTGGATCGAGTATGCCCAGCGCATCGAAGATGCCGGGGCGGATGCCCTTGAGCTGAACATCTACTATCTTCCCGCCGACCCGGATCTCACGGCAAGCGAACTGGAGACCAGTTATCTCAATCTCGTCCGTGATGTGCAGGCGGAGATAAGCATTCCCATCGCCGTAAAGCTGAGTCCGTATTTTACGGCCCTGCCGAATCTCGCGCGGCGATTAGTAGAGGCTGGCGCCGATGGGCTGGTGCTCTTCAATCGCTTCTACCAGCCCGACTTCGATCTGGATGCCTTTGGCGTGACACCTAATCTTCAACTGAGCACATCCAACGAGCTACGCCTGCGCCTTCGCTGGATTGCGATGCTCTACGGGCGTATTCAGGCGGACTTCGCGTTGACCGGGGGCGTACATACCGGGCAGGATATCGTCAAGGCGGTGATGGCGGGCGCGAGCGTAGCCATGACGGCTTCCGAGTTACTGGCTCACGGTGTGAAGCGCGCGAGCGGTATGCTTGCGGAGTTGCGGGAATGGATGGTAGACCATGAATACGGGTCGATCAGCCAGTTACGCGGCTGCATGAGCCAGCGCGCGGTGGCCGAACCTGCGGCGTTCGAGCGCGCCAACTACTTGAAAGTGCTTGGCTCATTCTCAGCGATTCCGCGCTGAAGGCATTAACTACACTGTATACGCTGAAGCCGCTTCCACCTGAGATTTGCTGGGAGCGGCTAAGTGATCGCATCCGGGCCACTGTACGATTCAGGCGCCTAAGGCCGCCGGTCGGCTGGTAGCGCTCGATCTCCGTCGATCCGTTGGTCATGAATTTCGACTTCCCAGTGCCAGCCTGGCAGCGCGATCTCGACCATGATGGAGTCCGGCTTGGTGTGGCCAAGCCGCTACACGACGCCCGCGCTGTCCGACCGGTTCAGGAACTCCACCAGGCGCCCGAACACCGCGTCAGGGCAACCGTCATCGGCTCGGGAGCGATCGCGGTAGCCCGAACCACGGCAGCACGCTGTTGTCGAAGCGGGTCATGCCGCAGATCTGGTCGCCGGCAAGGGTGAGCACATAGAAGCCAGCCGCGTGGCGGATTCCGGCCGGGACGCGCAGGTAGGCCCCGAACGCGGGCTGGCCGTTGGCTCGGGTCGGCACAAGGTCGAACATGCGGCCCGCGCCGAACTGGCGGCCCCAGTAGCGGGCCACGTTGTCACGGCCCTCGTATCCGAATGGCTCCGGAGGCATAGCGATGAAGACGTCGTCGGTCAGCAGGGCTACCAGCGCCTCCAGATCGGCCGACTCCCAGGCGCGGGCGAACATGGCCACGATCGCGTCCTCGGCGGACGAGCCTGCGACGGGCGGCGGCTGGTGGCCGGCGGCTGGCTGCCGGCGCTGCAGGCTAGCGCGGGCTCGTTTCAGGGCGCTGTTGACCGACTGGACGGTCACCTCCAGCATGTCGGCCACCTCGCTGGCGTGGAAGCCGAGGACGTCGCGCAAGATGAGGACGGCGACCTGGCGCGGCGGAAGCAGCTGCAGGGCGGCCACAAAGGCCAGCGAGATTGCTTCGCTCTGCTCGTAGCGGGCCTCCGGCCCGAGTGACCGGTCGATGGCGCCCTCCAGGGGTTGGTCAGGAAACGGCTGCAGCCAGGCGGCCTCGTCGCGCGGCGTTGGCACGGGCGCTTCGAACTGCGACATGTCCCACTCCTTGGCCGGGCGCCGGCTCGCCGCGCGGCGCGCGTTGAGGCACCGGTTGGTGGCGATCTTGTACAGCCAGGTGCGCAGCGACGCACGTTCCTCAGTGAACCTGCCGATGCCTTGCCAGGCGGCCAGCAGCGTTTCCTGGACGGCGTCCTCGGCGTCCTGGAGGGATCCGAGCATCCGGTAGCAGTGCACCTGCAGCTCCCGCCGGTGCGACTCGGCCAGCTCCCGGAACGCCTCGCCATCCCCGGCCCGCGCCCGGGAGAGAAGATCGGCCCTCACCATCCTGTGTACCCTCCTTCCCGCACCACGTCGTCCCTCCGCCCCAGTATATACCTTCGCCCCAGTATATACACCGCCCACGGCGCGAACTGGGCGGTTCGCGGAAGCCCAGTTTCCCAGTGCCGCGGTGTATGCACTACTGACCGCCGGACGATCCGCCCACCGGATCGTCCGGCTCCGACGCCCGCATCTCCGAAAGGATAGGAATACATACCATGCTCGATCCACGTCTTCAGTACACCCAGTTTCATGTGCGCCACCGTGAGCTGGAGGAGCAGGCGGCACGCGACCGGCTCGCGGCATCGCAGCGCACAGAGCGCCACGCGTTTGGGCGCCTGCTGATAGTGGCGGGCACAGCCCTGCTCGCGCTGGGTACACGACTACGCGGCGCACCAGCCCCTGCGCCTGAGCCCGCACCTGAGCCCGTCTCCGACCGTCGCCTGGTAGAGGCGAACGGCCACAGCGCGCAGTTGGACACCGTATGTCAGCCGGGGGCGCTGGTGAACATGCGAATTCCGAGGAGGAGCCCATGCACAGGAAAGCAGTCACCCGCAGGCAGCGAGTGAGAAGAACGCTCGCTCGTGTGTTCGCCGGCTGGCGGACAGGCCTGCCGGGGCCTGTCCTCGTTCTTCAGGCCGGGACCGCCGTCAACTACTTCGGCACTGGACTGATCCTTCCCTTCGAGATTATCTACCTACACCAGGCCCGTGGCTTCCCAACGGCGACCGCGGGGCTGGTCCTGGCGGCGATCATGAGTACGGCGGCGGTCGTAACGCCCCTGTCGGGTGCGCTGCTCGATCGTTTCCGTGCGAAGCCGATCCTGATCATCGGCAATCTCGCGAGCGCACTGGGCTACGCGGCCTTCGCATTCGTCGACCGTCCCTGGCAAGCCTTCGTCTGCGCGGCC
>DASUHD010000019.1:0-14979 GCA_036273675.1 Ktedonobacterales bacterium | reverse complement strand
GTGAACGTGTTGTCGCCGAACTTCGCCGGGACGATGTTGAGCGTAATGGCATAGTTGCCCGCCTGTTGCGTCTGCAGGAACGGGCCGCTCTGCGCGGTGGTCGTTCCTGCAGAGGTTACGGGCGCCGCCAGCGTTGCGGCGAACGCGCCCAACAGCGCCGCGCAGAGCAGCACTGCCGCGCCTAGCATCGCCTCGCGCCGCAGCCAGTCCTCCAGCTTCACCACCAATTCGCGCACGACCCGGTCACCGCCCTTGCCGCTGTTCCCGTTCCCGTTTCCATTCCCATGCGCCGCCATGCTGGTATCTATCCTGGTGGCGCCATTGGCGGTAATCGTGATGGCGACGGGGCTGCCGCTGCCAACCGACGCCATCGCGTCCTGCTTGGCGAGCGCCTGGGCCAGCCGCGGGCGGACGCGGAAGGCATGCCACGCGCTAATGCCTACCATCAGCAGGAACAGCTCGATTTTGACGAAGAGCGTCCGGCCGTAGGCGGTCGTCAGGAACTGGTCAATTGAGGTCATATGGATGGTGGTGTTGAGCGTGCCGGTGGCGGCGAGCAGAAACGCGCTCAAGATGGCGACCGCGCCGAACTCCGGCAGGCCCAGCGCCAGCACGCGGGCGCGGGTCTGTATATCCAGCCTGGCCAGCGCGGGTACGAAGATCAGGCTGATATAGAGCAGGCCACCGACCCAGGCCGCATTGCAGACCAGATGGAACAGGTCCACCGCCAGCGCGTAGGCCAGCTCATTGGCGGGGACGGCGGCGGCATGGCCAGAGAGCGCGAAGGCGACGATCAGCGCGCCCGCCAGCGCCAGCACTGCCCCGCCCAGCAACGTACGCCCACGCAGCCCGGCGACCAGCCGCCCGGGCAGCTGCGGCACTCTCCGCAGCGTCATCATTAGCTCGTGTCCCCAGCCGCTGATGGCGTCCTCACCGTCGGCGGCTTCCTCTACCCGGCCCATCACCTGCTGGCGGCCAAACGGCAGGCCACGCTGTGTTGCCAGTACGGTCAGGACGAGCGCCGCCAGCGTCACCAGCTCGCGCATCCACCAGAACGCGCCGAAGCGGCTGCCGAAGAGCACCGCCCGCAGCAAGGGCAGCGAGACCGCGCCAGAGAAGCCCCCTGCCAGTTCAGCGGACTGCGCCAGAATCATGCCGACATCCGCCACCAGCACCAGGACTAGCGCGATGGGCGCCCACCGCCGGAAACGCTGCTCCGCCGCCAGCGCGGCCTCTCGCAACGCGCCGTCACGGGTCAGCCCGGAGGGCAGAATCCACGTCTCCCAGATGACACCGCCAACCCAGAAGACCATGCCCAGCAGCGCCAGCCAGGTGAATATTGCCTGCGCGATTCCCGGCGCGTCCAGCCCGCTCGACGACGCATCGCCGATGCCGCCACCGCCAGGGATATTGCCGGTGGGCAGCGTCGAAGGGATCGGCGGAACCTCGCCATTGGGCGCCTGAATGCGGAAAATGAACGAGCCACCGGCGATGTGGCCATCGTCGGCGGATTGTGTGCGCCAGACGACGACATACGTCCCCGCCTTGAGCAGTGGCAGCGTGACGACCATCTGCTTCGAGTCATCGTCGCTGATGTGCGCATCCTTGTTATCCACCTCCTGGTTGGCGGTATTCACCACGACGGCGCGCGAGGTCAGTGGGTTGATATCCTCGCTGAACCACATCACGACATGTGAGGGTGGGGCGTTGAGAATGGCGTTCGCGGCGGGATCGGAGCGCACCAGCACGGCGTGCGCCGATGCCACCGGCAGCAGGTTGGCGGCAGGCCCAACGGGCGAGAACGCGAGCAGCGCCAGGACAATGCCACAGCCCGCCGCCAGAAGAATCCGTATCATAAGGCGTCGTGCCGCCAGAAAAGATTGCTGAGATTTCATCACTCGCCCCGCGCTGTTATTGTCTGTCATTGCATGGTCGCTTCGGAATCGTGCTATGAGGTAGTACCTGTATCAATTACACTGCATCGGCTCAATAAGCTTTTCCGGCAGCCACATATCGTCTCAGACTGAGATGCACACGCCCCGGATAGCATGAGGCGCGGCATTCATGCCGCGAAGCCGGAATAGACTACCCTGCCCCAGCGCCAGATCGGTCCCTCCCCGCGTCGGGGGCTGGTGCGCGAGGCGGTAGCCTCGGAGTGCGCGTCAAGCGCGCGTAGCGCCAGCGGCCCGCAGGGCGGGGTAGGGGGAGAGGGAGAGGGCCTCTGCCGCCCGCACCTTCCCTTCACATCGTAAGCCAGAGAAGCCCACGCGCGCCAGCGGATGAGTAGAGCGGACAACGGATCAGTGCGCCAGCAAATACTGCACGTCGTTCGTAATTTGGTGCGGGTCAATGCCGGGGCCGGCGTCGAGCACCACCCGCTCGCGTCCCTGCTGGTCAATGATATAGACATAGGTCGAGTGATCGATCACCCCCGGAAGCTGCGGGTCCGGGACCGAGACGATGTGGTAGGCCTTCCAGAGTGGCGAGAGTTGGTCCTCTGTGCCAAGCAGATAGTGGATATCGAAGGTCACGCCGTTATGGCTCAGGAATGTGGCGACCGACGCGGGCGTATCGGCGGCGTTGACGCTCAGCGCGACCCATGTTGCCTGGCTGGCCTGTTTCCCCAGCGCTTTGTAGGCCTGCGCCAGTCCCACCGCCGTCAGCGGACACTCCTCGTGCGGGCAGTGAGAGTCGAAGAACGTCAGCACCACTGGCTTGCCCTGGAGCTTCGAAAGCTGGACCAACTGACCATTCTGGTCTTTGAGCGTCATATCAGTCGCTGGGATGGCTCCAAGATCAACGCCGAGCAGCCCCGACGGCCCAGAAGGTGTCTGTGTTGCCCGGTTCGCCAGCCCATTGAAGATGAAGATACTGGCGACGACGACGACGACCAGCGCCCCCGTGATAACCCACGACATCGTCCGCCGGGAGATGGTTGGTCTGGGTTGCTGCGGCTGAGACTCATCAGGATGAGTCTCCATCACCGACGGTGGCTGCTGCGACATAATGGGCCTCCCAAACAAGACCAGCTAAGACCAGTGGAGCAATGAGGCATCTGTCTGCGGTATAGCATATCGCGCGCCCAACCGCATGATGCAAATACACCACGCGCCATCGTGAGCCGCGCGAGCGATATCAGCATAGCAGACGTATCCAAAGATGCGATAGACTGGCGGAAACGGCTATTTGGCAACTTCCGCCCGAGCTGGCGGAAAAAGGAGCGCGTTATGGCCTCTCATCTCGAAGACCGCCTCATAAGCAAACGTCCCTTGATTCTCCCATCGCCAGGCCAACAATATCTTTGGGAGCCGAGCCCCCGTCGCGTGCGCGCCATGTTTGCCGACGTCACCATCGCCGACAGCGCGCGCATGATGCTGCTGCACGAAGTGGGGCATTTGCCGGTCTACTATTTTCCCTGGGCCGATGTGCAGAGCCATCTACTCGAGCGCACCGACCACACCACCGAGTCGCCGCTCAAAGGCACGGCCAGCTACTGGACCGTGCGCGTGGGCGACCGTGTCGCCGAGAACGCCGCCTGGGGCTACGAGACGCCCGCGCCAGGCGGCCCTGATCTCACGAACTACGTGGCCTTCTACTGGAATGAGATGGATGCCTGGTACGAGGAAGACGAGCGCGCCTTCGCCCATGCGCGCGACCCCTACAAGCTCATCGATGTCCGCCAGAGCACGCGACACGTGCGCATCGAGCATGCGGGCGAGGCGGTGGCTGATACGAATCGCCCGAAACTGCTCTTCGAGACAGGCATGCCTGTTCGCTACTACATCCCGCGCGAAGACGTGCTTATGGAACATCTGGAGGTGAGCGCAACGCACAGCCAGTGCGCCTACAAAGGTCTGGCATCCTACTACTCGGCGCGCATCGGTGGCACGCTCTACGAAGATGTCGCCTGGTACTACCCTGAGCCGCTGGCGCTCGTCGCGCCGATTGCGAACCTCATCGCTTTCTTCCAGGAGCGGGTGGACGCCGTCTTCGTCGACGACGAGCAGGTCGAGCGGCCACAGACCCAATGGGCGAGGTAGCGGCAGCGAATTATTCCGCGCCGCCCGTCTTGTTGCCCGCGCTCGCATGGGCTGGCGTCTGCCAGATCAGCTCATCCTCCGGGTGGGCCAGCGCCTCGGCCACACGTTGAGCGCGCTCCTGGCTCGCCATCCAGCGGAAGAAGAGAATGGTGATCGTCACGATCAGCGGAATATCCATGATGAGCCACATAATCAGCCCGGCAAGCTGCTGATCGCCCAGCGGCGTGAAGCCCCAGATCGAGGGCGCGCCCGCGTAGATGCTGTAGAGCGGCTGGCCCGAGAAGACGATCAGCGCGCCCAGCGCCATCATCGGCTGCGTGCTGATGAACATGTAGAGCATCCCAAAGACCGGCGTGATGCGTGGCAGCTGCGGTACCGGATTCAGAATCGGACACCAGTAGAGAATCGCCGTACCGATGAACATCAGGTTCATCACAGTGTGGACGGGGTTGTGCGGCTGCGATGAGACCGGCCAGTTCGCCACACTCAGCGACCCCACGATCGTCAGCGCAATGATCCCCGCGAAGACGAGCGCGCTGGCGGCCAGGCTGACTGTGGAGTTGCCCGCGCGCATGAGTCGCGGCAAGACAAGAAAACCCGTGACGATCAGCGCCCCCAGCAGCAGCGCATAGTCGAGCAGCTCCGTGGCCGCGATGACACCGCTCGACGGTGTGGCGTCCAGCAGGAATGGGACGTGCCAGACCCACATGTTGAGGTTATAGAGGCCGAATGCCACGAACGGATGGGTCAGGAAGCGCCCTACCCGCCGCGCACGCGTCCCTCGAAAGAACGGCTCGACCATCCAGCCGGGGATGCCGAGCAGCAGCAGCGGCGGGCCGATGACCGAGAAGAAGACGTGCTGAATCATGTGGGCGGTCAGCAGGAAATGCATGCCGAGGATATCGAGCGGCGAAAAGAGCGCCAGCGCCAGCGCGGCGATGCCCGCGTAGAAGTAGCGCGGATACTTCGCCTCGACGGGCTTCTCGCGGCCATACCAGCGCAGCCCCGCCGGACTGATGGCCCAGGCATAGGCGATGGCGGGCAGCGCCACCGCAATCAGCGGTATCGGCTCGAAATTCCACGCGAGCCAGAGAGGCAATGCGCCGAATATCATCCCTTGCCGATCCTTCCTCCACGTAAATACCGCAACCGCCACTCAGACTTTAACCAATAGATCCTACGCCGCCGCGCTTCTCTAATCTGGCTCCCCCTCCCTTTTAGGGGGCTGATGCGCGAGGCGAGGATACGAGCCTCGGAGCGTGCGTCCAGCACGCGTAGCATCAGCGGCCCGCAGGGCGGGGGCCGGGGGGAGAGGGTCAGCCCTTATCCCTTCACCTGACTCCGCCGCCCCGCCAGCACAAACGTTCCCGCGCCGCCAATGACCAGGCCGAGCGCCCCCACCAGCGCGACGACCCAGCCAGGAGCGCCGGATGATGCGCTTTCAGGCGCGACCGATGCGCCAGACGTCGTCGATCCGCCGCCATCGCCCGCTTTCGCCGTGCTGCCAACATTAAAGATAAACGCGCCGACCGCGGCGTCGCCATCACCCAGCGAGACCGTGTGCCAGACCACCAGGTAGCTGTCGGAGTCGTCACCCGTCATCGGAACGGTCATCGTCTTCGCGTCGTTGGTATCTACCTTGCTTGCGGCAGCGCTAACCTTATTCCCCTTTGTATCATAGACAATCAGGTCGCTGCCTGCCGGATTCACCTCCTCAGCGAAATGCACCGTCACCACGGTCGGCGCCTCGGTGACCGTCGAGTTCGACGCCGGGACCGAGCTTTCATACTTCGCGTGCGCGGCGGCGGTTGGCGCCTGCGCCACAGAGACGATAGCGGCGAGCGCCAGCCCCAGAGCCACACTCAGGGCAAGTAACACGCGCAGCATGCGCGGGCGCGCAGTCCGGCTTATGATCAATAGTACTCTCCTCGACACAATCGGCTCTCAGCCCACAGGCTACTCCGCAGCTAATGATAACGTGCCAGCGTATATCTCTCCATCAGGTGTGCGCCTGATTTGGCTCAGTGAGAATACTTTTGGCCCATCGCGGTCGCGCCAGTGTTTTTGCGCATATAGGGCGGTAGGAGCGCGTTCTCCCCACCCAATACGCTATTTCTTTGAGTTTTCCAATGATGCCTATGATAGAATGGCGGTAATATGGGAGATAGAGCGATATGGGAGCGCGTATCATCTCAGCGATAAGTCAATTGGTGGCACAGGGATGTCTGGCGCTTTCGTGGTACCGCACACAGTGAGGATACGCGAGGATACGCTGGTGGAGGATCTGGCGCATGGCAAAGAAGCGGAATAATCGTAGTGGGGCGCAACGCCCATCTGGTAGCGCGTCCGGCGGCGCGAAAGGCGCAACCGCCACGGCGACCCGGCCAACAGTGAAACCCACGTCCGCGAGCACGCCGACATCGAAAACCGTCGGCGCGGGAGCGCAGAACCAGAGCGACCGTATCGCCGCGGCGCGCGCGCGAAACGCGGCGGCTCGTGCGGCGGCTGACCGGCGCCGTTCGAGGGAGGGCAGTTGGCTGCGGCGACAGTGGCCGATGGTCGCGGCGGTCGTCACCGTGCTGCTGCTCATCGCCGTCTTCTTCGCCATCTCCCGCAATGGCGCATCCGGCTCGGCAAGCATTGGCAGTCCCGTCCCCGCGTCGGTGATGAGTAAAGTGACCGGTGTCAGCCAGGCAACCTTCGAGAAGGTGGGCAAGGGAACAATCGCCGATCCCTTCAAGGCGACACAGGGGAATCCTCCTATCAACAAGGACAAGAACGGCAAGCCCATCATCCTCTATGTCGGTGGCGACTATTGCCCGTATTGCGCGGCGGAACGCTGGTCGATGGTGATGGCGCTCAGTCGCTTCGGAACCTTTAATGGTCTGACGCTGATGCAGTCGAGCGGCACTGATGTCTACCCCAACACCAACACCTTTACCTTCCATGGCGCTACCTACACCAGCGACTATCTCGACTTCCAGGGCATGGAGACATCGGATCGCAACCAGCAGCCGCTCGCCAAATTGAGCAGCGACCAGCAGGCGATCTTCGATAAGTTTAACGCGCCGCCCTATATCGACTCGCAGAATGCTGGCGCGATCCCCTTCTTGAGCGTCGGCAACCAGTATGTTCAGATTGGCGCCGCATTCATCCCCGACCAGATGCAGGGGCTGACGTGGCAGCAAATTGGCGACAATCTGAACGACCCGAACAATTCGGTGACGCAGAGCATCGTCGCCAACGCCAACTACATGACGGCGGCGATCTGCCAGATCACCGACAATAAACCCGCCAACGTCTGCACCGCCGCGCCGATTCCGTCGATCATCAGTGATATGAAGGCAGGAAAGTAGCCATGGCGGAAGCGCCAGTCGAGCGATCATCCAATGAGACCGGCGCGCGTCTGCTGTTGCTGGTACAGCGCGCGCCTGGCCTGGTGGCGATGCTGTTGATGGCCCTGCTGGGCCTGGGCATCTCCATCTACCTGACCGTCATCCACTATCAGGGCGCCGGGGTAGCCTTCTGCTCCACGACAGGCGTTGTCAACTGCAATAAGGTCACCAGCAGCGGCAACTCGGTCTTGTTCGGCAGCACGATTCCGATTACGATTCCGGGCATGATCTGGTTTATCGTCAGCGGCGGCATGGCGCTGGTCGCGCTGCTGGCGATCTGGCGCAACCGCCGCGAGCCAGTCCGGCTGCGGGGAGCGCACCTGCTCTGGGGCATTATGGGTATGGCCTTCGTGCTCTACCTCGTCTATGCCGAAATCGTCTTGCTACACACGCTCTGCGAGTGGTGTACCGTTGTCCATCTGCTGACCTTTGCCACCTTCCTGCTGGCGCTCAATCGCTGGCAGCAGCGTGGCCTGCCCGCGCCGGACCTGAATCTGGCCACGGTCAGCCCGCGCGCCAGCAATGGCAACGGGAATGGCAACGATAGCAAATCGCGCCCGACGACGACGGCCAGCCGTCAGCCAGCAGCTGCCAGCAATGGCGTCCGACGGCCCGCTGGTAGCAGCGCGACCTCGCGGCAGCGCGCGCGACGGTAAGCGTCGATAGGCGACGACAGGCGGCGGTGGGCATGAGTAGCGTGCGCCAATAGGTGGAAAGTCACCTCTGGCAAGCGCTTTTCGCCAGGGACACGGTATAGTGGGTACCGCTGCGAGTTTTCGCACAGGACTTTCGCCTGGGTGAGGGTGAGGCATATCATCTCGCTTCGTCATGATAGGCAGAGAGCTACTGTTCAGGCTGAATCAAGCGTATGACCATGTGATATCGTGTCGTGTGCTCGTTCTATTAGTGAGGGTTGGTGCTGTGCGGAATCGGGCAGGAAGTCAACTGGCGGCGCTGGGCCGCGCGGGCATAAAACGCTGGCTGGGTGGAGGCGCGGCGCTGGGGCTGCTGCTCTTGACGCTGGCGCTGAGTGGGTGCGGACCTTTTGGCAGCAGTGATGGTGTCACGGCGAGTGGCACGAAGTCGCTGGCGTCGCTCTCCTGGTGCGACCGTCCGCTCATCACCTTCCAGGATGACAGCACCACCGCGCAGAAGCAGCTCTCGAACTGGAGTGATGTCAAAGACCAGCTGGGGTTCACCCCCTACCTGCCGGAGAGCATGCCCGAAGGGACCTGCCTGGCGCTGGCGGGCGGCTCGATCCACAACCCCATCTACGGCGGCCAGTTCAGCATCACCTATGTCTTGCCGAAGATTGGCCCGGTCAGCTTCTCCGAGGCGCCCCTCCACCAGGGCATGAGCAGCAAGACCCAGTGTATCCAGAGCGCGCAGGATAGCAAGACGATGATCTGTGTCGGCGCGATCTCCAACACCAGCATCACCATCGCCTCGCGCCAGTCTGAGGCGGATATCCAGTCGATGTTCGGCACACTCAAGTCGAACGTAGCCTGGGTCCCCGGCGGTAGCACGCCAAGCGCGACGCCGACAACCGCGCCGACAACGGCCCCCGCCGCGACTGCCACGCCTACCAAATAGCCGCGTCCAGTGCGAACATCCCACAACATCCAGTGGACGGCCAAAGTGATGGTCGTCCACTCGCTTTTTCCGCTCTTTAAGAGTTCCAGTCACAACCCGTGTTTAGCCGCGGCATTCATGCCGCGAAGCTAGCCTACTCCCAGCATTCACCCTGGGGCCTGGCGGTTTTGTGAGGCGTTCTTAATTCCGCTGGCGAATTCAACCCCCGATTGATGGGGTCCGGGCGGATGCCAGATTACTCTGGTTGAGAAGAAAAGAGTATTGCGCCAGTTAGGCTTACCAGGAGCGTCTCTGAACTCAACCCAAGTATGGAGGACCAGCAGATGTCGACCGATCCATCCAAACAGCATCAACATGCCCCGGAATCTCAAATCCCGGTCATACAGTGGCTGCTTGACTCCGACCCGTCGATCCGTTGGCAGGCGTTGCGCGACCTGACCGACGCCGCCCCCGACGAGGTCGCGTCCGAGCGCGCGAAGGTCGCGACGGAGGGCTGGGGCCTCCGGTTGCTGAGCGGCCAGGGCGCCGATGGTTACTGGGGCGTTGGCGAGTCCAACCCCGAGTGGGTAACCCTGCGGGCTCTGCTGTTGTTGCGTGATATGGGGCTGGACCCGACGAGCGCGGCGGCTCGGCGCGCGGTCGCCCGTGTCCGTAAAAACGTGACGTGGCAAGGTGTGCTGCCTCAGGATGCCGCCTGGCACGGCAAGCCCCTGTTTGTCGGCGAGGTCGAGCCATGCGTCAATGGACGGGTCGTGGCGGTCGGCGCGTACTTCGGCGAGGACATGCAGGGTGTCGTCGACCGGCTCCTGAGCGAGCAGATGGCCGATGGCGGCTGGAACTGCGAACAGGAAAGCGGCTCGACGCGCGGGTCCTTCCATACCACGATCTGCGTCCTCGAAGGGCTTCTGGAGCACGAGCGGGCCACGGGCGGCTCGTCAGCAGTGCAAACGGCTCGAGAGCAGGGGCAGGAGTATCTCCTCGAACGCCGTATGCTGCGCCGACTCTCCGGCGGCGACGTGATCGACCCCGCCTGGAGCCATTTCTCGTTCCCCACCGGCTATCACTACGACGTGTTGCGTGGGCTTGACTACCTGCGGAACGCGGACGTGGTGCCAGACGACCCGCGTCTGGCCGAGGCGATTGACCTCGTCGCCTCCGGGTGCGATGCGGATGGGCGCTGGACCCGGGAGAACGCACATCCCGATGAGTTGGACGCCGAGCCGGGTGTGGCCGAAGGCGAGTCAAGCCGATGGATCACGCTGCGCGCCTTGCGCGTCCTGCGCTGGGCCGGTAGGGAGGACTGATCACTGGCTCCGAGTGCGGCTTCGCGCAGGAGCTGGCGCCAACGCTGTTTGAAGTCCGCTTGGGCCTGAGAGTCGGCTCGCACATCCCACCTCATCCAGTGGACGGCCAGAACGATGGTCGTCCACTCGTGCTATTCTGAGGCATATTTGGGAGCGTGGTGATGTGGCATAGTGCGGCAACCTGTGCTGTATAGGGCTAACTATGCGGGTGACCGCGAATGACTGAGAAGCTGAAGAGTGCATCTTAGACCACTAGCTATTCAGGAACTGGCACGGGTCGTGGAGATTGATGTCTCGGAAAGCGGCTCCGCTGTCTACTCCGTGGTGAAGGACCAGCTGATCCTGATGGAGGAATCCTGGCAACGTCCTCAAAGGAGCGCCAACCACTGGCAACCCTACATCGAGCATTGGGAAGGGCTGATGGAGCGGGGCGGCGCAGCCATCGGCGCATTCGCTGATAGCAGATTAGTGGGCATTGCCGTGATTCGCTACCAACTCACGGAAAGCATGGCGCAACTTGATGCGCTCTTTGTCGATGGCGCGTATCGGCGACAGGGCATCGCGAAGGCGCTCGTGGACGAGGTCAGCCGATTAGCGCGCGCAGGTGGAGTGCAAGAACTCTATGTTTCAGCAACCCCTTCCGAGTCTGCCGTCGGTTTCTACACGAGTCAGGGATTTACTCTGGCTCGGCCAGTCAACGCGGAGCTCTACGAGCGGGAACCCGACGACATCCACATGGTGCGCGCTCTCTCATCCTGACGCGATTTCACTAATCCGTACCCGATAGCCAAAAAGGGCCTCAGCAATTGGGATGAGCTGCACGACTTCAGCCTGCGGCGCGCTCCCCCAACCGCACATACCACACATACCGCCGACCCATCTCATACTCTATTGCACTCGGATGGTTGACGCACACATGACCTGGACATGTACGATTTGGGTAGCCCGCGCAGGCGGGCTTTGCGGCGTAGCCCATAGGCGCGACCTTGGTCGCCGGCCCTGAATTCATGAGGTATTCATCTATGCCAGACCTTGACCCAACAACATCCGACCTGCTTGCGCTGGCCGCCGAACGCGGCATCCGCTATCGCGCCGCGCTTGACGCCCGACCCGTTGCCCCGCCGCCCGACGTGGTGGAGCGCCTCGCCGCGCTTGGTGGTCCGCTGCCCGAAACGCCCCAGCCACCTGAGCAGGTGTTCGCCCTGCTCGACGAAATCGGCTCCCCCGCGACCGTCGCCACCGCAGGCGGGCGCTACTTCGGCTTCGTCACAGGCAGCTCGCTGCCCGTCACCGTCGCGGCGAGCTGGCTGGCATCTGCCTGGGACCAGAATGCCGGGCTGTACGTCATGTCGCCGGTCGCTGCCGAGCTTGAAACAATCGCCCTCGGCTGGCTGCTGGATATCCTCGGCCTGCCCGCCGAGTCTGGCGGCGCGTTCGTCACCGGCGCGACGATGGCCAACTTTACCGCGCTGGCCGCCGCGCGTCATGCCGTCCTGCGGCGCGTCGGCTGGGATGTCGAGGCGGATGGCCTCTTTGGCGCGCCACCCATCACTGTAGTTGTCGGCGCTGAGGCGCATACAACGCTCCACAAGGCGCTCGCGCTGCTTGGGCTGGGCCGCAGCCGCGTCGTCACCGTCCCCGTCGATGGCCAAGGGCGCATGCGCGCCGACGCGTTGCCAGAGATCACCAGCCCGGCGATTGTCTGCGTCCAGGCGGGCAACGTCAACACCGGCGCGTTCGACCCGGCGGGCGAGATACTGCCGTGGGCGCGGCGTGCGGGCGCGTGGGTGCATGTGGATGGCGCGTTTGGCCTCTGGGCGGCGGCCGCTCCTGAGCGCGCGCATCTCATGGCGGGCTTCGCGGATGCCGACTCCTGGGCAACCGACGCGCATAAGTATCTGAATACGCCGTACGACTGCGGCCTGGCGTTCGTCCGCGACGCCAACGCCCTGCGCAGCGCCATGACCGCCACCGCCGCCTATCTGCCCACCGCCGATCAGCGCGACCCGATGCACTACACGCCCGAGTCGTCGCGGCGCGCGCGTGGCGTCGAGATATGGGCGGCGCTCCGAACGCTGGGCCGCGCGGGTGTGGCCGATCTCGTCGAGCGCTGCTGCCGCCATGCCACCCGCTTCGCCGAGGGACTGCGCGCGGCGGGCTACGATGTCCTCAACGAGGTGGGCTTCAATCAGGTATTGGTAGCATTCGGCGACGACGAAACGACCCGCCGCGTCATGGCCACCGTGCAGCGCGACGGCGCATGCTGGTGCGGCGGAACCGTCTGGCAGGGGCGCGCCGTTATGCGTATCAGCGTCTCCTCCTACGCCACCACCGAGGCCGACGTCGAGCGCTGCCTCGCCGCCATCATTCGCCTCGCCAACGAGCAACGATAGCCCGGCCAGACACAGATTTTGGCTATAATAGGGCGAGACGCAAACACATCACCACAACGCCTCTCTATTCTCTGGCTCCCTCTCTCCTGTGGGAGAGGGGGCTGGGGGGTGAGGTCCGGGGCTGAAAAAACACACAAGCCAGGAGGAGTATCGCATGGCCAGGACGACAGCGGTAACGCTGGATCAGGCAGTCAAGCAATCGCCACGCAAGTGGGTTTATCTCTTCAGCGAGGGCAACGCCTCGATGCGCGCGCTGCTCGGCGGCAAGGGCGCGGGCGTCGCGGAAATGACCAACGCGGGCCTGCCGGTGCCGCCGGGCTTCACCATCACCACCGAAGCCTGCAACGAGTATTACACCAACGACAAGCAGTTCCCCGACGGCATGTGGGAACAGGCCCAGGCCGCGCTGCGTGTCGTCGAGGAGCAGACCGACAAATCCTTCGGCGACGCGGAAAATCCGCTGCTCGTCTCCGTCCGCTCCGGCGCGAAGTTCTCGATGCCCGGCATGATGGATACCGTCCTCAACCTGGGGCTGAACGACGAGACCGTGAAGGGGCTGATCGCCCGGAGCGGCGACGAGCGCTTCTGCTACGACGCCTATCGCCGCTTCGTCCAGATGTTCTCCAAGATCGTGCTGGACGCTAGGCCCGACGCCTTCGAGCACAAAATCACCGAGTACCGTGAGAAGACCGGCGCGGCCAACGACGCCGAGATTCCCGCCGAAGCGCTCAAGCGGATGGTCGAGGACTTCAAGCAGATCGCGCGCGACGCCTCGGGCAAGCCCTTCCCCGAAGACCCCATCGAGCAGCTGCGGCTGGCCATTGAGGCGGTCTTCGCCTCCTGGAACAACAAACGCGCCATAGACTACCGCAACTTCAACAAAATTCCGCACGACCTTGGCACCGCCGTCAACGTCCAGACGATGGTCTTCGGCAACATGGGCGACACCAGCGCGACCGGCGTCGCCTTCACGCGCAATCCCTCCACCGGCGAGAAGCAGCTCTACGGCGATTATCTGATCAACGCCCAGGGCGAAGATGTCGTCGCGGGCATCCGCAACACGTCGCCTATCGCCAAACTGGCCGAGGAGATGCCCGCGGTCTACCAGCAGTTCGAGCAGATTGCCGAGCGGCTGGAGCGCCATTACCGCGACGTGCAGGATATGGAGTTCACCATCGAGCAGGGGCGGCTCTATATGCTCCAGACGCGCGCCGCCAAGCGCACCGCAGCCGCAGCCGTCAAGACCGCCGTTGATATGGTAAGCGAGGGGTTGATTACCTCGGATGAGGCGGTGCAGCGGGTGGACCCGAATCAGGTAGACCAGCTGCTCCTGCCGCGTTTCGATCCCGACGCGCTGGCGCAGGCCGTCACCGACAAACGTCAACTGGCGAAGGGTGTCAACGCCTCGCCAGGCGCGGCAGTGGGCGCGATAATCTTCGACGCCGACCGCGCCGAGGCGGCGGGCAAGGCTGGCCAGGCGATCATTCTGGTCAGGCAAGAGACCAGCCCCGACGATGTCCACGGCATGCTGGTGGCGAAAGGCATCCTCACGAGCCAGGGCGGCACCGGCAGCCACGCGGCGGTAGTGGCGCGCGGGCTAGGCCTGCCCGCGGTCGTCGGCTGCGAGGGCATTCGCGTGGACTACGCGCAGCGCCAGTTCGAGGTGAAGGCGACCGGGCTGGTGGTGCGCGAGGGTGAGACGATCTCCATCGACGGCACAACCGGCGCCGTCTATCAGGGCGCGATCAAGACGATTGAAGCCAATTATGATGCCGAGCACGACCTGCACACGCTGCTGGCCTGGGCCGACGAGGTGCGCAGGCTGGGCGTCTGGGCCAACGCCGACTATCCGCGCGACGCCCAGCGCGCCATCAAATTCGGCGCGCAGGGCATCGGCCTCTGTCGCACTGAGCATATGTTCATGGAGCAGGAGCGCCTGCCCATCGTCCAGGAAATGATTCTGGCGAAGACGCCGGAGCAGCGCCAGGCGAAGCTCGATCAACTGCTGCCCTTCCAGCGGTCGGACTTCGAGGGCATCTTCCGCGCCATGGTGAATCCGGAGACCGGCGAGGGCTATCCCGTCGTCATCCGCCTGATCGACCCGCCGCTGCACGAGTTCCTGCCGAGCTATGAAGAGACGCTGGTCGAGGTGACGCGGCTGGAGGATAGTGGCAAAGACCCGGAGGAGCTTGAGAAGAAGCGCGAGCTGCTCAAGGCCATCGCGGGGATGCGCGAGATGAACCCGATGCTCGGC
>DASUHD010000018.1:0-5102 GCA_036273675.1 Ktedonobacterales bacterium | reverse complement strand
TCGCTCGCCAACATGGCGGCATCCGCCTCGACGCCGAACCGGGCGAAATACCGGCAGACGCGAGCGATATCGCGCGCTAGCAGATCGCCCACAGCGGGATTGTAGCGTGGATCCACCGCCTGGGCGAAGTCGATGATGGTGATCGCTCCGTCCCAGTAGAGCATGTTGTAGGCGGAGAGATCGCCATGCACGCGGTCGCACATCAGCCAGAGCTCGATGTTGCGCATCACCCGCTCGAAGAGGGGTGTGGCCTCCTCACGTCCCAATGTCACCTCGCGGAGCAGCGGCGCGGGCGTGCCTGGCTCGCCGCCGATGTACTCCATCAGCACGGCGTTGCCGCTCTGCGCCAATGGTCGCGGCGCATCGGCTCCGGCATCGTAGAGCAGCCGCTGCGTCTCGTACTCATAACGAATCCAGGCGTTGATCTTGGCCGCGCGTCCGCGTTCCGTCTCTTTCGCGGTCGCGTTCCAGCGTTTCGCGCCACGTCCCTCGCGCCCCTTCGCATCGACCTGGGGACGGCTGGCGCGATAGACGGCGTCGTTGCGCAGGCTGCGGAACATACGCGGGCGATAGACCTTTGCCGCCACATAATCCAGCCCAGTGGATGGGTGCGCCGCGCAGCAGTAGACCGTCGCCTCCTTGCCGCTTTTGACCATTGCCAGCACATCGGTAATCAGGTCGTCTTCGTAGAATGTCTCCAGCGAAGAGAGTACCCAGGGGCGGTCGCGTTGATGCGCCAGAAACGACGGATTGAACGGCGGCTTCGTCCCAGCGCGCTCGGCTTCCTGTTCGCGCAGCCAGCGCTGCACGTCGGCGTTGGCCTCGTAGCTGGCCTTCTGGTTGCGGGGGATGGATGCACTATCGGTTTCGGAGTCAGCGTCAGACAACAAATCGAGGTCATCAGGCGTGGTGGAGCGATTGGTATCCACGAGCGGTATTCTCCCAGGCGCGGCGGCGCCCTACATCGGCTCTATGGGGCAAGCCGATGTGGCAGGGTGAGGCGCGCGGTGAATGCGCATGATCGTGGAGACGCGAGCGGACGGCGTGAAGTCCCGCTAGTCGAGGGAGATGCTGGTTCGCGGCGTAGCTCCGCCGATCACGACGCGAGCGAAAACGGGTTGAGACGCGCACGAAACCATCATCATGAGGACGCTCCTTCCGCACTAACACGTGGGACGCTATGAGACGCTGTGGGATAGCGAGTAGTGGGCAGCAATTCTTCAGCCGCCGTGTACAGCATATATGGCGAGCGCGCACGGCGGGTATCAGATTTCCGCACCTTCTTCCAGCACAGAATAAGAATTACACCACAACGCTGCTGTATAGTTTCCCTTAGCGCACAGCGGCGGTAAAAACTGGAAGTCGCGGCGCATCTCACGCTTAGCGCATGCAACACATGGTGATGGCCCACTCTGACCGTGCCATCACGAAGCGAGACACGAGGGATGAAACGTGACTACTCCTCAATCGCAGCCCAATGATGAGCTGAATCTGACGACATCCGACGCGCGAATCCAGGAATTGCTGGAGCGCATGAATGAGATCGCAGACCTCGGCGCGATGAACGCGCTGCTGGCATGGGACCAGAACACCGCCCTGCCGGATGGCGCGGGCGAGGTCCGTGGCGCGCAACTGGCGACAATCGAGGGCGTTCTGCATGAGCGGCAGACGGCGCCGCGCATCGGCGAGCTGCTCGGCGAACTTGAATCGGTGGTAGCGAACGTGCCCTATACCGACGCCGACCGTGGTTTGGTCCGCGAGACGCGCCGGAGCTACGATCAGGCGACGAAGCTGCCCGCCGGGCTGGTGCAGGAGATGGCCCGCGTGGGCGCCGCGTCCTTCGAAGCGTGGCGGCGCGCCCGCGAGCACAACGACTTCGCCCAGTTCGCGCCGTGGCTCGGCAAGACGATCACGCTGCAACGTGAGGTGGCCGACCGCCTGCGCACGCCCGGCCAGGCGTCCCGCTATGACGCGCTGCTCGACCTCTACGAGCCAGGCATGACCAGCGAGCGGCTCGACGCGCTCTTTGGCCCAATCCGCGAGGTGAGCGTCGCCACATTACAGCGAATCCAGCAAAGCGGCCACACGATTGACGCCTCCTGCCTGGAAGGTGACTTCCCCGCCGACTCGCAGGTCGCCCTTTCGCGCGAGCTGCTGACAGGCATGGGCTACGACTTCAACAACGGCGGCATCGCCGTCTCGCCGCATCCCTTCACCACCAGCTTCGGCTCGCCGTTCGATGTGCGCGTCACGGTGCGGCCCGATCCGAAGTTCTTGCAGGCGGCGCTCATGGCGGCGGTCCACGAGGGCGGCCACGCCGTCTACGAGCAGGGCAGCGACAAGCGGCTGGCGCGGTCGCCGCTGGCGGGTGGCGCGTCGCTCGGCGCGCACGAGTCGCAGTCGCGCCTGTGGGAGAATGCCATTGGCCGCTCCGAGGCGTTCTGGCGGGGACAGTATGACAAGGTGAAGGCCGCTTATCCGCAGCAGTACGCCAACGTGGATGTGGCGACGTTCGCCCGCGCGCTCAACACGGTGCAACCCAGCCTGATTCGCGTCGAGGCCGACGAGGTGACCTATAACCTGCACATCATCGTCCGCTACGAGATGGAGAAGGCAATGGTCAACGGCGAGGTCGCCGTCGAGTCGCTGCCGGGCAAATGGAACGGGATGTATCAGGAGTATCTTGGCGTCGAGCCACCGACCGACGCGCAAGGCATCATGCAGGACATCCACTGGACGAGTGGCTTCGGCTACTTCCCGACCTACACGCTCGGCAATCTCTACGCGGCGCAGATTTACGCGACACTACGTCAGGCCTTCCCCAACTTCGACGAGCGGCTGGCCACAGGCGACACCAGCTTCGTGCTCAACTGGCTGCGCGAGCGCATGTATGCGGTTGGCTCGGTCTACCAGCCGGAGCAGTTGATCGAGCGGGTGACGGGCGAGAAGCCCAACCCCGACTACTTCCGCCGCTATCTGACGGAGAAGTTCGCGAAGGTCTACGACCTGGCCGAGTAGCGCCGCCCTCTCTCCCTAACCCCCTCCCCTAAAGAGGGAGGGGGAACCAGAAAGAGGCGTCTGGCGCCTCCTTTGCGTGCGGATGTGAGCATAGCTTCAGGAAGCGATGAGCGTCCTGGTCGAATGCTGAACGGAGGCGCACCGATGGCGGCGAACACAGCATGGACAGACGACGAGCTTGACAGGATTGGGGCGGCGGAAGAACTGGAGATTGCCGCAGTCCGGCGCGATGGATCGCTGCGAAGGCCGGTTACCATCTGGGTTGCCCGCCGGGGCGACGATCTCTACATCCGACCCATCCACGGGCGCACGTCATCATGGTTCCGCGCCGCCCAGGAGCGCCACGAGGCGCATATCCACGCTGGCGGCGTCGAGAAAGATGTTCGCCTCGTCGAGACAGACGATTTGAACGATGAGATCGACGCCGCGTATCGCCGTAAATATGGCCACTATTCCGCCAGCGTCGTCGGTACAGTTGTCAGCCCGCAGGCGCGAGCCGCAACGCTCAAACTCGTGCCGCGCTGACTACACGGAGAGTCTCACGATATCACGAGGGAGAACGACAACGCTATGCAGATCACGCGGAACTCTGTCGCGACCAACCCCGGACCAGCCGACTGGTTTACCGGCGCCGTCTACATCGATGCCGTCGCGGCGCCATCCGCTGGCTCGCGCCTGAGCGCCAGCAACGTCCACTTCACGCCGGGCGCCCGAACGGCATGGCATACCCACCCCAACGGCCAGACGATCTTTGTCACCGAGGGTGTTGGCCTCTGTCAGCGACGCGGCGGGCCAGTTGAGGTCATCCGCCCCGGCGACCGTGTCTTCTTCGAGCCGGGCGAGGAGCACTGGCACGGCGCGACGCCCAACCGTTTCATGACTCACCTGGCGATGCTTGAGGTGGACGAGAACGGCAATAACGCGACCTGGGGCGAACACGTTACCGACGAAGAGTACGGCCAGCAGCCAGGGTGATACGACCAGTGCGCCAGCATGCCATGGCCTGAAGACGTTTCACCGACTGATCAGGGAATCGCGCGGCTACCGCCCTCTCCCCCTAACCCCCTCCCCTAAAATGGAGGGGGAGCCAGAGAGTGAGCGGCGCGCGATCAGGACAACTCGCGGTTGACGATGGCCGCGCCCTCGACCATCGCCTGAAGCTTGCCGAAGGCGACCTCGCGCGGCAGGTATTTCATCCCGCAGTCAGGCGCGACGATGAGGCGCTCCGGCTCGACGTAGCGCAGCGCATCCCGTATACGCGCGGCGACCTCATCCGGTGTCTCCACCGTCATGCTGCCGAGATTGAGCACGCCCAGAATGATGGTCTTGTCGGGCAGTTCGCGCAACACCGAGAGGTCCAGGTTGGGCTGGGCGGTCTCCAGCGAGATCTGCTGGGCGGCGCATGCGTTCAACTCCGGCAGGAAGGCGTAACCCGCGGGCCGGTCGTGGACGATGGCGGCGTAGCCGAAGCACATATGCAGCGCGGTGGTCCCCTCAACACCTTCGAGCGCACGGTTGATGACCTCAACGCCGTAGGCGCGTGCCTTCTCTGGTCGCGCCTGAAGGTAAGGCTCGTCAATCTGCACGACATCGGCGCCCGCCGCGAATAAATCCTTGATCTCCTCATTGATGGCAGCGGCCATATCGAGCGCGAGCGCGCGGTCGTCAGGGTAGTAGTCGTTCTGCGCCTGCTGCGTGACGGTGAACGGGCCGGGAACCGTAATCTTGATGCGCCGGGCGGTGTTGCGCCGCAGGAACGCCAGGTCGCGTACCTCCACCGGGCGGGTGCGACGGATGGGGCCGACGACGCGCGGAACGGGGTTGGGATGGCCCGTCCGGTCGATGGCCGTGCCGGGATGATCGAGGTCGAGGCCCTCCAGGGCGGTGGCGAAGCGGTTGGAGTAGCTCTCGCGGCGAATCTCGCCATCGGAGATGATGTCTATGCCCGCGCGCTCCATCTCGCGGATGGCGACGAGGGTCGCGTCGTCCTGGGCCTCTTCGAGATACGGCTCCGGCACGCGCCACAGCTCGCGCACGCGGACGCGCGGAGGCAGCCGACTGCGCAGGTTCTCGCGGTCCACCAG
>DASUHD010000017.1:0-7782 GCA_036273675.1 Ktedonobacterales bacterium | reverse complement strand
CCGAGCCAGCGGGCCAGCGCCCAGATCAGCACGCCTAACACCGCGAGCCAAAACACACTCGCAAGGATCATCCACAGGGGACCCATTCCGTTCCATCCAAATCCCCACATCATCGTGTTACCCTCTTTCTCTCGTCGCCCTGTTAGCTGCTTCCACCAGGCGGATGTGACTTACATGACATTGGTCGCGCGAGACTCGCGATCACTGAGTAACGATCACCTGCGCCGTCATATAGCGGTGCAGATCGCAGTAGTAGGCGAACGCGCCAACCTTGGTAAAGGTGTAGCTATAGGTGTCGCCCTGGCGCAGAATCCCGCTGCTCTTGAGGGAGCTATCCTGGAAGGTAACCGTATGCGGCGCAGTGTCCTTATTCGTCCAGGTAACGGTGGCGCCCACGGTGACTTGCAGGTTGGCTGGCTGGAACGCGAAGTTCTCAATGGTGACGGTGTTGCCGGTCACCGGAGTCGCGTCCGACGGATTCGGCTGGTTCTGGCCATTAGGATAACTACCCATCATCCCGCCAGATCCGGATCCCATCATCCCGCCAGATCCAGATCCCATCATCCCGCCAGATCCAGATCCCATCATCCCGCCAGATCCAGATCCCATCATGCTGCCGGGGCCGTATCTGTGTGACCCCTGTTGGCCCCAGGCCTGCGCCATGCCGATACCAGTTACGACTAACGCTCCAACCAACAGCAGCGCTCCAAGGGCAACAATCCATCGCGTCTTCATACGAGATCCTCCCCCCTCTCCGTGCGTACCCAACACAATTTATTCGTGTCTCAGGCTGCGTAGCGCCTGCTGGTACTCGGCGTCCGAGATTTCTCCGGCGGCAAAGCGCCTACCCAGCGCCTCACGCGCCACCTCATCATCGTTGCGGCGTTCCCGTGGGAAGAGCTGACCAGCGCCCCAGATCACCAGGAGCACCAATCCTGCCCAGACGAGAACCATTACGAACATGCCAGCCATGCCGAACATTGCGCCCTCGCCTTCCTCCTCTACGCCAATCAGATCTCGTGTCTCTATCCTCTGTTAGGAGCGTACTCTAGCGAGATCAAGGGAAGATGCGGCGAAGATCAAGATTTGGTCAAGGTAGGGTCAGGAGATGCTCGGAAAACTTGAAAAACCTGGGGTGTATATGGAGGAAAGAGCAGACTGACGTTGTATCGCACGCCTGCAGGGCAACTGAGGTCTAAGGTTATGCGGCAAGAGGCAAGGTAAAGGTGAAAGCGCTTCCCTGGCCCAGGCCTGCGCTCTCGACGCGCATCGTTCCATGCATCGCCTCGACCAGCGCCTTGGCGATCGTCAGGCCGATTCCGGACCCGCCAAGGGCGCGCGTGCGTGATTTCTCGACGCGGTAGAAGCGCTCGAAGACGCGCGACAGATTTTCGGGCGCGATGCCCACGCCGGTGTCACGTACCTGAAAGGCCAGCATACTGCCCTCGCGCGTGACACTCACCTCGACCTGCCCCGGCGCTGGGGTATAGCGCAGAGCGTTCGTCAGCAGGTTCGTCAGAACCTGAACGGCACGATCAACATCAGCCGATACGGCGGGCAGGCCTGTAGGCGCGGCGATCCGTAAGTCGAGCCCCTTCTCGGTAAATTGCGGCGCGACCCGTTCCTGGGCCGCGTTGAGGATACTCTCCGGCAAGATGCGCGTGATATGCAATGGCATCTGCCGCGCCTCGGCCCGTGACAACTCTTGGAGATCATCCACCAGGCGGCGCAGGCGCAGCGATTCGGTATGGAGCTTCGCCCACGTCTCAGGCGAAGGCTCCACCACGCCATCGAGCAATCCTTCCAGATAGCCGGTGAGCGTCGTAATCGGGGTGCGTAGCTCGTGAGCCACATCACCGACCAGCTCAACGCGGCGCCGTTCAGTCTGCTCCAGGGCGCTGGCCATCTCGTTGAAACTCGCCGCGAGTTGCCCCAGTTCATCGCCCGAATTGGCGACTGGCACAATGACCCGCTCGGCATAGTGGCCACCACCGATGCGCTGGGTCGCAGTCAGCATGCGCTGCACCGGACGAGCGATTTGTCGGGCGACAAAATAGCTCAAGACAAGCGCACAGGCGGTGGCCAGAACAGTCGCCAGGAGCAGACCCTGCATCAAGGCTTGACGGAAAGCGGTATCGAGACTCGCAGTCACATTAGACCCAGATAGCCCCTGTCCCCCTGAACTGCCCATCATGCCGCCACCCATACCCCCTCCAGACATCATCGACTGCATAGATGTCAGGAAGAAGTCTGGAGCAAATGCGGACATAATGACGAAGACCGTCGCAACGCCAATCAGGACCACGGCGAGGTAAGAGACGAACAGCTTCGTTCTCAGGCCAACTTTGGCCCAGCGCATCGCCAGGCGCATTGACCATTGTCTGGATCGTCGTTCGGATCGCTGCACGCCTATGCTCCTTACGCTCCTGTCCTGGCGTCATCTGTGCTGTGTGGTGTGTCTGGCGAGACGCGGTATCCTACCCCACGCACAGTGGCGATGTAGTGTGGCTGTGCGGCGTCTTCTTCGAGCTTCTTGCGTAGATTGGCGATGTGGACATCAACCACGTGGTCATCGTAATACTCATCGCCCCACACTTGCTCCAACAACTGGGCTCGTGTAAAGACGCGCCCTGGATGGCGCACCAATGTCACCAGCAACGCAAACTCTCTGGCGGTAAGATCAACCGGACTCCCGGCGCGCGTGACGGTATGCGCGTCTTCGTCGATCAAGAGTGAACCAATGCGCAAGGGTGGCGTGCTGCCCACAGCTGCGGCAGCATCCCCACTACCGGTGCGAGGCCGCCGCAGCAGCGCCTTGACTCGCGCCACCACCTCGCGGGGGCTAAACGGCTTGGTGACATAGTCATCCGCGCCGACCGACAGCCCAATGATCTTGTCGATTTCTTCGGTGCGCGCGGTCAGCATCAAGATATAGGCATCGGAGAAGCGGCGTATCTGCCGACACACCTCGATGCCATCCATCCCCGGCAGCATCACATCCAGTACGATGAGATCCGGGTTGAAGGTGCGCGCCATCTCCAGCCCAGACGGTCCATCGGCTGCGGTGGCGACCTCATGCCCTTCACGGCTGAGGTAGTCATGCAACAAGTCCACCAGATTTGGTTCGTCGTCGACGATGAGGAGCCGCGCCACCTCTATCACCACTCTCAATTCCTATGCCGGGATGCTCGGCGCTCACCGGCGAGAGATGTCGTCTCTCCATTGTACCGCGATGTCGGCGTGGTGGTTGGGTACCAGCGGCTCGCGGCAAGGGTGACTCCATCGCCGTATACCTGGCAGCGAATCCATCGAATATTGCCATTGGATTCTTCCGGAGCCAGGAGATTCCACTTCTAGCACATTGTCTGTATCGTTTCGGACGCTCACTCTGGCATCTACGCTTTCACGGTATCGCAATACCCCAACCTGGCACAACCTGACCTGACGGTGTCCTTCTTACCGAATGTGCACTTGACTAGTCGTTCAATCAAGGTTATCATCTTACTTGAACGATCAATCAAGAGGAGGAGTCGGTATGGTTGACGAACACGCCAAAGCGTCCGAACAGGACATGCCCCGCGAGCCAAGCGACTTTGGCGAGCAACCGGCAAGCCAGGAGGGACAAGATCGGCAACGCCAGATTCTCGATGCGGCGTTTGAGGAGTTCGCAAGCCAGGGGTTTCGCGGCGCAACGATCAAAGGTATCGCGAAGAGGGCAAAGTTAGCGTCGCAGGCGTTGATCTACTGGTATTTCCCCACGAAAGAGGCGCTCTTTCAGGCGGTGCTCGGGCGTCACCTGCCAATCGCACAGGTCATCAGCGACCCCGACGCATTACTGGAACGGCCTCCCGAAGAGGTGTTGCCGCTGCTGGCGCGCGCGTACCTGGCGATGGCTGACCGCCCCGCGGCCCTGCGGCTGGTGCGGCTCTTTGCTCCCGAGGCGCTCCGGCGTCCCGAGATTGCTGACTTGCTGGGTGGCCGGGTCATCGGCAGGGTGCTGGCGTTCATCGAATCCTACCTCGCGCATCAGGTTGAGCTTGGGCGGCTGCGACCGCATGACGTGCGGGCGAGCGCGCGCGCCTTTGTGGGTATGACGCTGCCCCAACTCGGCGGCAAGCTTTTCCTCCCAGTCTTGAAGGTAGAGGAACTTTCGGACGACGCGTATGTAGAGTCCATCGTCACAATATTCCTGCGTGGCCTCCAACCTGAGGCGTGAATGCGCTGGTGTACGCCCGAATCCAGTTGCGGAAGCTAGCAGGAACCTTCGAGGGATGGTGTTATGAACAACACGACATGGATCTCCTGGCTCGACGTCGCGACCACAGCGAACGCGATAGACGACACGCGTGGATATCTGGGCGAACTGCTCGGCGGCAAAGGAGTGAACCTGCGGCGGATGGTCACGCGAGGACTGCCAGTTCCTCGGGGATTCGTCATCACCACCGCGGCATATCGCGCTGCCCTCCTCGCCAATGCCCTGAATGGGCTGGAGACATCCGACCCTGAATTACTGGCTGCGCGCCTCAAGCAGGCGCCGCTGCCTGCCGATCTGAGTACGGCGATTCTGGCGGCCTATGAACGACTCGGAGTCGCAGCGGTCGCGGTGCGCTCGTCGGGAACAGCAGAGGATCTGGCTGCGGCATCGTTTGCGGGCCAGCACGACACGTTTCTGAACGTCACTGGACCAGAAGCGCTCTTCAGTGCCGTGCGCGCCTGCTGGGCGTCACTCTGGACCCCACGTGCCATCGCCTACCGCCGCGAACATGGCTGGACTGCTGACATCGCGCTGGCTGTTGTCGTGCAGGAGATGGTACCCGCTCAGGCGGCGGGCGTCGCCTTTACCGCCAATCCGCTCACCGGCGCCCGTGACGAGGCCACCATCAGCGCAGTTCGCGGCCTGGGCGAGCGGCTGGTATCGGGCGAGGGACTGGCTGACGAGTGGATCGTGCGTGGTGAGGGCGCTGGCGCGGAGGCTGTCTGCCAGCGGAGTGCGGAGCGTGCGCTCACAAAGGATCAGGCGCTGGCGGTGGCCGTGCTTGCCCGGCGGATCGAGCACGATTTCGGCGCGCCCCAGGATGTCGAGTGGGCAATGGATGCCGGTGGGCGCCTCTTTGTGTTGCAGGCCCGGCCGATGACCGCACTTCCTGAGTCTGAGGAACCGGGCGAAGCTATCACATGGCGGTCTCCAGTGGGCGGCGGCTGGATGCGCAACTTCCGGCTGGGTGAGTGGCTCCCCGAGCCAGTAACACCGCTGTGCGACACCTGGCTGCTCGATCGTATCGAGGAGGGCGAAGTGTCTACTGAAGAGCGCGACTTCGGTCTGCGTCCCCGACCGCCCTACCATGTGCTCGCTCATGGCTGGTATTTCTCGTCGCCCGTCGGCGGGGGATTGCCGCTCCGTGGCGTGGTCACCGCTCTCACGCGCCATCCGCGCCAGATCGCGGCGCTCGCGTTGAGCACCACCCGGCCAGACCTCGCCGAACGGCCCTTCATTGCCCCGGTTGCGCGGCGCTGGCAGGATGACCTGCTACCGCGCTACCAGCTACTGGTGGCTACCTCCGAAGCTCACCTTGCCTTCGACTCTCCCGTGGACCTGATTCGCGCCGTTGATGCAGTCGCCACCACGGCTGGTGAGTATCTCTGGGCGTTAAGCGTGGTTGGTGGCCATGCGTGGAAGGCTGAGCACGCCCTCGCGCGCTTTTACCGCAAGCATCTCCCAGAGCGGGCAGCCCGCAGCCACCAGGACCTGCTGCTTGGCCTGCCAGTCGGACTTCCTGCGCCCTATCCTGCGGCTCCGGCTTATGCGGTCCAGAGCCTGGACTGGATACGCCCGACGCTGGGTGAGACTGATGCGCTACCAATTCCGCTGACGGAGGGCGAGCTGGCCGAGCGCCGAACGCGCCTGGCAGAGGAACGCCAGGCAACCGAGGCGGTATGCAGGAAGGCGCTTGCCGGCCATCCCAGGTTGCGACGCCGCTTCGACCGGCTCCTTGCGCTCGCGCAGCGGTACGCCATTCTGCGCGAAGAGCAGGCGAGCTGGTTCACCCTGGGATGGCCGTTCATGCGGCGCGCCGTTCTCCGGCTTGGGGAGGAATTGCAGCGACAGGGCGCCATCACGCGCACAGACGATGTCTTCTTCCTGACGCGTAGCGAGCTCGTTGCGCACCTCGGGGGCAGCACAGGTCGGAGCGCGGGTCAGGCCAAAGGCGGCGAGTCGGTGAACGATCTTCGCCCGGCAGTGGCTGCGCGACGGCAGGTGTGGGAGCGGCAGCGACGGCTCAGTCCGCCGCTGGCGCTGGGGAATCCGCTGGGCGCGCGGGTGATCGCGCGGGCAACCAACGCCATGCGCGTCCCGGGTGAAGGTGCAGACAGTGCTCCTGGCATATCCCCAGCGCAGAGAGGGCCTGATGTGCTGATCGGTATGCCTGCCAGTCCTGGCATCGCGACGGGACCGGTGCGCATCGTTCGCGGGTCCGAAGACTTCGCGCGCTTCCGGGTGGGCGAGGTGTTGGTCGCCCAGGTGACGGCGCCCGCGTGGACGCCGCTTTTTAGCCATGCCGCGGCGGTGGTCACCGACGGTGGATCGCTGGCAGCCCATGCCTCGTTGGTCGCCCGGGAGTATGGCATCCCAGCGGTCGTGGGAACTGGCGAGGCCACCGCACGACTGCACGACGGCCAGCTGGTGCTGGTCGACGGAAATCGGGGCGAGGTGACGCTGCTTGGTCTGAGTGAAGCCAGCAACAGAGCAGGCCACAACGGAGCACAGGAACAATCCGACTCATAGGTCGGGCAGGCTCATATTGTTCAACATATCCCTATATCCCTGGGATTTCATGCGCTTGCGAGTCGGACGTGCATCGTACGTGGCGCGCTCTGGAGTCCCTGAGCGACAAGCGCAAGCGCCGAAGTTGGCGCCTTCGGACTGGGAACACCATCATCACGGTTGGACATGAGGTTGCCTGATTCAAAGTGGTCGAGACAGCGACGCCCGTGATGGCCCACCATGGTCCACCATACGCACCCATGTGCATGTCTGCCGCTCTTCCGGACAGGTGGAAGACTGGGCGCCGCACGGTGGCTGATCCAGCAGCGACCGAGAAAACCGACGGCGGCAGCGGCAGCGGCCGCGCAATACGTTGAAGGAGTTCTCATGGACCTCTACAGGCTCGCGCTATTTGTGCATATTAGCGGCGCGGTTGGCATCTTTGGGAGTCTTGGAGCGATCGTGTTTGGCTCCGTCGCGCTGCGGCGAGCAGGGCGCACTGAGGATGTACGAGTGCTGACCAGACTGATCACCGTCGCCGGGAATGTGGCGGCGGTCTGCATCGTGATCCTCGGCATCGCGGGGTTCTACATGGCTCTGACCGCCTGGGGCGCGAGCGCCACGTGGATTATCGTGGCAACCATCAGTTTCATGCTGCTCGCGCCGTTCGGTCTGCTCGTGATCGATCCGCGCGTCCGTTCCATCGCGAAGCAGGCGCTCGCCGCGCCAGATGGACCACTTCCAGAGACACTCGCTCGTCGGGTGACGGCGCAAGCTCGGATGCTGGAAGTGTTTTTGAGCATATACGTAACCTGGCTGCTCGGCATTGTGTATCTCATGACCAACAAGCCGACTACAAGTGAAGCGATCGTGGTGATGCTCATCGCTGGAACCTTCGGACTCGTGATGAGCCAGCCGTGGCGCCTTCGGACGAAGGATCGCATCCCCGCTAGTCGCGGGTAACGCCCCTCAACTACGCTAGTAGCCTAGTCTCTTGGCTATTCTGCTGAGGCAGCGCC
>DASUHD010000016.1:0-19168 GCA_036273675.1 Ktedonobacterales bacterium | reverse complement strand
CGCGCGGTGGAGGCGGCGGGCGATGTGGATGTGCTGCTGCTGGACAAGACCGGCACCATCACCCTGGGCAACCGCATGGCGACCGAGTTCATCCCTGTCTCCGGCGTGAGCGAGCGTGAGCTGGCCGGGGCGGCGCTGCTCTCCTCCCTGCCGGATGAGACGCCGGAGGGCCGCTCCATCGTCGTGCTGGCCGAGGAAAAGTATCAACTCGATGGCAAGGCTACCGGCGACCCGACCCAGATGACCTTCATTCCCTTCAGCGCCTCCACCCGGATGAGTGGCGTTGATGTGGCGCACATGGCAGGCAACGGGGCCACACAGAAGACGAACGATGCGCGGCAGGTGCGCAAGGGCGCGGGCGACGCCATCATCGCGTGGGTCAGCGAGGGCGTTGGCGCGATTCCCAGCGACCTGCGGCCCACAGTCGAGCGGATCGCGCGGGCGGGCGGCACGCCGCTGGTGGTGGCCGAGCGCGTCGAGACCGAGCCGCCGCGCGTGCTGGGCGTCATCGCGCTCAAAGATATCGTCAAAAGCGGCATGAGCGCGCGCTTCGACCAGTTGCGCAGGATGGGCATCCGCACGGTGATGATTACCGGCGATAACCCGCTGACCGCCGCCGCGATTGCCCATGAGGCGGGCGTCGACGATTTTCTGGCGCAGGCGACACCCGAGACGAAGATGAAACTGATTCGCGAGCAGCAAGCGGGCGGGCGTCTGGTCGCGATGACCGGCGACGGCACGAACGACGCGCCCGCGCTGGCGCAGGCCGATGTTGGCGTCGCCATGAATAGCGGGACGCAGGCCGCCAAAGAGGCGGGCAACATGGTGGACCTTGATTCCAATCCGACGAAGCTGATCGAGATCGTCGAGGTTGGAAAGCAACTCCTCATCACCCGTGGCGCGCTGACGACCTTCAGTATCGCCAACGATGTCGCCAAATACTTTGCAATCATCCCGGCGGTCTTTGTCGTCACCTACCCGCAGCTTCAGGCGCTCAACATCATGCGGCTGGCGACACCCCATAGCGCGGTGCTCTCGGCGGTGATCTTCAACGCGCTCATCATCGTCGCGCTCATCCCGCTCTCGCTGCGTGGCGTCAAGTATCGGCCGATGGGCGCGGCGGCGCTGCTACGGCGCAATCTGCTGCTCTACGGCGTCGGCGGCATCATCCTACCGTTCGTAGGCATCAAGTTGATTGATATGGTTCTGGTACTGCTCCACCTGACGGCCTAGACGCTGGCAGGCGATTGTTGAGACGAGAAAGCGAATTTACCTATGAGCAATACATTGGTGGAGACCCAGAAGCAGACGCCAGCAGTCGCCGACGAGGCAGAGCCAACGCCAGAGAGTGGTCGCCGCGCCATTCTGCGCCAGCTCCGGCCAGCGATACTGCTGACGCTGCTGCTGACACTGATCGCGGGCATCCTCTATCCGCTGGTGACAACAGGTGTCGCGCAGACGCTCTTTCCGTCGCAGGCCAACGGCTCGCTGGTCTATCAGAACGGCAAAGCAGTTGGCTCGCGCCTCATCGGCCAGTACTGGACGCAGCCGCAATACTTCCACGGGCGTCCCTCGGCGACGCTGAACCTCCAGGGTACGCCCGCGCCATATGAGGCCGACAACTCTGGCGGCTCGAATCTGGGGCCGACCAACAGCGCGCTGACCCAGACCGTGCAGCAGCGCATCGCGGCGCTGAAGCAGGAGAATCCCGATGTGCCAGCGGGTACGCCGATTCCGGTTGACCTGGTGACGGCGTCAGCGTCGGGCCTGGACCCCGATGTCTCGGTCGCAGCCGCCTATTACCAGATTCCACGGGTTGCGAAGGCGCGCGGCATGAGCCAGGCCGCGGTGCGCGCCATCGTCGACCAACATATCACTGGGCGATTTCTCGGGCTATTTGGCGAGCCACGGGTCAACGTGCTCGATCTCAATCTTGCGCTGGATGCGGCTTCGGGGTCGCAAGGATAGCGCGTCGTGCGGAAAACGTGAGAAGCGTGAGAGGCAGGGTGATGCTGTATGAAAAGCTGGAACGACTGGAACGGTGTACCGGACAATCTGGATGATATGGATGATATGGATCATGTGGATGATATGGATGAGTCGGGCGAGTTGGACGATGCCGCGAGACAAGAGACATCGTTCCCCGATCCCTGGGATGGAGACCATGACATCGAATACTGGGTGTGGAGTGGCGACCAGCTTGTCCCCGCCACACCCAGCCAGCAAGCTGAGATTCAGGAGGTAGAGCGGATAGCATCGGCCCGCCGCCGCCTGAGGCGATGGCATAACGAAAGTGAGCAGCACACGACGATGCGCACCCGCATTGTCAGGGGAATGCGCCAGCCCATTGCGAGCTTCCGGCATATGTTGCGTCATGAAACGTGGCCATCAGTAGCCTCGAACGAGGCTCACAATGCGGCCACGTCCGCGCATCGCCGCGATGGCGAAAGTTGACGGGCGTCCGTGTCCACGGAGAAGCGCTTGCCAGATAGCGCGAAGCCCAGCGCCGACGAGCTGCTGGACCGCTACCAGTTGCGCGACATGCCCGACGCGACCGATGGCGTGATCCCAGCTGCCACGGCGGAGCCACACGCAATCGGTCAGATACAGCGGGGCAGGCTGCGAATATATCTCGGCATGGCCGCAGGCGTTGGCAAGACTTACGCCATGCTCAACGAGGGGCAGCGGCGTAAAGCGCGGGGGACGGATGTCGTCATCGGCTACGTCGAGACGCACAACCGCCCGCTGACGGCAGCGCAGATTGGCGATCTGGAGGTCATCCCGCGCCGACCAGTGACCTACCGTGGCGTCACGCTCGAAGAGATGGACCTCGATGCGCTGCTGCAACGCCGCCCCCAGGTGGCGCTGGTGGACGAGCTGGCCCACACCAACGCGCCCGGCTCGCGCAACGTCAAACGCTATCAGGATGTCGAGGAATTGCTGGCGGCAGGCGTCACCGTTATCTCCACCCTCAACATTCAGCACCTTGAGGGGCTGAACGATCTCGTCGAGGCGATAACCGGCGCGCGCCAGCGCGAGACGGTACCCGACCGCGTGCTGGACGAGGCCGACGAGGTGGAGTTGGTAGACATCGCGCCAGAGGCGCTCCAATCGCGGCTGCGGCATGGCAACGTGTACCCGCCGGAGCGGGCCGAGCGCGCGCTGGCGAACTACTTTTCGCAGGCCAACCTCACCGCCCTGCGCGACCTGGCGCTCCGCCGCGTCGCCGAAAAGACTGAGACGCAACTGGAAATGCTCATGGAAGAGCAGGACGAACGCGGTAAGGGCGTCGCGCGAACGACACCCGCCGAGTTGGTAATGGTCGCCTTCGATAAGCAACCCAATGCGCGCTGGCTCCTGCGGAGTGGCTGGCGGCTGGCGCGCGGGCTGAAGGCGCAGTTGCTCGCAGTAGTGGTCGTGCCGCCGGGCCATCTGGCGATCTGCAATCAGGATGCCGAATTGGCGGAGGCGCGTCGACTGGCTGAAGATTTGGGCGCCGAGACAATGTGTATCGAGGGTGCGGATGTGGCGACGGCGCTGGCCTCGCTCGCCAGCGAGCGGCATGTGACGCACATCGTCATTGGCCAGCCTGCCCCACGTCGCTGGTGGCAGGAGATCCTATACCCCTCGGTCGCCCAGCGCCTGCTGCACGCGCCGCTCTGCGCTGATATCCACATCGTGCGCCGCGAGAAGAGAAGCTGACCTGGCGTTACATTCCCCCGCGACATATTCACGACAGACATGCGACAATCATGCGACAAACCGGGCAGCGTTCCGGCCTGCATATGACATACAATGGCGATAGCAAGGAGATTAACTGTCAGCGCTTTGTCTGGCGCATGGAGGGCAGCATGAAGAATCTGGCGAACAGAGTCGCCATGGACGCTATTCTAGTGGTCGTTGGGGCGAACTATCTCGCGCAAATCCCCTACTATCTCCACCTCTACTACCTGCCACACCGGGCGCTGCCGCCGCTTTTTGGCACATCGCTGCTGGTGGCCACGTTCGTCTGGTTTCTGGCGGGCTGGCTCCTGCTGGCGCGGCGCGGCAACCTGACCGGCTACTGGCTCTTGCTGACCTTCCTGCTGACTGAGTTCATCTTCTACTTCCTCAACATGGTGAATCAGGTAGCGCATGGCTTCGCGCCGTTCTTCCACCTGCAAAATCGTGATCCGCTGCTCTTCACGGTCTTTGCGATTGGCTATCTCAACATGGTGTGCGGGTTCGCGTTCATCGTCTTCCTCGTCCTGCGCTACCGCTCACTGGTGGCAGATCAGCAACCAGGGCAGCTATCGCCCGCGTAAGACACATCCCGCTTCAAAGAGAACGCGCGATTGACCGCACATGGACGACATGGTACTGTGCCGAACGAGGATTACCGCTACCCTTACGGTCGCTGTCCATCATGCACAGTGAAAAGCGGATAAAACATGTCGGACCGGCTCACATGACGGAACCTAGTTCACATCCCAATAACGCGATAACAGGCGAAGGCCCATCAACTGGCCGGAAGCAGCGCTACCCGCGCCCCTGGTGGATACGCATCCCGCGATTTCTGCTGACCGTGTATGGTGTAGCCACGCTATTCTTCTATATCTGGCTGATTGCCAATGCTGTCAGTGAGCATATCTTGCAGGCGAAGTACCGCATTTTCTTTGGCATGCCCACTATCGATATCGCCGGGCTGCTGGTGGTCGGCTGTATCTGGGCGATTTGGGACGTTATACGCGAGTGGATAGCCGAGGACCGGCGGCAGAAGGCAGAGGGGCGCGTGCCATTTGCGGTGCGGGCCGAGCGGGACTGGCGCAACAATCTGGAGAAGGCCCGCAACAAGGGCGACCAGCTTGCGGAAGGCAAGGCGCTCGGCAACATCGGTTTCTGGCTCAACGGGCAAGAGCGCCACGCGGAAGCGGAAGAGTATCTCACGCAAGCGCTGGCTCTGGCCCGCTCGGCTGGTGATCGTTTTGAGGAAGAGCGCTATCTCGGCTACCTGGCGGAATGCGCCATCGGGCGCGGCAACCTCGATGAGGCAGAGGCGTTGTATCGCGAGAGCCTGGCCGTAGCGCTCAGGCTTACGCCCGAAAACATGCCTTCCCCTCGCGCAACCGATGAGACGGATGTCATCGATGAGATAGCGGCTACCTATTCGCTCCTCGGGCAATTTCTCATCGAGGAGCGGGGAAAGCGACTGGAAGGCCTACAGATGCTCGCGGAGGCAGAGACGCGCTATCGTGAGGAGTCGCGCCTCCATGAGCGGGCAGCCCAGGCGCATCGATTCGAAACGCGCCGCCTCGATCGTTGGCTGCAAGGCCGTTCCCTGGGGCGTGCGGAGGAGGTGCACGACCTGCGGCGGCAGTACGGCGACGATGGCGGATGAAGTCTGGTGAGACCCGCCTGAACACCTGGTGACATGGTGATGGCTGGCGCACTGTGGCAGACGCATGTCATACTCATGAGTAGCGAACAGCAGGTTTCCTGGTGGACGTTGGTGGAATACATTCCAGATTATCCCAGAGTTTGGAGAGGACAACCTACCCCATGGCAGAGGCAGACTTCGGACAGCGACTGGCGCGGACGCGCGCGGCGATTGCGCAGGCCGGGCTTGATGGCCTGCTCATCACGAGCCAGTATAATCGGCGCTACCTGACGGGCTTCACCGCCCACGACGGCGACATCACCGAGTCGTCCGGCTGGGTGCTGGTGACGCCGAACACCTTTGGCCTGGTGGCAGGCACGTTCCAGTTGAGCGGCGTCGAGGACGAGATCGTGCCGAGCGGCGTGCAGGTGCTATCCACCGATAAGGCGGCGCCGTGGAGCGTGGTCGCCGAAGCGATCAAGACCGACGGCACAAAGCGGCTAGGATTCGAGAAAGACTGGATCTCCTACGACCGCTACAGCCGCCTGAATCGTGAGCTAGGAACAGACGCCGAGCTTATCCCCGCTGACGACATGGTGCAGTTGGTCCGCGCGGTCAAGGACGCGGCGGAAATCGCCATCATGCGCCGCGCCGCCGATGTCGCCGACCAGGCCTTCGAGCAACTGCTGGATGAGATCAAGGTGGGGATGACCGAGCGCGAGATCGCCACCCTGCTGGAACAGCACATGATCGAGCTAGGCGCCAGCGGGACCAGCTTCCCCACCATCGTCGCCTGTGGCCCCGGCGGCGCGCAACCCCACGCCGTCCCCACCGACCGTCCGGTGCGCCCTGGCGAGCCGCTGCTCATCGACTTCGGCTGCCGTGTGGACGGCTACTGCTCCGACACCACTCGCACGTTCTGCATCGGCGAGCCTGACCCGAAGCTGACCGAGTTATACGCTATTGTCCGCGAGGCGCAGGATGCGGGCTTCAAGGCGCTGGCCGATGGCGTGCGCAAGGGGCGCGACGTGGACATGGCGGCGCGCAAGGTTATCGAAGACGCGGGCTACGGCGAGCAATACTTCCATAGCCTGGGACATGGCATCGGGCTGGCGATCCACGAGCTGCCTGTCACCGCGACGCTGCGTGTGCAGACGCCCGAAGCAGACGCCGAGTTGGCCAAGCGCGAGCAACTGGAGCCGAATAGCGTCATCAGCAACGAGCCAGGCATCTACATTCCCGGCTGGGGCGGCGTCCGGCTGGAGGATATGGCGCTCGTCACCGCCGATGGCTACGAGATCATAACCACTCGCAACCCGGAGCATGTGCGCAGCATCGCCGGGTAACGTAAAGAAGGAGACCCCTGCCATGTCCGAGGAGACATCCGCCAGGACGCCAAGCGTCTTCGATCAGTTCTCGCTCACCGGACGACATGCGCTGGTGACCGGCGCGAGCCGCGGGCTGGGGCGCGTCATCGCCCTGGCGCTGGCCGATGCGGGCGCGGATGTGGCGCTCGTTTCGCGCTCGGCTGACCAGCTGGCGCAGGTGGCGGAAGAGGTGCGGGCGCGCGGGCGGCAGGCGATCACCGTCACCGCCGACCTGACGAAGCTGGATGAGCTTGGGCGGGCAGTCGATCAGGTCTACGAGGCCTTTGGCAAGGTCGATGTGCTGGTGAGCAACGCGGGTATCAGCCCGATCTGGAAGCGCAGCACGGAGGTCACCGAGGACGAGTGGGACGCGATCATGACGACCAACGTCAAGGCGACCTTCTTCCTCTGCACCAACGTCGCCGCACGGATGGCTGAGCAGGGCGGCGGCTCGATCATCACGCTGGCGTCGGTCGCTTCGGTCGTCGGCACGCCGCGGATGGCGGTCTACGGCGCGAGCAAGGCCGCTGTTGCGCAGCTTACGCGCACCTTCGCGCTCGAATGGGCCAGGCATCACATCCGCGTCAACGCCATCGCCCCCGGCTACATCGCCACCGATATGACCGCCGGGGTACTGGAGCATCCTTTCTTCGGCAACGCGATCCGTCAGGCGACGCCGCTGGGCCGTCCCGGCCAGCCACAGGAGATTGCCGGGATCGCGCTCTACCTCGCCTCCGACGCCTCCAGCTTCGCCACAGGTCAGCTTTTCCTGGTGGATGGCGGCATCGCGGCGGAATAAGCGCTCTAATCCGAGACGGCGGGGCGGTCGCGCACGACCATCATCGTCGCCTGGATGAGCGCTACCGTCTGCTGAGCGCCATCCGCGCGCTCGGCGACCACCTCGCCTGTGCAGACCATAATCGTGCGCCCTGGCTTCACCACCCGGCCCCGCGCTACGAAACGCTCGCCCGCCGCCGGGTTGAGCAGATTGACTTTGAATTCGATGGTGAGCACTCCCGCGTCTGGCGGCATCAGGCTCAGCGCGGCATAGCCACAGGCGGAGTCGGCAATGGCGGCGATGATGCCCGCGTGGACAAAGCCATGCTGTTGCGTCAGCGCTTCGCGAAATGGCAGCGTGATCGCCGTCATGCCAGCCTGTACCTCGGTCATCTGGGCGCCCAGCAGCGCCATAGCCTGCTGCCGGCCAAAGCTACTGCGCACGCGCGCCGCAAAGTCCTGATCTGGTGGTATCATTGCCTTCTTGTTCCCATATCTTGGTGATGGCTGCCCGAGCGCTATTTTTCTGACGGAAAATACGGAGGCGTCCCCGCTATTGGGAACGCCTCACCGCTACAACTCTACGAGACTGCGCTACAGGTCGTGCTACACACTGTGCGACCCATACAACCTATGCAACCTACGCCGCGCCAGGCTGGAACGCGCGCGCCGCCTCGTTGATATCGGCGATTGCCGTCTCGCTGAGCGCGACTGGCTCCATCTCTGCCCGCTGCCGGTGCTTCGGCACGCCCTTCATCCGGCATTCCCAGCACATCTGAAGCATCGAACGCGACGTTGGCGCATTCGGGTCGCCGCCGAGACGCCACATCTCGGCATTGTCGATCACGCGACCACACTCTTCACAACGCATCTCAGGCCTCCTCTCGCGTAACAGCGCAAGGTAAGATAGGCCTCGGTGCGCAACTTCGCGCTACCGTGCATCGCCGGAAGCTCAGGCATCCGCGAACGCGACACTGCGGCGGAATTGTGCATAGTATACCATACCACTGGGCCATTGTGGCCACGTTTTGTGTAGCAAATTGCCAGTGGCATCGCGGAGAATCGCAGCGAGATGTAACCCGGCGCTATACTATCGAATGTGAAGCAAAGAAGAGCCTGACGGAGAATGTGCAGACATGCTGAATCCGAATGGGCGCCAATACACATGGATGGAGAGTAAAGATGGCAGTTCAGGAGCGTGAGGTAGAGCCGAATCCGTTTGATATCGCCCGCATGCGCCGCGCCGTGCGCGAGATTATTCTGGCGCTGGGCGAAGACCCCGAACGTGAGGGGCTACGTGAGACACCGCGCCGAGTGGCCGATATGTACGCCGAGGTGTTTGCTGGTCTGCATCAGAACCCGGAGGATGTGCTGCAAGTGGGGTTCGAGGAGGGCCATCAGGAGATGGTCATCGTCAAGGATATCCCTTTCTACAGCATGTGCGAGCATCACTTCCTTCCATTCCATGGCGTCGCGCATATCGGCTATATCCCCAACGGGCGTGTCGTCGGCCTCTCGAAGCTGGCCCGCGCCCTCGAAATCCTCGCCCGCCGCCCGCAGCTTCAGGAACGTCTCTCCAGCCAGCTCGCCGACGCCATCATGTCGGCGCTCGAACCCGCTGGCGTCGCCATTGTTATCAAAGCGGACCACCTCTGTATGACAGCGCGCGGCATCAAGAAGCCGGGCAGCCTAACCGTCACCAGCGCCATGCGCGGTGTCTTCCAGCGGGGCGCCGCCACACGCGCCGAGTTTATGGCGCTGATCGGCGAGTAGCGCGCACGAGTGGGCAGCCAGGTGGACACCACAGCCGAGGTTGGCGCATACTGCTACAGGCGAAGGATGTTATGGTTATTGCGACGGGAGCATCTCGTTTGGAGATACGCATACTGACGGCGGACGACGCCGAGGAATATCGAACGCTGCGGTTGCGCGCGCTGCGGGAAGAGCCAGAGGCGTTCGGCTCCTCCTGGGAAGAAGAGAACGCGCGGCCATTGGAGCAGACGATGGTCAGGCTTGTGACCGACGGCATGACGGCTTTCGGTGGCTTCGACGACGCGGGCAGGCTGGCAGGCATGGTCCGGTTGCGTCGCCAAGATGGCGTCAAAGCGGAGCACAAGGCGGATATCCTTGGCATGTATGTCGCGCCGGAAGTTCGTGGCCGCGGACTGGGACGAATGCTGCTCGACGCCGCAATCACTCAAGCGCGGGCGACGCCCGATATCGAGCAATTGATGCTCGCGGTCAACGCCACCAATATCCCCGCGCGCAACCTCTACCTCGCCATGGGCTTCGAGCCATTTGGGCGGGAACCACGGGCGCTCAAGATCGGCGACCGCTACTTCGACGAAGACTACATGGCACTGTTCCTCAGCTGAGCGGCATCTGAGCGCCATGACTCAGGGCATACCGGTACCCGTATGCGACATGACGTGCGGCATATGTCGGCACGGTTGCGTGCGGCTATAATGATGCCAGAGCGCGACAGCGGCGCGTCATCACATCTTCGCGCTCTGGAGGGCCAGCATGCTACGGCGAGTTACGCGCATATTCTCTGACCTGCTCCCAACACTGGACGACGATGGTAATACGAATCCCGGCATGCTCCTCAATGCGCTGGGTTTTATTACCGCGCTTGCGGGCTATATCTTCACGCTGCTTACCACACAGCCGTTGACGATGTCTGGCTTTCTCGCTTTCACCGCAGCCAACGTCCTCTGGTTTGCCTGCTTCATCCTGTTGACCAGTTTTAGCGATGCCTTCACGACGAATCAGGTACATCTGCTGATGCTCGGGCTGGCGGTGGCAACGTTCTGGGCGGTTGCGCTCATCTTTGTAGGAATGTCGCTCGATTGGCTGCTGCCGGTGGTGACGATTGTCGTCTTCATGCTGGTGTATCCGACTCGTTCGGCGCTGCTTCTTGGGGGGATGATTGCGCTTGGCACGATGCTGCTGCTGCTGCTTGCCTCGCTCGGACTCCCACCTGTCACGATCCTGCAGAATCAACTGACACTTGCGCCCGCGCTGCTCTACGCCTTTACTTTTCCGCTCTTCATGCGCCAGCAACGCCAGCAGCGCGAGCGGGCCGAGGCGCTGGTTGTCGAGCTGGAGGCCGCGCAGGAGCAGCTTCAGGCGCATGCCGATCAAGTGGAGGAGCTAGCCGTCACGCGCGAGCGCAACCGCATGGCGCGCGAGATCCACGACACGCTCGGCCACTACCTGACCATTCTCGCTGTCCAGCTCGAGACGGCGCTCAAGCTCGAAGAGCATCACGATCCGCGCCTGCACGAAGAGCTGGTGGAGGCGCGACGGGCCGCGGCGGAATCTCTGGCGGAGGTGCGACGGTCGGTGAGCGCGCTCCGTCCAACCGATCTATCGCGCCTGACGCTCACGGAGGCGTTGGCGCGGCTGGTGCGCGAGTTCGAGTCGGTGCTGCCGGAGACGGAGATCATCCTCGATGCGGAAGACGATATTGACCGACTCGCGCCCGAGGTGCGCGTGACCCTCTACCGCTGCGTGCAGGAGGCGCTCACCAACATCCGCAAGCATGCCCAGGCGACAAAGGTGCTGGTGCGACTGCGCGTGGATGGCGAGGTAGATACCAATGCCGATGGCACGCCCGATAGCGGGCAGGTGGAGCTGACGGTGCTCGACAACGGACCGCATCCTGCCAATGGCGCGAAGGAGACTTCCTCAGGCTTCGGTTTGCAGGGCATTCGCGAGCGGATCGCGCTGGTGGGCGGCAGCGTCGCGGCGGGGCCAGAGCCGGGGGCTGGCTGGCGCGTGGAGGTTCGGTTGCCAACGGCGACCTTCGCCACACCTGCGGACATAGCGTCATCAAGCGTGACATCAGGGACGACACTGGGCGCGCTCGTCGCCAGCGGCGATCCAAAGGTGGAGGCGGGCCAATGACTAGCGGAGCATCAGGGCAATCCGAGCAACAGGAGACGGCCGGGGCGATCCGCGTGCTGATTGTGGACGATCAGATGCTCCTGCGCCAGAGCTTTCAACGGTTGTTGGAACTCGAAAACGGCATCGCGGTTGTCGGGGTTGCGGGCAACGGCGAGGAGGCGCTGGCGCGCATCGCCGAGTTGGAGCGTATCGGCGCGCTGCCCGATGTCGTGCTGATGGATATCCGCATGCCGGTCATGGACGGCGTGCAGGCGACCGAACAGATCGGCGAGCGCTGGCCGGGCGTGCGCGTGCTTATCCTGACCACCTTCGACGACCAGGAATATGTGTTTCGGGGGATTCGCGCCGGAGCCAAGGGCTACCTGCTCAAAGACTCCTCAGCCGCCGAGCTGCTCGACGCGATTCGCGTGGTCTACGCGGGCGGCTCGCCCTTGCAGCCATCGGTCGCGGCGAAGCTGGTGGCGCACCTGGCCCAGCCCGACACCGCCGCCACCGCGCAACGCTCCGGCGCATCTGGTTCTGCCTCCACGCTGCCTATGGGCGAGGAGTTGACCGACCGCGAGCGCGAGATTCTGGGCTATATCGCCCGTGGCGCGAGCAACCGCGAGATCGGCGAGGCGCTCTTCATCACCGAGGGCACGGTCAAGAACCACGTCTCGAACATCCTGGGCAAGCTGGCGCTACGCGACCGGACGCAGGCCGCACTCTGGGCGCGCGAGCATGGGCTGGGGTAGCATTTCGCACTCTGCTATACTCTCCTTACGGCAATTGGCTGCTGGTGAGTGTAAAGAGCGAGCAGTGAGTATAAGAATGAGCGTGCTTAAACAAGGATACTGGTTGCTGGCTGTCTCCCTCTTCACCACCGGATTCCTGCTATTTATCGGCATTGGATTAGAAATACTGGTTCTGTTTGGGTTGGCGGATCTCCTGGTCATCATTGGGATTCTGGCCGCATTCTTTCTCGCAGTGATGTTGATCGTGGGACTGCCGTACTTGATAGCGAAGATCGCGTTGTGGCCCGCCAAATGGCCGAGCTATGATGAGCCGCCTATGCGCCCGGAAGCTACTCCAGTCGCCGCAAACGATGCCTCAGTCGCGGACGCTGAGGGCTGGATTTTTCCGCTTACTGCACCGCGCGCGCTCGTCTATGCCGCTATGGTTACGAGCATACTTGTCCTGGGTTTTCTGTTCTTTCAGCATGCGATGCCAGGAGCAATCTCAGACGTACAACTCTACACCACCTTCGGCACGGAGGCGGTCTTCTTCGCCGCGCTGTTTGCCTATGTGCTCATCAAGCGCAGACATGCTGCTTCGAGGTGCTCGTAACTACCGCTCGTATGCTCATTGCGCGGAATATGTGATAATACGGCTATCACATGCGAGATAGGCAGGAGCGGCGACGTGAGCGAGACGGTTGCGCATGACGCGAAGGCGTCTGAGGTAGTCGAGCAATACCTCGAAACGATCTATAACATGAGCATGGAGGGCGATATCGTCATCGGCGCGCGGCTGGCGGAAAAGTTCGGGGTCGCGCCGCCGACAGTGACGGAGACGCTCAAGCGGATGGTGCGCGACGGCTACGTCGAGATGGATAGCAAGCGCCAGGTGACGCTGACCCCCAAGGGCGTGACGCATGCTGAGGGTGTCTTGCGCCGTCACCGCCTGACCGAGCGCTTTCTGGTGGATATGCTCGGCATGCAGTGGCATCAGGTGCATGAGGAGGCCACGCGGCTAGAGCATTATATCTCTGGCGCGGTCGAGGAGCGGGTGGTCGCCTCGCTTGGCCAGCCCACCACATGCCCTCATGGCAACCCAATCCCCGGCTCGGTTCCCGATGCGCGCAACTACCTGAGGGACCAGGGCGCGATTCGCCTGCTGCTTGCCCCGCCAGGTCAGCCGATGCGACTGCTGCTGGTCTCGGAGGTGGTCGAGGACGAAGAGGCCATCATCCACTATCTGCACGACCGCGGCATTGTCCCCGGCACGCGGCTTTCGCTGGTCAGCGGGGCGCCACAGCCCGACGAGAGCGACGCGGCGCTCGCGCTGGCCGACGGCTCGCAATTGACGATTCCCGCGCGCGTGGCCTATGCGCTGTGGGTCGTCACTGTGTGACTATTCCCCTGTATACACGCTTGGCTTGAGCACGCCGATATATGGCAGGTTGCGGTACTTCTGCGCGTAGTCCAGTCCGTAGCCGACCACGAAGCGGCTGGGGATGTTGAAGCCGGTGTATTGCGGCTGAATGATGTCGTCGCCATGCGCCTTCACCTTATCCAGCAGAGCGCAGACGGCGATACTGGCGGGATTGCGGCGGGCCAGGTTCTCCGTCAGATACTTCAACGTCAGCCCGCTATCGATGATGTCTTCGACGATGAGGAGATGTCGCCCTTCAATCGAGGTGTCCAGGTCTTTGAGGATGCGCACCACGCCGCTAGACTCCGTCGCGCTGCCGTAGCTGCTGATCGCCATGAAGTCCATCTCTAGCGGCATATCAAGCTGGCGCGCCAGATCGGCCATGAACATCATCGCGCCACGAAGAATCCCCACCAGCAAGACCTGGCGACCGGCGTAATCTTCCTGGATGGCCGAAGCCAGCGCGCCGATACGCGCCTGAAGCACTGGCTCGGAGATCAGGATTTCTTCGATGTCTTCATGCATGGAGCTGGAGATAGACACACACGTTCTCCTCAATCTGGCTAGTCGTCCCATCTACGCCATCGGCAGGGGCATACGCCGCCGCCATCTTAAGTATACTGTGCCAGCACTGTCCCGCGTCACCTGCGCTTACTCGTGGTCAAGTAGCTCCACCGGATCCCAGTCCAACCAGCGCGCCCAGACGTCGGGGGTGCGTTCGCAGGTGTGCAGGTCCATCGGCAGAGCGATGCCGAGCGGCGCGCTGGGATCGGGCGAGTAGCACGCCGCCATCGCCAGGATGTTCAGCGCGTCGAAATCGGCGCCGTTCTTCTTCACCTGCGCCTCGAACTGCTTCCACCATGCCTTGACGCCGCCGAATGTGTTGAAGCGGTTGCAGGCCTTCGGAAAATCGGGCGCATAGCAGAGGTCGAAGAACATATCGCCGCTATGGCAGGCCAGCGCGCCAAACACCTCGGGGTGGCGCATGCCCAGGATCATCAAGCCATAGCCGCCGCTCGACTTGCCGAAGACACCCCGCGACTGCGGTGTCGTCAGCGTCCGGTAGTGCGCATCCACCCAGGGGATGATCTCGTCAATCACGTAGTCCTCGTAGCGACCCGTCGCCCCGGAGTTGATGTACTGGCTGCCGCCGTAGCGCGTGAAACAGTCGGGCAAGACGACGATGGCATGGGGCATTCCCGCATCGTAGAGGCGCTCTAGCCGCTCAGCTCATTCATAATGCGCAGCACAATCCTCCCGCGTACGTGACCGCGTTGACCGTCCTCATGCGCCTGTTGGACATCACGGAGCTCAAATGTCTTCCCGACCGTCACCCGAAGATGGCCCTCCTCGATCAATAGGGTCAGCGTCCGCAGCGAGACGGTCGCCGGTCCGCGGCTCATCAGCGCGCGTACGCCGCGCGCCTGCGCCTCCTGCTGCGACGGGACCCCGTTTATCGAGATCAGCGCGCCCCCTGGCCTGAGGACCGCCATCGAACTGCGCAAAGTCGCCTCCCCAACTGTGTCCAGCGCCAGATCAACTCCATTGACCACGCTCTCTACCGGAGTTGTGGTATAGTCCACGACCATGTCCGCGCCCAGGGAACGCACGAACGCGAGATCTTCTGGGGCGGCAGCGCCGATCACCTCGGCGCCGCGCCACTTGGCCAACTGAACGGCGAACTGGCCCACCCCGCCTGCCGCCCCCTGGATCAGCACCCGCTGGCCAGCGGCCAGGTGGCCGTGATCGAACAACGTTCGCCAGGCCGTCCTCGCCCCGACCGGCGTCGCGGCAGCCTCGATGAAGGTCAGCCGCTCCGGCTTGGGCGCGAGCGCCTCAACGCCCACCGCCAGAAACTCGGCGTAGGCGCCCGCCGCAACCTGTGCGTAGACGGCCTGTCCAAGCGCAAAGGACCTCACCTCGGGGCCAACCGCTGCGACCACGCCCGCCAGCTCGATGCCGGGCGTGAAGGGGAACGTCACCGGCTGGATCGCTTGCATCACGCCCTGGCGGATCTTCCAGTCGACCGGGTTCACGCCGGCCGCGTGGACTTGTACGAGCGCCTCGCCTGCCTGTGGGTCTGGTCGTGGTCGCTCGTCCAGCTTGAGCTCTTCAGGTCCGCCGTAGCGATGAATCTGGACGACCCGCATCGATGGCGCTGACATGGTCGTGTCCTTGCTCGTCGTGTTCATACTGTGTCCTCTAACTTCGTCTCGTCGAGGGTGTGCGTTTAGGTCGCGAGAGCCTGGCCCACCTTATCCGGGGCGCTCTCCTGGGGGTAAGAGCGCCCGCGCGCGGTGAACTCGTGTGGCATGGGCCAGGCGCGGCAGACAGTGAGCACGCTCGGCGGTATTATGCCTTGGTCGCTCGGAATGAAGCGCTTCGGGATGGGATTGTCGGCTGGCTATGCCCCATAGGCGGTGACGATCTCGGCCACGTCGGCCGACTCGTCGTCGAAGGGGAGCTGACACGCCCAAGTGAGCATGGGACGACGCGCCTCGTCGGCTTCGGCAAACGGGCGCCGGTACTGGGCCAGCTCTTCCTCCCTCGGCCGCCGCGGCAGCGTGTTGTCAGGTTGGCCGCGAGGAGGACGTTCTGTTCCAAGGTCATCTGTTCCCCCGCCGGGGACCGCAACGCCTGGAAGATCTGGCGCGCAGGTTCGGGTAATTCGCTCCAGGCGCCCGGCGCGACGATCGCCTCGATGTAGGCGATGCTGCTTACGGCTGCTGGATGGCGATATGCCCGGTCGAAATCCAGCGCCGATCCCAATCGTGCAGTACGAAGGTGACGCAATCCCCCTGGTAAGTGCTACGGGTCCATATGACTACGGACCTCAGTAGCCTGCACCCTCGATATTCAGACCTCCTGCCAAATAGGCGACATCCTTCAAGAACGACGTCACAGCGTTCGCGCTCCCGCGCGGAGCCACCTGGAAACGGGCGCCACTCTCCAAGATTTCTAAAACACTTCTTCAGATCAGCCGAAGGTGAACGCATACGCCTCCACGCCTGGGTCGAGGAACTCGATCTCGAACGTGCGGTTGGCGATGCTCCCTGGTTGGCGGATCAGCTGATGCAGCCGCTGCTCACTCGCCACACCATCCCCGTGCGCATCCACGTCACTGCCGTGCGCCGCTCCCGGCGCCTGCCCATCGAGGCGCACGCGAAAGCGCACAGAGCTTCCGGGCGTTGTCGGCCCCATCACCAGATGCAGATCGCGCGCGTGGAAGCGGTAGGCGATGCGCCCGTTGGCTGCATGCAGCGCAGCGAACCCCCGCTCCATTGTCCAATCGCCCTCAAGCGCCCACTCGTTACGGCTCAGGCGCTCAGGGATCATGTAGACGTGGCGCTCGTCCACGACCGCGCCTTCCGGCGAGGCGAAGCCGTCGGTGCGCGCGTAGCCAACATAATTCTCTCCAGAACCCAGATCGTCCCAATCGGCCGCGACTTCGGGGCCATGGGCGTCAAGCGTGACCAGTTCATACCCGGCGCTCTCGTCACCCGCGTCCGCCAGCAGTTGTTGGATGCTGCGTTCCGCTTCTTCGTAGTTACCCTCGCCGAACTGGTGGTGGCGTATGCGCCCCTGCGCGTCGACGAGATAGAGCGCCGGCCAATAGTGGTTGTTGAATGCACTCCAGATCCTGTAGTCGTTGTCGACTGCCACTGGGTAGTCGACCTGCATATCTTTCATGGCGTGGCGGACATTCTCCAGGTCATGCTCGAAGGGAAACTCCGGGGTATGGACGCCGATCACAACCAGCCCGTGATCCTGGTATCTCTTGGCCCATGCGCGCAGATACGGCAGGGTCCGCAGCCAGTTGATGCAGGTGTAGGTCCAGAAATCGACGGCGACAACCTTGCCTCGCAACGCCTCTGGCGTTAAGGGCGCCGAGTTGAGCCAGGTGGTCGCGCCCGCGAGTGAGGGGAAGTTCCCTTCACTTGCTGCATTACCGCCAAGTGTTGCGTCCAGTGTGTCGAGCACGTCGAAGTTAGCGTTGGCCAGCGCGAGGTCGTCAGCGCTCACCAGCCCATGGCTTCGATAGTTGATCGGGTCTGACACGCGGAATTCCTTCCTCTGTCGAGGGACGGTGTAGAACCGCCCCTCGCATTTATGCATCCGAACGCCGATGCGTATCCAGTCAACAGCCATCGCCTTTGATCACCACGTGGGTAAACGCCGGTGGGCTTCTTGGAGGGCGAGCACCTCGTTCGACGTGGTGAAGCGGAAGGGGCGGATGGCGAGTTTGGTCGTCGTTGCCTCTGCTGACATTGAGCTCCAGTCGCACACTACCCGCCCTGCGCCGCTTCGGTATTCCCCCCTAGCGCAGCGAGCGGAACGCCGCGCGAATCTCTTCCGAGAAGACTTGAGGCTGTTCCCAGGCGGCGAAATGGCCGCCCTTCTCGAGCTTGTTGTAGTAGTTGAGCTTGGGATAGGCCCGTTCCGCCCAGCTCCGCGGCATCGTACAGACCTCGTCAGGAAAGGCGCTCACCGCAACCGGGATGGCGACCCCCTTCGGCTCGAAAAAACTGTACTTGTTTTCCCAATAGATGCGCGCCGACGAGACCGCCGTATTCGTCAGCCAATAGAGCGTGATGTTGTCGAGGACATCGTCCCGTGTCAGGCCACCAGTTTGTCCGTCGAACGCGCGTGCAATGAGCGCGAGGCTCTTCGCGTCGTGGTCGAGCAGGAAGGCAGCCAGGCCGAGGGGGGAATCCGCGAGCGCATACAACGTCTGTGGGCGGTTCGCCATCTCGAGGGCGTAGCCCACGCCCTTCTGGTAGAAAAAGGCGAGTTGGTCGCACGCCCGTCGTTCGTCGGCTGAGAGAGCAGTTGGCAGCGGGCTCCCGGTCTGAATGGCCTTGTCGATGTCTGGGGGAACGGCGAACACCCAGTTGAGGTGAATGCCGAGCAGTTCCGGAGCCGCCTGCGTCCCCATCACATCCGTGATCATTCCCCCCCAATCGCCACCTTGCGCCACAAACCGCGTGTAGCCTAGGCGCTGCATTAGCGCGACCCAGGCACGCCCGATCCGGTCAGGGCCCCAGCCAGTCGTGGTTGGCTTGCCGGAGAAACCATAGCCCGGGATCGAGGGAATCACTAAGTGGAAGGCATCCGCTGCGCTCCCGCCGTGTGCCGTCGGATTGGTCAGCGGGTCGATGATCTTGAGCTGCTCGATGATCGAGCCGGGCCAGCCGTGCGTGACGATCAGCGGCAACGCACCGTCGTGTCGCGAGCGCACATGCAGAAAATGAATGTCGAGCCCATCGATTTCGGTCATGAACTGTGGCAGCGCGTTGAGCTTCGCCTCGGCCTTGCGCCAATCGTACTCGGTCGCCCAATAGCGCGCGAGTGTCTGCATCATCGCCAACTGCACACCTTGGGATGCATCCGTCACGGTTTCCCGTTCCGGCCACTTGGTCGCGTTAATGCGGCGGCGCAGGTCGACGAGCGCCTCCTCCGGGGCGGTGAAGCTAAAAGTGCGGACGTCGGGGTAGGTCATGCCGGGTTGTGGGGTCATGCCGGGTTGTGGGGTCATGCCAGATTGGGTCATGCTGATCTCTCCTTTTGGACTCCTCTGGGCCTCTGTGCTACATGGTAGCGCTGTGTACCTGTACTGCTGATGTGA
>DASUHD010000015.1:0-40610 GCA_036273675.1 Ktedonobacterales bacterium | reverse complement strand
TCGCCCTGGAAGATGTGGCCGCCGGTCAGCCCCACCTCGCGCTCGATGTCTGGCGGGCCGAGCACATCGACCTCCACTACCGCGTCGGGGAAGTTGCTCACGTAGCGCCCGATGGAGGCGATGCCAAGCTGCCTCACCTCCTCGCGGCGCGACTCCCATGTCCCATCGGCGAACTCGTACGGCACATACTGCGAGAAGACGCTCATCGTATGCATCCCATCGGGCGCGACCGAGGGATCATGTACCGTCTGGAAGTAAAGCTCCGTCCAGAGTTGCTCGGGAAGCTCGCCACGCTCCATCGCCGCGTAGCTCTCGCGCCACTGCTGCTTCGAGAGTGGTGTGTTGATCTGCCCGGCGTGGTGCGGCTCGTTCGTCCCCGGGCGGGCGGTGAAGTTGGGCAGTTCGTTCAGCAGCATATTGAACTTCACGGTGCAGCCTGTGATCGGCACGGACTCCACCTGCTGTTGCCACGCGCCGTCTGCCTGCTCGCCCAGCAGCCGCAGCGTCACCCGTGGATCGGCATTGCTGATGACGACCGGCGCGTGAATCGTCGTGCCGTCGTCCAGTTGGACGCCCTCGCCGGGGAGAATCCGCGCCACCGGGACGCCCGTCGCGACAGTCGCGCCCAATTCGCGGGCGATATCGCAGAGGATGAACGAGACGCGGCCCATCCCGCCTGTCACGTAGCCCCAGACGCCGCGCAGCCCATCCAGGCCGCCGGATGAGTGATGGAAGTGAATGAAAGCGGTGCCTTTATCGAACGGCGAGGCATGCGTGCCGATGATGCCCTGGCCGTAGTAGGCAAGTTGCAGCCGCTCGTCTTCGAGATAGCGCTCGACGTATTCGGCGATGCTCCAGTCGAAGAGCAGCCCATGCAACTCCTCGTCGTGGCCGATGCGGTCTTCGAGCTGCTCGCGGGTCGGCGGCTCGCCCAGCCAGGCATCGCGCTCACCATCAGGGCGTATCGCCTGGCGCAGCCGCGACATCACACTCTGCATCGCCCGCCAGCCCTTCACGTCGCGTGGCGAGAAGCGGCGAATCTCCTCCTCGCAGGCGGCGTCATCCTCCCAAAGCTGGATGCTGCTGCCATCGTCAAACGGCACGAAGAGGCCATTAGTCGCGGGCGTCCAGGAGAAGCCGTACTCGCGCATCTTCAGCTCGTCTACAACCAGCGGATGCAGCAGGCCGACGAGGTAGGCGCAGGGCGACATCTTGACGCCACCATGGTTGTCCCACAACTCCTCCAGTGTGCAGGCGCCGCCGACCCGCTCGCGCGCCTCCAGCACGAGCACCCGCTTGCCCGCGCGCGCGAGGTAGGCCGCGCAGGTCAGCCCGTTGTGGCCCGCGCCGACGACGATGGCGTCCCAGCGTTGCGCTGCGAGGTCGCGCACTGGCGCGGGCAGTCCAATCTTGCCGAGCACGGCGTCGGCGGGTACGTTCGCGGCGTTGTAGGCGGCCATGGGCAGTATCTCCATTGATGCATGCAGTCGATTTTCTCGCGCGCGTCCACTCGTCGCGCGATCCAGCTCATCATAGCATGCTCACGCCTACCCAGGACACTCACGAGTCGCTCACGACCCGCTCTTGAGCCAGTTACTCGTTGCTGGCCGCTGTCGCTGGTTCATTCATTCCTCTGATCCTGGGTGGCCTGTGACGCATCCCGCAGGGCGGCAAGTTGCTCGCGCAGCGCCTCATTCTCCGCGCGCAAGGCTTCCATCTCTGCGCGCAACCTGCGAATATAGAGGATTCCAGCGGCGTTGATCCCTTCGTTTGCCAGATCACCAACCTCGGCAATTTGCGTCATATCGTCATCCGAATAGCGGCGCGTTTTTCCATCTGTGCGTTGGGGGGTAATTAGCCCGCTCTCTTCCATCCGGCGCAGTTGCTGCTGAGGTACACCAGAGAGGTCGGAGGCCACGGCGATAGAGTATTTGGGAATGTTGTTGAGATATTCACGTCGCCTGGGTCCATAAGGTTTGCGGGGCATAGCTCTTTGTCTCGCGATCTAATGGTAATAGTGGCCTTTAACGGCTTTGTTCGCCGGAGTCGCTCGGGTTGTCACAAGTATACATTCAGCCAGCGTTCCTCTCGTCGGCTGGCTTCCAAAAGGCCGAGGCACAGCCGGCTGAAGAAGTCTTTTCCAGCCGACCATGCCTCGCCGCAGGCGCCCGCTAACGGAGTAGCCTGCGACGCAAACAGCCGAGAGACGACGTTGGCTCACGGCGATGCGTCGCTACATTTCACTCGTGACTATTCGCCCCAGCGTGTGCGGCCTCGGATTCCTGTGATACGCCTGAGGTGATGGGCTGCCCCTCCACGACCTGGCGCTTCGGTTGCGCATCGGCGCCCTCCTGGATCGTAATCCGTCGCGGCTGGGCGTGCTCGGCGATAGGGATCTCTATTGTCAGGATGCCATTCGCATAGCGTGCCTGGACGCCATCGCCGCGCACATCCTTCGGGAAGGTGATCGAGCGGCTGAAGTCGCCAGCGCCGAACTCGCGTAGCAGATACACGACCCCCTTTTGCTGCTCGTGGGTGATGGGCTCAGCGATCTTACCCTTGAGGATGAGCGTGTTCTGGCGCACCGTCAGGTCAATATCTCGCAGCGACGCGCCCGGCAGGAGCACCTGGCAGTAGTAGCTCTCCCCCGCCTCAAATACATTCATCGCACCATAGCTGTTACCGAGCGTCCTCCATCCGAAGCCAGGACCCATAACGGCCCGTTCCATGAGTTGGTTTACCGCGTCACGCAGGCTGGTTGTTTCAGACATTGGATCCCAACGAGTGAGCGAAGACATAGCAGACTACCTCCTTGCTCAGAAGTTGAGCAACAATCGCTGCGGCGCCACTGAGTGCCGCAGCCCGATTCCACATTCAAGAGGATAAAACAGCTTACGCCATATGTCAAGATATATAACCAAACGTTAACGAAAATCTAACATAACCAGTAAGATAATGCACCTCGCGGTGATGTGAACATTTATGGAGGTTGCCGTAACATCTGGGCAGTAAGACTGTGTTTGGAGGCGCGTCGTAAATAACGGCGATATCTCGCGATTGCGCTACTTGCTAGTTTTCGATGTGGAGCGCGCTATCCCAATGCCAGCAGGCTGCTGGCGCCGTTCCAGATGAAGAAGGCGCCCACGGCGAGTGAGGCGACGATCATGACGACGCGGTCATGCTTCTGCAGCCAGTAGGCCGCGGCGGTGAACCGTCCCGGCGAGTGGATAGAGAGGATGATAGGCGCTGTGACCAGTAATATCGTTCCCACGATGTAGATCAGATAGGCCACGATACTCAGCGCCGGACCCAGATCCGCCCGGGTGATGATGCCAATAGCCGCCAGAGTGAAAAGCCATGAGCGCGACGAGGTAGTTACGAGCGCCGTCCCGAGGCCAAATGCTTTGAGAGGGGTGATCGCGCTGATCATCCTGGTCCACGCGGGCGGTGGGCCATCGGGATCATCGCCCTGGATGAGCAGCTTCAGCGCCGCCGCCCACATCAGCAGCCCAACGACTATCAGCAGCGTCGCAACAATGATCGCCTCAATCTCGCTTCGATGATGGTTCACGTCATACGCGCCGAAGATGGTCCCGAAGATTAGCCCTTGCAAGAGCTTCACGACGACGATGCCAGAGACAAACGCGATGGCCTCAACTGGCCTGCGTCCCTTTCTAAGCAAGACGAGCACAAGCAGGACCCATGTTGGCATCATCACGCTGCCAATGACGAGAGGAATCAGTTGGACGAGGACGCTTCCCACACGGCTACCCTCCGTGCCGCCGTCGTTATACCGCTATCATACTGCCTTCATGTCGTATGATTGTACGGCTGCGGCGGCGATTCGGTCAGTGTTCGGCGTCTCCGTCTCCATCGGCCCGCCATGTCAGCACATCGCTCGGTCGCCTCAAAGTGACCATCGAAGCGCTCTTACTGTCGGGCCATGACCACGCTCAGCTCGGCTTCGTCGTCTTTGATCAGGTCGCCGCTAACATCCACTGTCACGCTGTAGATTTTACCAGTGAACGCGAACGGTGATGCGTACTCGGGCGTGACAGACAAACCAGGATTGGCGCCGACAGTCAGACCGCCCGGGTTGAAGGCGATGGGCGTTGTGGTTGGAAGCTCAGCCGCTCCGACCAGTTTGCCATCGATGTAAATCTGTCCATTGCCAGGCGTGCCCTTGCCGTGCGCAAAGTCAAGTTGCCCAGTCGGCTGGAACTCAAAGCGCAGTTGATGCCGCCCCGCTGGCAAAGGCGCCGATGACGCTACCTCGGAGATGGTTCTGCCGACCCAGTTGTGGGCATACTTCAATGCGCCATCTTTGATATAGAACGAGTAGCCGCCAGCTCCCGTGCCCTGACAGAGCAAAACCCCCTCCGCGCCACCACTGGGTATCTCGACATCCGCAGTGATACTGTGTGGGCGGTTGAGCACCCTGACCGCCGCGAACCACGGCACCGTCTGCGAGTTCGGGAAGTATGTATAGCTGGTACGCGCCGTCGCAATCTGCGGGCGCTCCGCCGCAAACCGCTGCAGTCCGCTCCCGTCAATGGGTAGAACCTTGTATTTGCCCGCCTCCACATACCAGGCGGCGATCATCCCGATCACCCGCTCGCGATTCGCGGCTGCCACGTCGTGATTTTCGGCGATATCTTCGGCGATGTGGTACAGCTCCCAGTGGTGGGCATCCAGATCGGCCAGCGTCTCGGCTGTGATGGGCGTGCCGAAGGGTTTGCCTGCTTCCTTGATCGATGGCCCCGGCCACGGGCAGACCGCCCGCCAACCGGCATGGTACAGCGAGCGATGGCCGAACATCTCGAAATACTGCGTGGTGTGCATCGTCGGAGCGCTGGCGTCGTCGAAGGTATGGACAAAGCTTACACCCTCGATGGGAGACTGCGTGACCCCCTTGATGACCGCTGGCGCCTCGATCCCCAGCGCGTCCAGCACGGTCGGAACCATATCAATCGCGTGGGCGTACTGCGTGCGGATCTCGCCTTTCGCCGCAATGCGTTGCGGCCAGTGCATGATGAACGGGTCGCTGCTCCCGCCGCGATAGGTTTCGCGCTTCCAGCGGCGGAACGGCGTATTGCCCGCCCAGGTCCAGCCCCAGGGGTAGTGATTGAACGTCTCTGGCCCGCCCAGCTTATCCAGCTTCGCGAGACTCTCTTCGAGCGTCTCGGGCGCGTGGTTGAAGAATTGGAGCTCGTTGGTCGTGCCAGTGGGGCCACCCTCAGCGCTGGCGCCATTATCCGAAATGACCATGATCAGCGTATTGTCGAACTGGCCGATGGACTTGAGGTAATCCAACACACGACCGATGTGAAAGTCGGTATGCGTGAGGAATCCCGCAAAGACCTCCATCATACGGGCGTAGAGCCTCTTCTGCTCCGGGGTGAGCGTATCCCACAGTGGCACATCCGGGTCATGCCGCGAAAGCTCCGCTGTCTGCGGGATGATGCCCAGTTCCTTCTGGCGGGCAAAGACCTTCTCGCGATAGGCGTCCCAGCCGTCGTCGAACGCTCCCTTGTATTTATCAGCCCACTCTTTGGGAACATGGTGCGGCGCGTGCGTAGCGCCTGGGCAGAAATGTAGGTAGAACGGCTTATCCGGCGCAACCTGCTTGGCGTCGCCGATGAACTGGATCGCCTTGTCGGCCAGATCCTCAGTCAGGTGGTATCCCTCCTCGGGCGTCCGGGGAGGCTCGACCTGATGGTTGTCGAAGACCAGATCTGGATAATACTGATGTGTGTCGCCACCCAGGAATCCATAGTAGCGCTCGAAACCACGTCCTAGCGGCCATCGGTCGTAGGGGCCAGCGGCAGACTCCTGCTCAGATGGCAGGAGATGATATTTTCCAATCATGTAGGTGCTGTAGCCGTGCAGCAGCAAAATCTCTGAAAGGAAGCCGTTCTCGAACGGGACCTGGCCGTTGTAGCCGGGGTATCCAGTGGCGCCTTCAGTGATGCAGGCCATAGCGTTGGAGTGGTGGTTGCGCCCGGTGATGATACACGAGCGAGTGGGCGAGCAGAGCGCCGTAGTGTGCATGTTGGTGTAGCGCAATCCGTTCGCTGCCAGCGCGTCCAGATTGGGTGTCTCGATGGGGCTACCAAAACAGCCAAGCTGGCCGTAGCCGGTGTCGTCCAGCACGATAAACAGGACGTTTGGCGCGCCTTCCCGCGCGCGGAGTGGCTCGGGCCATGCCGGGCTGGACTGGTCTGTGGTTAACCCTATCTCGCCGGAGAACGCTGTTCCAGATTTGTATTCCTTGAGTGACATGCCACATCCCCCTTTCAGCGGAAGATTCTGGTCCCGTGTAGCAAACAGGCAGCAAACAGGTAGCAAACAGGTAGCACACGGGGTAGTATCAGCAGCATCGGTACGTCAGTAGCATGAGCGGAAGTAGCAGCGAAGCGGCAGATAGCCTGCTCCGGGTATTCTCAGTCAAATCTCTGTCGTGCCTCTGCCCCCCTGCTGGCGACGCAAAGAGGGCAGGGTTGGGGGTGAGCGATCAGGATCGCGAAGCCTGGCGAGATCAGCGGCTCGGATGCGCCATCATGTCCAGCGCCGCCGTCGCCGCCAGGACGACCACGTCATTCTGGCCAGGCTCGATCTCGACGCCATAGGTATCGGCCACCCGGAACCACTTCTTCGACACTTCGGCGATCTTGTGGCCGCCCACCTCAAACTGATACTCGTGATCGACGATGTTGCCCTGGATCTCCATGTCGGGGCCGTTGCCGATCTTGACGGTCCAGCGGTCGCGGATCGGCGTGATGAGCGCTTTCTTGACCACTGCCAACTGCTCGCCGTTCGGACCCTCGATCTCCATCGTGTCCTTCACACGCAACATCCGTTCCTGAATCTTGCACAGCTCGCGGCCCTGCGGATCCTCGAAGATAAGCGTGTTGCGAACGCGTAGCGCCTTGCCATCCACCTTGAATGCGCGCTCGCCACGGTCGTTCTCGATGTTGTAGTCGTTCCCGATGGAGACGAGGCGCTGGCGCATCTGATAGCGTATCGCGTTGCCGCCTCGCCCAAAGGTCGCGCGCTCGTCGCGGCGTTCCTCTCTGCGTCCACGAAACATGGTGTCGTCCCTCCCGTGTTCTCATATGCGTTACGGCCTCATGGCATAGCCAACGGAAGCGTAAACGAAGGATGTTGCGAGCGCCACGCACGCAGGGTGAGAACCTATGGTGAGGATGCGCCTACCGCAAAAGGGGTAGCGTGCTGAGCGCCTCAATCGTCCGCGCCCTCCATCGTCGTGGCGATTTCTTCTCGCTCCTCGTCGGTAAAACGCTTGCGATATGCCCTGACACCCGTCGTAACGGTTGGATAAAAATGCTCGGAGCCAATCAGGATGATCAGTCCGTTACTGGCGAGCATGTTTCTGAGCGCGGTATTCGCCCGGGCCATGACAAAGACGATGCCCTGCTGATGCAGTTCGAGAATGAGCGTTCTGAGCATTTCCGCCGCCGTGGTGTCGAGTGTATGGATGCCCTCCGCGTCGAGCAGAAACCACTCCAGCGGCGGGTCGGGCGCATGCGTCAGCGTCCGCACCTGGCGCAGAAAGTAGTCGGCGTTGCCAAAAAACAGCGGCGCGTCAAACCGGTACGCGATCAGCCCCGCCTCAGTCTGGTTATTGGAATCCGGGCTGATGCCGTGGTAGCCGTCGATCCCCTTGAAGACGCCCAGCACGGTGTCATGCGGGCGCGCGAGCATCCAGATGACGACGAGCAGGTCGAGGATAACCGCCGCCGCGAGGCCGGGAAGGATGCCCACGACCAGAACGCCGAACATCGTTGCCAGCGCCAGATACGCCTCGATGGACCGGATGCGGTGCAGCCGCCGTATCGACGCCATGTCGATCAGGCTGACCGCGGCGACCAGAATGATCGCCGCCAGCGCCACCTGCGGCAGATTCCGCAGCAGTGGCGAGAGAAACAGTAGGAAGACCGCGACCAGGACCGCCGCGACGATGCCCGCCAGCTGGGTCTTGCCTCCCGCCTGGTCGTTGACCGCCGTCCGCGACTGGCTGGCCGAACTGGTGAACCCCTGGAAGAACCCCGAACCGATGTTGGCGGCGCCGATCGCGATCAACTCGTGGCCAGCGTCTAGCTCGTAGCCGTTCTTGGCGGCGAATGCCCGCCCGGTCAAAATCGTATCCGCGAAGGTGAGGAGCGCCAGCCCGAACGCTCCTGGCAGGAGCAGCCCAATATCGCCAAAGCTAATCGCCGGAAGGCTGGGAATCGGCAGCCCGGCAGGGATGGGGCCAAGCACGGTCACGCCGTGCGCATCCAGCTGGAAGACGGCTGAGGCGACTGTCGCCAGAATCACCGCCACGAGCGCGGATGGCGCCCTCGGCACGAAACGCCGGAGCGCAACAATGAGCGCGATCAAGATGACGCCAATTCCGAAGGTTAGCCACTGCGCCTGATTGAGATGCGTAATCAGATCCCACAATGCCGGAAAGAAGTTCTGGCTCGTCAGCTTGATGCCAAAGAGCTTGCCCGCCTGACTTGCGATGATGATCAGTGAGGCGCCGTTGATGTAGCCGATGAGGATCGGCCTGGACAGAAAATTGGCGATAAACGCGAGCCGGGCAATTCCGCCGATGACCAGCAGCGTACCCACCATCAGCGCGAGCATCGCCGCCAGCGCCACATAGCGCGCTGGATTCCCGGCGACCAACGGCGCAAGCGTGGCCGCGACCAGGATGGCATTCCCCGATTCTGGACCCACCATGAGTTGCGGCGAGCTGGCGAAGAAGGCATAGGCGATCATGGCGGCAAACGCGGTGTAGAGGCCTGCCACCGGGGCGGCGCCAGCCAAATCGCTATAGGCGATTCCCTGCGGAATCAGAATCGCGACGATGGTGACACCGGCGATCAGATCGGCCCGCAGCCACCGTCGCTTGTAGCTACGGGCAACCTGAATCCCCGGTGTTGCCTGTTCGATGCGACTGAGCGCGCCTCGTACGGTGACATGCATGCTGGCGAACTCCAATGCTCGCTTGCTCGTGCTGGCCGCGCCGCGATGACAGGCCACTTGCCGAAGGATACGTTCAGTACAGCATGCGGCTTCGACCCGTTCGGCATTGGATGATTGGGCCTCAGGCGCTAGTATTCGTCCCGCTGCTCGCGCTCATACTGCTCGTACGGTTCCCGCTGCTGATACGGATTGGGCTGTTCAGGCATCTGTCCGCCCTGGTATGGTTGGCCACCCTGTTGGTAGGGCTGCCCACCCTGGTACGATTGGCCACCCTGGTATGGCGGCTGCCCGCCGGGGGGCGGCGTTTGCGGCCCCTGAGGATAGGTGTTGGGCATTCCTGGCGTCTCTGTGCGATAACGCTCGGTCTGCTCCCATTCGCTCTGCGTACCCGGTGGGCCAGGTGGGGGCATCTGGCCAGGCGTCATCCCTGGTGTCATCCCTGGCCCTGCCATCGCCGCGGAAGCAGCCGCTTGCTGCTGGGCGGCGGCATGCTTGGCTGCGGAGTTCCGCGCGACCAGCCAGACGATGAGGCCGATTACCGCGAAGCAGAGCAGCAGCACGACGATGCTCAGAACGGCAAAGCCTGCGTCAGAATTGGTTTTGCCGGAGAAGAAGATGACCCCGCTTGTGTTGGGCGTCGCCGTAGCCTGGGGTGTCGCGGTCGACTGTGGGGTTGCCGTTGGTTGCGGTGTCGCTGTAGCCTGCGGTGTCACGGTGGGCCGAGGTGTGATCGTTGGCCGTGCCGTTGGCTCCGCAGTTGCCGTCGCGGCTGCCAACGGAGGCGTGGATGCGGCGGCGGCGAGTCGAGTAGCAGTCGGCCGAGGCGCGATCGTGGACTGTGCGGTTGGTTCCTTGGTTGCCGCTGCTAGAGGAGGCGTGGATGCGGCGTTGGCGAGTTGGGTCCTTGTCGATTGAGCCAGTGTCGGGAGCGGGCGGACCGTGCCCACGACGCTTGGTCCTTCTCCCGATGCGCTGACGGCGCACGCGCCCAATAAGAAGACCGCGGCCAGCAGTGCCGCCAAAGCAATGAGATACCCTTGCCGACGCGACAGCCATACCGTCCGCCGCCGACCTGTACGCGCCCAATGGGGCAACCGGGCAAACATGGACAACACTCCTTCCCGACCTGACACAGCAGCCATCAAGGCGCGCTTCTATGGGTCTGTCTTGGGTCTGTCTTGGATCTGTCTTGGATCTGTCTTGGATCTGTCTGGCGTAAAGGGTCCGCTTGAATCACGTTCGCTGTGACGGAGTGTAGGTTGCCACGTTTCCGACTGCCACGTATTGCGGGCCGGTTTCACCGGCTAGTGTCGCCATCCATCGCGGGGAGAGCGTATAGCTCACCTGACGGGCAGTCCGTATGGCGGCTGCTCCGACTTCAACTGGTCAGTATGAGATAGACCGCCAGCACGATAGCCGCCAGCACCAGTAGCAGGCTCAGGGTAAATTCCAGGGCGGGGGACCAGCGATACATGTGCTGGTCGATAGCCTGCCCGGTGCGGAGATAGTCCACCCCGGCAAGGAGGACCAGGATGCCGCCAATCACAACCAGCGTCGTGCCGAAGACGGTGGAGACGCCCTCGGGAAGATGGCGTGGCAGCGCCAATCGTAGCTCGCGCAGCAACAGACCAAACCGCGCCACCACGAATCCCAGCGCCATCACCGCGATGCCGGTGCGCGCCCAGGCGAGCATGGTGCGCTTGTTGGCAAGATGGTCACGGACGACATCGCCAGGTGGGCGCTCGCTGGTGGACGGTTTGTCGACGGTCTCATCCGTGTCCGGCTCACCCGCCATCTGGCTCCCCCGTCACATGTGTGGAGCGGTTCAGGACTGCGAGCGCCGCCCTTGCAGGTCACTCCAGAGATCGGCGAGATTGATATTGCCCGCGCTGAGGCTGTTGATTGCCGTGCCAATCAGCCAGCCGACGATGGCGAGGACGCCAGTGAGCACCATGGCGCCGAACCCCAGCCACGCCCAGACGACGCCGAGCGCCAGACCGATCATAAGACCGCGTGTTTGTGCTGATGTCATGGTGTTGTTACCCCTCCTGAACCTGTCGGCCTCTCTCATCTGCGCATTGGGCTGAGGCTACGCCACGCGCGGCGTGCGGCGGCGCTGGTCTTTGACCACCGGGGTGGTCTGGGCCGTCACATGCACCTCGGCGACCGGTAACCCAAGCTGCGTCTGCACGGAGTCTTTGACGCGCTCCTGAAGCTGTTGCCCGACCGCTGGCGCATCGGCATCCCAGGCCAGCGATGCGCGCGTCGAGATACGGAGGCCATCCGCGCTGTCCTTCACCTCTGGTTCGTCGGCGTGCACCACCCCCGGCACATCTTCCGCCACATGCTGCACGAGATCGCGCACCATCGTACGCCCAAGCGTCACCTGCCCCAGACTATCCTGGCGGACGACATACTGCTTTGGTTCGCGCCGTTGCCGGAACAATCGCCCAATTGGCAGCAGCTCCAGGATGACCAGCACCAGCCCGACAATTGCCAGCAGCAGCGCGATGAGGACGGCGAGGTTCGTCGTCGCCCCGCGCAATAGCGCGACCGCCCGCCATGCGCTGTAGAGCGCGAGGATGGAGCGCAGATATGAGTTCTCAGGCACAATGATGCCGGTGAGCAAGAGGAAGGTGGTGGCGCCGAACGCCAACAGGATGAGGCTCAGTACGAGCATGACGATGCGGTTGAAGATATTCATGCCTCTAACCTCCAGCGCGCCATCGTACGCGCCCCGCGTTGTCTAGCGCAGATCGTCGATGTACACGTCAACCCGCGCGAGTGGCGGCGAGATCATATCCCGCAGGCCAGCATGCGCCGCCTCACGGATGCGGTCGGCGATATCGCCCAGGACGCTCCCTCCCTCCGTCCCGCGCGTGACCGAACCCGTGGCGGCGGCTGCTGACATCTCATTGCAGTAGGCTTCGCTCAGAACCACATGGGCTTCGAGTACGATCTGGTCCGTGGCGAGATGGCGGACGACGATACCGACCAGCCGCTTCCCCGCGCCATAGGTTGCCACCAGCGCGAAGACGCCTGGGCTGATATCTACGACCCCAGGCGCCGCGCGGATTGCCTCTGCGGCGGCGGTGGCAATGGTGAAATCACTCACGTGGTTCGCCGGGCCTTCTCGCGGTGTGGTCGCGGTCTCGCGTGGCGCAGTTGCCGATGCGGATGCCGTAGGGTGCGCCGCTGACCGCGTGACGGTGGCGTGTGGCATGCGCTTGCGCTCCTCCGTTTCCGTGCCAACGCGCTACTGCACGCGTGGCGCCTCAGACTCCTGAGCGAAATAGAGGTCAGCCGCGTTGATGTTCACCTCTTTGACGGTGAGGCCAGTCATGCCGCGCACGCGCTCCACGATGTTCTGGCGCACCGCGTCGGCGACCTGTGGGATGTTGACACCATAGTCAACCGTCATATTTAGGTCTACCGCAGCCTCGCGCTGCCCCACCTCGACGCTCACGCCCGTGGTCCGCTGGTCGGACCGGGCAAGGCGTCCGGCGAAGCCAGCGATGGTGGCTCCCGCACCCATCGGGACAAGGTCATGCACGCCATCAATCTCACGGGCCGCCGCCGCGACGATCTTCGCGACCACACTGTCGGAGATGACTGTCTTCCCCTGGCCAGTATCCAGCTGGACAGCATCTGTCTGCTGCGTCGGGACAAGCGCGCTATCGGCGGACGATCGTGATGTTGTGGCGGTTGGGGTGTTCGACCGTTTGGCATCTGGCTCCATGCGTGCTTCGGACATGATCGTCTCCTTCGCGGGATGTGGGAGGGCGCGCGAACCGCAGATACCCTCATCGGCGTTTGCTAGCGCTCTGGCAAGCTCTGGTTAGGGCTAGGGAAATTCAGTGCTTCTACTATAAGTGACTGCATAAGCCGATACCCCATGCGCAAGGAGCATTTCACAGACTAGTTCAGCACTCGCCCAGATGGCTGTTGACGACTAGCTTCAAGGTCAGTGCGAGCGCCTTGCGTGTCGCTGGCATGGGCATCGGCGGCGCTGCGCATGACCAACTTCAGGGCGCTCCTATGGGGAGACGCTCACCCGACGGCCAGAGGACCCACCCCCGTCGGGCGGGGGCCAAGACTGACCTCAAAGATGCCCCCTGCGCCGGGCGAATCAACGACATCTACGCCCTACACTGACGGGAAAAGCGGTGAGTGTATGCACATCCGCTGCCTCGCCATGCCACCGGGGAAGTGGGTCGTTCAGCTATCGTCGCGAAGTCGAGAAAGTGAGGGCAATAGTGTGAGCAACGATGATGTGAGACAACCGGCGCAACCAACGCAACAGGCGCCTGGACAAACAGGCGGGCAGCCAGCCGTCGCCGAGATAGTGGGTTTTTTCGACAGGGTGGCGGCGCTCGGCGTTCAGCCGCGGCTGCGGGCGGTCTCTGGCACGTGTGTATTCAACATCACTGACGCAGGGATCTGGCGCGCGACTATCACGAACGGTCTGCCCACCATCACACACGACGCGCCTGAGAACGAGCCTGCCGACTGCACTTTGGCATGCTCCGCGCAGGACTTTCTGCGCATCGTCCATCATGAGGGCGACCTGAACGTCTTTGCGGCGTTTCTGCAGGGTCTGGTGACGGTCACTGGGAACATTGGCTTCGCCACCTCCCTATTAGGAAGTGTGACCTTCGATCCCGTCGGCATGCCCGGCGCTCAGCCGCGTTAGTTCCCGATAGTCCATGATCGTCCGCGTCGCGGATTGATGCATGTCCAAGGAGAAGGCTATGGCTGGTAACACCGTCAGCATCCTCGAAGGGAACACGTTCGTCGTCAGCGATCTGCGCGGCGATATCGACGCGACCCCTACCGACACGACCGGATTGTTCGCCTTTGACACACGCTACCTCTCGCGCTGGCGTCTCACCATCGATGGCACGACGCCGAACTCGCTCTCGACCGACGATCTCCAGTATTTTTCGGCTCAGTTCTTCCTTGTGCCGGGAACCGGAACCATCTACGTGGACGCCGACCTCTCGATCATCCGTAAGCGCGCGGTTGGCAATGGGTTCCACGAGGACCTGATCATCCTGAATCACAGCGCCAAAGCCGTGGACCTGGAGGTGAAGATCGAGGCTGGATCGGATTTCGCGGACCTCTTTGAGGTGAAGGACAAGCTCGCCAAGAAGGGCGAATTCTACACCACCGTCACCGACGGCCGCCTTGTGCTGGGCTATCGTCGCGAGACCTATGAGCGCGAGACCTGGATTACCTCGACCGTCCCGGCCAAGATCGCGAACACCGAGACGAACGCGCCCACCCTGACCTACCACGCGCATATCGAGCCACATGGCCAGTGGGATACCGGCCTGGATGTCTCGCTGGGCAAGATCTTCAAGGGGATCGGCTATCCGACGGCCAAATATCACTCGGCGGAGGAGCAGGCCCATCCTGATATGCGGAAGGGTCTGGATGACTGGATTGCCGATGCGCCCCGGCTGGTCTGCGAGTGGGAGACGCTCACCGATACCTATAAGCGGAGCCTGGTGGACCTCGCGGCGTTGCGCTTCTATCCCCTGGGCGTGCCGGGCGCGGCGCTGCCAGCGGCGGGGTTGCCCTGGTTTATGACGGTGTTCGGGCGCGATAGCGTGCTGACGAGCCTTCAGGCGCTGCCGTTCGCGCCGGATTTGGCAGAGTCGACGCTGCGCACTCTCGCGGGACGCCAGGGTCGGCGCGTGGATGACTTCCGCGACGAGGAGCCGGGTAAGATCATGCACGAGCAGCGCTTCGGCGAGATGACCGCGTTTCTCGAACGCCCGCACTCGCCCTACTACGGCTCAGCCGACGTGACGCCGCTGTTCCTCGTGCTCCTCGACGAATACGAGCGGTGGACCGGCGATATCGAGCTGGTGCGGCGGCTCGAGCCGAATGCGCGCCAGGCCCTCGAATGGATCGATAACTACGGCGACCGCAATGGGGACGGCTACATCGAGTATGCGCGCCGCAATGAAGAGACGGGCCTGGAAAACCAGTGCTGGAAAGATTCCTGGAACTCCATTGTCTTCGCCGATGGCACGCTCTCCAAGCTGCCCCGCGCGACCTGTGAGATTCAGGGCTACGCCTACGACGCGAAGGTGCGGTGCGCACGGCTCGCGCGCGAGATTTGGGGCGATCATACCCTGGCCGAGCGCCTGGACCGGGAGGCCGTGGAGCTGAAGCTGCGGTTCAATCGCGATTACTGGATCCCCGATCGAAAATTCTTCGCCCTCGCCATCGACGGAGATGGACGTCAGGTGGACTCGCTGACCTCGAACATCGGACACCTGCTGTGGAGCGGGATTGCCGATGACGAGAAGGCGGCGGACTGCGTGCAACACTTGATGAGCGACAAGCTCTTCTCTGGCTGGGGCATTCGGACGATGGCCGAGGGTGAGGGCGCGTACAACCCAATTGGGTACCACGTCGGAACCGTCTGGCCGTTCGACAACTCGTTCATCGCGCTGGGCCTGCGGCGCTATGGCTACCGTGACGAGGCGGCGCGCGTCGGCTACGGCATCCTGGAGGCGGCGCAGTTCTTCCGGGGGCGGCTGCCAGAGGCCTTCGGCGGCTATCGCCGCGAACGCACCCAGTTCCCCGTCGAATACCCAACGGCGTGCAGCCCACAGGCGTGGTCAACGGGGGCGCCGCTGCTCATTCTCCGCGCGCTGCTCGGTCTCGAACCGGTCGCCGACCGGCTGCTGGTAGATCCCGCGCTCCCCACCGAGATTGCCGAGATCCAGCTGCTCGATATCCCTGGCCGCTGGGGGCATGTTGATGCGTTTGGGCGCGGGCGTATTGACCTGACGAAGCTGAAAATCTCCGCGCCGGAGCCTGAAGAGACACGCTTCGTTATCGCCGGTCAGTGGTGATGCGAGTTGTACGTCTCATCGGTGTCGTTGGCGTCATTGACGTCATCTAAGCCAACCACGGGCAGTTCTCTGGCCCACGGAAGCAGCAGGCGCTCGTTTCCCAGCGCCTGCTGGTAGACGGCGAGGTATTTCGCCGCCATCACGCGCGTATCGAACCGTTGCAGCGCGTAGTCGCGGCACCCTTGCCGTGAGATGCGCGAGACGCTCCGCGCGGCGGCCACGAGTGTCTCTTTGTCCATGCTGCTGTAGCCCGTCACGCCGTCTTCCAGCAGTTCCGGCGCGGCGCCAGTTGGGCAGGTGAGCACGGGGGTGCCGCAGGCCAGCGCCTCGATGAAGACCATGCCAAACGGCTCGTGCCAGCCGATGGGCATGAGCAGCGCCAGGGCATGCGCCATCAGATCGCGCTTCGCCGCCTCATCGACCTCGCCCAGCCACTCGATCAGCGGGTGGTTGAGCAGGGGACGGATCACTCCATCGAAGTATGGCATCTCGTGATGATCGACCTTGGCGGCAAGTTTGAGCGGGATTCCGGCGCGCAGGGCGATCTCGATGGCGGCATCGGGGCGCTTTTCGGACGACATGCGGCCGACGAAGGCGAGATACTCCCCTGGCTCGGCGACGAATGGGAAACTCTGGACATCGACGCCGTGGTGAATCGTGGCGACATAGTGCAGGTCGGGCAGGCTGGCGCGCTGGGCATTGCTGATCGAGACATAGTTGGCGTTGGGGTAGCGTGGATACGCGCTCTGGGCATTGAGCGTGGTAAGGTCGCCGTGCAGCGTCAGCACGGTCGGTGTGGCGCAGCGGCGGGCGAAGGGCAGCGTGAGATAGTCCAGGTGCGAATGGATCACGTCAAAGCGCTCGGCATCTCCATAGACATCCTCGAGCATGCCGATGTGGTACGCGGTGACGTCCATCGCGGGGTCGAAGTTGATCGCACGCTCCAGCGTCGAGACGAGCCGCGCGCTCGTGTGTGAATCGCCGCTGGCAAACAGCGTCACCTCATGGCCAAGGTGGACAAGCGCCTCCGTCAGCTCATACACCACACGCTCCGTACCCCCGTACCCGTGCGGTGGAACGGCGACTTGAAGCGGGGCGATTTGAGCGATGCGCATAACGACCTCCGATGAGCTGTGTGTCTAGGCGCTAAGTGGCTGAGGTGAGCGTACGTGACAAGCGTGCGGTGACAGTATCGTGCGTTGGTGAAGTCCGCAGAATCAGTACCACTTCGCTCCTGAGGGAGCATGCGCTTTGCCTGACGTTGAGCCGTGGCGCTGTGCCGTGTCTGCCATCGATGATGCTGTATTGGCCACTGCGCATACTCTGCTTTTGGATAGCGTGGAACTGCGCTTACGGACTCACCCGACGTATGGCGCAGGTGAAGCGGTCGTTGACTATGCTCAAGATGCGTCCGGAGCGGGCGGCAGGCTGTCGTCTCCCTGCGAGTCGTGATGGCGCCGGAGATGACAATGCAGGTTGAGACGTGGAAGCACGTCCAAGCGCGTCCAAGCGCGTTCACGAACACGAAGGAGAAGGCAAGTGTCGCAAATGTCTCACGCATTAGGGCGACGTCCCGGCCTCGTCACGTTCGCGGCAATCATGATGTTCCTGCTCGGCGGTTTCCAGCTCACCTTTGCGCTGGTGGAGTTTTGGCGGGCGACGTGGATTCTGTTCAGCCCGTATGGCTCGTTCGGCGGCTATCTCTGGCTCTGGGGCATCCTCGATGGGATCTTCGCGCTGGTCGCGTTCTACGCGGGCGCCGATCTCCTGCGTGGCGGATCCTTCGGGCGCATCGTTGGCCTCCTGATCGCCGCGTTTAGCGCAATCCGCTGGTTCTTCTATCTGCCCGTGGCCCCCTGGATGGCGGCGGTGGTGATCGCGGTGGACATCCTGATCATCTACGGCCTCGTGGCGCATTCTGAGTATTTCGACGAGGCGAACGCCGCCAGCGCTATCTAAGACTGGCGCGTGCGACGAACCAGGGAAGAGGACAAGTAAGATGGTCATGCGAAGACGAATGGGTCGCCGGGTGCTGGCGACGGCGGCGGTTGGTGGCGCGGCCTATATGGTAGGCAGTCACCACGCAAAGGCAGCCGCCGCGGATCAGCAGCAGGAGGATGCCCAAAACCAGCAGATAGCCGACCTCCAGGCGCAACAACAGGCACAGCAGCAACCACAGCAGGCGGACGTGGCGCAGCAGCAGTATGTGGCGCCACAACAGCCGCCGCCACAACAGTACGCGCCACAGCAGCAATATGCGCCGCCACAGCAGCAACAGTATGCGCCACCATCGCCACCCGCAATGGAGTCGGCGGTAGATCCCCAGGTGGTGATGGATGAGCTTAAGCAACTGGGCGAGTTGAAGGCGGCTGGGGTGCTGACGGATGAGGAGTTTGCGGTCAAGAAAGCCGAGTTGCTCAAGCAAATCTGAGCAGCGCTGGATAGTGCTGTCGCGCATGCGAGGGAGGCGTCATATGACCATGGGACCGCTGGAATATGTTGTGATCGAGTTTGAGGGAAACCACTTTACCGGCGAGATTCTGCCGGAGTTGCATGCGCTACGCAATCAGGGCGTCCTGCGGGTCGTTGACCTTGTCTTCATCCAGAAAGATGAGGTCGGAAACGTGATGGCGCGTGAGCTGAGTGATCTCAGCGAAGAGGAGGCGAAGCCCTTCGGGCCGATGGCTGGCGACATGCTCCGCCTGCTGACGCCTGAGGATATCGACGACGTGGCGGAGTCCGTTCCCAACAACAGTGCGGCGGCAGTCGCTCTGTTCGAGCATACCTGGGCGATTCATCTGAAAGAGACGATCCAAAATGCGCGTGGCAGGGTCATTAGCGCGGGCATGATTCCACCGGAGGATGTAGAGGCGCTGGCGGCTGAGCTGGCGGCGGAACAACAGGCGGCAGCCCCGCGATAGTCGATACGTATCCTGACGTATCCTGGCGCATCCCGCAGCGGGCGAGAAGCGAGAGAAGTGAGCGAAGCACGAGGAGCGAGAGGAGCACAGCATGAGCAATCTGGTTGTCATCGCATACCCCGATCAGTATCGGGCGGCAGAGGTGCTTGCGTCGTTGAGACGGTTGAACAAGGAGTATCTGATCGACTTTGACGACGCGTGTTACGTCACGAAGGATGCGTCGGGCAAGATCAAACTTCACCAGAACACCAGCCTTACCGGCGCGGCGGCTGCCTGGGGCGGCATGTGGGGGATGCTGATTGGACTGCTGTTCTTTGTGCCATTCCTCGGTCTGGCCATCGGCGCGGGCCTCGGGGCGCTCTCTGGCAAGCTCGCAGACTACGGCATCGACGACAAATTTGCCAAGCAGCTCACCGATACGTTACAGCCGAATAGCTCGGCCATCTTCGTGCTGGTGCGCAAGGCTACCGTCGACAAAGTACTTCCTGAAGTCTCCAAGTACGGCGGTACCGTCCTCCAGACGTCTCTGCCTAAGGAGACCGAAGAGAAGCTCCAGGCGGCCCTGAACCAGGGCGGCGGCGAGCAGATCGCGCAGGCGCAGGCGGTCGCCGAGTCCCAGCCAGCCACGGCCACGCAGGCGCCACCCCAGGCTGGAGCCACTGGCGGCGCCCAGTAGCGCGGCATCCCAGTTGGGGGATACCCGAAGAATTGTGACGGCCACAGGGGGCGGATTCTCCTGTGGCTGTTCTCATTCGCGCCACGACATGCACTCGTCGCGGGGCTGGATACGGCAGGCGAGCCGGAGGCGGCGATGGAGATGGAAGAGCGCTCAACTAGCACGGCGTCTGGCCAGGCGCCTCGCAAGGTCGGTCACAGAATCCGCGGGCTTGCGCGCCCCACCGATAGCTTTGGACTCGTGCTCATTCTCCTCATCCTCGATTACGTCGCCGTCTCGGCGATCACTGGCAACGCCTGGGGAAGAGTTGTCATCGTCGTCTTGCTGGGCGCTACTCTTCTGTTCGCGTTGCGTACCGCACACGCCCATCGCATCTGGCAGATTCTGGCAATCATCTACCTTGTAGCGAGTACGCTCGTCACGGTCATCAGCATCGTGGCGCCGAACGCGACCGATTTTAGCCCGCAGACATCCCTGGTGGGCGGATTGCTGTTGCTTATTACACCCATTGCCATTTCACGCCGCATCGTTGCGCACCGATTTATTTCGACCGAGACGGTGCTCGGAGCGATATGTGTCTACCTGCTGATCGGGTTCTCGTTCTCATTCATCTACTCAGGTGTTGCGTATGTGAGCAGCACGCCCTTTTTTGCGGGGCTATCAGAGGCGTCGTCCAATGACTATCTGTTCTTCAGCTATTCCACGCTCACCACCGTCGGCTATGGCAATCTCGTTCCCGCAGGCAGCGTGGGGCAGACATTCGCCATGCTGGAGGCGCTCTTCGGCCAGATTTACCTGGTGATTGTCGTCGCGCGGCTGGTCTCGCTCTGGGGTCAGGAGCGCCCCGGCGCTCCGCTCCGAGACAAGCAGAAAGCAGAAGCGCCCAGCGCTCCGCAGCAGGAGCCTGGCCCGAGCGCCCATGCGCCCTGATCGCCAGGCGCCTGCCACCCATCTTCGTCTCCTGGCCAGGCGCGTCCACGCCGATGGTCGAGGCGGCAACTACCCTGCCAGACATACCTTGGGCATGGGGACAAGCCGGACCGCACTCTCTATGCTTTCTCTATGCGCGCGCGTAACGTGAGGCTACGCGCCCGTTCGCGTCTGAGATATGGCAGTTCCGGGTATAGGGGGAAGCACAACCATGCGAAATGAAAAGGTCACTGTGGCTGGGCAGCGATGGCGGCTTCCCTTGCCGAGTCTGCGCCTGATTGTCGGAATCGTCGCCGCGGCCTTCGCGGTTATGCTGATCTTGCAGGCGATCACCATCGCCGCGCTCACGCTGGTAGATAGGCAGCGCAAGCGCCGGAGCGCTCCGGCGGCTTTTCCACATAGGGAACTGCCCGAAGTCTCCCTCGACGGGAGTTCCTACCAGATCTACGTGTACGGGCGCGACCTCTACGATGCGATGCTGGCCGCCATCGATGAGGCGACCGACAGCATCTACATGGAAACGTTCATCTGGAAGGATGACGAGGCTGGCCAGGAATTCAAGGAACATCTCGCGCGCAAGGCCGAGCAGGGAGTCTCGGTCTATGCGATCTACGATGTCTTCGGCAACCTGGTGGTGCCACGCGAATTCAAGCAGTTTCCTGCCAAGATCCATCTGCTGCGCTACCGTGCCATCCATCGTCTGCGCCATCTGCTCATGCCGCGCCGCTATGCCCTCGACCACCGCAAGCTGTTGATCGTGGATGGCCGGGTCGCGTTCATCGGCGGCTACAATATCGGTAGTCTCTACGCCACCGAATGGCGCGATACCCACCTGCGCATCACCGGACCCGACGCCGCGTTTATCGCCCAGGCGTATGTCGACTTCTGGAACCGGAACGCCCCGCGCACCGATCTCATCACCAAACGCTACCGGCGCAACTACAATGCCGCGATGGGCGTGCGCAGCAATGATGCGATGCGCCTGACATTCCCCATCCGCGATATGTACCTCAACGGCATCGACGCCGCCGACCACGACATCCGCCTTACCAGCGCCTATTTCATCCCCGATCATGTCTTGCTGAACTCGCTCAAGGCCGCGGCGGCCCGTGGCGTGGACGTGCAGGTGCTGGTGCCGTGGACATCGAACCACATCGTCGCCGACTGGGCCTCCCACGCCTACTTCACCGAATGCCTGAAAGCGGGCATCCGCATCTTCGGCTATGAGCACGCGATGATTCACGCCAAGACCTGCACCGTGGACGGCGAGCTGACGACCATCGGCACCGCGAATATTGACCGGCTCAGTTCCGTTGGCAACTACGAGATCAACGCGGTCATCGTCAACCCGGATGTTGCCAAACAGATGGAGCGTATCTTCGAGGCCGACAAGTCGAACGCCTTCGAGTTGAAATTGGAGCAGTGGAACTCGCGCCCGTGGTATGTCAAAGTCAGCGAACAGATCATCAAGCCGCTTCGGGTTGTCCTATGAGGCGGTGGGGGAGCGCGTCACATGAACGGACGCGGTAACTCGTTGCTCACGATATTTGCGGAGGGGAATTGGAGGCGGAACTTCTGGATATGGGCAACGCCGCTGCTGTTTTTTGTGGGCGCGATTGTCTTTGCGCTCATCACGCTGCAATGGGATCAGGCGGTCGCCGCAGGCAAACTGGTATTGCCGAGATGGGCGGCGAGCAGCGACCCTGGCGACGCTCAGGCGCTTCTCTCGGTCGTCGCGGGCGCCTCAATTAGCGCGCTCACGCTGGTCTTCTCGTCGGCGCTGGTCGTGCTGACGCTAGCGGCGGCGCAGTTTGGCTCATTTCTGCTACACGACTTCATTCGCATGCGCATCGTGCGCTTGACGCTCAGTATGTTTGTCGCCACGTTCGTCTATAGCCTGATGGTGCTCGCGCGCGTGGGCGACGGACTGACCCAGAACTTCGTGCCACAAATCTCCGCCAAGATCGCCATGCTGCTCGCCTTCCTCAGCTTGATGCTGCTGATTGGGTTCATCTATAGCATCTCGCTCTCGATTCAGGCCCAGCAGGTGGCCGCACTGGTGGCTGCCGAGCTGCGCCGGGCGATTGACGAGCGCCAGCGCGCCATTGCCGCCGAGGGAGGGACCGACGCCGCCGCTAGGCCCGCGCCAGCCAATCTGGCCGAGGCTACCAGGCGCCTGGCGGCGGACGCGGCGGACGTGAGCGCGGTGAAGAGCGGCTACCTCCAGGAGCTTGCGTTTCGGCAACTGGTGCGCGCGGCCAACCAGGCCGGGGCGGTCGTGCATCTCAAATACCGGCCAGGGCAGTACATACTGGCTGGTTCAGTACTCGCCGAGGTCTGGCCATCGCAGGCTGTCGGTGCGGGGTCGCGACTGGCGCGGACAATCCAGCGCGCTCATATTGTCGGATCGCAGCGCACGATGCGCCAGGATTTGGAGTTTGCCATCGACAAGCTCGAACAGATTGCGATGATTGCGCTCTCCGCCGCGATCAACAATACCTTCAACGCGCTGATCTGCATCGACTGGCTCGCCGATGGGCTGCGCATGCTTGCCGAGAAGCCCAGCGACTGGCTCGTCTACCATGACGCGCGGGGCGCCGTCAGGGTCATCACCCAACCCCTCCCGCTGACAAGCCTTGTAGATGCCGCATTCTCGAAGATCCGCTACGCGAGTCGCGGCAACCCGGCGGTGGTCATCCACCTGTTACGCGCGATTGGCCGCCTCGCGCCGTTCCTTACCACGCCGGAGCAGCGTGACGCGCTGGCGGCCCATGCGAATGCGGCGGTCGAGCAGGCGCTGCATGTGCTTCCACTGGAAACGGACCGCACGGCGGTCGTGGACTCCTACACGAGCGCGTGCGCGCTACTTGGGCGGCCCGCACTCCTCTCACCAGCGCGAACGCCGGTACGCTGAAGACGAGCACTTGCGTTAGCGTTAGCACTTAAAGGTGGACTTCATCGAGTTGAGCTTGCTCTGTGCCTGGGCCACCTTGTTCTTGAAGTCTTGAAGTTTGGGGCCAACCTGGCCCATCGTGGCGTTATCAGGCTGATCTTTGATCGCCGCCGCCAGTTGATCGTTGGCTTGCTGGAGGTCGCTCAAGGCCGATGAGTCGCTCAGCCCAGGGATCTTGGTGAGAACGCCGAGCGCGTTCGTAACTTTCTGCTGAAGAGCCTTCACCTCGCCCACCGTCGTCTGATCGCCCACATTGGCAAGCTGGTTGAGTGGCTGCTCGACTGACGCTAGGCCCTGGCATATCTTATTCGTAACATTCGCGGGGGAGACGGACGTCGCGGCGCAGCCCGCGAGCAGCAGGAGCGCGGCCAGCAGGATGATGGCTATACGTGAGTGACGCATGGTGGAACCTCCTGTGCTTGCTGTGCCTGACCTGTTAGACAAACTGTCCAGGCGCATCAGGCGCCCCGGCTCTGTGCAGTGCGCCTGGCTTCTTCTCCCGCATCAGCATAGCCGCCGCCCATGCCTGCTACCCCATCCGCGGGGTGAGTTCGCCGGGTGGGTTTCTCGCCATCTTTGCGGGAAGCCCTGTGGTGTTAGACTGGAGGTAGAAGCAAGAGCGCACTCCGGATTGTCTGACGACGAGGCGGGTGAGAGGAGGCTGTGCGATGAGCTACGACTATGTGGTGGTAGGCGGCGGCGTCTATGGCTGCGCCACGGCGTGGGAGCTGGCGCGCCGTGGGGCGCGTGTGGTCGTGCTCGAAGCGCGCGCCGTTGCGTCGGGCGCATCGGGCGGGCCTGGCAAGCGTGGCGTGCGGGCGTGCGGACGTGACCCGCGCGAGTTGCCCCTCATGCGCCTGTCGTACGATCTGTGGCCCGCGCTGGCCGACGAGATCGGCGCGGCAACCGGGTACGAGCGCATGGGTGGCCTCCATCTGTTCGAGCGCGAACCGGACGGCCTCGACGGCGGCTGGGCAAGCGCTCCTGCCCGCGCCTGGGCGCAGAATCAGCGTGGCATCGCGACCGAGATTCTCGAACGCGGCGCCGTGCGCGCGCTGGAGCCGGACGTGTGTGACGCCGTGAGCGGCGCGCTCTACTGTCCCAACGACGGCATCGCGGACCACACCGCCACCACTCGCGGCCTCGCGGCAGCCGCGACACGTCTGGGCGCCGAGATTCGCGAGGGGACGGCGGTTGTTGGCCTGGAACGCGCGGGCGACCGCGTGACGGCGTTGGTGACGGCGTCGGGCGAGCGTATCGCGGTGGGCGAGGCCGTGCTCCTTCTCACCAACACGCATGCGCCCGGCTTCTTGCGCGAGGCGCTCGGCGTCACCCTGCCCGTCTGGTCCATGCTGCCGCAGGTGCTGCTGACAGAGCCGCTGGACCCCATGCCGGTCCGTCACCTGATTGGCCACGAACGGCGCACGCTGGCGATCAAGCCGCTTCCCGGTGGGCGGGTGATGATCTCGGGCGGCTGGCGCGGACGCTGGAACGCCCAGGCTGATCGGGGTGAGGTTATCCCAGCGCAGGTCGAGGGCAACATGGCCGAGGCCGCCGCCGTCTACCCCGCGCTCGTAGGCGTTCACCTGGCCGAGAGTGACGCCGCTCGCCCGGAATCGGTCTGCGTGGACGAGGTTCCGATTATCGACCGCCTCCCTGGGGCTACGAATCTCATCGTTGGCACTGGCTGGTCAGGGCATGGCTTCGCTATCTCGCTGGCGGTCGCGAAGCTCCTGGCCGATTGGGCCACCGGGTCGGAGCGGCCCGAACCGCTACGCCCATTTGCCTACGGTCGTTTCCTGGCGTGACGCGGCGCGCGGACAGTCGTGTGCGCTCATTGGCTGGTCTGCGCCGTGACTGGTGTCTTCGAACTGCTAGCCCGCCGCTGCGCCATCAGCCGCTTAATACTTTCGCCCACGGTCAGCGCGACCAGGCTAGAGAGCACGAGCAGGGCGACCTCGTTCGCGTCGGCAGTGCCGATCACCACCACCAGCAAGATCGCCGTCAGCGGCGCGCCCAGCGCCATCGTGAGCGTGGCCGCCTCGATGCATAGCACGAAAATCGAGTCCGGCACACCCGGAAACAATAGACTCAGCGCGAGGCCGAACATCGTGCAGGAGAAGAGAATCGGAAATGTGGGGCCGCCCAGATAGCCGCTCTTGAAGGAGATCCCCAGCAGCAGCAGCTTGAGGATTCCCAGCCCCAGCAGCGCCAGGACGCCGTAACTCGCCGGATTGTCGATCATCGGGAAGATTTGTGTCTCGCCTGCGAACATCACCTGTGGGACGAAGAAGACGACGACGGCGACGATGACCGCGGCGGCAAGCACGCGCAGGATGACCCGGTCATGGAAGACGCGCTCGGTGAGCGTCTCAAAAAACCGGAACGAGAGCGCGACGAAGAGCGCCACAAGCACCCCGACGAGCCCCAGCGCGATGGCGAAGAGCACGTAGGGAACGGTTAACTGGTTGATCGGTGTGAACGCGATATATTTGGCAAAGACCGGCAGACCAAGCAGCGTGTAGAAGAGATAGCCGATGACGCCGGCCAGCAGGTTCCAGGCGAGGAACGCCAGCGCGTTTGGCCCACCGACGCCCAGTTCGGTCGCGAGCACTCCAGTGAAGAGCGGGCTGCCGATAATGCCGTTATACGCCGAGGCCAGCGCCGCGAGGTCGAATCCCTGCGCGGTCTTGCGGGAGATTCTCAACTTGCTGCGGATCCATGCCGTGATATCGCCGACGAGTATGCCAACGGGCGCTTCGGGGCCGACGCTTGCCCCCGAGAGCAACGAGGCGAACGACGAGACGAGCGCGCCGGGGAAGGTCGTGTAGTCCGACTCATCTTTGCCCTTGAACGCATTCACCACTCCGCCGTGGATGACGGTTGGCGCGCGCAGATACCGCTGGGCAAGCCCGACGACCAGCGAGAAGACAAGGACGCCGACCGGAATCGTCCAGCGCCGGGTGGTGAAGAAGTCGCTGGGCCAGATGGTTCGCGAGAGAAACCCATTGACGCCAAGGAAAATCGCCGTGAAGATGATGGCGACCAACGCGATGCCGACAATCTGCCAGAGTTTCGGCGCCTCCTCCCGCTCGGTCGCAGGCGTTGGTGTTGCTGGCTCTGGCGCCGCTGGCGAGGTCTCGTGCGTATCGGTCATAGCGGCTTTCCCTCCACCAGCATGGCAAGCGGCAACATTTTCCACAGACCCAAGCATGAACGGCACACATGCTCGCTACCCCGTCCGCGGGGTGAGTCCGCAGGGTGGGTTTCTCGCCACTCCATGTTCCGAAGAAAGGGGCATTGTACCGGCGGCGCCGCACGCTCTCGCTCCACTTATGGCCAGTCGAACACTATGCCTCTGGTCCCCCCCGGCGCATGGGGCAACGGCGCCATTTTCTGACTACGTTGAATGCTGATAGCATGGCATTCGCTATGCTGGATGGAGATGCTGCGCGCCGACGCTCCTTTCCTGGGAGGGGGATGACCTGTGGTCTTCTGGCTGGCGGTGCTCTTTGTGGCCATCTTCTGGCTCCTTCCCGCTCTCTGGGTGTTCACCTCCCACGTCCAGCGCCGCCGGAGGCGGGCCGCGTCTTCGGCAGAATACGCCCTCGCGGAGGCGCGTTCGCATGCCCTGTTGCGCGATTTGCTGGATGAGCGGGAGCTCCAGCAACTGACGCAGCAAGGCTATCTGGACATCGCCAGCCCCAACTATGACGGCCGCGTCTATCGCATCCCTGGCTGCGCGGGTTGGGTCTGTGTCTACGAGAAAGGGCAGGCGCGGATGCACCTGTGTGTGCAGCCAGCGGATCCCCTGCCAATCAACGATGTGATCGCACTGCACAAGCTCATGATCGAGGGGAATGAACAGGGCTACCTGGCGCGCGCCAACGAGATTCCGCTCTTCTTCCCGACCCGGAGCGACGACGAATGGCAGGGATTTTCCTACAGGAGGGATAACTCATGATGCTGGCAAACAAGGTGGCCATTGTGACCGGGGGCGATAGCGGCATCGGACACGCGATCAGCGTGGGGCTCGCCCGCGAGGGCGCCGCCGTGACGATTAACTATCACCGCGACCAGGCGGCCGCCGAAGAGACGTTACGACACGTTCAGCAGGAAGGCGGCAAAGGCCAGGTCATCCAGGCCGATGTCGCCAATCCGGCGGATATTCAGAAGCTCGTGGATGAGACGGTGCGGGCGTTCGGGCGTCTGGATGTGATGGTCAACAACGCGGGGATGGAGACGCGCACGTCGCTGCTCGATACGACGGAGCGGCAGTTTGATCTGGTCATCGGCGTTGACCTGAAGAGCGCCTTTTTCGGGACGCAGATGGCCGCCCGGCAGATGATCAAGCAGGGCGGCGGCGGCCACATCATCAATATCTCGTCGGTCCATGAGGACTGGCCGATGCCCGGCAACATCGCCTACTGCTGCGCCAAAGGCGGGGTGCGCATGCTGACCCGGACCGCTGGCGTCGAGCTGGGGCCGAAGGGTATTACCGTGGTGAACGTTGGCCCTGGCGCGGTCGATACCCCCATCGACGCCAAGACGCTGGCCGATCCCGCGGAGAAAGCGAAACTCGACGCCGCCATTCCCATCGGCCACGTCGCCGAGCCGAACGAGATCGCCAACCTGGTCGTCTGGCTGGCCTCCGACCAGGCGCGCTATGGGACGGCGACCACGTATTTCATCGACGGCGGCATCATGCAGGGCAGCGTCGGCCTCTAAGCCGCGCGCCTTGCCTGGCGCGCGGTATTCGAGCGCGCCTACCATCGACTGAGCAGTTACCAAACAAGGGAGGGATACATGACTACGCTGCCGACAGCCGTCGTCGTGGTCAATGGGTTTGGCCTGCTGTTCGCGGTATTGAATACCTTTGCCTTGGGCCTCAGGCTTCCGTTTGGGCGGCTGCTGGCGCGGTTCTTTGCCCAGTGGCAGATTGCGGTGTGGGTGCTGGTGATTAATTTCATCATCATCCCGCTCCTGTTCATCGGCTACGTGCTGACAATTGCCTCATCCATTCCGAGTCAGATCAAGGTCGGATTCTGTGTCGCGGCCCTGTGCGCCGGGATGCCGTTCGCGCCCCTCCTTGCCCGCGTCGCCAGGGCGGATGTTGCCACTGCCACCAGTCTTTTGGTGGCCTTGACGGTAGTGACCGTTATTGTTGTCCCGCTTGGCCTACCCCTGGCCGTTGCGGCGGTTGACTCGCAGTTGAAGGTATCCGTCTGGGATGTCGCCTGGCCGCTGCTCGTCTTTCTGCTGCTGCCGCTGGCGCTGGGGTGTCTCTTTCGCCTCAGGTGGCCCGACCTGGCGCCGCATGTACGACGGTGGGTATCCCCGTTTGCCATCCTGTGTCTGCTCTTGAATTTGAATTTCACCTTCTACGCCTTTTGGAATCTGTTCGTCCAGACCTGGGAAACCCACAGTTATCTTGCCGCTATCGCCGATCCCTTCATCGGCCTGGGGTGTGGCTACCTCCTCGTCACCATCCTGCGCGTCAAGGACAGGAGAGTCCGGCATGCGACCGAGACGACCACCGCCATACGCAACATCGCCGCCATGCTTCTGGTAGTTATCTTTCCCTTTGGAGCCTACCCGCTGGTGACTGTGTCGATCACGGCACTCAACACGTTCGGCATCGTGGTTGTCTTGATATTTGCGCTTGAGTGGAGGCATGCGCTTTCGCCATCAGGCGCTCGCGCGAAAACCAAAGAGGAAACGCCGCCGGATACCGCCATGGGCGCCACCCCCGCAACAGGCTAGAGTGCGTGCTACAAAGCAGTATCACCTATGCGGGGCAGCGTTGGCCTCTACCCCGCTGTTCAGAGAATCGCCAGTGGATTGACTGGCGAGCCCGTGCCGCCAGGGATGCGTAGCGGCGCTCCGACGAAGAGAAACTCCCAGCGTCCGGCCTGCTCGCAGGCGGCGCGGAGGTCTTCTAACTGCAAATAGTCTAGCAGGTGGACGCCCAGCGCGTTGATCGCCAGGACGTGGATCGGGAAGCCAACACCGTCGGTGGGGCTCGGCGCGGTATCGCTGTTCCCATCGGAACCTAGCGCGGCGACCTGACGCTCGGCGACGAACGACATTGCGGTCGGATGCAGGCCAGCTTTGAGCCGCGCCGTATCCCACGGCCCAAGCTCGCTGAGCCGCCGGACGTGGCCGGTGCGTATCAGGAGAATGTCGCCCTCGTCAACGACAAGCCCCTGTGCGCGTTCCGCCGCTTCGAGATCGTCGCGGTAGATATGCTCGCCTGGCTCAAGCCAGGGCAGGCCGCGCAGGCGCGGGATATCGAGGAGGACACCGCGGCCGACCAGTCCATCTTTGAGGACCTCAATCGAGTCGACCGTTGCTCCGTCGGTCGTCACAGTATCGACCTGTTGGGCATTATACAGAAGCCCCCGATAGTCCACGTGGCAGAGCGCATCGATGTGTGTATGGCCATCGTTGTGATAGTCCACGCCAATGTAGTCCTTGACGAACTGGGGTGATTCCGCGCCGCTATCTGCCTGCCCCGACGCGCTAGCGCCTGGCATGATCATATGGTGTACGGCAGGCCTGGGATTGTCGATCGCGGCCTGGGTATTCAACGGCAAGCTCAGGCTGACGCTGACGCCATCACGAACGAGTTGCGCGGATGCCGCGAGGCGCTCGGGGGTGAGATAGTGCAGCGCCCCACGCTGGTCTTGCGCGCCCCAACGGCCCCAGCGCTTCATGTCCTGGAAGAGGGTGTCGAACTCGTCCGCGCTGAGATGCGTGTTGTCTGTGCGCTGCTTGTCCATGGGTCGGCCATCCTTTCACTCTGTACCGCTGTTTCGAACTATGGCACACAAGCACATTGGTCTGCGCCAGGGCGCGTAGTGAGCATACGAATGCGGCGGGGCGCGTCAATAAGGCGCTGGACGCGGCACACACGCCTGTGAGCGCATTTGTCGCGATGCTGAAAAGCCGCTTGACCGTCCTTTGGGGTAGGCGGAAACTCGCCGCATATACTCCACCATCAACCGGGGCGCGCATAGGCCAGCCGACACACTATTGTACGGTGTCACCTTAGGCGTTATAGGCGTTTTCCGAAGAATTGCAGAATTGCCCGCCTAGGATTGGTGCAATTTCGCGATGTCAGTCCTGCGTCCAACTTACTCTCGACCTCTAACCAGGGAGCAGAAATTATGAAACGGATCGTGGTGCTCGGCGGTGGCTTCGGTGGTATCGCCGCCGCACAGCGCCTGGACCGCCAGTTTCGCCATGACGACGATGTCGAGATCGTCGTGGTGAGCAATACCAACTTCCTCGTCTACACGCCGATGCTGGCTGATGTCGCGGGCGGCACCATCGAGCCGCGCCACGCCGTTCCGCCGGTGCGGGCCTTCCTCAAGAAATCCCACTTCCGCGAGGCATTCGTCAAGAGCATCGACGCCGCCAACCACACGGTGCATGCGACGCTGATCAATGGGGATAGCGCCGATTTGCAGTACGACTACCTCGTCGTCGCATTGGGCGCCGTGACCAACTACAGCCATGCCATGGGGGCGGCTGACTATGCGCTTGGCCTGAAGGATCTCTTCGACGCCTTCAGACTGCGCAACCGCGCGCTGACGATGCTGGAATGGGCCAATACGACGCGCGACCCCGCACTCCGCCGGGAGATTCTGACCTTTGTGATGGCGGGCGGCGGATTCTCCGGCGTGGAAGGCATCGCGGCGCTCGAAGACCTGCTGCGTGGGTCATTGCACTACTACCACGAGATAAAACCAGAAGATGTGCGGCTGATTCTCGCGCCACATGGCGAGCGTCTGCTGCCGGAGGTGGATGAGCGTCTGGGCGCTTATGTGGTGGAGAAGTTCGCACGGCGGACCATCGATGTGCGTCTCGGCGTCGGCGTGAATGCCGTGACGGAGCGTACCGCGACTCTCTCGACGGGCGAGGTTATTCCTACCCGCACGGTGATCTGGACGGGTGGCATCATGGTCAATCCCGTCCTGCACGACGCTGATTTGCCCAAGAGCAAGCATGGCGCGATCCAGGTCAACGACCATCTCCAGGCGCTCACTCATCCAGAAGTCTTCGTGCTGGGCGACTGCGCCGCCGTGCCAACCCCCGACGGCCAGGGTTTCTATTCCCCGACCGCGCAGAACGCGATTCGCGAAGGCCCGGTCGCCGCGGCCAACATCGTCGCCGCGATTCGCAAGACCGGGAAGACGAGAAGCTTCACCTACAAGCCTATCGGAAGTCTGGCGAGCCTGGGCCAACGCCAGGCCGTCGCCCAGATTGGCAGCGTTCGGCTCTCTGGCCTGCCCGCGTGGTTCGCCTGGCGCGGCATCTACCTTGCCAAGCTGCCGACCTTCGCCGGCAAGGTGCGGATCGGGCTGGACTGGGTGACTGATCTATTCGCGCCCGTCGATACGATGCAGCTCCCTATCGTCCGGGAGAATGTGGCATCCATTGGTGGCCTGGAGACTCTTGTAGCGTCTCACGGAACCATGCCATCCGCGCCCGCCATCGGATGATTGGCGCGTTCTGGGCGAATCTGTGCTGAAGCGAAGGAGGAGCGTCATGGCAGCTGATCACCAGTATGACGTGATTATCATTGGGACCGGCGCGGGTGGCGGAACGCTCGCCTACCATTTGGCGCCTTCTGGCAAGCGCATCCTGTTGCTGGAACGCGGCGATTTTCTTCCGCGCGAACTGGAGAACTGGGACGCCGAAGCCGTGTTCGTCAAGAACCGCTACATTTCGCCGGATACCTGGTACGATGCCAACGGCAAGTCGTTCCAGCCACAGGTACACTACGTCGTAGGCGGAGCGACCAAAATGTTTGGTGCCGCACTCTACCGGCTGCGCAAAGAGGACTTCGGCGAGCTGCGCCACCAGGACGGCGTATCGCCTGCCTGGCCAATCAGCTACGATGAGATGGAGCCGTACTACACGTACGCCGAGCAGTTGTATCAGGTGCATGGGCAACACGGCGAGGACCCGACCGACCCGCCTGCCAGCGCGCCGTATCCGTGGCCAGCGGTCTCCCATGAGCCGCGCATGCAACAACTCTACGATGATATGCGGCGGAACGGATATCATGCCTTCCATGCGCCCTGCGGCATCCTGCTCGATGAGAAAGATCGCGCTGCCAGCACGTGCATCCGCTGCCAGACCTGCGATGGCTATCCCTGTCTCGTGCATGCCAAGTCGGATGCGGAGGTCATCGCGGTGCGACCGGCGCTGGAATTCCCCAACGTCACCTTGCTGAGACATGCGCCAGTAGTGCAACTCAACACCAGCCCAACCGGGCGCGAGGTGACCGAGGTGGTGGTCGAGCGCGATGGCGTCCGCGAGGTCTATCGCGGCGATATCGTCGTCGTCTCGTGCGGCGCGGCGAACTCGGCGAAGCTGCTGTTGATGTCGGCCAACGACAAGCATCCGCATGGGTTGGCAAATGGGTCGGATCAGGTCGGGCGCAACTATATGTTCCACAATAGCCGGGCGGTGCTAGCCGTCTCGACGGGACTCAACGACACCACCTTCGAGAAGACGCTCGGCTTGAACGACTTCTACCTGAAAGGGGTCGATGGGTTCGACTATCCGATGGGCAATATCCAGATGACGGGCAAGTCGGTCGCGCCCATGTATCGCGGCGAGAAGCCGCGGTTGACGATGCTGGCGCCGACCTGGTCACTCAAAGATGTAGCGCTCCACGCCGTAGACTTCTGGCTTTCCACCGAGGATCTCCCAAGGCCTGACAATCGGGTCACGGTTGATGCGCAGGGGAACATCAAGCTCAGCTACACCCCAAATAATCAGGCAGCCGCCGACAGGCTCTACGAGCAACTCAAAGCGATGCTGCCCCACCTCGGCTTCCAACAGGGACACTTGATTCAACGTGACCTCTATCTGCAGACGGAGATTCCTATCGCGGGCGTTGGCCACCAGTCCGGAACCTGTCGCTTTGGCGCTGATCCCGCGACCTCGGTGCTGGATGTCAACTGCCGCGCCCATGAGGTGGACAATCTCTATGTAGTGGATACGAGCTTCTTCCCCAGCATTGGTGCGGTCAATCCGGCGCTGACGGCGATGGCGAACGCTGTGCGCGTTGGCGATCACATCCTGGAGCAGCTCGGCGTGGCAAAGACAACGCCCGCATTGACTGTGAGCAGAAGTCGCGCGCATTAAGCGCTCAGTGCTCACCTGACCCCGGCGGCCGCGGGCATCTGCGGGTTAGGGCGCATGTGGTTGTGGCGGCATCCGCATGCGCCGCGCCAGATCGAGAGATCGGAGAGAATGGAGTGCGCACATGAGCTCGGACGTTGCGGCGCGCGTGTCACTGGCGGTATCGCTGGCCTTCCATATTGTCTTCGCCGCGCTTGGCATCGGCCTGCCACTCATGTTCTGCATCGCTGAAGGCATTGGGCTGCGCAAGCGCGACGCCACCTGGTATGTCCTGGCGCGGCGCTGGAGCCGGGCGGCTGGCATCCTCTTCGTCGTGGGCGCGGTCTCTGGCACCGCGCTCTCGTTCGAGTTCGGGCTGCTCTGGCCGCGCTTCATGGCCTTTGGCTCGGGCATCTTTGGGCTGATGTTCACCTTCGAGGGTTTCTGCTTCTTCCTGGAGGCGATCTTTCTGGGCCTCTATCTTTTCGGCTGGGATCGCCTCTCGCCCCGCGCTCATTGGCTCTGCTCGTTTCCTGTGGTGATCACGGGAGCGCTTGCCTCGCAGTTTATCCTGTCGGTCAACTCATGGATGAACACGCCGACTGGCTTCACGCTCGCCAATGGCGCCGCGACAAACATTGATCCGATTGCGGCGATGTTTAACCCTATGGCGCCCTCGCAGGCGATTCATATGCTTGTCGCGGCGTATCAGGTCACTGGCTTTACCATCGCCGCGGTATATGCCGCTGGCATGCTCCGCAGCCGCAACGATAGCTATCACCGCCGGGGCGTGCTGCTTGGGATGATCGTCGCGGCGGTGATGATTGTCCCGCAAGCGATTGCCGGAAGCTGGATTGGCGAGGCGCTCGCGCGCAACCAGCCACAGAAGCTGGCCAGCATCGAAGGCCTGTTTCAGACCACCGCGCATGCGCCGCTGGCGCTCTTTGGGTGGGTGGACACGGCGGCGCAGCAGATCTATTTCTCCATCAATATCCCGGATATGCTGAGCTTCCTCGCGTTTAATCGCTTCGATGCCACCGTCACCGGCATGGACGCCTTTGCGGAGAATACGTGGCCCGGCCCTGCGCTCGTGCCAATTGCCCACCTGGCCTTCGATACGATGGCGACCCTGGGCGGGCTTTTTCTGCTCGTACCCCTCGTCTTCTGGTTCTTCTACTTTCGGCAGCACAAGACCGTGCCAACCGCGCGCTGGCTGCTCTGGGTGTTGTTGATTTGCAGCCCGCTCACGTTTGTGGCTCTCGAGGCGGGATGGGTGACGGCCGAGCTAGGGCGGCAGCCCTGGATCATTTACAACATCATGCGGACGAGCGACGGCGTCACGACGAATAGCGGTGTCGCGGTCTTTCTATTTGTCTTCCTGGCCATTTATTTTGCCCTGGCGGTAGCGACCATTGGGTTGCTACGACGCCTCGCGCGCGAGCGCAAGACGTTCAACCCGGAGAAGAAAGTTGCTGGCAGCGCCGAATAGCGCGTTGGCGCTGGCGACTGAAGTCGCGCCTAAACGGCCTGCGGCCACGAAGTCTGCCTGCGCGGACTCCAGTCCAGACCGTACCTATGCAGTCTGCACCGTTGAGGGTATGTCTCTGTAACCTACGCAGGCAGGTTTTGTGGCCGCGCGTGAGCAAGGCCGTTCAGGCGCGGTTTTAACCTCCCGCATTCGCATGCACAGTAGGCAGGTGATTACCTATGTCACAGAGCACCCTGGCTGCATTGGCCGCAGCCCTCGCCTGGGTGGCGTTGATCGCTTACGCTGTGCTCGGTGGCGCCGATTTTGGCGGCGGTGTCTGGGACTTGCTTGCCAGAGGACGGACGGCAGAGCGGCAGCGTGCGGTGATTGCTCGCGGGATGGGACCCGTCTGGGAGTCCAACAATGTCTGGCTCATCTTTGTGCTGGTCGTCACGTGGACAGCCTTCCCCATTGTCTATGCAGGGATCTCGACCGCCCTCTTCATCCCAATTACACTGGTCGTCATTGGCATCGTGTTGCGTGGGGCCGCGTTCAGCTTTCGCTCGAACTATGGCAGGGAAGTTGGCTCAGGCGCGCGCTGGGGCTATGTCTTCAGCATTGCGAGCACGATCACACCGTTTCTCTTCGGCGCGATAGCGGGGGCGTTGGCGAGCGGTAACATTCGTGTCTCAACGGGACCACCGCTGCAGGTGCAAGACAACCCGTGGACGACCTGGACGACCCCCTTCGCCCTCGCCTGCGGCCTCTTTGCGGTGGCGCTCTGCTCGGTCCTTGCCGCGACCTACCTTACCATTGACGCCCGCGAGGCGGGAGACAATGAAGTCGCCGAGGAATTTCGGCTGCGTGCGCTCATCGCTGGCGCGGTGACCGCGGCGCTGGGGGCGCTGGCGGCGGTGCTTGCGATCTCCGCGGCGCCCACTCTCTGGCAAGGGCTGATCGGCAAGGCGCTGCCATTCGCCATTGCCGCAATGGTGATCGGCCTGGCCACGGCCGCCGCGTTGCTGCGCCGTCTCGACTTTCTTGCCCGCGTCCTGGTGGCAGCGGAGACGGCTTGTATCTTCCTGGCCTGGGGTGTTGCCCAATGGCCATACTTGATCGTGCCAGACGTGACGGTGGACAATGCCGCCAGCCCAGCGTCTGTGCTCGGGCCGCTGCTGATTGTCTCCCTCCTTGGCCTGGTGGTGCTCTTTCCCTCGCTCTGGTATCTCTTCAGGGTCGTCAAGCGTACCCCGAGGCCCAGCACGCCTTCGGCTGGGGCTAGGGTCACGACGGCTGCCTTTGTCGCATCGCTCCCGCTCGCCGATTTGCCTGATGTGCCGCAACAAAGCTCCGACGCGCTGTCTGCCCAAGCCTCGACAGTCGCGCTGCCGGGCAGCCCCACCATGCAACGAATTGTGCCGGTGCTCACTGCCTTGTTCGCAATCGCCGCCGCCCCCCTCATTACCGGTCTGTTAGACGGATTGGGACGCGGCATGAACCGTGGCATGCGCCAGGGAATTGAACGTATCCAGCGTCGGCGCAACCAACGGCATCGGAGCGCGCATGCGCATCGATAGCATGCGCTTAGAACACCTAACAAAACCGTCATGCCCCAATGGCAATGATGGGAATAGGCCAGCTTCGCGGTATGAATGCCGCAGCTAAGAGCAGGTTGTGATAGGAACTCTTAAGAGGCTATTGTTTGCTGGCGACAGCTTGGGCTGGCTCTGCATTGGCCTCTGCTGTGGTATCTGCTCCGCGTCTTCAAGGCGCGCCCACGAGTGTGAACCGAAACGATCGTGGCAGCGTTTGTCTCGACGCTGGCGCCCACCGAAGAGACCAGTTGAGTTCCTTACCTTCTTCACCTGAGTGGGTAGCTCGCATGCGCTTCTGCGTGACACGAACGACTGGTCAGCGAGGATAGACGATGTATCGTAGCGCATATCACTTATCACCTATCACCTATCTACCCATCCAAAGGGCGAGGGCTACAACTCGCCCTGAAATCCCACCATTCGAGTGAGGCATATCCGCACGCAACAATCACGAATTGATAGGTGGTAAGGCATGTGGCCAAGGCGCTGAGCTGCAACCTGGCGAGTCGCGCAAGGTCACCCTCCCTGCCGACCCGCGGCGCTTCGGCCATTGAACGCGCGAGCAGGGACGAGACAAGCATGCGTGGAGCGCATGCAACAGTAGACAGGAGGCTGAATATGAACAGGCTGCTGGCTTTGATCTTTGGCATCGCTGGTGGTGTTATCGGCTTTGTGATTAACATCATCAATTCCGCGACGCGATTCGTCGGGCAGATCGTTGGCATAACGGACAGCGGCGGGCATGTGATCATTGGGACGCTGGTCGCGATTGTCGCCTGCATCGCCGCGATTCTGGCCATGTTCATCCCAGAGGTAGGGGCGATCCTGCTGGTGCTCTGTGCCATCGGCTTCTTCTTCGCAATTGGCTGGTGGGCGCTGATTCCTGCGGTGTTCCTGCTTGTGGGGGCGTGGTTCGCAATGCGGGGCCGCGCAGAGCGTCATCAGCCAGCCGTGAGCTAGCGCTTTAGCCAGAGAAGAAGTAGGGCGAAGTCAGGGCGCATACACAGTGGCGCTCGGCAAGAACGCGGTGGATTTTCGCTCGCGGGGCATGAGAAGATATATGCAGACGGAGCGAGCGCGACGGTTACGTTGCTCGTCGCGCTCTCACTTCATTGCCAATGGTGTGTGGCAGCAGCGGCCTAGGCGGGGTTTGGCCCGGTGTCGCTGCCAGATGCGGTAGACTCGGGCGGAGGAGTCTCGCCACTGGCCGGAGCGGTGGTCGAAGTATCCGGGGTGGATGTGCCAGGCGTCGCCGCGCCCTGTGTGGATGCGCTCGACGCGGATGTATCAGATGCTGTTGCTGTGGTGTTGGTTGCGCCAGTCGTCGCGCTACCGGCCACCGGAACCTCGACCTTCTCGGATTCGAGCTGCGAGGCGATATCCGCGCGCACCGCCTCGGTGACGACATCCGCGCCGTACTGGCGAAGCTCAGCCTCGACCTCGCGCACCCAGACATCCTCAATCACGGCAATCAGCGCCGAGGTGTTGGGCTTCAGCCCTTTGCCGACCTCGCGCAGGCGGTCGTCGGGGAATCCGGCGTCGTGCAGCTTGGCGGAGAATCCACCGATGGCGGCTCCCACCGCCGCACTGGCGAGGATCGATGGCGGGAAGACCAGGCCGACCACCCCACCGATGACACCGCCAATCACTGCGCCTTTGCCGCCGCGCATGTCGGCTGTCTCCTTGAAGTGGAGCTTGCCTTTATCATCCTTCCAGAGGACGGCGGCGTTGCGGATGCCAATCAGCCGATCTTTCTTGGCCTGCTTGAGTTCGCCCAGCGCTTTCTCAGCGCCATCCTCGTCATTGAATGCGGCGAGCACGACTTCTACGGGTACATCGCTCTCTTTGCTCATCCCAGTCCTCCTGTGCGTCCTGTGCGTCCAGCACAAACACAATTTCGCAATCACTCGCCCCGGCGGCCATGCCGTGATGGGGTACTTGCCAGGCTGTGTAACGCGGGCCTGGTCCAGCCGCGCCATCCTCAACGGGAGGCTGAGAGGCTCGTGTTGTCCTCCCGTGAGCGATGGCTGCTATCGACGCCTACGCGGCCACCATCGTGGTACCCATCCGTTTGATCGCGAACGCCTTGATGATGTCGGTGATGCCATGCAGCAGCGCCCAGACTCCCGCGAAGATAAGCAGCGTGTAGGCCTGCGTGACGAGGAACTGCCCGCCAGCCCAGAATCCCAGCAGAATCATCATGATCCCCGAGATCAGGCCGAGCCACCACAGCGAATTGGTCCCCATCGTCGCGAATGCTTCAATCGTCCAGAAGATGCCGACCAGCGCGAACAGGAAGCCGAGCAGATTGGCCACCGCGAGGAAGGTCTGCACCGGGTTAATCAGGGCGTAGATGCCTCCAATGAGGAGGATTACCCCGAAGACGGCCCAGAGCCATCGCCATCCGCCGGAGACAAACGCAACGGTCAACTCCTCTATTCCTGCCACCAGGAACATGATGCCGATCACGATGCCGACGAGCGTGATCGAGCTATTCTTGAATTGCAGAATGACGATTGAGGCGAGAATCCACAGGATTCCACTGACGAGCCACCCCCACCACCACTTGCTCAGCTCCTGCGCCGCCTGGCGGGTCTCCGCGGTCTGCGATTGCGCCGCGGCGTTCATCGACGTATCCATTTGCTCCCCTCGCTTCTTTTCATCGCATTCACGTGCATACCTGGCTTGCGGCCTATGCCCCATAGACCGGATCGGTGATGATGCCTGAAACGCGCCTGTCTGCGTCTAGCGCTATAGCCTCCGCGCCATCACCAGCAGCATATGTCAGGCGCACGATGTGAACCTCGCCCCAAAAGCGGGAGCAAAAGGCGAGTCTTGAACTAGCCCTGTGCGGGAGCATGTCCACTCTCCCAAAGGGGAGAGGCCTACCAGCAATATGGACTTCTACGTATTAGTCCGAACGCCCTCAGCGAAACGGGAGCACGGAGGGCAATTAGCCGCGGCCTTCAGGCCGCGAAGCTGGCCTACTCCCATGATCGTCGCTGATTAATAGACTTCGGGAACCAGGTGATAGGCCCGATCCGGCTGTTTATAACCGTTGCGATGGTGCGGCTTGCCGAGTTTGATCTCCTCCTGTGGGAGATCCTTGTAGGGGATCAAACTCAACAGGTGTGCGATACAGTTCAGGCGCGCGCGCCTCTTCACGTTCGCGTTGACGATATACCAGGGCGAAACGAGCGTATCGGTCGCCTCGAACATGGCATCCCTGGCCCGCGAGTAGTCATACCAGCGACGATGCGACTCGATATCCATCGGGCTGAGCTTCCAGATCTTTCTGCCATCGCCAATCCTGGCCTTGAAGCGGCGATCCTGCTCTTCCTCGCTGACCTCAAGCCAGTACTTGATCAGGATGATGCCCTGCTCGACGAAAAGGCGCTCGATGTCAGGGGTATTCTTGAGGAACTCCTCATATTGTTTGTCGGTGCAGAAGCCCATCACATGTTCGACGCCAGCCCGGTTATACCAGCTGCGGTCGAAGATGATGACTTCACCCGCCGCCGGGAAATGCGCCATGTAGCGTTGGAAGTAGATCTCGGTCTTCTCGCGCTCGGTTGGCTTGGGCAGCGCCACATGCCGGAAGACGCGTGGGCTGACCCGTTCTCTAATGCGCTTGATCGTGCCACCTTTGCCCGCCGCGTCGCGCCCCTCGAACACGATGACGACCCGCAGCCCCTCATGTGTCACCCAGCGCTGCAATTTCACCAGCTCGACATGAAGCTTCGCCATTTCTTTTTCGTACTCTTTGCGCTTCAACTTCCCTTTGCCGGGTTTTTGGGCAGTTTGGGCAGGTTTTTCATCCTGGGCGACCTGTGGACGTTCCTGTTCTCTTTCTTTGACCTTCGACATCATCTACCACCTTTCAATGCGCTCCTTATTTCCGTCGAATCTATCCGAATCCATCGCGGCTTATGCGGCCCGCTCCTCAACATCTTGCGTTTCGGCAGCGGCTGGGGATGATGCCGCCGCGCGCCGCCGGAAAATCTTGGCGATCTCGATTACCCAGAGGATCGCCGAGCCGACGACGATGCAGATGACCCACT
>DASUHD010000014.1:0-14525 GCA_036273675.1 Ktedonobacterales bacterium | reverse complement strand
TCGCAGTAACGCGGGAGTGAGAGGATAATTCTTGCAATCGGTAGATACACGCACGCGGAAGAAGTCATCCCGCGTTCTCCCGCAGGCAATCAAGTTCGCCTGGCCAGTCCTGGCGCTGCTGGCGATTCTGTGGTTTCCGTTCGATTGGCTAGCCACCGTCTGGCCCGCGTTCGGTGTACCCTTTCGCGAGGTCTTCCATAACGCCCATGATCATTTCATCGGACACACCATCTTCTTTTTTCTGGTGGGATTCCTCGTGCTCGCGGTGATTCCTGCGTTGCGCCACAAGCCGCAGTGGTATTTTCCTGGTCTAGTGCTGGTAGCCCTCGTGCAGGAGACGATTCAGGCGCTCTTTCGTGGCGAGCTACCCACCTTCACCGACTTCAACGCCTTCAAGGGTGACGCGCTGGGGGGCATCTGCGCGTTCGCGCTCTGGCTGCTCGTGGGCCTGATCCAGCGCGCCGTGCGTCGTCGCGCATAGCACATCTGCCACGTACGTCATATGCCCCCAGATATCACGGTGCAAACCTTATCGTGGCCGCGCAAGTTGGCTGCGCAACTCAGCATCGACGGCGCGCCCGTGGCGTACGACGATCGCTGGTAATGCCTCGACATCGGCGATGGTGGTGTGGAAATTGACGATGCAGGCGCGTAGCAGAAAGCGCCCATCCAGCACCGCATTCGAGACGAAGACCTCGCCGCCCTGCTGGAGCCGTTCCACAAGCGCCGTATTCAGCCGGTCCAGATAGGCTTCTGTGGTCGTCGTTCCCGGCGTGAGATCGGCTGGCACGAAGCGGAAAGTGGCGATACTGAGCTGCCGCGTGAACAACGCCAGCTCAGGGATCTCCGCAATGCGCCGGGCAAGCGTCTCGGTCAGCGCGATATCGTCCGCGATCTGCCGCGCCGCGCCGACTCGCCCAGTCTGTCGCAGCCCAAGCCAGACCTTCAGCGCCCGGAAGCCGCGCGAGTTCTGGGGGCCGTATTCGTAGTAGTTTATTGGCGGCTGCCCCGCCGCTTCCTCCGCCGAATGGTAGTAGGTTGGGTGCGCGCTGAACGCCGCCAGCAGGTCGTCACGGCGGCGCACGAGGACACAGCCAGCCTCGAGCGGGCTATACAGCCACTTATGCGGGTCAATCGCAACTGAGTCGGCCAGAGCGATGCCCCGCAGATCATCGGGTACGCTGACCCCATGATCCTCATGATCGTCGCCTGCCAGCGCGGCGGCGAACCCTCCGTATGCGCCATCCACATGGAACCACAGCTCCTGCTCGCGGCATAGTTCCGCCAGCCCCAGCAATGGGTCAACCGCTCCGGTGGCGACGGTCCCAGCCGTGCCAACCACACAGAAGGGGATGTAACCCTGCGCGCGGTCCGCCGCGATGCGCGCTCGCACAGCGTCTACCGTGATGCGTCCTGTGGTGTCAGCGGGAATCCAACTGATGGAGTCGGAGCCAAGCCCGCAGAGGTCGGTAGTCTTTTGCAGCCAGGTGTGCGTCTCGCTGGAGGCGTAGATGCGCAGCCGCCCCTCACTCATGGCCATGCCCTGCGTGCGCACATCCTGACCGAGTTTGTGCGTCCGCGCGGCGAGCAGTCCGACGAAGTTCGCCATATTCCCGCCGCTCACAAGCAGGCCACCGCAGTCGGTCGGATAGCCGATCAGCTCAGCGATCCAGCGGACCGCCTGCGCCTCTATCTCGGTCGCCATCGGACCCAGCGTGAAGAGACCAAGGTTTGGGTTCACCGCTGCCGCCAACAGGTCGGCGAGCATACCGAGCGGCGCGGGCGACGAGGTGACGTAGCCAAAGAAGCGCGGATGCCCGTTGAACAGCGAGTGCGCGAAGAGCATCTCCGCTGTATCGGCAAGCAGGGCGCCTGGCTCAGCGCCGCGCTCGGGGAGGCTGCCGATTGGCAGCAGCGCGCGCAACATCGCGGGCGACTCGCCCGATGTCACCGGCAGTGTCGGCAGACGGGCCTGGAAGTCGGCGATACGATCAACGAGATCATGGCCCAGCGCGCGGAACTCGTCCGGCGCCAGATTTGAAGACGCCTCCCGCGTGGGAGGCATCTGAATCGTTGGAATTGATTGATCCTGCATGGTTTTCCTCAAAGAGTGTCCGCTTCCCTTATAGAGCGACCGAGCGGACGCGGGCGGCAATACTCCAGCAGCCGGGGCGAGATTATCATGCCCCGGCTGCTGCATCAACAACACTGGTTGGCTCTGCCCTGAGACGCTACTGCGCCGGGACGATGTTCTGGTTCACCCGGAACAGATTTTCCGGGTCATACTTGGCCTTGATCTGGGCAAGGCGGTCGTAGTTCTCGCCATAGGCGGCGCGCACCAGATCCTGTCCCTCATCCATAATCATGTTGATGTAGCCGCCACCAGCTGAGTAGGGATGCAGCGCCGTCCAGTAGTTGCGCGCCCAGGCGATCATGCGTTCATTGTTGGCGGGATCTGGATCGACGCCGACCATCACTTCGGCGAAGTTGGCGTCACGGAAGTTGAACGCCGTCTCGTCCTTGCCCACGTCATGCACCGCGCCACTGATCGGGTAGAGGTGCATGGTCGACTGTATCGTCGGCAGCTGCTCGGCATACTTCGTATGCAGCTCGATGGCCTGATCGCTCAAATCGTTGAAGAAGTCAGCCTTCCAGTACCACTGCAAGCCTGGAGGGAACAGCCCATCGAAGAGGCTCTGCAACATTGGCCAGGGTACCGGACCCGCCGCGTCAATCGCGGGCGTGCCGAAGGCGCGGATGGGGGCGAAGCGCTTCTCCGCCTGATCGAGTGGCCCGGTATAGCACCAGACGATGACACACATCTTCTGGAGATGGAACTGCTCCGGAAAGATCGGCGCTGGCGGCACCGTCACAAAGCCGAACCAGCCATTGATGTCGCGGGGCGCGTTGGTGATGTAATCGCGCCAGAATGCGAGCAACTCCTTCGCCTGGTCGAGCGGCCAGAAGATCGGGCCGCCGTAGACGGTGCTGATCTCGTGCAGGCGGAAGACAAAGGATGTCACGACGCCGAAGTTGCCGCCGCCGCCGCGCACCGCCCAGAACAGATCGGGATGCTCGTCCGCGCTGGCAGTCACATAGCTGCCATCCGCCAGCACTATATCGGCGCTGAGCAGGTTGTCCAGGCTGAGTCCGTAGGTGCGGGAGAGGTAGCCGATGCCACCGCCGAGGGTCAGGCCACCGACGCCCGTGGAGGAGACGAAACCACTTGGAGTCGCCAGCCCGAAGGCATGGGTCGCGTGATCCACCTCGCCCCAGGTCGCGCCGCCCGCGACACGCACCGTCCTCTGTTTAGGATCGACATGGACGCCCTTCATCTCAGAGAGGTCGATGACCAGGCCATCGTCACAGGTGGCCAGGCCCGGACCGTTGTGTCCGCCACCCCGGATCGCCAGGAGCAGGTGATGCTCGCGGGCGAAATTGACGGAGGCGATGACATCCGCCACATCCACGCAGCGCGCGATCAGGCCGGGACGCTTGTCAATCATGCCGTTGTAGACTTTGCGCGCCTCTTCATAGGCGGCGTCTCCCGGAAGGATCAGCTTCCCACGCAGTTGCGCCCTGAACCCTTCGACCGTAGCGTTGTCTAGCGCCGTTGCGCTATTTTGTGCGATCACTGATATCTCCTTGTTTCTCCCGCGTTTTGAACCGCGCCTGTAACGAAAAGCGCATGGGCGGGAACACATGCGCCAAGGATATACGCGGTAGCGTTAGCAAATCGTCTGGCGCGGCGGAACTTCAGTGAAGCGCGCCACAACTGGGGCGCGGCATCTCGTGGTGTATCGTTAGTGGAGCGTTAGTTTCCACTCATCGAGGAGCGTCTTCGCCGCCAGGAGGTCTGGGGTGTCGAACCCTTCGGTAAACTGGGCATAGAGCGCTTCCAGCGTGCGGCGCGTCTCTTCCATCTGTTGCCCTGATGTGCAGGTACGGCCCAGAGTGACGAGCGCGCGCAGCTCGAGCATCCGGGACTGCTGGCCGCGGGCGATATTCGCCGCCCGTGCGAGCGCCGCCAGCGCATCCTGCTCGTCGTGGCCAGCGGCAAGCATCAACACGCCGCGCTGGCGGTGCAGCTCGGCATCCCACCAGCGTTCGCTGCTGCTGCGCGATTGAATCAGCGCGTCCTCGATAGCCTTCAGTCCCTCCTCTGGGCGCTGCGCCAGACCGTAGATATCGGCGAGCAGGGAAAGAAAGTAGGGGAGACGCAGCCGAACACCGGTGGACGTGAATACCTCTATCGCGTTGCGCAGCGCCTCTATGTGCGCGTCATCGGGTTGTTCGCGCGCATGGGCGTGGCTGGCCAGAATTGCTGACCAGGTGTGATAGTAAGGCGACTTGTATTCGAGGGTGAGCGCGACGGCTTCCTCGGCACGCTGCCGAGCCGTCTCGGTGTCGGCGCTCATCTGTGACAACATGGCAAGAAACGTCGTGGCAAGCGCGCCGTTGAAGGGCTGTTCGAGACTCTGCGCAAGCTGGACCGCATCAAGCGCGGATCGTAGAGCGCGGTCGGGATAGCCAAGACACCATAGCGCGTGTGACTGCCAGCCACGGGTATGCACCGCGAAGTTCCAACCCTGCGACTCCATGAAATTCAACGTCTGGCGCGCGTCGTGCGTCGTCAGTATGCGAGTAAAGGCGTCGTTGGCCTCGTTGAGCCGACCCAGATGCAACTGCGCTCCCGTCAGCATCATGCCTAGCAGGGGCGGCGCCGCTTGCCACATGCGCTCATAGAGCGCATGCAGTTCCTCGGCCACCAATTGCACGCGGTCAAGTCGTGCCTGCACAATGAGCAGCGCCTGTAGCCCGTACAGCGTTTTCGCGCGCTGCATGTCGTCGCCGACCAGATCGCACAGCACCAGCGTGCGATCAATGATGCGCTCCAGTTCCGGCCCCGTCCACCCCTGTGTGATGCGGTAGAGCGGCTCCAAAGCCAGCAGGAGATCCAATTCCTGTTTGTCGCGCGTCGCGCCGCCCGGCCGCTGCTCCAACAAGGTCAGACAGTGGCGTAGCAGCAGGATAGCGTCTTCGTGGGCAAACAGGCGCTGCGCCACCAGCGCGGCCCGGTGATAATAGGGAATGGCATGCTCGATTGAACCGCCATGCTCATAGTGCGCGGCAATCTGCCCGCTCACTGGATCGAGATCGTCGGCATACAGCGTTTCGAGCGCGCGTGCGATACGGCGGTGCCAGAGCTGGCGCTGTGGCACGCTAATCTCGGCATAGGCGACTTCGCGCAGTTTATCATGGGTGAAGTCGTACGTGGCGGCGCCCTGTTCCCGCACGATCCTGCGCTCCCAGAGTTCATCCAGTGCGCGCACGATGCTCTCTTCGTCGCTCTGGCTGGCCTGCGTCAGGATGTCGAAGCTGAACTCCCGGCCCACCACCGCCGCCAGCGCGGCCAGCTCGCGGGCGGACGGCGAAAGCTGCGCCAGCCGGCCGGAAATGATGGTGCGGACACCAGCGGGCAGATCGTGGGAGGCAGGCGCGTACGGAAAGATCATGCCCTCTTCGGGGATAGGCTGCTTAAGGATGTCGTCGAGTCCGGCGCGCACGGCTTCGATGACGAAAAGCGGGTTGCCTTCGGTCTCGCCAAACAGGCGCATCGCGGAGGCGGTATCCAGCTCGCGGTCAATCATCGAAGCGGCCAACATCGCGGTCTCGGCGGCGTCGAGCGGTGCAAGCGCGATCTCCGTCACCGCGACGGTATGGCGCAGATGCTGCAGGAGCGTGCGGAGTGGGTGCTGCGACGATAGCTCGCCCGTGCGGACCGTGCCGAGAATGAGCAGACGCGCGTTCAGGTCGAATCGCAGGAGGAAGTGCAGCCACTCCAGCGTATCCTGGTCGCACCATTGCAAGTCGTCGATCACGAGGATCAGCGGCTGCGGGGCGGTCAGAACGGCCTGCGCAAGCGCCTGGAAGAACCGTTGCCGCTGGCCATACTCACCCATTGGCTCATAGTGAGGCAGGTCTGGGTGCTCGGCGAACAGTTCCGGCAGAATGCGCGCCACCTCCGTCAGCCAGACCGTTTCCAGTCGCGCGACATGCGGCCGGAACGCGGCGCTACGAAGCCATTCCACCACTGGCGCGAGTGAGAGTCGGCCCTCAACCGCATATGAGCGGGTCGTGGCCGTGGTGGCTTCCAGCTGGCTGGCCCAGCGCGCGAGGTCCTCGGCAAGGCGCGACTTGCCAATCCCTGGCTCTCCTGAGATGAGCGCGAATCCTGGGCCTTGCGTGTTCGCCGCCTGCCAGGCCCGGCGCAACGTCTCCCATTCGCGCTGGCGCCCCACGAGCGTTGGCGTGGCGGGCAGGGACTCCTCGCGTTGGTCACGCTGGTCACGCTGGTCAGAGCGGGCAGCCGGGCGCAGCAACCGCTGATAGAGCGCCTGTGTTGCCTCACCTGGCTCAATCCCCAACTCGCGTCGCAAGACGCTGGCGCACGTCTGAAAGACCCGGAGCGCCCGTGTTCGATCACCACTGAGCGCAAACAGGCGCATCAGCGTGCGATAGGCACCCTCGTTGAGTTTGTCAAATTGGAGCGCTCGGCGCGCAAAGTGGATAGCCGCGGTGTAGTTACGTTGCGCTTCATTGAGCGCGATGAGACGGTCAAGCCCCTGTAAGAAGCGCGCCCGCAGCCGCTCGCGCTCTGGCGTGACCCATTCGTCGTAGCAGCCGGGGAGCAGGTCGTCCCGATAGAGATCGTCGATGCGCTCTCCGACGGCCCGTAGTGCGCTGGCATCCCACTGGCGGTCGGTATGCTCCACTTCCGCGAGCGCGGCCCCGAGTTCATCGACATCGAGCCGCAACGGAGCCTCGCGACGCCATTGCAGCGTGCGGTTGTCGCTGGCGAGGAAGGCGCTCTCATTCGGCAACGCGCGCCGCAACACATGGATGAGCTGGCGCAGGTTGTTGCGCGCCTGCATCTCGCTCGAATCTGGCCAGAACAAAAATGCCAGATGCTGGCGCAGCTGGGGGGCATCGCGGTGCAGCACGAGATAGCCGATCAGGGATTGGAGGCGAGGCGTCGTGATCCCCTCGATTGGCCCGTCATCGCTGGTGAGGGTGAAATCGCCGAGCAGGCGGATTCGCAGCGCCGGTGGCAACGTCGATACCTCCATCTTCACCACGCTCTGGCACAGGAGTCTTATCCCTGGACCTGCTGGCGGATAACTCAACCAAACAGACAAAAGAAAGCGCATGTCAGCATACATCAGCGCACATGCTAGTCGCCGCCAGCGGCAGCATATCGTGGTGAATCTCATTATGTCATGGGTCTGCTGAAAGCGGATATATCATACAACGATGCAATCTGCCTGTGAAGCCGTGTTATGCCATATGCGCGCATAGCCATTCCAGCGCATGTCGCCAGGAGTTGGCGTTGGCGTGGGCCTGCCCAGCGGGCGCGCCGCCATAGGGAAACGTGGCGCCGACCGTTGGATGGCGGCGAGTATTGCCCGTCGTCGGCTGCCAGAGCGGGCCGATCAGGTGGCCCGCGTCGGGATACCGCAGGTGGCGATACGGCCAGGCGAAGCGGTGGTCCGCCAGCCGCCGCATGATGCGTTCAGCCATCAGCGCGGAGGGCCACATCTGGCCGTCCTCGCCCCTGAGCGCGCCGCCCGGCGCGTATGCGATCACCGCGCCCACCTGTGGAAGTGTGGCGCCCAGGAGTAACGCCAACTCCGCGCCACGCGAGGTCCCCACGAGCGCCAGCGCTGCCCCGCGTCATCGGCCATCTCGGCGCGGAGCGTCACTCGCTGCCCCGGCGCGCATCCCGGCAGACGGATGTACACCGGCTCGTCGCTCAGCGCTGGATTGGGCGTAATGGCGATGGCTGGTATCGCATCACCGCGCAAGTCACGCATGTCGTGCTATCCTTTCACTGGAATCCACAGTAATCATAGCGGTTTCTTCGTGGAAAGGATTTCTCAGGTGATTCCATCGGAATTCATGACGTTCTTCGCCGCCAGCCTTGCCGCCGATGGCGCGCTGATTGGCCTGCTCTTCGTCGCCATCGCCATCGAGCCGGAGCGCACCTTCGGCAAAGCGGCGGCGCAGGAGCGCGAGCTGGCGGCAAGCGGCGCCTTCACCTCGCTGGTCAACGCCTTCCTGGTCTCGATGATCGCCCTTATCCCTGACATCAATATCGGCTGGGGAGTCATCTTCGTCGCCGGAGTTTCGTTACTCAACATTCTGATCCACGCGGCGGATAAATTGCGGCGCGGTCAGCGGACCTTCAACCGCAGTCTGTTGTATACCCTCAGCGCGCTGGTACTCTATGGTCTGGAAATCTTCTATAGCGTCCAGCTTATTCTGCAGCCGCACAATCTCAATGCCCTGTATACACTGATCGTCGTGCTGGTTGTCACCTATGGGGTGGCGCTGACCCGCGCGTGGACGCTGCTCAGCGGAGAAAACCGCTCGCTCCGCATCATCCTGACAGACGCTATCAAGGGACGATCTTCCCGCGCGTCAAAAACGACGGCGCCCACTAACTCTGTCGAATACGACGAGAATTCCATTCCTCCAGTCTAAATAGCGCTATGCTATACTCTCGGAGCATCCACCGCGACAGGAGCGCTTTTTGAGCAGCCGGACCCCGGCCACCACCGATAGCACACCACAACCAGAACACCAGCTTCGCACGCCGCTCTGGCGCAACCGCGACTTCCTACTGATCATCGGCGGCCAGATGGTCTCTGAGGCAGGCACGCAGGTCTCGCATCTCGCTTTTCCGCTGCTGATGCTGCTGCTTACCAACTCGCCCTCACAGGCGGGGCTAATGGGCGCGTTACGAGCCGTCCCCTATGTCGCGCTGGCGCTGCCCGCCGGAGCGCTGGTGGACCGCTGGAACCGGCGTATCGTGATGGTGGTCTGCGATACGGGGCGGGCGCTTTGTCTGGGCAGCGTGGCGGTCGCGCTGGCGCTGCATACGCTCGTGCCGGGGCAGTTATATGTGATCGCGCTCATCGAAGGAATCCTTGGCGTCGTCGTCGAGCTAGCATACGTCTCTTGCCTGCCGCGCGTCGTACCCACCGGGCAGTTCTCGCAGGCGACCGCGGCGGAGTCCACGCTGAACGGCGCCGCGTCGCTGGCCGGGCCACCACTCGGCGGCCTGCTTTATGCTATCAACGCCGCGCTACCGTTCATTGCCGATGCTGCCTCATACGCCGTCTCGGTCATCGCGATGCTCTGCGTGCGGACGCCGCTTCAGGAAATGCGGAGCGCGCCCCGCGCTCCGATGACGCAGGAGATACGGACAGGCCTGGCCTGGCTCTGGCGACAGCCCACCATTCGCATGCTGGCGCTCTTGAGCGGGCTGCTCAACGTCGTGGCTCCGGAGGCCAGCGCGCTGCTGGTGATTGTCCTGGCCCAGCGGCAGCATGCCTCGTCGGCGGTGATTGGGCTGATCTTCGCCGGGATCGGCGTCGGCTATATCGTCGGCTCGCTGCTCACCGAGGTAATACGCAGGCGCTTCCCCTTCAGGAAAATCATGGCGGGTACGGGCTGGCTCTTTGTGCTCTTCTGGTGCGCGTTCGCGCTGGGCGTCAATAACCTCGTGCTACTGGCGGTGGTCAGCTTGCTTTTCGCCACCACCGACCCTATCTATGACATCACCCAGTTCAGCTACCGTATGGTGCTGATCCCCGACGCATTGCAGGGGCGCGTCAATAGCGCCTATCGCGTCATCGCGCGGGCCACGCCGCCACTGGGACTGGCGCTGATGGGCATCCTGCTCCAGCACACCAGCGCACTGGCAACCATCGCCCTGCTGAGCGTTTTCCCGCTGACGATGGCAATTCTGGCCACCGCCAGTCGCGCCATACGCTCCGCGCCGAAGCCGCAAGCGCCACACTAGTCGGCTGCTGATGCTGGTGGCAGGCTCGACCCAGGAAAACCCCGACACGGATGCACCTCATAGATCAAGATTCCCGCCTTTACCGCAGGGTCTTCATCCATGATCTTGCGCACGTCCTCGGCGCTCGCATCGAAGATGCCAACGCCTGCTACCTCGCTCCCATCGTTAATTGGGCAAACAATAGAGAGCACTCCCTCCGCGCGGAGCGCGAAATTTCTGCGTCCGTGCTCCCAGATGATGCTGTCGGCTCCCTCATCATGCCGGTGCGGGCCGCTCTTCAGGATGACGAGGGAATAATTTCTGGTGGCGGCCAGCATCTGGCGCATGTAATCATCGGTAATGGTGGTCATATGTGACATCCTCCTGTGGCTCTATTCTTACTGTCGTTACAGGCGCGGAAGCGCAGAGCAGTTAGGTAGCCTCCGAGATCAGCTTCGCCTTGCCAAACTGTTCTACTCATGCTATAACAGTTTCGAGGTACGCGTGAGTGGGGAGTCAGGCGCGATGGCAGCGGAACGGCGCGATCCGGCGGTGATTCATCTCGACGAGACGAGTCCGACGCCGAAATATCAGCAAATCGTGGAGCAGGTGCGCGAGCTGGTGGCAACGGGCGCGCTGCCGCCACGGACGCCGCTGCCTTCGGTGCGCCAGTTGGCGGCTGACCTCGGCATCAACGTCAACACGGTGCTGGCGGCCTACCGCGCACTGGAATCCGAGGGAATCATCCTGCTGCGACACGGCGCGCGGGCGGTGGTGCATCCACGGCTGGCGCGCGCAGTCGAGCCACGGATCGATGATGTGGAGCGCGTCCGTACGGCGCTACAACGCATCCGCACCGATGCGCTGCTGCTGGGCATATCGCTGGAGAGTCTGCGCGCGCTGGCGGCTGAGGCGTTTGCCGACTGAACGAGTGGAGTCGGCTGGTACTGGGTGAGATGGGATGCAATCCAGCTTCGCGGCATGAATGCCACGGCTAGTTGCCGCCCGGCCCTTAATGCGGGACATGGGATGTGATGCGCTCTATGCCAATGTCCGTTGTTCCAGGGAGTGTAAGATTATGGCTACACTGCTGGCGGTAGGAATACAGGGGCTGGTGCTGGTGGTCATCACAGTGATCTCGCTGCTGATACCGTCGATGGCGCGGCGCGACCTGCTCTTCGGCGTCACCGTGGCGCGCAATGCACGCGACACTGTCGAGGCCAAGGCAATCATCCGCCGCTACCGGATTGGCGTGCTGCTGGTCGCCGTGGCGCAGGCTATCGGGCTGGCGCTGCTATGGATGCTGGCCCCACCGTCGTTTTGGAACAGCCTGTGGATTGTCGTCATCCCGCTCGTGCTGGCGCTGATGCCTGATATCCCCTACCTGCTAGCGTGGCGCTCGTCGCGCGCGCTGGCGATTGCTTTGCCGCCCGCGTCCGCTCCTTCACCGTCAGCAGGGCTGCGTCCGCGACGCTACGCCGACTACGTGCCGCTGGTCTGGGAGGCGCTGCCCCTGGCGCTGATCGCCCTCACCGCCTCGTATCTGGCGATCACCTACGCAGCCGCGCCCGCGATCATCCCGACGCACTTCGACGCGGCGGGCAACCCCAACGCCTTCTCGACCAAGAGCATTGGCTCGTATTTTATGCTGGTCTGGACGCAACTCTTTCTCTATGCGCTGATCACCTTCCTGAGCGTGCTCACCGTGGGCGCCAAGGCGCAGCCCACCGCCGCCGATGAGACGTTCCGCCGCCGGATGCTGCGCTATCTGTTCGGCGTCAAGACGCTGATGATCGCGATGATGGGCGTGCTGGCCTACGCGGTGGCGCAGTCGGCGCTGAATGGCTACGCCAATTCCAACTGGATCTTGTGGGTGGTGATCGGCGTCGTCGTGGTGGTGCTGGGCGGAGCCATCTGGCTGGCCATCACGACGGGCCAAGGCGGCTCGCGGCTCGGCGGCAACAGCGCGAACGCGACAGACCGCATGGATGACCGCTACTGGAAGCTCGGCGGCTTCTACGTCAACTCTAACGATCCGGCGATCTTCGTCGAGCGGCGCGTTGGCCTCGGCTGGACGATCAACTTCGGCAACCCACGCGGGCTGCTGGTGATGCTCTTTATCCTGGCGCTTCCCTTCGCCTTCACCGCGTTTACCTTTGTGGTGATGGGAAAATAGGCGCGCGGTCTTCTACGTATTTCATGACGTTGTTGGCGTTCAACCCCTTACCGTCCCGATGCGCATTTCAGCAAGACGCATATCGTGGCGGCGCCAATTTGCCAGCCTGACAGACGCGGGAGCATACATTATGAGCGAGATTCACCGTATCGGCGTTCTCTCTGATACGCACATCCCCCAGCGTGGCGCGCGCCTGCCGGACGCGGTATTGCGCCACTTCGAGGAGGTCGAGCTGATTCTGCACGCGGGCGACCTTTCGACGCTGGCGGTGCTGGACCTGCTCAGCGCCTATGCGCCCGTCGAGGCGGTGCAGGGCAACGTCGAGCAGCGGGAGGTGGTGTTGGCGCTGCCGCTCAAGCGGACGCTGGTGGTCGGCGGCTGCGAGGTTGGACTGGTACACATTCTCGGCGAGCGCAAGCACTACCGCCGCAACGCCCGCCACGAATTCCCCATTGCCCGCGTTGTCATTTTCGGCCATTCGCATATCCCCCTGCTGGAGGACGCGGATGGCCTGATGCTGCTCAATCCCGGCAGCGCGATGGATCGCCGCCAGCAGCCGACCTGCACCATCTCAGTGTTGACGATCACGGATGGCCAGCCCACCGCCGAGATCATCCCCGTATAACGAGAGCGGCGCGACCACTACGGTATTGCATTCTATGCCGAACGCCTGTATAATAGCTGCGCGCAACGCCGCTAAGCTCGCTTGGACGCACTTAGAATCATGGGGCATGCCCCAGCCAGTCGTGCAACAGAGAGAACAGAACTATGATCATCTCGGGTTACCGCACGCGCAGCAATGTCCTGGGCCAATTGAAGTACACCTGTGATAAGTGCCAGCAGAGAACCTATCACACATTTGTCCGCACCCGGCGCAGCTTCACGGTCTTCTGGGTTCCCCTCTTCCCCATCGCGAAGGTCACCACTACCCGCTGCAATGTGTGTGGCTTCCAGACCTACTTCGACAACAAGAAGGCCGACGAATACTTCCCAAAGGCGGGCAAACAAGAAGGCAACACACAAAACCCCTGAGCGTGGTTAACCAGTTTGCGGGTGGCGCTGTTCAGAAGGCAAAATCCCTCCCGTGGCCCACGCTCCGTATGCGGGAGGGGTGGTCGCGGGCCAGGGAAGGAAACAGTAGAACCTCACACCCCGCTGAACTGCGGCGCGCGCTTCTGCATCACGCTTCCAGAGTAGTCGGCGCGAGTTACGGCTCCGTTACCGCGAGAGCGACGAAGCGGCCGAATAGAGTGTGAGGCTTCACAAACAGAAATGTCTCGCACGGCGGAAATGCCGCAGACTTGCTCCATAAATCCCCATCCGGTAGAATGGCGGCATGCCGAATTAAGGCGGAAACCTGCTATCTATCCGAGGAGCAGCGATGATCATCTTCATGTCGCAGGCGCCAATTCTTGTCGCCGTTCTGCTGATGTTGCTACTGATCGCCCTATTTGAACTAATTGGACTCAAGGCCCGATACAATATCGCTGTGCTCTCGGTGGTGTCACTGCATCGCTGTGCTCTCGGTGGTGTCACTGCTGTGCCTTGGGGCAGCTGCTCTCGAACGCAATGGCGACCCTGTCTTGCCCGCGATTCTCTACGCGGTCGGGGTGTCATTGGCGATGCTACTTGCGCTTTACGCACTGGCAACGGCTCGTAGAGGTCGGCAACGGATGTGGTTTGCGGGTCTTCTGATCGTCGCCATCCTCAACCTAGCGGCAGTGATAGCCATCCACACGGCGACGACGGCGCAGGATGCGGAAGGAGCGGCGATCGTGACGTACGCGCTTACCTTCGTCCCAGCGATAAGCGCGCTCATGTACGGGCTGTTCGCGCCAGACGTCCCGAAGCCAAAAGGCAGTCTGTGAGCCTGCTCGCCGCCCGTAGTTGTTACAGCGTAATCGCGTCGGCTGCCTTGCGGGCGGTGGCCTCGGCCTCCGCGATGGTGGCGCCAAGCGCGGTGACATGGCCCATCTTGCGCCCAATGCGCGAGGCGAGCTTGCCGTAGATGTGGACGTGCGCGCCGGGGATCGCCAGCGCGTCCGCCAGCCCATCGGCGCGGGCGGGACCGGTGCGCCTGCCCAGCAGATTCACCATCACGGCGGCGGGCGCGACCATCGCCGCGCTGCCCAGCGGCAGACCCAGCACGGCGCGCAGGTGGTTGTCGAACTGCGACGTGACACAGCCCTCGATGGTGTAGTGGCCAGAGTTGTGGGGGCGCGGCGCGATCTCATTGTAGAGGATGGAGCCGTCGGCCAGCTCGAACAGCTCGACGCCGAAGACGCCGATGCCGTCAATCGTCTCGATCGCCTGCCGGGCAATCGCCGCCGCCTGCGCCAGCATCGCCGCATCGCCTGAGGCAGGGGCGCGCACGATGTGGCAAATGTGATTCTGCTGCACCGTCTCGACGACTGGATAGACCACGCACGCGCCATCACGTCCGCGCGCGACCATCACCGCCAGCTCGCGCGTGAAGGGCGCCCACGCCTCCACCAGCAGCGT
>DASUHD010000013.1:0-29890 GCA_036273675.1 Ktedonobacterales bacterium | reverse complement strand
GACCCATCTGGCAAACTTACAGAACGCCATCAGCGGCGGCGCTCCACTATCCTCCGCGCATGGCGTTTCGAGCGGGGCAATCTCTGGCAGCGATCCACTCGCGCCCATGGCGTTGACGCAATATGTCAATCCCTTCGTCGGCAGCGACTGGGCCGGGCGCAGCTTCGGCTATGGTGGCAGCGGCGGCCAGACATTCCCCGGCGCGACGCTGCCCTTTGGTATGGCGCAGTTTAGCCCTGATACTGGGCCGACACCTTCCTGGGCGCTTGACCCTAGCGGCTACACCTATAGCGATCATCGCATCGAGCGTTTCAGCATGACACACATCGACGGCGCGGGCTGCAATGTGTCTGGCGATATCCCCTTCATGCCAACCACCCAGGCGCTGGTCTCCGCGCCACCAACCAGTGGCGAACGCTACAGCGCAACCTTTAGCCACAGCCATGAGACCGCAGAGCCAGGATACTACGGCGTGCTGCTGGGCAATGGGATCAACGTCGAGTTGACGGCCACGCTGCGCAGTGGCTTTGCGCGCATCCAGTATCCCAAGGGACAGCGGCAGACGCTGCTCATCGAGACGGGTACAGATATCCAGACCGTCTACGATGCGCAGGCGCAAGTGATCGGCCCGAACGAGGTGGCTGGCTGGGTCAGGGGCGGCCACTTCTGTAATGTACTCTCATCCACCTATGTCATCTACTTCGTGGTGCAATTCAGTCGGTCGGCAAGCGCATTCGGCGCATGGCATGGCGCCGTGTCGCCCGGAGCGCGTCAGGCGCGTGGATCGCAGAGCGGGCTATACCTGGACTTTCCGCCCGCCTCTGGAAACGAGGTGCTCCTCAAGGTCGGGCTATCGTACGTGAGCGTCGCGAACGCGCGAGCCAATCTGGCGGCTGAGAATCCCGGCTGGGACTTCGATGGAGTGCGCGCCTCCGTGCATGCCACATGGAATAACATGCTGAATCAGATTCAGGTCTCGGGCGGCGCATCCACCGACACGCATATCTTCTACACCGCGCTCTACCACGCGCTCCTCCAGCCCAACACTTTCAGCGATGTTAACGGGCAGTACCGGGGCTTCGATCAGCGGGTCCACACGGATACCAGCCACACGCAGTACGCCAACTTCTCGGGCTGGGACATCTACCGTACCCAGATCCCGTTGATCGCGATGATCGCGCCGAAACAGGTGAGCGACATGATGCAGTCGCTCGTGGTGGACGCGCAAGAGGGCGGTGGGCTGCCGCGATGGTCGCTGGCGAACATTGACACCGGCCTGATGGTGGGTGATCCCGCCGCAGCGATTCTCGCCGAAGGTCTGGCGTTTGGAGCTGATGACTTTGATACGGAGGCGGCGTTGCGGATGCTGGTGCGCGGCGCTACCCACCCAGGCGTTGGTGCGCCAGGAGCGCAGGAGCGGCCCGGTCTGGCGCAATATCTGCACCTGGGCTACGTCCCTCTGGGCGCGAACGTCGGCGCGCCGACCGCGACATCGCTCGAATACTATACCGCCGACTACGCGATTGCCTGCTTCGCCGTGCGACTCGGCGATACCGCCACAGCGCAGACCTTCGCCGCCAGGGCGTCGCGGTGGTCACGCCTCTTCAACCCCGCGACAGGCTTCATTCAGCCGCGCGCCGACGACGGCGCGTTCGTGGGCAACGGCGCGAGCATGGATGGCTTCATCGAAGGCACCGCCAGCCAGTACACGTGGATGATTCCCTTCGATGCTGGCGGCCTCATCGCACGGATGGGGGGACGCCCGCATGCCGAACAGCGTCTCGATGCGTATCTCGCGAAGATCAATTCGGGGCCGCGCGAACCTCAGGCGTGGATGGGCAACGAGGTATCGTTCGGCGCTCCCTGGCTGTATGACTATGTTGGAGCGCCGTGGAAGACGCAGGCGGCGGTGCGGCGCGTCATGAACGCGCTGTTCAAGAATTCGCCTACCGGCCTGCCAGGCAATGACGATCTGGGTACGATGTCCTCATGGTATGTCTGGGCCGCGCTCGGCCTCTATCCGCTGATACCGGGGCGCGCTGGCTTTGTGCTGGGCAGCCCGCTCTTCCCACGGGTAACGCTTATGCTTAGCGGCCACCGTGTCAACATCCTTGCGAATGGGGCCGATCAGAAAGCCCCATATGTCCAGCAGTTGCTTGTCGATGACTCATCCTATAGCTCGCAGTGGCTACCGCTCTCAACGCTCACCGGCGCCACGGCGCTGACCTATACCCTGGCGTCAACGCCCAATCGCGCCTGGGGCAGCGCTCCGGTTGACGCGCCACCATCGCTCTCGCTGGAGGACTGGAAGAGCGCCCCGCCGAACGATAGTGGCGTAGAGGTTCGCGATTGTCGCCGTGGCAATGTTTTTTGTCGCTCGTAGCCAATCTACAAAAGCGCAATGTCCCACATCCAACACCCGTCACAGCGTGCAGTTGATGGTTACGGTCTGAGGCGAATTCGCGGCGCCAGGGGCGGTAATTGTGACACGGCCGCTCGCCGAGATGCTGCTGATCGTCACCGTCTGCTGCTGCCCGCGCTCCAGCGAGCCATTTTGCGGCGATATCTTGTAGGCCTGCTGCGATGCGGTCGCGCTCCAACTCATCACGCCATCACCGCTATTGGTCACTGTGAACTTGACGCTGGACCCGAGGCACACCAGGCTGCTGAACGAGGTAGGCGAAATAGTCAGCGCTGGCTGGCCGGGTGCTGGCGTGACAGTCGCGGTCGCGGTTGCGTCGGGCGTCACCGTGCCAGATATGGGGGTACCGGAGCCAGGTGTGCCTGCGAGCGGCGATCCAGTTGGCGAAGCAAGTGGCCCAGACTGCGCGCCCGCTGTTGAAGTAGCCGAAGTAGCCTGTGAAGCGGACAGCGTGGCCGTCGCCTGTGGGCCGCCAAAGCCACCGGCAGGTAGCCCTGGCAGGTGGACTTTGCCGCCGGTGGCATTGCTCAGCAGGATCTCGGAACCACCGACGAGCAGCAATGCCAGGCCAATCAGCGCCAGCATGATCGGGAGCTTTCGGGAGATGCGGCGCGGCGGCGCGATATGGGTGCGCGTGTCGGTATAGCCATGTTCGGGCAACGTTGGAAAGACCGAGAGGCTGACAGCATCTGAACCGCTGGATGGTTGAGCCGATCCGCTATCGCCCGTCTGGTTGATGGGCGCGCCACAGGATAGGCAGATCCTGCCCACCAGCGTGACCGGATCGAATGAGGCCCCACAATTGCCGCAGTAGCGCATCGGCTGTTTTCGCTCCCTGACCGCATCCCGCCGCGTCCGATGCGCGCGAATCCTGCCACGTCCTGTGTGCTCACTGTACATTCAGGGTAACAAGTCGTGTCAAGCGATCAGTAGCGGCGCACATCTGCCGGGGTCGAGTATGCCACCATTCGTGCGGTCAGGCGTCACAGCTATGATGCTCGATGTCCGCCACAAGATCACTCAACATGCCGTGGAGCGCTTCGAAGCGCTTTTCCCCCAGGGCGTTAGCCCACTCGGCCTCCAATTCCGCGAGCGCCGCCCGCGCGAGCTGCTCTACCACATTACCCCGCGCCGTCATTCGTATAAGCCACGCGCGCTTGTCATGTGGATCAGCAACCCGTTCGACATATCCGCGCTCCTCAAGATAGCCGACAAGCGCACCCATGGATTGCCGGGTCATCTGCGCCAGGTCCGCCAGTTCGGTAACATGCAGGCCTTCCGGGCGCATCTGCTGGAGCACCGCGAAGTGTGTTGGACGCAGATCAGTGTATCCCGCCTCTTGGAGCCGCTGATATACACGCTCAACGGTCGCCTGAAAAGGAATGCGCAGCAGCGCGCCAATCATCCGCGTCCGCGGTTGTTCATGTACCAATGGAAACACCCCTTCTTGTCCATTTTGCAAGTTTCCCTTACAATATAAATAGCAAGTTTCCCTTACAAGTTAGACGAAAGCCACCGCATGCGCAAGTCTGTGGGCGCATGCTTGAGAGCGCGTCGTTCAGTGAAAGGCGAGCAAAACATGTCGTCATCTGGTGATCCCTACATGCTGACTCACCAGCAGGGGCAGGCAGTGTGGTTTCTCGGCACGCTCATGCAGTTCAAGGCAACTGGCGCTGATACTGGGCAGACGTTCAGCCTCCTCGAACAAACGTTGCCACCGGGCTTCTCGCCGCCGCTGCATATCCATCACGCCGAAGACGAGGCATTCTATGTCCTGGAAGGCGACCTGACATTTGCGTGCGGGGAGCATCGCTGGCATGCAGAGGCTGGATCATTCATCTTTCTGCCCAGAGAGATTGCGCATAGTTTTCTCGTGGGGGGCAGCGAGCCAGCCAGGCTCCTGCAATTCACCTTCCCCGCGGGATTAGAAAAATTCCATGCTGAAATGGGTGAACCCGCGCCATCGCTGACGCTACCGCCGATGTCTCAGCCCGACATGGCTAAAATGCAGGCGCTGGCAGCGAAATACCACTTCGAGATCGTTGGCCCTCCACTAGGGCGCGAATGACCACATTCTCATTATTCTTTACGGCTGCGGCAGTGGCACATTCTGCAGGCGCACCTGTCCCTGCGCGACGGTCTTCCCGTCCTCGCGCCGGGTGATGGTGACGCGCCAGAGCTGCTGTGTACGTCCCTGGATGACCGGCTCGGCGACGATATCAACCGTACCCTCGCGCATCGCCCGCAGGAAGTCGGTGGTATTGTTGAGGCCAACCGCAAACTGCCCCTGCTCGAAGACCGCCGCCGATGCGCCGATGCTGGCGACGCTCTCGATGGCGGTAGTATAGACGCCGCCATGGATGACGCCCCACGGCGTGAGATGCCGGGCGCCCAGGTTGATATGCGCCGTGACCCGCGTCCCACTGATCTCGTCGAGCAAAAGGCCGTGGTCCTGGAGCCACGCTCCGGCGAGCGGCAGGCTCGCGAACGCGGGAAAGCCCTGCGACGTGCCACTAGTCGCCTCCTGATCGGTCATCACAGCCTCGCTTTCTCGTATCTCAATGCGCGGATGCGATCATCCCTCGATAGCATAGCGCATCGTGACACGACGTGTATTGCTGGAGCGCGCCACCTCGAAGAAGCCCGCAGCGCGAAAGACCTCGCTCAGCCCCATGTAGGCGGCGGAGTTCGATGGCGGCTTCATTCCCGGCTCGTTCAGTGTGGGGTACGCTTCGAGCATCGTGCCGCCCTGGCTGCGCACAAACTCAATTGCTGCGTTGACCAGCGCGGTGCTGACCCCGCGCTTCCGCCAGCCGTTGGCGACATAGAAGCAGGTGATGGACCAGACGGGCTGGTCGTCGATGCGCTTGCGGGTCGTGGAGCGTTCGAGCGCGGCGTAGACCTCGCGCGGGGCGACAGCGCACCAGCCCACCGGCTTTCCATCCGAGTAGGCGAGCAACCCAGGAACATCGCCGCGCGTGACGACCTCCTGAAATGCCGCCTTATTGCCCGCGCCACCCTGGGCGCACTGCTCACCGAATTGCGCGCGGGAGATCCGCCAGAACATGCACCAGCAGCCGCCGTAGGCGCCGCGCGGGCCAAACAGCGCCTCCAGGTCATCCCAGCGGTCAGGGGTCAGCGGCTGAATCTCGAAGGTGGTCGTGGTCGTTTCCAAGGGCGCGCCTCCTGATGGGGATAGTGAGGAAAAGGAATCACCCATTGTTCCCACCATTCCGCGAGCGCCTGCCTAACTCGGAAGCACCTCGTAAAACTCGACGCCGCCACCCGCCGCGCCACTGTCGCCGGTACGCGCATGGCCCGCCGTAAACTCCGGGCTGGTGGCCCAGCGGTCGAAGTCTTCGCGCGTCTCCCAGCGGGTCAGCACGATGTATTTACCCGGCGTATCGCCCGCGCGTAGCACCTCCAGCCCGCGAAAGCCGGGCATCGCGTCCACCTTGCCCGCGCGCTGCTGCCAGCTTCGCTCGAACGGCTCCATCGCCTGAGGCGGCACCGTGACGTGGAACATGCTGACTATCATTTCTGCTACTCCTTCGCTTGATGACGAAGCCACTCCGCATCGAAATTCGGGTCAAAATCGCTTGGAGTCCACATGCAGACGTCGCCACCCGGCGTATTCACCAGGAGCCACTTGTTCTCAGGATCGTTGAGTCCATCAGGCGACATAACCCTTATCTCCCAGGCTTCGTACGGCCCATGATCGCCATGGACAAATAAGCAGCGTCCTGAGTCGAACAGGACAATTAGATGGCCGACGCCAACACCCAGGCGAACCTCAATAATAGGATCACCGTGTAGCATCGCCAGTTCGGCAAGTTGCAGATCAGTCGCGGGTTCCGGTAATGCCTCCGCAACAGCCTGTTCCTGTTCAGCGGAGGCTTCCGGCGGATTCGCCAATATATCCCACCTGTGCTCGATCATCAGCAAGGATTCATCTGGTGGTCTTTGCTTCGCATATGCCGCAAATTGCGGAAGCCTTTTCGCACTGGTCCAGTCATTGTCAGCTATCATGAGCTTGGTAATACCAGGAAATCCATCCCAATAGACAGCGACGATCTCAGCACCCAGGCAAAGGCGGCGCAGCATCGCTTCCGCGACCGGCTTATCCTGGTCGAAGCCAGACATTGGCCGTGAAGCGATCCAGGGAGTTCCGAAGTCGGGCAATTGCCTAGTCATGGAAAATCCTTGTATTACTCTTCGTCGCCACGCCAGCGCATCTCCGAGGGCAACGCCTCCTCGATACCAAGGACGGACAGGCAGCGTCGCACCATACGGTCCACGATCTCGTCCGCCGTCTGCGGACGCAGGTAGAACTGCGGCATCGGCGGCACAATACGCACGCCCAGCCGCGCCAACTTGAGCATATTCTCCAGGTGGATCGCCGAGAGCGGCGCCTCACGCGGGACCAGCGCCAGCGGCCGCCCCTCTTTGATCACCACATCGGCGGCGCGTTCGAGCAGATTGGACGAGAGACCCTGCGAGATGGCCGAGACGGTTCGCATCGAGCAAGGGATGACAAGCATCCCGGATGTGATGAAGCTGCCGCTGGACATCGGCGCGCGAAAGTCCTCGGGATTGAAGATGCGCGCGCCAAAGCGTCGCTTCCAGTCGGCCAGGTCGTCGTTGAAAGGGTGGCCAATCTCGTCGGGCCAGACCTGGCGGCACGCCTGGGTGTAGGTGATGTGCATCGGAATGCCCAGTTCGCCCAGCACCTCGATGGCGCGACAGGCCATCACCACGCCGCTCGCGCCGGTCACGCCGACGATCAGCGGCGCACGCGTGGACGCCGGTCGTTCCGCCTTCGACACCATGAAATATTCCCTCGCCATCGCGTTGCCGCGTTTTCATACCTCGTCCGACTTCTCCAAACTCTACCGCATCGCGCGCCCGCATGCCAGCTATCGTAGCGGCGTACCTTTCGCCTGTGTCGTTGTCGCATCCCGGCACGGATAGCTATACTGCGACGGAGTCACCCGTGCCAGAAGGAGCGCAAGCCGCATGAACGACCGCCCAACCGCAACAATCACCCCCACGCGCCGGAACGCGCCACAATGGCTGCCGCTCGCGCTGGGCGTAGTGGCGGGCATTCTGCTGGTCATCCTGGGAATCGCGCTTTTTTCGCGTTTGACCGCGACAGCCACGAACAGCCCATCGGTCGCGCCAGTCTCGCGCCAGATTTGCGGCGACCTCACCACCCAGCAATACGAACACCTCTACGGCCTGCTCGCAACCACCGAGCAGGCAGTTGGCACGCGTGATCAATTCGTCGCCAGCCAGCGCCAGCTCGATGCGCAACTCGGCACGGCGCGTACGTGCGGCTATACCGTCGGAGCGCAAGACGCCAGTAGCGCGACGCTCACCCTCACCCTCGTGCGCGGCACAGAAATGGCAACTCAAGCGCAGGTCAAGCTCACGCTGGAACAGAACCACTGGCGCATTGCGGACTATGACTCGTCGCTGGTCGCAATGCCCGGCCACGCGGCCTAGTTCAGCCTGGTGCGGTCACTGTCGAACGGCGGATAACCATCGTCATTCCCATCATCGCGCTGATGCTCCAGCGCATCGATCTCGGCGCGCAGGCCATGGATGCCCGCCGTGAGTCTGGCCGAAATCGAGGTGATTTCCAGCATCCGCTGCTTCTGGTCGTCGTCACATCCGAGACAGGTGGCGATGAGATAGGAGAGGTCGGCGGCGTCCTCAGGCACCGCGATGGTGCGCTCCTCGCTGCCGAGCAGCGTCAGCACCGAGCGCAGATAGACCGCCAGCGCCTCATGCGCCTCCGCCGCCAGATAGGCCTGTTCGCGCGCGTCGGCGTCGGGTATGTCGTCCAGCGGCTCGACCCGGCCCGTCAGATACAGTGGGTTGTCGCGCGACTCCTCGACGATGCGAAAGCGTTGCGTGCCAATGGTGAGCAGGTTGTAACGGCCATCGGGCAGCCGCTCGTAGTCAACGATGCGCGCGAACGTCCCCACCTGCGCGGGAATCTCCTGGCCATGGACGCTTCCAGGCATCGCCAGCACAATGCCGATTGGGAGGTTGGAATCCAGGCAATCGCTGGTCATGCGGCGATATCGTGGCTCGAAGACGTGCAGCGGCAGCGCCATCCCCGGAAAGAGCACGACATGAAGTGGAAACAGCGGTATCTCCAGCAATGCGCCAGCCACGGTATACCCCCTTTGTCACCACTTCAGCATCGGCGATCGTTTCAACCATCCATTCCAGAGCCGCGCACATCCACAAACGGGGTATCATGGTGATACCAGCCACAACACATACAATACGGCTGTATGATGTGCGTGGGCAACTGCATCGCAAGCGCCGTCGAGAGGAGGTCGGGACATGCGCGCTATCTATGGCAATCAGCAGGCGCGGGCGCGTCTGGAGCGCGCTGCGCTGAGCGACGCTGTGAGCCACGCATGGCTGTTGACTGGCCCATCAGGTATCGGCAAAACGACGCTGGCGGTGGAATTCGCGCGACTGCTGCAATGCACCGGGCGCGCGCCCACCGACGGCGACCCGTGCGGCGAGTGCGCATCCTGCCGCAAGATCGCGCACGGCGTCCATCCCGATGTCACTATGGTCGAGCCGAAGAAGGACGAACGCACACTCAAAGTCGAGATCGTTCGTGACATGATCCGCATGGCGAGCCTCGCGCCGACCGAGGGTCGCTGGCGCATCTTTGTAATTCCCGAGATCGAACGGATGCTGTTGCCCTCCATGAACGCGCTGCTGAAGACGCTGGAAGAACCCGCGCCACAGGTCATCTTGCTGCTGACTAGCTCCGAGCCAGAGACCCTGCTGCCAACGGTGCTCTCGCGCTGCCAGATTGTGCCAATGCTGCCGCTCTCACCGGACGAGGTGACGCGTGCGCTCTCCGAGCGGTGGCAGGTAGCCGACGCGGAGGCGCGGGCGCTGGCGGGGCTGGCGAATGGCCGCCTTGGCTGGGCCGTCCGCGCGGCGGAAAAGCCCGAGCTGCGGGAGCAGCGCATCCATGAACTGGAGGAGCTTGCCGGGCTGGCGACGGCCACGCGCGACGAGCGGCTGCGGCGAGCGGGCGCGCTCGGGACGGATGTGGAGTCGGCGCGGCGCGTGCTGGAGCTGTGGGCGCTCTGGTGGCGCGATGTGGTGCTGGCGGCGGGCGGCGCGGGCCATTTGGTGACCTCTGGCGCGTTGCGGACTCAGGCGGAGCGACTTGGTCGCGCGCTCGGCGTGGAACGCGCGCGGGCGTTTCTGAAAGCATTACTCGACGCGCAACTGGCCTTGGAGGCGAACGCCAACCCACGGCTGACGATGGAGGTGCTGGCGCTCGACCTGCCCACGCCACAAGGAGGCTAGCGGTGAATCTCACGAACTACACCGAGAAGGCGCGCGACGCGCTCATGAATGCTCAGCGCATCGCGGAGGAACGCTCGCACTCTCAGCTCGAACCGGAACATCTGCTTCTGGCCTTGCTACGCCAGCCAGAGGGCGTCGTGCCACGCCTCTTCGAGCGGATGAACGTTCCGCCCGCCGCCATCACGAGCGAACTGGAAAGCGCGCTGGCAGCCTTCCCCGTGGTGAGCGGGTCAACCGCCAACCAGGTCACCGTCTCGACGCGGCTGCGGCAGACGCTGGAGCGCGCGCAGGATGAAATGCGCTCCCTCAAGGACGAGTATCTCTCGACCGAGCACATGCTTCTGGCGATGGCGCAGCCAAAGATTGGTGGGGCGCTACAGAAAATCTTCGCGGCGCATAACCTCACCCACGACGCTATTGTTCAGGCGCTGGTCAGCGTGCGCGGCCACCAGCGCGTAACAAACGCCACCCCCGAATCCTCCTACGAGGCGCTTGAAAAGTACGGACACGACCTGACCAAAGCAGCGCGCGACGGCAAGCTCGATCCAGTCATCGGGCGCGACGAAGAGGTGCGGCGGGTGATTCAGGTGCTCTCGCGCCGCACCAAGAACAATCCTGTGCTGATTGGCGAGCCAGGGGTGGGCAAGACAGCCATCGTCGAGGGGCTGGCGCAACGTATCGCGCGTGGCGACGTGCCGGAGGCGCTGAAAGAAAAGCGGATCGTCGCGCTGGATATCGGCTCGCTGGTGGCGGGAGCGAAGTATCGCGGCGAGTTCGAGGAGCGGCTGAAAGCCGTGCTGCATGAAGTGCAGGAGTCCAGCGGCGAGATCATTCTCTTCCTCGACGAGCTGCATACCGTCGTCGGCGCGGGAGCGGCGGAGGGCGCGGTGGACGCCGCCAATATGCTCAAGCCAATGCTGGCGCGCGGCGAGCTACATATGATCGGCGCGACGACGCTGGATGAGTATCGCAAGCGTATCGAGAAAGACGCCGCGCTGGAACGGCGCTTCCAGCCGGTCTACGTCGGCGAGCCGAACGTCGAGGACACCATCTCGATTCTGCGCGGGTTGCGCGAACGCTACGAGCAGCACCACAAGGTGCGTATCAAGGATACCGCGTTGATTGCCGCCGCCGTCCTCAGTCACCGCTATATCGGCGACCGCTTCCTGCCAGATAAGGCGATTGACCTGGTGGATGAGGCCGCCTCGAAGATTCGGATGGAGGCGACCAGCATGCCCGCCGAACTGGACGAGGCGAACCGGCGCATCATGCAGCTCGAGATCGAGCGCGAGGGGTTGCGCAAGGAGAAGGACACCGCCTCGAAAACGCGCCTCCAGGCGATAGAGCGCGAACTGGCGAACCAGAAAGAGCACGCGACGCAACTGCGGGCGCGCTGGCAGCGCGAGGTGGACGAGCTCAACCGTGTCGGCAAGCTCCAGGAGCAGCTCGACGCCGCCCGCACCCAGCTCGAACGCGCGCAAACCAGCTATGACTGGGAAAAGGCGGCGGAGATGCAGTACCGCGTCGGCGCGCTGGAACAAGAAATCGCCGCCGCCATCCAGCAGCAGGAGGCGCAGCGCGACGACCGACACAAGCTGGTGCGCGAAGAGGTCAGCGAGGAAGACATCGCCGAGATCGTCAGCAAGTGGACCGGTATTCCGGTGACGCGGCTGATGCAAGGCGAGGTCGAGAAGCTGGTGCATACCGAGGAAAACCTGCGCCAGCGTGTCGTCGGGCAGGACCAGGCGCTCGCCGCCATCGCCAACACGGTGCGGGCCGCCCGCGCTGGCCTGCAAGACCCCAACCGACCGCTCGGCAGTTTCCTTTTCCTGGGGCCAACGGGCGTCGGCAAAACCGAGACGGCGCGCGCCCTGGCCGAATTCCTCTTCGACGACGAGCACGCGATGGTGCGCATCGACATGTCGGAGTATCAGGAGCGCCATACGGTCAGCCGCCTGATTGGAGCGCCTCCCGGCTACGTCGGCTATGAGGAGGCGGGGCAACTCACCGAGGCGGTGCGGCGGCGCCCCTACTCGGTCATCCTCTTCGACGAGGTGGAGAAGGCGCATCCCGAGGTGCTCAATGTGCTGCTCCAGGTGCTCGACGACGGGCGGCTGACCGACGCTCAGGGCCGGACGGTGGACTTCCGCAATACCATCATCATCATGACCTCGAACCTGGGCAGCCAGTACATCATGGAGCCGGGACTGACGCCCGCTCAGATCGAGGAGCGCGTAATGGCGGCGGTGCGCGAGAACTTCCGTCCCGAACTCCTCAACCGCATCGACGAGGTGGTCATCTTTCAGCCGCTCGGGCGCGCGCAGATTGCGCAGATCGCCGAGATTCAGCTACGCGACCTGCGCCAGCGGCTGGCCGAGCGCAACATGACATTGGAGCTAACGCTCGCCGCCAAAGAACGATTGGCCGACATCGGCTTCGATCCCATCTATGGCGCGCGTCCGCTCCGCCGGGCGATCCAGCAGCGCATCGTCCATCCGCTGGCGGTGCGGCTGCTCTCCGGCGACATCCACGACGGCGACAGCATTATCGTGGATGTCGAGGGCGACCGGTTCGTTTTCCGGTCATGAAAGAAATCGAGGGGGCTGGTATCCCATGCAGCACGACCTTCTTTTGCTGAGTAACTCAGCCGTTTTTGGCATGCAGCCGTTGGAATTTGCGCTGGACGAGGTGAAAGCATTTCTGGATGGTGAAAGCACACTGCTCTTTGTCCCCTATGCAAAGGCCGATTACGAACGCTACACCCTGGGAGTACAGAGCATTCTAACGGCGTTCGGCGTCACGGTTGAAGGAATCCATACGACGCCCAACCCACGCCAGGCGGTAGAGACGGCCCGCGTGCTCTTCGTAGGAGGCGGCAACAGTTTTCGCCTCCTCAAGACGCTGCAAGAGCACGATCTCCTTGCCACTGTGCGCGCGCGTGTCGAGGCTGGCGAACTGCGCTACATGGGATCGAGCGCGGGTACGAATATGGCTTGCCCCAGCCTGCGGACGACCAACGATATGCCCATCGTCCAGCCAACCTCCTTTGAGGCGTTCGGATTGATCCCATACCAGATCAACCCGCACTATCTCGATCCCGATCCTCATTCCACTCACCAGGGAGAGACGCGCGCTGATCGCATCGAGGAATTTCTGGAAGAGAATGATGTCCCTGTGCTAGGGATGCGTGAAGGGTGCTGGCTGCGGCGGCGCGCTTCCACGCTCATGCTGGGTGGCGTCACGGGCGCGCGCCTCTTTACCCGGAACGCGGAGCCGCAGGAGATCACTCCAGGTACAGATCTCTCCTGGCTGTTGCAGGCGCCGCCCCGCTTTGATTGGCGCGAGTAGCCAACTGACCCATATTAGCTGTCGTTTTCCTCGTCGGGCCAGCCGTCCTCGCCGTACCATTCTGGGTTCTGCCACTCGGCGCCTGCCTTGCCGTGAAAGATGCGCGTGGCATGCTGGCGCAGACGCGACTGATAGGGCGTGTCGTCGTGGTCGGCACGCCTCAGTCGGAGACCGCCACCTCGGGGCGCATGAGTTGCTGCGCCAATTCGCCCACCAGGTCGTAGCGGCCAAATGACGGCATCAGATAGCAGCCCTGGATCAGTCCGCGCGAGCGCGCAGTTGAGATTACCTCATACGCCAGCTCGATGCCGACCTCACGCGCGCGATCTCCCGCCTCGCGCAGTCGGGCGCGCACCTCTTCGGGAATATCGAAGCCCGGCACCTCATTGTGCAGGTATTCGGCCTGCTTCGAGCTATGCAACGGAACCATGCCCAATATCATAGGCACAGGCATCGGCCCAAACGCCTCCCTGAATCGCTCCAGCGGCTCCATCGAATAGATCGGCTGCGTCATGATGAACTGTGCGCCCGCGTCCAGCTTCTGACGGAGGCGGCGTATTTCCAGTTCAGTCTCGGTGAGCCGCTCATGATCGGCAGGGGTGTCTTCGCCTGTCATGTCATCGTCTATCAACAACTTGCGCCGGGCTAGCTCGCGCTCGACATCAATGGGCTCATTACGCATGTTGAGGCCGAGCGCCGCGCCGTAGTGAAAGTTCGCAGACGTGCCAAGCGCCGCGCCGCCCGCGTCGAAGCCCTCGTTCATACCGCGTAGCAGACGGATGAGACCCACCGAATCCACATCCCAGACGCCCGTCAGGTTCGGATAATTGCCCGCGTGTACGGGGTCGCCGGTTAGCGCCAGCACATTGTGGAGGCCCAACGCGTGCGCGCCCAGCAGGTCCGATTGGAGCGCCATCATGTTGCGGTCGCGCGTGGTCATATGCAGGATCGTTTCGAGGTCGAGCGTATCACGCAGCAGGCGTGCCAGCGCGATGCAGCTCATGCGCACGCGCGCCATCGGACTATCGGCGATGTTGATGAACTCCAGCCCGCGCGCCTTGAGATAGGCGGCGCCATCGAGGATCTTCGACGGGTTTAGCCCTTTCGGCGGATCGAGTTCGATGCTAACGACGAAGCGCCCGTCACGCAACGCCTGCTGGAAACGCGTCCCTTCATCCGCGCCTGCCGCGTCCTGCGCGCTTGCGCCAGAAAGCTCACTTTCGGCCAGTGGCGTCGTCACCGACCAGACGCGGGTGGCGCCCTGCGGCTGATAGCCTGCTAGCGCATCGCGCATGGCGGCAATATGCGCGGGCGTCGTGCCACAGCAACCGCCAATCAGCCGGACGCCGCTCTCGGCGAAGCGGCGGGCATAGTCGGCGAAGTAGGCAGGCGTCGCGCCATAGAAGAAGCGGTTTTCCACCCGCTGTGGCAGACCCGCGTTTGGCTGCGCCGAGAGTAGCAGATCATCCTCCGAGCCAGGCGCGACCTGCTGTAGCGCCGTCGACATCCGCTGCACCACATCCTCGATGCCCGCCGGACCTTGGCTACAGTTGCTGCCAATCACGGCAACACCGAGGCTTGCCAGCGTGCGCGCCGCCGTTTCGGGGGTGTCACCGGTCAGCGTGAGCCCATCTTCGCTAAAGGTCAACTGCGCGACAATCGGCAGATCGCCTGCCTCGCGCGCGGCCAGTACAGCCTGGCGCAGCTCGACGAGGCTGCCGAACGTTTCCAGGATCAGCAGCTCGACGCCGCCCTCCATCAACGCTTCGATCTGCTCGCGGAAGGTTGCGCGCAGAATGGCCAACCGTGGCTCGCTATCCGCAAGATCGGGGATCTGCATCTGCCCGGATGGGCCAACCGCGCCCGCGACAAAGACCGCCTGGCCGGAGACTTCGCGCGCCTCGCGCGCAAGCTGCGCCGCCCGACGATTGATGCGCTTCACCTCAGCGCCAAGGCCATAGGCCGCCAACTTGATGGCATTCGCCCCGAACGTATTGGTTTCGATGACCTGCGCCCCTGCCAGGATGTATTCGCGGTGAATCCGCTGCACCAGTTCTGGGCTGGTCAGCGCCAGTTCATCAAAGCATCGGCCATGCATCTGGCTTTCGCTCGCCCGCGCGTAGAGCATCGTACCCATGGCGCCATCGCAGAGCAATGGACCCTGTCGGAGCCGTTCAAGAACCAATTCACCCATAATTTGCCTTCTGCCTTGACCTTGCGGAATCGTGATTCGCCTGATTGATGGCGCTCGCCGACATCTCGCCCGATTATAGCATCCCCACATATCGCTGAAAAACCGCGCTGCCCATCCGTCGCGGCACAGTGCAAAGGATGTGAGGCAACTCATAGTGAACCAGGCACATATTATGCTAAGCTAACGGCGACTACCCCAGAGGTCGCATACTACGGAGATAGACTGCCACATACAGACCGACACAGACGTGGAAATCCCCCTTGTCACCCTGGATTCGCAACAACTGATAGCTTCCTTCGTATACCAGGCAGAGTGTTTACTATCGGCGTCGTGCGGATGAGCGCCTGATAAGGCCGCGGTTAAGAGCTACATAAGAAATAGTCACGCGAGGATGACAAGGGCTGGCGTGGAGTGCGTATATGATGCTGGCGGCAAACCGCTATTCCATGCCGCCAGTAGATAGCAGGAGCAGGCAGATGGCATTGTGGCAACGATTCGTGGGGATGCAAAGTGGTTTGCGTGGGAAACGGATTGGCATCCGTCTGGCGGTTGTCGCGGTGACACTGGCCGCTGTCGCGGTGCTCACGCCAATAGCGACCGCGCACGCGGCGCAATTGCAGGTGAGTGATAGTGGATTTCCGGGTTCGTTCGGTGTCGATAGTTGCACCACATTGCCGGCGGCGACCGCCGAGATGATGCCAACGCAGTTCTATGTGGCCGAGCTAGGCGCGGGCGCATACAGTCTGGACTGCGTTCAGCAGGATGTTATGGGCTATGTCGGTCAGGACTACGTGCACGGCTACTGGGGGCTGAGCGGCCCCAATGGCACGACTGACCCCTATGCCTATGGCCAGCAACAGGGCCAGGCCGCGCTAGATGCCTGGCATAACACACCTGGGGTCGCCGGAATCACAATCTTTGCCGATGTCGAGTATGGATTTGGCGGCTGGACGAAACAGCCAACCCCCGAGCAGCAGCAGCAGAACGTCCAGTTGCTCAACGGCTTCCTCACCACCATAGCCGAGGCGCAATTCGTTCCGGGTGTCTATATCAATAACAACGACAAGACAACCTGGTTCCCGGCTGACTACATCTCGCAGGCGCCATTTGTTTATTGGGTCGCGGGTGGCCCACTCTCCGGCACAATGCCCGCGCCATGCGATCCCGCCGGCTTTACACTGCCCCCAGTCGTACATGGCTGGCAGTCAACGGTATCGCAGACCACCTTCGCCGGGCAGAAGGCAGAACTCTGGCAGTACTGGCTGAGTGGCTTTGGCTGTGAGGGCGATTTCAACTACACATTGCAGACCGGCTACCATGCCTTCCTGCCGAACGTGTAGCGCTAATTCCCAGCCACGAAATAGTTGATCACGCGACCTCCGCCTGAGACCAAACGCTCAGCGGAGGTTTTTCGTATGCTGGAACGGCGTGACTTGCGCGACAAGGTGTGAGATGGCAGTGGATCGATGCCGTAGTTGTTATATGGCTCCCTACGTTGAGCGTTGAGCGCCGTGCCTCCTTCACGCTGGTTATCCCGGAATACAAGCCCTTCGCGACCTCTCGTCATCTGAGTGGGCGACGCGTTAAGGAAGCGTCTTGAGTAAAACGTCTTATTGCGTTGAAGGATACGGCCTGCTATAGTGGGGGGCGTTAACAAGATGCAGGTGGAGAATTCTTCGCCGCGCAGTTGTTCGCAGCCACGGACGTACGCGACGGATGGCCAATGACGGCCAATGACAGGGTAACTAGGGGGAAATTCATGACCCGATCACGCATCCGCATGCTCACTCTGGGGGTCTCATTGCTCATGTTGCTGTCACTGCTGACAGCCTGCGGCGCGACGACTACCCCAGGGGGCAACACATCCACGAAGAAGATTCGTGTCGGTCTGGTGACGGACGTCGGCGGCCTCAACGACAAAGGCTTCAATCATCTCGCGTATCTCGGCTTGCAGAAGGCGCAGACGGACCTCGGCATTCAGGGTGATGTGACCGAGTCACATGCCGCCTCAGACTATGTGCCGAATCTGACCAGCTATGCCTCCAAAGGCTATGATCTGGTCATTGCGGTCGGCTTCCTCATGGCCAGCGCCGTCGGACAGGTCTCGGCGCAGTATCCGAATGTGAAGTTTGCCATCATCGATAGCACTCCCGCCGACGCGCAAGGCAATAGTGTGGACCGCTCGAATGTCGTGGCGCTGCTCTTCAAGGAGCAGGAGGCTGGCGCGCTGGTGGGCGTCCTGACGGGCATGCTGGAGAAGCAGGGGAAGACGCCGAAGCAGTCCCATAAGGTTGGCGCGGTTGGCGGCCAGAAGATCCCGCCGGTCGATCACTACATCGCTGGCTTCCAGTGGGCCATGAAGATGGAGGATCCTTCGTCCACGGTCTTCGTCGACTACTCCGACGACTTCGCGGATCCCACGAAGTGCGCTGACAAGGCTACCTCGCAGATCTCCCGCGGCGCGGATGTGCTCTTCCAGGTAGCTGGCGGCTGCGGTCTGGGCGTGCTGACGACCGCGCAAACCAAGGGCGTCTGGAGCATCGGTGTAGACACCGATCAGGCCGCAATCTCCCCATCTGTCATCGCCAGCGCCGTCAAGCGCGTGGATACCGCCACCTATGACGCGATCAAGAGCGTTACCGATGGCAGCTTCAAGTCTGGTATCTCGACGTTCAGCCTGGCAAACGATGGCGTCGGCTTTGTCAAGGGCAACATCCCCATCCCTGCCGACATCCAGGCCGAGATCGACAAAGTGACGGCCGACATCAAGTCGGGCAAAGACCAGGTGCCGGATACGGTTGCCTAGGCCATCAGCACGATTCGTGATGTAGCTTAGAAAGGGCGGGCGCCTCAAGGTGCTCGCCCCGCCTCTATCTGCGCTATACTGCGTAAGAACCCCCACATTGTCTCATCATCTCATCGCGCTTCGTGGCGTGAAGGAGAAGAATTGATGACCGCACCAACCGCACCACCACAGCAGCGGGAAGACGCAGTGAGGCCCGACATCGCAGGCTGGGCGCGCCGGGCAGCCAAAGCCATGGCGGTCCCAATAGGCTCGGTGATTTTCGCCTTTCTCATCGGGGCTATCATCTTCGCCATCTCGGGCAGCGATCCGGTGCTTGCCTACCAGGCGATGGCCTGCGGCGGCTTCGGCCTCTTCTGCTTCGGCGGTGAGACGCCCGCGCTCCAGGTGGCGAACACCATCTTCTTCCTCACCCCACTGATCGTCGCGGGACTCTCCGTCGCCTTTGCGTTCCGCGCTGGCCTGTTCAACATCGGCGTGCAGGGGCAATTGATCGTGGGAGCCATCCTCGCAACCATTGTCGGCATCCGACTGGGCAACTGGCCGGGCATTGTGCTGATCCCACTCGTTTTGCTGGCGGGCATCGTCGGAGGCGCGGTCTGGGCAGGTATCGCCGGTGTGCTAAAGGCAATGACTGGCGCGCACGAAGTCGTGACCACGATTATGCTCAACTATGTGGCCTACAACCTCCTGAAGTTCCTGGTCGTCAACGGACCCATGCAGGCGCCAAACAGCTCCGCGATCTCGTTGCCGGTGAGTCAAAATGCGCAGTTGCCGACGTTTATCCCGGCGACCTCCACCTTTTTCGGCCAGCCAGGTGGCGTCTACCACGTCGACTGGGGCCTCCTCATCGCGCTGGCGGGAGCGGTGATCTTCTTCTTCATCATGCGACGAATGGCGCTTGGCTACGAGATTCGCGCCGTGGGCCAGAGCCAGCGCGCGGCACGCTACGCCGGTGTCAGCGTGCGCCGGACCATCATTGTGACTATGCTCATCTCAGGCGCGTTTGCTGGCCTAACGGGGGCGCTGATGATCTCTGGAGGAGCACTACATTACCTCTATTCCGATCTTGCGAACGACAGCACCGGCTTCGATGGCATCGCTGTGGCGCTGCTTGGCCTGAACTCCGCCATCGGTGTTGTGCTCGCGTCCATCCTCTTCGGCGCGCTGCATGCCGGAGGCTCAGTCATGCAGAGTGACGCTCAAATCTCCAGCCGCATCGTCCAGATCTTGCAGGCGGTGATTCTCTTCAGCCTGGCGGCGAACTTCCTGCGCACCCTCAAGCTGCGGCTGCCTGGGCCAGGCCGCAAGGTCGCCGAGGCGTCGGGTGAGGAGGTTGTCCAGGACGAGTTCCAGGCAGAGGTCAGCTCGGCCGCGACAGATATCGAAGGCAAGGCGTGAGGAGAAAGTAACGATGGACCTCATACTTCAGCTACTGCACCTGTTCGTCTCGGGCGACTTCTGGCAGCTTGCCTTGCGCAACGCGGCGCTGCTCTCGCTGCCCGCGCTCGGCGGCGTCATCTGCGAGCGCAGCGGCGTCGTCAATATTGCCATGGAAGGGATGATGCTGACCGGGGCATTCTTTGCCGTGGTTGCCGCGCAGGCCTGGCATAACGCGTTCCTGGCAGTCCTGGTTGCGGCCATTGCGGGCGGTCTTATGGCGCTGATCCATGCGGTGATCTCCATCCGCTTCCATGCGGACCAGATCATCAGCGGCATCGCGATCAACATCGGAGCTATTGGCCTCACGACGTTCCTGAACGCAAAACTCTCCAACTTCCAGGGGCTGCCGCAGGTAGACGTCGCGGCACGCCTGCCACAGGTCACCATTCCACTGCTGAGCAATATCCCCTTCTTCGGCGAGGTGCTCTTCCAGCAGAACATCATGTTCTACGTCGCCATAGCTTTGCTCATCCTCGGCAACATCATGCTTTTCCGCACCCGCCTGGGCCTGCGCGTGCGGGCGGTCGGCGAGCATCCCCAGGCGGCCGATACGGCGGGCATCAACGTCTATCGCCTACGCTATGGGGCGGTGATCGCGAGCGGACTGCTCTCCGGTCTTTCGGGCGCCTTCCTCTCGATTGGCATCGCATACATCTTCAATGACAACATGACCGGCGGGCGCGGCTACATTGCCCTGGCGGCGATGATCTTCGGCAAGTGGACGCCGTGGGGCGCGTTTGGCGCCTGCGTCATCTTCGGCCTGGGCGATGCCCTTGGCGCCAGTTCGGGCGCGCTGAGTGTGCCGCTCTACTTCCTCCAGATGGCGCCGTACATCCTCGTCCTGATCGTGCTGGCGGGGTTTGTTGGCCGCAGCACGCCGCCAGCGGCAGACGGCGTGCCCTACATCCCGGAGGCCGAATAATGACCGAACAGGGGCAGACAGCGGGCGCGACGAGAGCGGACGCGAATGAGCTGGCCGTTGATATGCGCCAAATCACGAAGATCTGGCCGGGCGTCGTGGCCAACGACCACGTCAACTTCAGCGTGCGCAAGGGCGAGATCCACGCGCTCGTCGGCGAGAACGGCGCCGGTAAGACGACGCTGATGAATATCCTCTATGGGCTGATCAAACCAACCTCCGGCGAGATCGCCATCAACGGCAAGACCGCACAGATCCACAGCCCGCGTGACGCCATCGGGCTGGGCATCGGCATGGTACACCAGCATTTCATGCTGATTCCCGTGATGACGGTCGGCGAGAACATCACGCTGGGCTACGAGCCGGTCACGCGAGGTGACTTCTATGACAAAGCGAGCGCGCGCCAGCAGATCGAGGAGCTTACCCGCCGCTACGGGCTGACGCTCGACCCCGACGCGCGCACCGGAGACTTGCCGGTTGGCTTGCAACAGCGAGTCGAGATCGTGAAGACGCTCTATCGCGGCGCCGACATCCTGATTCTAGATGAGCCGACGGCGGTGCTGAGGCCGCAGGAGACCGACGAGCTATTCGGCGTCCTGCGGGGATTGGCGCAGGGTGGCAAGACGATCATCTTCATCACACACAAGCTGCGCGAGGTGATGGCAATCTCTGACCGCATCACGGTTATGCGGCGCGGCAAGGTGGTTGGCCATCTCATTACGTCGGAGACCAACGAGCAGGATATCGCGCGCATGATGGTCGGGCGCGATGTGCTGCTGCGCGTGGAGAAATCCGAGGCCAAAGCGGGTCCCGTCGCACTGAATGTGGACCATCTGGTGGCGGAGTCGGACCGAGGCGTGCCAGCGTTGCGCGATGTCTCGTTCGAGGTGCATCAGGGCGAGATTCTGGGCATCGCAGGGGTGGAGGGCAACGGCCAGAGCGAATTGGTGGAGGTGCTCGCCGGGACGCGCCCCGCTACGGGCGGGCGGGTGCTACTGGGTGACCGCGACATCACGAACCTGGGCGCGCGAACTATCCGCAAAGCGGGCGTCTCGCATATTCCAGAGGACCGGCGCGGCGCGGGTCTCGTGCTCAACTACTCAGTGGCGGATAACCTGGTGTTGGGCCGCCAGCGGTCCGAACGCTTCACCTGGCGCGGCATCGTGCTGCGGCTTCAGGCGATCCTGAACTGGGCGAAGCGGCTGATACAGGCCTTTGACATCCGCACGCCCAGTCCCGAGGCCGCGGCGCGAACCCTCTCTGGCGGCAACCAGCAGAAGATCATCGTCGCGCGCGAGATGTCGAGCGAGCCACGTCTGCTGCTGGCGGCGCAGCCCACCCGCGGCGTGGACATCGGCGCCATCGAGTTCATCCACCGGCGGATCGTCGAGCAGCGCGACGCTGGCGCGGCGGTGTTGCTCGTCTCGGCGGAACTGGACGAGATCCGCTCGCTCGCGGACCGCATCGCGGTGATGTACGAAGGGCGTATCGTCAGCATTGAGCCTGCCGGAACCTCGGAGGAGCGGCTTGGCCTGTTGATGACCGGTGGCGGTCGAGAGGAGCGCGCGGCGGGATAGCACAGGCGAAGCGCAAGACTGGTCATGGGAAGCGTGTCTCCATGGCCAGTCTCTCAGGGTAATTCGTTTATCACGACCGAGCAGCCGTTTGCGAACGCTATGCGGGACCTATTCAACCATCCCCATGATGCGCTGAAACGGCTGCCTCGACTGGTGTTGCTCTGTGGCCCAGGCCTGGGAGCGTGCCTGTAAAAACCGCGCCGCCTTCAGGCCGATTGGCTGCTACGAGGCTCCCTCCGTGCGCCACAATGATACGCTGGGCAATCGCCAGCCCGATGCCCGCGCCGCCCGTCTGGCGATTCCGCGACGCCTCGCCACGGTAGAGCGGGGTGAAGAGGCGCGCCAGATCGTCTGGGGCAATGCCCGGCCCGCTATCGGCGACGCTAAAAGTGACGTTCGCTCCATTGGCCCGCCAACGTACGCGCACTTCACCACCCGGCGGCGTGTAGCGAATCGCGTTATCTACGAGGTTTTCGACCGCACGCGCCAGCAGATGCCTATCGCCAAGGAGTTGCGCTGGCGTGGTCGGCGCATCGAGCGCCAATGAAAGTCCTTTGGTCGCGGCCATCGACTGCGCGCCTTCGACCACTTGCCGCAGCACGTCCCCAAGATCTAGCGACTGGCGCTCCGGCTCAAGCTCCAGATATTCCAGGCGGGTATACGCGAAGAGATCAGCGATCAATCGTTCCAACTCGTCAGCTTTTGCCTGGCACATCGCCAGATAGTGAGCAGCCTTCTCCGGCGTCGCAGCGACACCACGCTGAAGTCCCTGAAGGTAGCCACGGAGCATGAAGAGCGGCGTGCGCAGGTCATGCGCAACGGCGCCGATGAAGAAGCGTCTCTCGTTCTCCAGCGAGTGCTGGCGCTCTAGTGACTCGCGCAGGGTCGCGCTCATCCCTTCCAGCGCCGCCGAGACCTCCGCGATCTCGTAGACCGGCGAAGGTGGCAAACGAACGTCGAGCTGCCCGCCAGCGATGCTTTCGGCAGCATTCGCCATCTCGGTAAGCGGCCGAATGACCGGTTGGCCGATCAGCCATACAACAATGGCCAGCGCCAGCGCAAATGCGCCTAACTCACTCAGCGGCCAGAGCAATGTCCATGGCGCGTCAGTTGGCGGCTCATTGAACCAGAGGTATACTACACCTACCTGGCTGGCCTCCAATGCTCCCTGCGCTTGAGACGTCAGAACAATCCGCTGGAAAACTGGCGCGCCAGGGTTGGCATATCGTGGAGATGGCTGGGCTGCGGCGGAATCCACAGGCGACTGGTCACCGGTATCGAGGAATTGGCGCGCTCCCCTGGTGGCGAACACGGGTTGTGCGGATTGGCCTGTAAAAACAGCCGCATCTACGTCCATACCAGCCAACGAAGCGGTAGCGTTCCGCTGCCATGTGGGACTCTGCCACGCGGACACATCGGTTCCGAGCGCCTGACGGACCGAGGCCATCCTCGCGTCGGAAGCCTGCTGCTCCAAAAAACTAACGATGACGGTCATCCCAAGCTGCGCCAGGAATCCCGATCCGGCAATCGCCAAGACGGCGACGATGAGCCAGAGGCGCAATGGCAGCGAGCGGTCCCGCCGACGTATCCGTTTCATGATGGCGCCCCCTCGAAGCGATAACCCACGCCCCAGACGGTCACCAGATATTGTGGATTGGCTGGATCCTCCTCGATCCGCTCGCGGATGCGCCGAATGTGGGTCGTCACGGTGCTCCGGTCGCCGAACGACTCCCAGCAGAGTTCGAAGAGTTGGTCGCGGCTAAAGACCTGGCGTGGGTGGTCGGCGAAGATGCGCAGCAGCGCAAACTCACGTGCGGGCATCGCCACTGGCTGTCCCTCGACGCGTACCTCGTGCGCCCGCGAGTCTATAACCAGGCGACCAAAGTCCAGCACGCCGTCATCCGCTGACTGCAGCGGTTGGCTGCCAAAGTGGTAGCGCCGCAACACCGCGTGGACGCGCGCCACCACCTCATCCGGCGTCGCGGACTTCACCACGTAGTCATCGGCGCCCAGGCGCAGCCCGCGGATCTTGTCGCTTGCGCCCTCGCGCGCGGAGAGAAAGAGCACCGGCACTTCGGTCATCTCACGGATGCTTTTGAGGAGGTCGAAGCCGGTAACGCCGGGCATCATAATGTCGAGCAAGACGCAATCCACCGACGTGTCCGCTAGCGCTGCCAATGCCTCCGCGCCGTTTCGCGCCGAGCGCACCGCGAAGCCATCAACTTCGAGGAAATCGCGCATCAACTCGATGATGCCCTCCTCGTCGTCGACCACCAGCACGGTCTGTTGCTCGCTCATCATGTGCCTCTCTTTATGCTGCTCTCCGCGCTCATGCCGTCGCCTCCATGCGTCGGCGCTGCTGGCTATTCTGGTTTGCGTCCCTTGTGTCATGCTTCACGTCCGTCCTGATTCACAGTACGCCTCAGTTCGGCAAGCTCCTGGCCTCTATGCCGACACTCCCCCATTGTAGCGCGGCGGATAGCCTGTGATACGGCCTTGAAGAAACGCTTCAACAACTGTTCAGAAAGTGTTCAGAACCGCCCACATCCTTTGTTCAACAATGTCCCTTATGCTCGATAGCGTTCGTTGACGCGAGCCGACATACATGGGAAGGGAATGGCAAATGCATCAATGGAGCGCGGGCGCATGGGAAACGTTTGGCTGGCCCTGGCCGGGCATCGTGTGGCTCATCGCCTTTCTGCTGTTCTGGGGTGGGCTGCTGACGCTGCTCATCTGGGCCGTGCGCCTGTCTGCCAGCTCCCGCCGGGACAACCACGCGAGCAACGAGGAGATTCTGCGCCGCAGGCTCGCCAACGGCGATATCTCGCCGGATGAATACGAGCATATCCACAGTATGCTGCGGGATTAGACGAAAGAGGAGGCGCATGAAACTGATACTGCATCTGGTCAAGTTTGACTGGCCCGGAGGCCCAGCACAACTGGGACTGCGGCTGAGCGAGATCGCGATAACCGCTGAGCAAAGTGGCTTTGATGGCATCTCCATTAGCGACCATCTCTGGCTCCATCCCCGCATTGGCGGCCCAGACGGCAATATGCTCGAAGCCTATACGACGCTGGCCTTTCTGGCGGCGCATACCCACCGTGTCCGCCTGCTGACGCAGGTGACCGCCGTACCCTATCGCTATCCCGGCATCCTTGCCAAAACGGTGACGACGCTGGACGTGCTATCCGGCGGGCGCGCCTGCCTGGGCATCGGCACGGGCGACTTTGAGGAGGAGGCGCGCGGCCTCGGCATCCCATTTCCGATACAGGCGGAGCGGTACGAGATGCTGGAAGAGACGCTGCAAATCTGTCTGCGCATGTGGAGCGGTGAACGCGGTGATGAGCGCCCCTTTGTCGGCAAGCACTACCAGTTGGAGCATCCTCGGAATCAACCACAGAGTCTCTCGCGTCCCCATCCGCCCATCTTGATTGGCGGCGACGGCGAACAGAAGACGCTTCGGCTGGTTGCCCGCTATGCCGACGCATGCGGCCTGCGCCCGAAGCCGGAGATTCCACACAAGCTCGACGTGCTGCGCCGCTATTGCGCCGAGGAGGGCCGCGACTACGACGCCATCGAGAAGACGTGCGCCTTCGCCTTCGACGTTGGCGACGATGCCAGGGATACCACGAAGTCGGATGCGCTGATTGGCCAGCTCCAATGGCTGGCAAGCATGGGCATCCAGACGGTTGTCGGGTTCGCACCCAATGTCGGCGATATCACCCCAGTGGAGATCATTGGCAACCGAGTCATCCCAGTGATCGCGGGATTGTGACACGAAGAAGGTTGCTGTTCTTATGATATACGACCATCTTGGAGGGTAAATCATGCGGATTACCGCGAACGTACTTCGGATTCTGGTGAGCGCAATCGGCGCCATCATGATTGCGCTGGGCCTGCTCTTCTGGACTGGCAACGCCTTTGCTCTGCTGCCGCTCCATATGCTGCTTGGAGTCGCGCTGGTGCTGATGCTCTGGATCATCGCCGTGATGGCGCTGGTGGCGCGGGCCAACCCCATCCTGGCGCTGGTGGCGCTGATCTGGGGCGCCGTCGTCCCGATACTCGGCATCACCCAGTTCCAGCTGCTGCCCGGCTCGCTGCACTGGATCATCCAGGCGCTGCATCTGCTCGTAGGCATCGTTGCTATCGCGCTGGCCAATATCCTGGCCCGCCAGATTGCGCAGGCCAGCGCCGTGCGCCAGTCGGGCGCACTTGCCGCGTAAGAGCCACAAAAGCGAGTACAACACTATGACAACGCAACAGACGGTTCGCGCCTTTCTGCTCATCGAGGCCGTGGCTTTTCTCGTGGCTGGAGCTATTCACTCTGGCATGTTTGTCGCCATTGACACCCACTACCAGGCCGCTACCGCCGAGAGCATAATCGGCGTTGTACTGTTAGTTAGTTTTGGGCTGACGTGGGTCTGGTCCTCCCAGGCGCGCCTGATCGGCCTGCTCGCACAGGCGTTCGCCGCATTTGGAACGATGGTCGGCCTGTTCACCATCGCGGTCGGTGTCGGCCCGCGCAGCGTCGGCGACATCGCCTTCCATCTTGCTGTTCTGGCAGTGCTGGGATGGGGGATAGTGGTCACCGCGCGTTCTGGCGACATACGCGGCATGCGGGCGTAGTCGGCCCCCAGCGATGCGCTGGATTTGGAAGCCAGCCCTGGCTGTGTGTCGAGGGCTGGCTTTCTCTCGCTCTATGACTGGCTCATCGGCAGTGCTACAATGTGGCCGTCGCGCGCACAGGCGGGGAATAGCGGAAGCGAGGCGGAGCGAGTTACCAATGGCGAATGACTGGACTGAAGAAATCGTTTACATCGCCACCGAGGATAATATCCAGCTCGCGGGCATGGTGATCTCCCCGGCTGAAGATAAAGCCGCTCAGGCCACACTGGTCTGGATTCATGGCAACGCAGCTAATTTCTACGACCGGCCATACATCCTGATAGGGCGGGAGTTGGCGCGGCTTGGATATACCGCCGTGCTGGGCAACACCCGAGGACATGACATCGCGACCACACTTTGGAAAGCGGACGACAACTCGCCAATGGCTGGCGGCGGTGGCAGCGGCTGGGAACGGATGGAGGACTCGCCGCGCGATCTGGCGGCATGGATAGATTTCGCCACCTCCCGATCACCAGAGCCAGTACTGCTCGCGGGGCATAGCAAAGGCGCGCAGAAGGCGCTGCTCTACGCGGCGGAGCGACCGGCGCCCCAATTAAGCGGCATTGCGCTGATCTCGCCCGATCTGCATGGGTTGCGCATCCCTGGAGACCTGGAAGCCGCCCGCGCACTGTTGGCCGAGGGGCGCGGCATGGAGGTCGTTCCCGCACAGCCCTGGGCGCCCTGGTATCGCCAGAGCGCGCAGAACGTCGTGAGCCGTGCCGAGTTTGCGGACCGGCTGCTCAGCGCCGAAAACGGCGCGCCGATTATCGCGTCTGTCCGCGTGCCGATCTTCGCAACATTCGGCGAGGACGAGCGGAACGTGGCAGCAGAGTTGGCGACAATTCGTGAGAAGGCGACCGCAGCGTCTCATGTGTCTACTGAAATCATTGCGGGGGCCGACCACTTTTACCGCGAGCACGAGGCCGACATTGTGCGGGCTATCGCGGGCTGGGCCATCGCCCTCTAGGCCGGCCTCGACACGTTCTCACTTCATGGGAAGCAGATTGGACGTGCTCAAACCCATGTGATATGCTCACCAGTGTATCTCTATTATGTGTTTTTACGCGATGTCATGCACGGGCAATGAAGCACTTTTTGGGGAAGTTCGCGCGCAAAACATTGGAGTCTCGACCTGTCGCTTCTAGTAACGCCGTGGTGTGGGGGTTGGTTTCTCCGAAGTCGTGTGTCTACCTGAAGTCATCATGCGTCCGGGTATGGTTGCGGCGTCTACTGTCTCGTAAGAGCAGGAGTACTACTGATGAACGACGAAATAGCCTTGTTTATCGACTTCGAGAACATTCGCTACAGCATGATCAATGTGCAGCACCGCGAGCCTGATCCGCAGGAATTGATCGGCATTGCCCGGCGATTCGGCACGATTATGGTGGCTCGCGCCTACGCTGACTGGACACGCCAGCCAGAGTTTTTCAAAGGCAGCCTGATGGCGGCGATGATCGACCGCGTGGATTGTCCGGCGAAGGTGCGCGAGCGGTTCCGCCAGAACAACGGCGCTCCCTACAATCCTCAGGGCAGCTTTTATGACCGCCACGATGCCCAGCAGGCTGATGATGAGAGCTACGCTGACGATGATGGCGACGAGGCCAATAGCGAACAGCCGATGGATATCTATCGCGACGAGCCGATGGAATCCGCCGAAGACGACGCGGAGTACGCCGACGAGGATTCACCCCAGGACGAGCGGGAAATATCCCTGGAACACGATGGCGAATCCGACGATATGGACGATGACGACGAGGAGGGCGACGACCAGCCCGAGCGCCTCGATCCAGGCTACAACTATAGCAATGGCAACGGCAACGGCAATGGCAATGGCAATGGCGGTAATTTCTATCAGCCGCAGCAGCAGATTATCACCCAGAGTACCGTTGACCTCAACATGCTGATGGACATGATCGAGACGGTCTTCGACCGACCCTCCATCAACACCTTCATTCTCATGAGCGGCGACCGCGACTTCACACGCATCTGCGCCCGGCTCAAGCTGCGCCTCAACAAGCGGGTGATTGTCGTCGGCATCCCCGGCACGGTCAGCCGCGACCTGATGGCCGCCGCCGATCAGTTTCTGCCGCTTGGCGCGGGCGGAGCGGTCTTCTCGCCGCAGACATCGAATCATCGCGGCGTCGCGCCACACTCACAGAGCTACGGCCCAGCGTTCACAATGCCCAGCGGCCCAGTCATGCCAGATGAGCAGGGCTTCATCCAGTTCCTCGACTATATTGACCGACACTGGTCGTGGCGCACGGTCAGCGGTGTCGCCAACTTCATCGGCGATCCCTACAACCCGAAGAACCGCTTCCGCGGTCGGCTGACCCGTGACTCTGCCCGCGAGTTGCTGCGCATCTGCGTGGATGACGGCATCCTGATGCAGACCTCTGATCCCATCAACGGCGAAAATCTGCGCCTGAACCGCGATCATCCCGTCGTCGTGGTGGGCCTGGGCGACGCGGTCGGGCGCTAGCCGTGGCGAGCGTGATGGGTGAGGGCGCGAACAAGCGCAAACGCGTGCTGGCAGTGGACGTTGGCACTGGCACGCAGGATATCCTGCTCTTCGAGAGCGACCGCGCCATCGAGAACTGCTTTCAGATGGTGATGCCCTCGCCCACTGTCATCGTCGCCGAACGCATCCATCGCGCGACGGCTGAGGGGCGGCCCGTCTTGCTGACCGGGCGAACGATGGGTGGCGGTCCTTGTGGCTGGGCGGCGCGCGACCATGCCCAGGCGGGCTTCGCCTGCTACTCCACGCCCGACGCCGCCCGCACCCTCGATGACGACCTGACCATGGTCGAGCGTGAGGGGCTGATCGTCGTAGATGACGCCGAGGCGATACAGATTCGCGAGCGAGAGGGCGCACGGCTGGTCGAAATCGCGATGCGCGACTTCGATGGCGCAGCGATCTACACCGCGCTGACCGCGTTCGGCGTTGATCCCGATGTGGATGCGGTGGCCATCGCTGCCTTCGACCATGGCGCGGCCCCGCCCGGCGTGAGCGACCGCCGCTTCCGCTTCGACGCCATCACCGAGCGCGTGCGTCAGCGGCCCGATGCGCTGGCCTTCGCCTATCGCGCCGAAGACTTGCCCGCCGACCTCACCCGGCTGGCGGCGGTGGCTGCCGATGCCTCACTCTACGGCGACGGCGATACCCCC
>DASUHD010000012.1:0-12564 GCA_036273675.1 Ktedonobacterales bacterium | reverse complement strand
TTCTGGGAGTCATTGGGCTACAACAACTACGGCGATCCCTGGAAGGAAGAGCGCTACGCGGGCGACTAGCAAGCGTCGCGTGCAATGAGCGTAGGAGAAGGCTATGGCGGGCATACCGGCGAGATTGGCATGGCGACGCGCCACCGTGTTGCGAAACATCGACGAGACCCCGCGCGTCAAGAGCCTTGTACTCGATGTACCCGGATGGGCCGGACACCGCGCCGGACAACACCTCGACGTGCGGCTCACGGCAGAGGATGGCTACCAGACCGAGCGCAGCTACTCCATCTCGTCCGCGCCCGCCGAACCGCAAGTCACGCTGACAATTGAGCGGCTCGATGACGGTGAGGTGTCTCCCTATCTGACGGACGTGCTACATCCCGGCGACGAATTGGAGGTGCGCGGCCCAATCGGCGGTTGGTTCACCTGGCGCCCTGAGGAGGGCGGTCCGCTGCTGCTGGTGGCGGGCGGCTCGGGAGTCGCCCCGTTGATGGCGATGATCCGGCAACGTGCCGCCGTGCGAAGTCCGGTTCCGGTCAGTCTCCTCTACTCGTCGCGCACCTATGACGAGATCATTTTTCGGGAAGAGTTGGATCGTAGCGCCGTCGCGGATGGAGATCTGATGGTGGATTACACCCTCACTCGCTCCCAGCCACCCGGTTGGCCGGGATACATTCGGCGTATTGACCGAGCGATGCTCGAAGCGGTGGCGTGGGCGCCCGAGGAGCATCCGATGATATTTGTGTGCGGCCCGACTCCGCTGGTTGAGTCGGTTGCGACGCTGTGCGTGGGGCTCGGCTACTCACCCGAGCGTATCAAGACCGAGCGCTTCGGACCAACCGGAGGTGACACATGAGTGACGCAAACCAATTGACAGACACGAGCGCTGTGAGCGATGAGTTTCTCCGGCTCGACGGCAACGCTGCTGCCGGCGTACTTGAAGAGATCTTCACCTTTGAGGTGACCTCGGCGCTTTGTACCTGCGCCGGATGTGGGCAGGCCGCGCCGCTTGGCGCCTTATTGCTCTATGGCGGCGAAATGGGCATCGTGCTGCGCTGTCCGTCTTGTGGGCGAGCCGAACTGCGGGTCGCGCGCCACGGTGGTCCGGGGGGTCAGTACTGCATCGACATGCAGGGGATGAAAACGCTGCGGGCCATTCCAGCGTAATGACAACATTGACATACGGCCCAGCTGCCACCATCTCTTTGTTACCTCCCCCGACACATGAGAGATAGCATGAGCATTGGCCACATATTGGCGAGTGCAGCCGCGCAATGATGCGCCGGCTCTGAGATCACACATCGGCAAGGAATATGTGGGCGCATTGGACCTCACCCAAGGGGTAGGAGGCGCCCTGGCTTCCCGTGAGACTCGCCTTTGTGACGGTGCGCATGGCCCATAGCCATGGCATATTCACGGATGTCGCCTGATGCCACCTGCTTAGGAAGGTCGCTCGGTCGCGGCGCCGCATTACCAACGTGTAGCACTGGTACACACGGACGTAAGAGCGCTAAACCACAGAGACAAGCAGCAGACGAGAGGAGAAATTGCCATGACCGGTTCTGGTATGACCCCAGAACCCAGTATGACTCCGCAGCCACCGCTATCCGTCATGGAAGCCTGGGCTTCCATGACGCATTCCGACGTCCGCCCGTTTAGTTTCACCGCGTCGGATGAGGCGCTCGCTGACCTGCGCCGCCGCATCAACGCGACGCGTTTGCCTCATAGGGAACTGGTCACAGATCGGTCGCAGGGCGTGCAGTTGGCGACAATTCAGGAGCTTGCCCGCTACTGGACGACGGACTACGACTGGCGCAGGGTGGAGGCCACACTCAGCGCTCTGCCGCAGTTCATGACGAATATTGACGGGGTGGACATCCACTTCATCCACGTGCGGTCCAAAGAGCCTAACGCGTTGCCCCTCATCATCACCCACGGCTGGCCCGGCTCGGTCATAGAAATGCTAGGGGTCATCGGCCCACTCACCGACCCGGCCGCGCACGGCGGATCGGCTGCGGACGCGTTCGACCTCGTCATCCCGTCTATCCCGGGCTATGGCTTCTCTGGCCAGCCGGAAGAGATTGGCTGGGACCTTAACCGTACCGCCAGTGCTTGGGCGGAACTGATGATGCGAATCGGCTACACGCGCTATGTGGCGCAGGGTGGCGATGTGGGCGCCAGCATTACCGACACGATGGGCCGCCAGGCGCCCGAGGGGCTGGTCAGCATCCATACCAACTTGCTCATTACCGGGCTGGGCGGTGGTGAGCACCCGTCTAACACGGAGGAGGAACGCGCCGCAATCGCCGCGCTTGCCACATTCCGCGCGAGCGGTTTTGGCTACTTCCTGGAACAGGCCACGAGGCCACAGACAATCGGCTATGCCTTGCTAGATTCGCCCGTCGCCTTAGCGGCCTGGATGCTCGACCACGACACCGACAGCTACTACAAGATCTCCCGTGCCTTTGTCGACGGGCAGCCCACAGGCAATCTCACGCGGGACCATATCCTTGACAACATCACGCTCTACTGGCTGACGGGCACGGGCGCCTCGGCGGCTCGGTCGTACTGGGAGAGCGGCCGTGCCCAGGCGCTGGCTGCTGCCGCTGGTAAGGCTCCTCCGCAAGTTACGCTTCCGGTGGGCTTCACTACATTCCCCGACGAGATCTTCCGGGCTCCGCGCAGTTGGGTCGAGCAGTCCTACCCTACCCTCACCTACTTCCACGAGGCTGACAGAGGTGGCCACTTCGCCGCCTGGGAACAGCCACAACTGTTCGGTGAAGAACTTCGTGCCGCGTTCCGCTCACTACGCTAACCTGGAGAGGCGCGAGGTGAACGACGGGCATGCCCTGCCGTGTCCGTCGTTCACCAGCACGACTGCGCAACATCAAGACGCAATTCATGGAGGCAAAAGAAATGGAACGCCCGGCGGAATATCTGGAACTTCTGACGTACTATCGGACAACTGAGGTAGATGGGCTCTCCATCTGTTCTCGCGAGGCTGGTCCGATAGTCGCGCCAACGCTGCTCATCCAAGGGAGGCTTCTATGTCAGACCAGATGAACTATCGTCTTCATCCTGCTTCTGGCAGTGTGCCGATCACGCTCGTTGCTGACATCGACTTGCTCGACCCCGCAAATGCGCAGTTCGGTAGAACGAGCGCAGCAGACGCGGGAGAATTGGCCGCGCTCGTCGGAGCTACCGCGTGGCTCAACTCGGAACCATTGACGGCGGCTGACCTGCGTGGGAAGGTCGTCCTTGTTGACTTCTGGACGTATACCTGTATCAACTGGCTCCGCACGCTGCCCTATGTTCGCGCATGGGCGGAGAAATACCGGGATCAGGGCTTGGTAGTGATTGGCGTGCATTCGCCCGAGTTCCCATTTGAGTACAACATCGAGAACGTACGTCGGGCCGTGAAGGACATGCGGATCGAGTATCCGATTGCGGTCGATAACGAGTACGCGGTATGGACTGGCTTTAGCAACCACTATTGGCCAGCGCTCTATCTCTTCGACACTGAGGGACAGATTCGGGACCATCACTTCGGCGAGGGCGAGTACGTGCGGTCGGAAATCATGATTCAACGCTTGCTGGCCGAAGCGGGAACCGGCGATGCTGACATCGGTGATGAGTTGGTCTCGGTATCGGTCGACGGCCAGGGCATTGAAGCCGCAGCCGACTGGGATGACGAAGAGTCTCCCGAAACCTATCTCGGCGATGAGCGCACTGAGCGTTTTGCGTCTCCCGAGGAGCTGGCAGCGAGCGCACGTCGCATCTATACGATCCCTGAACGGTTGCAGCGTAACCATTGGGCGCTTGCTGGTGACTGGACAGTAGAGTCGCACGCCGCCGTGCTGACAGCGGCGAATGGGCGGATCGCGTACCGCTTCCATGCGCGCGATCTGCACCTTGTCATGGGTCCAGCGGTGCGTGGGACATCCGTGCGGTTTCGTGTACTCATCGATGGTGCGCCACCAGGCGCCGCGCACGGAGTTGATGTGAGCGCGGAAGGCAACGGCACGGTTTTCGACCAGCGGCTGTATCAGCTCATTCGCCAGCCGAAGCCCATCGCGGACCGACAGTTCGAGATCGAATTTCTCGATGCGGGTGTGGAGGCATGCGCGTTCACGTTCGGATGAGCCACATGGACCGCAAACCGCGGTTACCACGCGGACAAATGGGCTAGCCACCGGAATGCAGACACTCGCTAGAATGTATTCGGATAAGACCCAGGTATATTCGCCACATACCTGGGCATCTCCTGTATGGAGCACGTTCCCCTCGCCGTATACTCCCGCGATATGTCTCATTCTCTCACGCTGTTTGCCACCTGAGGTTCTATGTCCTGCTTGCGGGGTACCGTCGGAGAGGCATACAATTTTTCATAAGCAGCAGGCTACCCAGTGAAGATTGGTCGCCAAAGCATTCGAGCGAGTGAGCAGGCGATATGCCGCAGGGTATTATCTCTCTCCCGTGATCTCTTGATCTCGATATATTGGAGCGTGATGGTGGAAACGCTTCGGGCCGCGAACGCCCAGGCCGCAGTATCATCTAAAGACGCGGCCGAGTTCAGATAGTTGATTTGTTAGATGGACACCTGGTATGAGTACGCGGAAGCCCAAAAAGAAAACGCCGGAGGCCGAGAGTGCGGAGCGACTGGAGGGATTGCTTCGCGATCTGGAGACGTTGCAGGCATACCTTCAGGAGCGAGGCCACCACGCCTACGACCTGGCGCAGCGCTTTCTGGCGAATGCGCGGCGTGACGCTGGGTCGCGAGCTTACGACGAACGGCAGGCGACGATGCTGGAGTATCAGCACTACATCTGGCATGAGATCGCCGGGCGCGTCTCCCAGTTGCTCGTAGCCTATGGCGAGCCTGAGGAAACGCCTGACGCGGCGTCTTCCCAGCAGACGCCGACGAACGAACAGGACTCCTGAGCCATGGCGCCACGCAATTCCACCACGCCATCGCCAACCCAGCCCGATCGCCAGCTTCAGCGCACGCTGCTCGCCATACGGCTTGGCGCGACCACCTTCGGCGTGCTGGCGGGCGTCGTTTGCTACCTCGCGCTGGACCAGTTTACGGCTATTGGGCTAGTGCCTGCCTTTGTGATCGGCCTGATCTTCGCGCTGCTCACCCGCACCGCCTCCGCCTCGCTCGCGCGCGACTGGCTGGTGCGCAACGCAAGCCGCGCCAACAATGGACGAAGAGATCCCTCGCCACCAAGTGCAGGATAGCATCTCATCGGCTGGCCCGCATCGTAGCAAGGTTACCCATGTAGAACGTCCGGCGTTCGCTATATATCGTCATCCCGGTTCTGCTCGTCGGGGTCGCCATACTCGTTGATAGGCATGAAGACCACATCACGCACGTAGGGATGAATCCGCAGGCGGTTGCTCACCTTCTCTTCTGTGCCGGGCAGCACATAGGCGAGGAAGCCATGCTTGCGCGGGATGATGCGCAACGGGCGCGCCTCGTTGGAAGAGAGCAGCCGTTGCGCCTGCCCCACCGAGACGCCGGAACGGAAGAAGATTGCGATGCGTCCCGGCCCAAGGAAGGGCGCCTGCTGGCGTGCGGGATCAGGCTCGAAGCGCCCGACGATGGCCTGCGCGGCATGCTCCGCCTGATCGTGGAGCCGCTCGAACGCGGGCCGCGCGCGCTCGGTCAGGCCGCGCGCCGAGGCCGTCAGCCGCCCGAAGACATCGCCCAGGCGCGAGGATGGCCCTGGCTCGTACGCTGGAATCGGGTGGACGCCGCTGGCGCGCGCCTCATGCTGATATTCCAGCGCATCGCGCAGGCCGGGACGCAGATCGCTCCACCACTGCCGCACGCGCTCGGTCACTTGCCGATCCTCCGAGGGATCGTGCTCGCCATGCTCCTTGGCATCGCGCCGACGATGCAACTCCCGGAGGCGCTCACTGCGGGGATCTTGATATGCTGAGGGTGGGATGCCTGTGGGTGGCTCCCCAGGCATGGGCCGACCGTTGGGCGAGGCGAAGCGCTGCTGGCCGGTCCGGTCGAGGCGCGGGATGGCGCGACGGTGCAGGCTGGCGGCGGCCTCCGGCAGCGTCCCTGGGATGGATGCGTCCGACGCCGCAAGCGGCGGCCAAACAGCGCGCTCGTCGGTGTCGAGGAAGCGCGGGCGGGCGCTCAAGACCGTTCCGGGCGCGAGAGCGACCGTGGGCTGCTCCGCAATAGACCACTCTTCCTCATCTCGCGCGCCGTAGTCAGTCTCGTCGAGAATCTCATCGTCGGCAAAGGTCGGGGGTTCCGGCTCGGGCGGCGGCGGTGGAGGTGGTGGCAACGGCGCGTTCTGCGGGTTCGTGCCGCCGCGCGCACGTGTCATGGAGGCCAGTGTATGGTGCCGCGGGCGCTCTGGCTCGGGCGGCGCGTCGGGCGTATCCGCTTCCTCGATGTGCGCGGCGGCGACGGGCGCGCTCATCTCAGCCGATGGCCCGGTCTCGCTCTCGCGGCTGTCTCCAGCGGCGGCGATTGGGAGCTCGCGCGTCTCCTCGGCTTCCCCAAACTCCTCCAGGAAGGTGGGCGCCAAATCACGGGTCGCGCGCGCGCCATCCGCGTCTTCTTCTACTTCGTCCGCGACCGCGGGAGCCTCTTCCAGCGTCACTGCGGGAAGCTCTGCCGTTATTTTGCCACTGTCGTCCGTTGATTTGGATTTGGTCATGTCCATACCCTCAAGCCACTATCCCAGAACGGCGTGAGCCATATGATCTGGCTAGCCACGACCCCGTTGCTTGACGTCTTCCTCGTGTCTCCGCACGCCTCGCGCCGTGGATGCGATGGATGATGCCTACAGATGTACACAGATGCATACCACAGCATACTTCCATTGTTACAGCAGATGCACGTCAGCAGGTGGCCCGCAGCACAGACGGCAAGCGGCGCGATGCCCGCTGGAGGCCAAGGTTGCCAGTGGGAGAAATATGCTAGTGCTCCATGACCCTCGGGTAGGGGAATATTCCACCATTGCGTGGCTACTCGCCTAGCTGCCCCAGATAGTTGCTCAGTAGTTGCCTGGCGTGGCGAGCGACATCGGGCCTCAACTCGTAGAAGGTCATGCGGTCGCGGTCATAGAGCGTCACCAGCCCGGCGTCGCGCAGCTTCACCATGTGGTGTTTGGTCGTAGCTTTGGTCAGATCCATCCGCTCGGCCAGCTCGGTCAGATACATCTGCCGCTCGGCCAGCAGCCGCAGAATGCGCAGACGCGACGGGTCGCCCAGGGCAAGGAAGAAGCGCAGGGTCTCTGCGTCAGGCGCGCGTGGGTCGCCACGGCGAACATCGGGGGAGGCGTAGACCAATGGTGCGCAGAACGTCAGTGTGCCATGCCACACGTGGTAGAGGACGGCGGGACGGCAGAAGTAGCTGGGGGAGAAGACGATACGCCGCAGGCCAGCCGCGCTCTGCCATTGCACGCCGCGCATAGACTGTTCGATAAAGGTGTCGGGCGGCATCTCGGCGCGCCGTCGCTCCAGAGCGTCCGCCTCCTGGCGCAACATTGGCAGAATGCGCTCCTGTTCACTGGCGAAGACGGCGTCATACCAGACGCGCAGGGCGGCCAGCAGCGCGTCGCGCGTACCCTCCAGATCATCCAGCACGGCGGCGACGGTTGGCCGCATATCTTCGGGATAGCGCGCCAGCAGCCGCTTGTATGCCGTCCCTCCGACATTGGACGCCGCCAGCTCTTCAAGCGTCGCGGCGAGCAGTTCCGCCCAGTCTGGCCCAAGTCCCTCCTGGTCGAGCAGCACCTCGGTCAGTTTCGCCGAGGGAAACTCGCGCAGCCACGCGAGGAATTCCAGCGGCTCACGTGGCTCTGGGCAGCGCCAGACCAGCGAGATGAGCGTGGCGTGGAGTGACCCGGACCGTCCATCGCCCAGAAAGCGCCCCAGCAGGGTCAGCGCTTCGGGATTCGCATCGTCGCAGCGTTTGCGCGCCGCCTCGATCCACTCGCGGCCCACATCATAGTCGGCATAGTCATGCTCGGCTGAGGCGAGCGCGACATGCAGGCTGATGAGAAAATCGTAGGTGACGCTCACCAGTATCTCGACATCGAGAATGCGTCCACGGCGCAGATCAACCGCGCGCGGTGCGGCGAGGCGTGGATCGGTGCGTGTATCCACCAGCGTTCTCCTGACTGGGCGACTGCGGCGCGATGAAGTCCATTCCGCCGTCCATCACGTTTGGCGATACCCAATGAACGGGACGAGCGCCGTGCGTGCATCGTACCCGTGAGCGCCAGCTTTATGCAAATCGCTCCCTCAGATGGCTATCACCAGTGTGTGATATGTATCTTACAGCAGATTGCGCCGAGCCGCATCATGCCGCGATGTACCCGTTAGGATGCCGATGGTACAATACGCAAAACGGCATATTTCCGCGTGAGAAGCGACGATCCTCGCAAGGAGCGGTATGGGTACACAGTGGGCAGTGTTGGTGGCGGCGTTTCTGGCGTCGGCCGTCGAGTTTGTCGAGGCGTTTACTATCGTGCTGGTGGTGGGCATCACCATCAACTGGCGGAGCGCGTTCGCGGGTACGGCGGCGGCGGCGCTGGCGCTGGTGGCGCTCGTCGGCGTGTTTGGGACGGCGCTGGTGCGCACTGTACCGCTCGAAGCGCTGCGGTTCGCGGTGGGCGTTCTGCTGGTGCTCTTTGGCCTGAAGTGGCTGAAGAAGGCCATTCTGCGCTTTGCCGGACTCAAGGCGATGCACGACGAAGAGGCGATCTACGAGGAACAGCTTGCGGAAATGCGTGCGCGCGGCGAGCACCATCAGCAGCGGATCGATCCCTTTGGCGTCGTGACCTCGTTCAAGAGCGTGCTGCTGGAGGGGCTGGAGGTCGCGTTCATCGTCATCACCTTTGGCTCGGCAGCTGATAGCATCGGCTCGGCGATCTGGGGCGCGCTGGCCGCGGGTGTGCTGGTCGTGCTGGTGGGTGCGCTTGTGCGCTCTCCGCTGCAGCGCGTACCCGAGAACACCCTCAAGTTTATCGTGGGTATTATGCTCACCAGCTTTGGCGCCTTCTGGGGCGGCGAGGGCATTGGCATCCAATGGTGGCATGAAGACCTCTTTCTGCCGATTCTGGTCGTCTTCAATCTCGTCGTCACGGGCCTGCTGATCCTCTGGCTGCGCCAGTATGCGCCAGCGAAACATGCTGAAGTCGCCGCGTCGGAGCCAGCAGCCGGGGAGGCGCTCTCATGAATCCAATTCTGCGCGCCCTCAAGGCAACGTACAACTTCTTCGCGGGCGACGTGATATTGCTAGTCGCCACGGCGGTCGCCTTCGTGCTCGGTCTGCTGCTGGTCCATTCGCTGGCCGCGCCGAATCCGCTGGTGGCGGTGGTCTTCGTCGGCTGCATCGTCGGCGGGCTGGCGCTGACGCTGGGCCGTGAGCTGCGCGGGCGGGCGCGCCAGCGATAGACGTCTCTGGGTGGGCATAGACCGGAAATTGGGAACACGGGCAGGGATTCGCTCCCTGCCCGTGCCGACTTTTCCCAGATAGCCGTATCGGTTATGCTGCTGGCTTATCTTGCTGTTGGGCGCGTTTTGCCATAGGTTTCTGCACCAGGAAGTAGTAGAGCGCGCCAACCACCAGAATCAGCGGCACGAAGATGTAAATCGCGAGGTTCAGGTAGGCGGGATTCGCCGGGTTTGGCCGATACCAACTCAGGTTGATAATCATCGCGATGCCCCAGACAACAGCCACCGCGTTGACGATTAACCCCAGCCTGCCCAGGCTGAACGAGCCACCGGCGATGAACTTGCCACGCAGCCGAGCGACGAGGGTGGCAGCCGTGCAGATCAGGTACGCCAGGTAGATCAGGACGACGGTGACGGCGACGAGGACAGACTCCACCTGGGTGGCAAAAATAAGCACCGCGCTGAGAATCGTGGTTGCCAGAATCGCGGCTATCGGCGTTCCCAGTTTGGGATGCACTTTCCTGAACAGCGTGCTGCCAGGCACCTCGCGGTCGCGCGCCATCGAGAACAGCAGCCGCGTGGCGTTCGCCTGCACCGAGAGTCCGCAGACGGTGATGGCCGTGGCGACGATGATGAAGAAGACGTTCGAGAGGCCTGGAATGGCATCTGAAATGATGGATTCCAGCGAGCCTGGGTCGGCCATGAACTTGGCGAGGCCATCGGCTGGTATCGCGAGCACAGCGCCGACCAGGAAGAGGCCGCCAATCACGAACGAGCCGAGTAACGCCAGCAGCAGCGCGCGCGGCACCGCCCGGCTGGGGTTGTGGGTCTCTTCGGCGAGGGTGCCCGCGGTATCGAAGCCGTAGACCACGAAGAGCGACATCAGCATGGCGGCAAAGAACGTGCCGACGTAGGAGCCGTTTACCTCGGTGCCGCCCGTGCTGCTCAGGAAGGAGATTGGGTGATTGCTGTGGGCGAAGAGCAAAATGCTGCCGAGCACCAGCATACCCAGGAACTCTGCAATGACGCCGATGTTATTGATGAACGCGATCACCCGCGTGCCAATGATGTTGATGATGGACGTGAGCGCCAACACAATCAACGCGATGGTGATGAGGACGGCAGTGTTGGAGGCGTCCAGGCCAAACAGGCTGGCAATCACTGGCGGAACGACGAAGTCAACTGAGGCGATGGTGGCGATGAGCGCGATGAGATACACCCAGCCACCCATCCAGGCGACATCTCGATTGGCGACCTGCTTCGACCAGGAATAGACCGACCCAGCGATTGGGAAGCGCGAACCAAGCTCGCAGAAGACCAGCCCGACGAGCAGTTGCCCGAAGAAGACGATAGGCCAGCTCCAAATGAACGCGGGACCGCCGGTTCCCAGGCCGAGCGCAAAGAGCGCGAAGATGCCTGTGGTGACCGAGATGTACGAGAACGTAACGGCGAAGTTGGAGAACAAGCTCATGGTGCGGTGCAGTTCCTGGCCGTAGCCAAACTGCTTGAGTTGGTCCGAGTCCTGCCGCTGCTGGTCCGTCGCCATTGCTGCGTTTGAACTCTGTGGACTAGACATTGCAATCCCCCCTCGTTGAGCATGGCCGCGCCGCTGCGACCGAAGCGCCGTGCGCGAAACGATAAACAATACATGATGAGAAGCTCGCGCAGGTTGCGAGAAGTATAGAGAGCGTTTGCGCCTATCCCTATGGCCGGGCTGCCACAAATAACAGGCGTACGTATGGCCATCCTGTACTCGATGCATCGCGCCGTGACGCTACCCCCGGTCGCATATCAGTCTGGCGGAATGCTTGCCCCGGCGGCCTCGGCGGTGTATACTCGTGGAGTATGCCCGCAACCTCGCGCGCAGACCCATGCCACCTCTCACCTAAACTGGCACGCGCGACCAGGGCGATAAGGGAGCGATCACCGACAATGAAGGTTATTTTGCTACAGGAAGTCCCCGGACTGGGCAAGCCGGGTGATGTGAAGGAAGTTGCCAACGGCTACGCGCGCAACTTCCTGTTGCCCCGCCACATGGTGACGGCGGCGACGCCCGGCGAGCTGGCGAATCTGCAGCAGCGTGTGGTGTCGGCCCAACGGCGCACGGAGAAGCAGCGCCAGGAGCACGAATCACTCGCGACGAAACTGGCGGCGGTGACGCTGACCTTTGCGGTGCGCGTCGGGCGGGGCGACCGCCTCTATGGCTCGGTGACCAGCCAGGATATCGCCAACGCGCTCGAAGAGCAGGAACACCTGAGCGTTGATCGCCGCACGATTCTACTGCGCGAGCCGATTCGCACGCTCGGCACGTTCGAGGTGCCGGTGCGCATCGCGCCGAAGGTCGAGCCGAAGGTGAAGGTGACGCTCGTCGCCAACCAGGAGCTCGCCGCGGCAGAGCAGGCAGAGCCTGTCGCCGCCGAAGCCACCGAGAATGAGGAAGTCGTCTCCGAGGAGGAGTAAGCTCCCTGTCGCTAAACCAGCGCCCCTGCATTCCGGGCCAAGCCGCCAGAACAGCAGGGGCGTATGTCGTCTTCCTTGGCAGGTAAGGTCAGCGTTCACGATGCGGGGCAGATGTACCCCGTAGGCGGATTCGTCGCGGGCGGAATCTGCGTGAGCATGCTCGACGTCGTGCAGGCCTGCCCATTCCACTGGTGCGCTACCGGCGCAAGCAGCAGGGACGTGTTGCCGGAGTATGGAAGCTGCGCGCCATCCGCGGTCAGGTTGATGGCGAAGGCGTAAGTTCCCGGCGCGGTGGGCGCTGTAATAGTGACATTGAGGTACATGGCGCTGCCGGGCGGGAGAGCCGCGGGCAACGGGCCAAAATTTCCAGATGACCCCCCTGGTTGCGTGGAGGCGACCACCGTTCCTGGCTGCGCCGTAGACGCAAAGCCCGCCCGCAACTGCTCGTCAATTGGGGCGCTGCCACGGTCGCAATTGTTCGACGTAACGCCTGCTGGGCGCGCATAGAATCCGGCGCAGAAATCCCACGCATTGAGTTGGCTGGTGTATGCCACGAAGCTGGCCAGCTTCACCCGCGCGCCCTGAATCGTGTGTGAAGCGGTACGCGAGGCGTTGCAGACGGAGACGAGGATTGAGCTCGTGCCTATTGTGTCAGTGGGCCACCCCCCATAC
>DASUHD010000011.1:0-24914 GCA_036273675.1 Ktedonobacterales bacterium | reverse complement strand
TCGCCTCTTCCAACAACCTCAAAATCACCACCCCCGACGATCTCATACGCGCCGAGGCGTTGCTGGCCTCGAATTCAGAATAGACATCCTGCTCCTTCGCGGCTCCCTTATCGCCGTGCCAACTGGACCGACTGCGCGCACTACGGCGTTTACCGCAGACGATAGTACGGTGTTTGCCGGATGCGCCTGGCCGCCCTGCCGTATATACTTGGCGCAACGGCGAACGTGCGGTGTTGTCATGGTATCCTGTACTTTGACAGGAAGGAGCGGCTTCCTCGTGCATACACGGTTGGGCGCGAGATCCTTGTGGCTGTTAGTGTGCCGGGGTGGCTGCGTGGTGTTGCCGCTCATCGTGGCGCTGGGCTACGCGGGCTGCGAGACACCCACGCCGTCGGCATTGGCGCCCGCGTCGTTGGTGAGTCTGCACGCGCCGCAACGCTTGCCCGCGAGCGCCTGGGAGCAGGTTGCGCTGCCAGCGGCGGCAGCCGACATGCGCGGGTTCGCCGCCGCGCCAACTAACGCCGCGCTGCTCTTCGCGTGTAGCGCGCAACCGATGGCATACTGGCGCTCCACCGACGCGGGCGCCCACTGGACGCGCTATCCGCTCACGCTTGGCCCGCAGGATCAATGTACCTTCTCTATCGCGCCCGATGATCCACAGCGCGTCACGCTACAGGTGCAACGGTCGGCAGATGATTCGCAACCATGCGCTTATGATTCTTTCTACCTCAGCGGTGATGGCGGTGTGACGTGGCGGAGACTTGCGCCGCACATCTCGATTGCGCCCACAAGCGTCTCCTATGGCTGGTGCGACCTGCATGTGACCCGGCATCACCTGTACCTCGCCTATAGCTATGAGCTATTCGCGCAGGCGCCGCAGGTCAGCCTGCTCGAACGCAGCGATAACGACGGAGCCAGTTGGGTGCGCGCGGATCGCGGGCTGGGTGATGAGGCGCTTTTCTTCATGCCAGCTATTGGTCCAGGAGACACGCTGGCAATGACTGTGCTGCATTTGCGGACGTATCCCGAGGCGGCGGGGACGGGTTTCTGGATCTCGACGGATGCGGGCGATAACTGGCTTCAGACGAGCACCCCGCCTGACGGCGTGGGTACGTTCTTGTGGACGCTGCCGCCGCGTGGGAATGCGTGGCCGACCGCGAATCAGCCGTTCTACGCGCTCGAAAATGAGCAACTTCCCTCGAATCTCTACCGCGAGCGCGTTGTAATGAGCAGTGATGGTCATACCTGGACGCTCTTGCCGCCGCTGCCCGTTGCTGGCGCGAGCGAGTCGCGGGCGGGCATTCTCCAGGCGCTCGACGTGCTGCCGGATGGGCGGCTGGCGGTATGGGGAGTTGACCCAAAGACAGGGCTGCCACCGGAGGACACTACTGGCCATAGTCAGGTGTCATCGTTCTGGCTCTGGCTCTGGGATCCTGTTGCCAAGGTGTGGCAGGTGGTATCATCGCCGCTGGAAATAACCGCCTCTGAGGGCTGCGGATTATGCTGGCAGGGTCAGGCGGCAGCCAGCCAGGATGGCGCAGCGTACCTTTACGCCTCGCACTTCTGGGAGGGCGTTACAGAAGGTACGCCACCGGGATTGTTTCGCATTCGGCTGGCGGACGCGTAAAGGCGACTATGTGGCGATTGCCGTTACGAAGGACGTTAGCGGCCAGCCGCCTGTGCCAGATCGGGCAGGAACGCCAGCGCCAGCAGGATTGCCAGCGCGATGAGGATAGCCAGCAACACGCGGCGTCCGTGGATCTTCAGCGCCCGCGCGCGCCGGTCCGCCGATGAAGATGAAGATGGCGAGGGAAATGCGGCGGCGAAGATTTGTGGCATGTCTTGCCCCCTGAAATGAGCCGAGACAGGCTCAATAGCGGCCAGGAACTGCGAACAACGCGCTACACACGAAGCGCCGCTGGAAATGGGCGACGAGAACATCTGCGCACAAGTATACTCGCCGCTTCACTGCTGTCAATCGAAAGGGGGCGCAAGGTACCGCTTCACTCATCGGCTATACTCCTAAGAGAGTAGCAAGAGCTGTTTTTTGAGCAGTGATGGGAAGATCGATGACAAGCCAGTTGCCCGCGCCCGAATCCTCAGAAGCCCCAGAGACCTTGACGCTGACCGAGGCACGCGACGCCATTCGCGGCGGCGCGCTAACCAGCGAGGAGCTGGTGACCGCCTGTCTGCGACGCATCGCCGAGACCGAACTAGCGCTGCATGCCTGCGTCACAGTGATGGCCGACACCGCGCTCGCCCAGGCGCGTGAGGCCGACGCCGCCATGCAGGCGAAGGCGCCGGTTGGTCCGCTTCACGGCTTGCCTATCGCCCTCAAGGATTTGATCGAGACCCGTGGCGTGCTGACCTCTGCGGGCTCACGCGTACTGGACGACTGGATTCCCGACCGGGATGCCGCCGTGGTCACCCGGCTCGCGCAGGCGGGCGCTATTGCCCTCTGCAAGACCAACACGCATGAGTTCGCGTTCGGCACCTATACCCCGCCGACGCGCAACCCCTGGAACACAGCGCGCATCCCTGGCGGCAGCAGCGGCGGCTCGGCGGCGGCGCTGGCGGTGGGCGACTGCCCCGGCGCGCTCGGTACCGATACCGGCGGCTCCATCCGCATCCCCGCCGCATGTTGTGGCGTCACTGGCCTCAAGCCGACCTATGGTCTCGTCAGCCGGACGGGCATCGTGCCGCTGAGCTGGTCGCTCGATGTCGTCGGGCCGATGGCGCGCACGGTGGCGGACTGCGCGCTGCTGCTGGATGCGCTGGCGGGGTACGATCCCAGCGATCCCGATAGCGTTGACGTGCCGCTGCTCAACTATGTCGCCGCCCTCAGCGACGCGCGCTCGCCCGAAGTCTCCGTCCGTGGAGCGCGCATCGGCGTCCCCATGAACTATTTCTTCCACCCAATCGATCCCGAGGTCGAGGCGGCTGTGCGCGCCGCCATCGCGGTCTTCGTCTCGCTGGGAGCGACGGTCGTCGAGCTGCCGATGCCCGCGTCCCTGGACGACTTCTTTGGCGTCTATCGCGGCGTGCAGCGGCCCGAAGCCTATACCTGGCATAGCGATATGGGCTGGCTGACCACGCGCGCCGACCGCTACACGCCGACGGTGCGTGCGAACATCGAGGCGGGCGCGGAGATATCGGCTAAAGACTACATCCATGCCCAGCACGCGCGCCGGGCCTTCACCACCGAGATGCTGGCGCTGATGCAGCAGGTGGACATTCTGCTCACGCCTACGATGGCGCTGCCCGCGCCGCTGGCCGATGAGTCGGATACGCCACTGCGCGCCGGGGGCGAGATCGTACCGGAGGGCAATCTGCGCTGCGCCTTTCCTTTCAATATGACCGGCCAGCCCGCGCTTTCGTTGCCCTGTGGCTTCACCAGCGACGGGTTGCCCATCAGCCTGCAGATTGTCGGCTCGCGCTTTGGTGAGGCGTCCATCCTCCGGATTGGCCACGCCTATCAGCGGGTCACCGATTGGCATACCCGTCGCCCACCCTTGCCGATTCCGCCTGCCTCGGCTGCCGAATGAGGTGAGGTTCTTATAAGGAGTCAGGCGGTCAGGCGAGCGTCCGATAGAAGAACGCCGCCGCAACGAGCGTTCCGTCGACGGTGCGGGCATAGCCAGGAATGACGCCGCCTTCGATATAGCCGAGTTTGCGATACAACCCTTCGGCGATACTGCCTTTGCGCGTATCGAGCACGAGCAACGTGCGCCCTGCTGCCTGGGCAGACGTTTCGATTGCCCGCATGAGCCGCGTGCCGATGCCCTGGCCACGGGCGGAGCGCAAGACACAGACTTTCTGCACCTCGGCGCGATGCCTGCTGTTGGGCGCCGTTGCCAGGTTAAGTTGCGCGCTGCCAACCAGCGTGCCATCCTCAGCGCGAGCCACCAGTAGTATCCGGCTGCCCGCTTCGATCTGGGCCATCACACCCTGCCAGTAGTGGCGCACAGTGCTCTCATCGAGCGGAGTCACAAAGCCGAGCGATACGCCGCTGGCGACGGCATCCCGCAGCACCAGAGTTAATTCATCTAGTGCGTCGCGAGCCTCCGCCGCGGTAAGCGATTCTAACCGAACCACCAAACTCTCCCTCCAACGATCAAGACTGACTTTCCATCTGGATATACGCGATTGCGTAACAGGCTCGCTGGAACCGCGCATACGCAGTTCCAGCGTGCGCCAGCCAGCAGGTCTTGGCAAACATGTATACCGAACGGTATATTATTGCCGACGTATCTGTCACTATTTCCGCTGGAGGGGAGCGACCTGCTATGCGGCGACTCGACTACAAATGGGGTGTCCTGATCTCAGTCATCTTTGGCATCTTCATGGTTATTCTCGACTCAACCGTTGTCAACGTGGCGCTGGCGACCATTCGCGAGGAGTTCCATACCAGCCTGACCGACACGCAGTGGGTTATCAGCCTCTATACGATGGCGCTGGGCATCAGCACACCGCTGGCCGGATTTTTGGGCGACCGCTTCGGTCTCAAGCGCATCTATGTGCTGGGGTTGATCCTGTTCGTGCTTGGCTCGCTCGCCTGTGGGTTCGCGCCGACCTCAAACATCCTGATTCTGATTGCGGCGCGCGCGGTGCAGGGCGTTGGCGGCGGCATCAGCCTGCCCCTTGGTACAGCGCTGCTCTTCGGCGCGTTCAAGCCCGAAGAGCAGGGGATGGCCTATGGCATCTTCGGAATCGCCCTGGTGGTTGCGCCCGCGCTGGGGCCAATTCTGGGCGGCTGGCTCGTCGATCAGGATTTGTGGCGCTTTATCTTCTTTATCAACGTCCCGATCGGATTGCTCGGCATCGTTCTGGCGTCGCGGATGCTGCGAGAGCAGCGAAGCGAGCGTGTCCCCGTCTTCGACTGGCTCGGCCTGGTCATCTCCACGATTGGCTTTGGCGCAGTCCTCTATGCTGCCTCCATTGCAGCCGACGATGGCTGGACATCAACCAAAGTGCTGATCTTCTTCGCCATCGGTGGTGTGGGGCTGCTGATCTTCTCCCTCATCGAGCTGTTCGTCGCGCGCGATCCGCTGCTCGACCTGCGGCTCTTCAAGCGTCCCATCTTCCTGAACGCGACCGTCGTCGGCTACGTCTCGGTGGTGGCGCTCTTTGGGGCGGAGTTCCTACTGCCGCTGTATTTGCAGACGTTGCGCGGCAAGAGCGCGCTCGAAACCGGCGTAATCCTGCTGCCGCTGGCCCTCTCCTCTGGCGTCGTCGTGCCGCTGGCGGGCAAGCTCTACGACAAAGTTGGCGCGCGCCCGCTGATGATCGTCGGCTTTGGCTTGCTGGCGATCAACACCTGGCAGTTCTCGCAGCTCACAGCGGACACCTCTATCGGCTGGATTCTCGCGTTGCTGGCGATTCGCGGCGTCGCGCTCGGCCTGACGGTGCAGACGACGGTCGTCGCGGCGCTCTCGGTCGTGACGAAGCGGGAGTATTCGCGGGCGTCTTCGCTCTCCAACGCGACGCGGCAGGTGGTGCAGTCTATCGGCGTTGCGGTGCTGGCGACGATTCTGGCGACTGCGCTGTCAGCGGAGATCAGGCAGTATCAGAATACAGTCCTCGATCAGCCGCGAAGCTCCGGCTCAGCGCCTATCGCGCTCTGCCAGCCTCTGCCCGCGTCGATGCCGACGACCGGCGCGCAGGGTGGCCCAGTCGGTGGCCCATCGCCGCAGCAGTTGGCGACGCTGCTTCATGAGGCCTGCCAGCAGAGTATCAAGGGCTACGAGAACGCCTACAAGCTGACTTTCTATTTCGCCTTGCTGGCGATGGCGCTAGGGGCGCTGCTCCCTGGCTGGCCGTTCAAGTGGGAGGGCCGTACCTCACGCGCCGAGCCAGCCGATGCGTCTGACACTGGCGCCGAGCCATCGGTCCCCATCGCGGACTGACGACGGCGCTTGCGACAGGCGGCAATCTTGTCAGTCGCCCATGTGTGCCATACGCGCCTGCTGTAGCGCGTCGAGAAAGTCGGCGACGCCCGCTGCGTCATTGCTGCCTATCACGAGGTCGGCTGCCTGCTGAACGGCCGCGCTGGCGTTGGCCATCGCGACTGAAAGCCCCGCATGCTCTAAGAGCGGCAGATCGTTCTCGCCGTCGCCGATGGCGATGACGGCTTCATGCGAGAGCTTCAAGATGTCGAGCAGCGCCGCCAGCCCGTTGCCTTTGCCTGCCGCTGGGTCGAAGTATTCCAGAAAATCCGCCGCGGTGGTGGTGACGGTGAGGCGCGGCTCCAGGATTGGCGTGACGACTCGTCGCAGGTCGCCGAGCTGTTCATGCGTCCCTACAAGCAGGATCTTGGCGGCGGGCGGCAGATCGTCCGCCAGCAGCGAGGGGACCGGCGTTATCTGCTTCTCGCCGTATGAGAGCAGCACCGGCAGCAGCGGATGTTCCGGCTGATCGACCATGATGGTATCCAGCATAAAGTGCGTGATGAGCACGTCCGGGGCCGATGCGCGTGTCAACTCGATCGCGACGCGTCGGTCTTCTTTACGAAGCGGGTGGTACACGAGCGGCTCGCCTGTCTCGGCAAGTACGAGCGCCGCACCGTTGAGCGTAATCTGCGGCCCGCGCAAATCCATCGCCTCGATCAGCGGGCGGACCGAGCGGAGCATCTTGCCAGTGGCCAGCGCCACGGCGAGACCATGCTGTTGCGTCGCGCGGATAGCGGCGGCGACACGCGGTGGGAGTCGATGCTGAGAATCGAGCAGGGTGCCATCCACATCGACGACGACCAGCCGATAGCGTTGGGGGAAAGGAATCGCTGAAGCGAGCATGAAAAATCCAGGTGACAGGGAATGTCTGGTGAGGACATGGTTTGAGAATGAAAAAGCGCCCGATCTGATAATCGAGCGCCTCCAGCGTTGTGCGAGTGATGCGACGAACTACCAGCCGGTGCTGTAGCCGCCTCCACTGCGCGTGCCACCACGGGCGCCGCCGCCCATCTGGGCGTAACAATCGCTGCAATAGACCGGCTTGTCGCCGCGCGGCTGGAATGGTACGCGCGCCTCACCGCCGCAATTCGAGCAGACGGCGGTGTACATCTGACGTGGAGCACGCTCGCCGCCATATCCTCCGGACATGGAGGACTTACGCGCCGTGCGGCACTCCGGACAACGCGCGGGAGTGTGTGTCAGCCCTTTGCTGGCATAAAACTCCTGCTCGCCTGCCGTGAACACGAAGTCACGGCCGCAATCGCGGCACCGGAGTGTCTGATCGGTGGCCAAAATTCTAACCCTCTTTCCGGTCCGGCCACGCCTCTAGCGCCCGGACCAACACGGCCCCATATCAATGGGGCAGACCCAATACTGGGGAAACGCTGTAGAGAAGCCGCGGGTATCGTCCCGAAAAGAGGCCGATGCGTGCCAGGCCATCGCTAGCGTTCGTTGACGCGCGCGCGGAAAACGACCGCGCGCAAAAGACACCTCGAAAGACATACGGGATGCTTTCGCGCGCAAGTATACCATGATGATTCTGGCGATACAAGCCTTTCAGGCGACATTTTGAGCAAATTCCTGCCTGATTGCCTCACAACGCGAGAGAAAGGCTGCTTCTGTGGCTCTCCAGCCTGATTCTTACGAGTACTACACGGCGCCGGGCCGGTCACGACTGATGACGGTAGATGGTAGGATGGACCGGGAGCGGAAGCGAGTATCATACGGAAAGGGACATCGTTGATATGCCACGACAAAACGTTGGTTCGGGGCGACCCTGGGAGGAGATCGTCGGGTACTCGCGCGCGGTGCGGGTCGGTCAGGTTATTCATGTCGCCGGAACTACCGGGGTTGACGCCAGCGGCGCGGTCGTCGGGCCAGGCGACGCCGCTGCCCAGGCCACCCAGGCGCTGCGCATCATCGAGGCCGCGCTGGCGGAGCTGGGCGCGAGCATGGGTGATGTCGTGCGCACGCGCATCTATGTGACCAACATCGCCGATTGGGAGGCCATCGGCAGGGCGCACGGCGAATTCTTCCGCGAGATTCGCCCCGCGGCGACGATGATCGAGGTCAGCCGCCTGATCGATCCGGCGCTGCTAGTGGAGATCGAGGTGGAGGCGATTGTTGGCGCGGGCGACACTGTTGAGCTCGGCTAGGCTTCTCGCATCGCGCTGGCGAAAAGCTCGCGACACCCCCAGTCATCCACCGCGCTGGCCAGGCAGCGGAGCTTTGGCTCCCAATAGTCGCGGCTGGAGCCGTCGAGGGCATCCCAGACGGGATAGAAGAACATGAAGGCCAGCGCAATCTGATAGTCGCGCACAAGGTCATCCCAGGAATAGCCGGTGACGCCATACCCCATCAGCGCGTCGAGATAGGCGCGCAACAGCCGTTCTTCGCGCTGGCCTTCTTGGCGCTGCTCAGGGGTCCAGAACGTCGCGAAGAGGAACACGAGATCCATCGCGGGTAGGTCGCCGCACGCGCCCTGAAAATCAACGAGATAGGTCGCGGTGTCAGAAGATTCCGGCAATGGACAGAGGAATTGGCTCAGGTAGCAGTCGCCGTGGCTGATGGTGAGTTGGCGCCGTGCCGCCATGCGCTCCGCGAGATGCTGCTGCCACAGGTGTGGCAAGGCCGCCAGCGCCTCATCGCCGAGCGCTCTCGTTGCGGAGGATAGCGTCTCGCCTGTCATCCGCTGAAACGCGCCCCAATTGTCCGTAAACTCGCGCAGTGCGGCCTTAAAGCAAGCCTGGTCACGATACCACTCGCTGACGAGCAGCTTGCCTGTTCCCAGCGCCGGATGTTCCCACCAGGTCGCGTGGAGACCCGCTAACGCCTCGACAACCGCCACGAGCTGGTCATCGGGCGGAACGCCGCTGCCCGCTATTAACTGCTCGCGGGTGACGGGTGAGGTATGCGTCGCCGAGACATCGCGCAAGAGCAGCCACGAATCGCCGCGTTCATCGTCGTACGACGAACCATAGCATGTCGCCAGCATCGGCAGACGGTCCGCCATCGTGGCGGCGACCTGATAGAACGCGACTTCACGCGCTCCAGCGCGAACCGCCCATGCCTCTGGCAAATTGCGCTTGAAGAACAGCCGTAGTGGCATATCCGGCGGCGCATCGGGCGAATAGGTGAGATGCAGGTGGCGCGCGGCGGAGTTGAAGGCAGCGTTGGCGCGCTCTTCCACGCGAGTGACTTGCCCGGTTGGCAGCATGTCCGACTGGCGTAGCGCGGTGGTGAGCCATTCAGGAGTGAGGGGATTCGGAACGCTGGATGTTGGCAAACCTGATGAAGCAGACATGGCATGCCCTTCTAAAACCGCTTTGGTCGCAAGCAGGCCTGAGGGCAGTCTAGCACTGGCAGGAGCGTTCACGGCGTCAGAAATCTCACCAGGATGCTGGGTACTTCACGGCTGTTTCATCACTGGCACGCTGCTCATCTCATAGGCATGGCCGTCCGCGCCGACGATGTGATTCTGGCCATCGGCGCCTGGAATCAGCCAGACGGGATCGGTGGGGGACGTGCCGCCGCCGTTCCAGACGACCTGACCCGTCTCCAGCGCCGCGGCGTCGATGGGGATGTAGACAAGCTGCGGCTGCGCGCCACTACGAAGCGCGATCCGGCGCTGGCTGGAGAGATCCGTCAGCGCCGTCGATTTGGCGACATGCGAGACCTGGCCATGGGGGTGCGCGCTCGTATAGGTGACGATTGACGTGACCTGGATGGACGTATGCGAGGCGTTCAATTCAAGCTCGGCCGCGCCGACCATTTTCCCCTGCGCATTGTCGATAGGGATGACGTAGTAGTCGGGCATGACGACGCTTCCCGGTGTCTGCAACGCTCTCACCAGGATTGGAGCCTCCAGGTGCGAGAGGTCTTTCAGGAAGTCGCCTTTACCTTTGCGATTCACGTTGAAGAGCGTGCTTTGGCGGGCGGCGGCGATGATTGCGCTTGAAGAGGTCGACTTGAGCGGGATCCATCCTGAACTATAGTTCGTCGTCGCGCTGGTGTCGCTCGCCGCGCTCGGTGGGATGTGCTGTGCGGCGGCGATCAGGATTGCCGCGAACAGGAGCGCCGCGCCACCGAGAAAGACATAAGCAAGGTTGCCGAGCAGCGCCTTCGCAACTCGCTCGACCCGGCTTCGTCTACGTACTCGCCGATGCGCTGACGCCCTGTTTCGACCCACCCTCTACCACCTCACATGTGCTGGTTACCGACACTATAGTCGCGTTAAGGAGTTAGCATGACCCGATTGGTATACGCATTGATGGCCCAGTCTGCGTTGTAGGCGGTGATACTGTCATGTTGCACCCAGGTGAAGCCCAGATACCAGTGATGCGGAAACCTCGTCGATGGCCTGTAAGGGCCAACGGTCGGCTCCGGGTCCAGCGTGTTGCGCCTATCGCCGGTCGTGAATCGGTCGCCATAATAGAACGACCAGAGCGAGTAGACTCCGAACTGGTTGGAGAAATGGCCGCCAATCCAGGTGCTTATTGGAATCTCCTGTCTGCTGGTCGATGAACTTCCCTCGGAATCGCGGTAGACCAGGCCCTGGATATTTGCTGGGAAGTGTGTATTAGGGTTGTTCGAGGACCATGCGCCCGTTACCAGCACGGAGTGCAAACCGCCGTTGATAAACACGATGGCCGGTTCCTGTGTATTCTCCAAGCCGCGCACGACAAGCGTCGTCGCCTCTTGCACCTGCTGAGCGTATGAGGGCTGGATCCTGTGGGCAAACTGCCAGCGATAGATATAATCGTGGACCGCGCTGCTACCGATGTGATAATGCTGCACGTCATTGGCTGCGGAGCGCGGGTCATTGCCAAAATCAGGGGCGATATTCGTGATGCCGCCTACCTGGTTGGTTGGCGTCGCGTATCCCCACTGGCTGCTGCCGGACGTCTGATTGTATTGCTCCACCGACGTTTGGTACGTGCTATTCGGGAACTTGAGTGACTTGCCCGCCTTCAGGTAGTCATAGTTGATCAGCCCAACAACATCCGCCACCGCGCAGGCGTTGCTGAGCGTCTGGGGCCAGATAGTGCCGCCAATTGCCTTATTCATCAGAGTTTCATTGACACCATAGTACGTGCCGGTGCAGGTGGAGCAGCTGGCTTCGGTGTTGGTATGCGTGAGCGCGATAGCTAGCAATCCACCGGAGATGGCGATGAGGGCGAACGCGAGCCGAATAGCAATCCGCTGCCTGGGTGTCATGATGACCCTTCCGAAATATGTCTTGGCGAGCTGTGTTCTCTCCTTTGCCCGCGTGATCTACGAACGAGTCCAGGCCGCATCATGGGCATATGGGGCAGGCGCATGTGTTACCTGGCGCACCGTCTCATGTCCCTGGTGGTGGTTGTCTGCAAGCCGTAATGCAAAATCAACCTCAACCACGATAGCGGGTACCAGGCGAGTTGTCAAGTCGGCAAAAAGAATCAGGGCCATCTCCCTGAGGAAATAGCCCTGATTGACATCTGGTCGTCAGCAGTTAACGCATTGGCTGCTTGCGCGGCCCTGCCGTTGGGCCACCAGGGGCGCCGCCGGCCGAATTGTTGGTGGAGGGACGATCTGAGCTGACCGGAACGCTTGGGGCTGACGTATCGTCCGCCTCGGGCGCAGGCACCTTCACTCGCTGGACCGTCGGTGTCGCCGGGGTCTCGCTGGCCCCATTTGCGCCGTTCGCTCCATTCGTGCCATTCGTACCCGCCCCGCCGTCTGGCGAACCCTCGCCGGTCGAGCCTTCCACCGTGCGCAGACCCGGTACGCGCGCCATCAGGTCGCTCATCTTGACGCCTGTGAGCGCCTCCAGAATCACCGGCATCTGGGCAAGCATGTTCACCACATCGCCGGTCACGCGGCTGGCGCCAAGGTTGCTGCCGTTCGCGCCGCCGGTCGAGACGATGCTGATCTTGTCCACCTTCGCTAGCGGCTCGGCAATCGCGCGCACCACTTCGGGAAGGTTGGTGATGACCTTATCGAGCACGGCGGCCTGGTTGTACTCATTGTAGGCGGCTGCCTTCACGCGCATTGCCTCGGCCTCAGCCTCGCCCTTCGCCCGGATGACCTCCGCCTCAGCCAGACCGCGCATCCGCGCTGCCGCCGCGTCCGCCTCGCCGCGTACCTTCGCCGCCTCGGCTTCCGCCGCCGCCTGGGCGCGCAATGCTGTTGCGCGCCCATCGGCCTCCAGCGACATCCGCTGCCGTTCAGCTTCCGCCTGTTGCAAAACGCGCTGTTTTTCCGCCTCGGCCTGTTTGACGATCGTTGCCTCAAGCTCCATCTGGCGGCGGCGCGCCTCGGCCTCCTGCACGCGTGTTTGGGCGGTGCGGTCGATCTCCTGGGCCTTTGCCGCCTCCGCGACGATCTGCTGCTGAACGATCTGCGCCTGCAAATCGCTGGCTTTGGAGGCGATCATCTCTTGCTTCTTCACCTCAGCGTCATATTCGGCGCGCTTGACCGCCAGATCGCGCTGGAACTCCGCCTGTTTCGTCTGCGAAGCCGCCTCTGCCTCGACACGAGCCTGGTCGGCGCTCGACTTGGCAACCGCCGATTCGCGGGTGGCCGACGCCTGCTGAATCTGCGTATCCCGCGCGGCCAGCGCCGCGGCGATATTCGCCTCTTTCTTGATGCGCTCGATCTCGGGTCGGCCCATGTTGGAAATATAGTCGTTCTCGTCGCGCACTTCCTTGATCGTGAACGAGACGACCTCCAGCCCCATCTTCGCCAGGTCGGCGGAGCTGGTGGTGCGCATCTTCTCGCTGACCATCTCCGGCTCTTTGACGATCTGCTCGACGGTCAGCAGGCCGACGATGCCGCGCAGGTGACCTTCCATCACCAGCCGGATCATCGCTTCTCGGTCCTGTGGCGTCTTGCTCAGGAACTGCTCGGCGGCGGTCAGAATGCTTTCGCGGTCTGAGCGCACCTTGAGCTGCGTGACCGCCTCCACCTTCACCGAGACGCCCTGATTGGTGTAGAGATTCTGCTGTGGCGCGACATCGAATGACATCAACTCGAGCGAGAAGAGCTTCGACTCCTGCACCAGCGGAATAACCAGCGTGCCGCCGCCCGTGAGAATGCGCTGGCCACCCGCGCCATAGACAATCAGCGCCTGGTTCGGACCGACCTTGCGGAACATGCGCCCATACAGGTTGAGGACGAGCAGCACGGCTACGACTATCAGGATCACTACCACGACTACTGTAATCAACGGACCCATTTCAGTCCCTCCCCATCATCCGAATTACGGCCATGCGAGTATTCATGCGAATGGTGATGCATTGAGCGCGGACATCACTCCTCTTTGGGCTGATCGGGCGTCGGCAGTGTTGGCGGCTTCGTCTCTATTGGCGCGAGTTCCGGCAAGTCCCCAGCGCGCACGGCGGCCATAAAATTGTCCCAGGACTCTACGCTGGCGATCCCGTCCTGGTAATCCAGGATGACGATCTCCGATCCCGCTGGAATCGCCTCGCCGCTGGCGCTACGCGCGCCGACACTCTGTCGCCCGCCGGCTTTGCGCGTGAAGACGATCTCGCCGGTGCCGCCCGCGCGAATGGCCATCGTCACGGTCCCCAGGCGTCCCTCCAGCCGCGCGTCTGTTGCGGTCAGCACGGTATCTTTGCTGGTGGCGAAGACGATGTGGAGCAGTGCCGTCACCCCGATGGCGCATGCCGCGCCGAAGAGCAATGGTACCAGAATGACGAACAGGACACCCCAGCCGAGCACGGCATGGGCCACATAGCCCACCAGCCCGAAGATGAGCAGGAACATCAGCAGCCCGTAGAGGTTGAGCGCGCCAAGTAGTGTATTTTCAATCGAGGCCCATAGCGACGGTGTGGCAGCCACCTGCGCGGAGCTGCTATCCGCATGACCTCCATCCGCATGGGCGTGCGCGCCGTGCATCGCGTGGCCGCCATCGGCTGCATGCGCCGCGTGGCCCGCGCTACCACTATCGGCGTGGCCGATATGGAGATCATGGCCACCCGTATCACCGGTATGCCCACCGAGGTGACCGAAATGGCTCTCGCCAGCGCCCAGGAGCGTCGAGATCACCAGGAATGCGCCTGAGAACACCGCGCAGCCAATAAACACGAGGGATAATGGGTCAGTGGCAAGCATGCCAACCGCCTCCAGAGGTGAGGAGCCATGATGGGCGCATCGTGCTGGTCATGCTGACAAAAGTGAACTCAACACGACCAGCCTGCGCGCTACCGCTCAACCGGCTCCGATACCTGTTGATGGTGATTCGATTTTGCCGCCGAATCACCTGTCTGTTGCACCATATGCTGTACGTTTTCGACCAGGCCCTGCGCCTTCTGCGTGACGGCGGCGAAGTTGACGCCCCAGCCGAGGCCGATGCCATGGGTCGACAGCACCTTCTCGTTCGCTGGGTCCCAATACCCCTTGGCAACCTCGCCCCACTCAGCCACGTGGAAGTTATAGGGGACGCCCGCGACTTTTCCTTTCCACGTGCGCTCTTTGGGGTGACGGGCAAGCTCCTGTCCGATGGCTGCCGCACTCAGTCCGGCAATGACCCCAGCAGTGAACCAGGTTAGTTTTCCCATCGTTCTCTTCCTCCACATTTCCTTGACCAAGGGAGGTGCGCGCCGGTCTCGCCTCTCATCATTAGAACATACGCTTCGTTGTATCGAAAGTTGTGCGCGCCCTGTCCATTTCGCAGACGCCGTGCCTTACTTACAGGCTCGCGTTTCATGAGCGTGGGATGAGAGCGGACGAAGCTACCCGACGCCAGTTACGACGCGCCGCGCGCTCAGGCGGTCACGTTTCCGCCGCTCGGTTCTGGCGCTGGCCGGACCCGGAGTGCTGCGGGCGCTGGGTCGTCGTGCTATGCTCGTGTCACACCGTCTGAGATGATTGCAGGGAGATGACGATATGGAGAAAAGACCACTGGCCGGTCAGGTTGCGCTGGTGACTGGGTCGAGTTCGGGGATCGGCGCGGCCACCGCACGCGAGCTGGCGCAGCGTGGCGCCCGTGTCGTGCTGGCGGCGCGTCGAGCCGACCTGCTCGATGCCGAGGCGCAGGCGATCAAGCGCTCAGGTGGCGAGGCCATCGCCATTCCCACCGATGTCACCGATACGGCACAGATAGATGCGCTGGTGGCGCGCGCCATCGAGGCATATGGGCGGATAGATATTCTCGTCAACAACGCGGGCATCGGCTCAATCCGTTCATTTGCCAGGATGTTGCGCGAAGATATCGAGCAGATGCTGGATACGAACCTGCGTGGCGTTGTCCTGCTGGCTCACGCCGTGTTGCCGGGGATGCTTGAACGCCGCCACGGCGCGGTCATCACTGTCGCTTCGGTGGCGGGACATGTCGCTGTCGATCCAATCTATTCCGCCACCAAATACGCTGTGCGCGGCTTCTCGCTCTCGCTGCGTCGCCAGCTTGCGGGCAGCGGCGTCTCGGTCTCGGTTGTCTCGCCGGGGTTTATCCGCTCCAATATGACTGATGGCAGGCGACGCGGGCTGCCGGGACCAGACATCGTGGCGCGCGCCATCGCGGAACTGATTGTGCATCCACGCAGGGAAGTGGTCGTGCCGCGCTACTATCGTCCAGCGATCTGGGCCGAGCATACGCTTCCCTGGCTGGCGGATCGCCTGCTGCGTCCACGGTCACGGCCACGGCGCGCGCAACGTGTGGATGATGCGCAACGTAGAGATGGAACCAGACCCGCGACGCCAGCATCAGGAAATACTATAGAGAGGCGAGACTAAGTATGGCACGTTCATCAGATTCAGCAGGCGGAAATCACTCAGACTTCGACACAACACCAAGCTGGCGCATTTTTCGTATCATGAGTGAGTTCGTCAGCGGCTTTACCTTTTTGGGCAACATCGAGCATAGCGTCACTATCTTCGGCTCGGCGCGGCTGCCGCAAAGTAGCCCGTATTGTCGGCAGGCCTACGAACTGGGGCGGCGTCTGGCGCAGCAAGGCTACACCGTCGTAACGGGCGGCGGCCCTGGCGTCATGCAGGCAGGCAACCATGGCGCGTTGGACGCGGGCGGCAATTCGGTCGGCATCAATATCGAGCTTCCGCATGAGCAGCGCATCAATCCCTATGTGCGCCGCTCGATCAGCTTTCACTACTTCTTTAGCCGCAAGGTCATGCTGGACTTCTCCGCCGAGGCCTATATCTTCTTCCCCGGCGGATTTGGCACACTTGACGAGTTCTTCGAGCTTATCACGCTGGTGCAGACGGGTAAGCTGGATGCTACCGTCCCCATCATTCTCTTCGGCAGGAGCTTCTGGGAGCCGCTCGCGGACTGGATGCGCACGGTCATGCTCGAAGGTCTGCATACCGTCGCCGCCCATGACCTGACCATCTGGACCATCACCGACGACCTGGACGAGGTGATGGAGATTGTCGAGTCCGGCATCCTCACACAGGCGCGGCAACGGCTGGAGCGCACCGGTCACGAGCATCCGACACCAGACGAGAAGCTGCAGAAGGCGACGCGCCCGATGGCCGGAACGGAACAATAACGCGCACTGTCGCCTTTTACCTTCCAGCCAGGCTTTGAGCCTCCTGGAGCGCGGCGGCGAAGCCGGGCAACGCGCGGGCAATCATCTCGTCGCTGGCGGTGAGTGAGATGCGGAAATAGCCAGGCATCTCGACGACTGTGCCTGGCAGGCAGAATACGTCGTGTTTGGCGAGTAACTCAATGAAGGCAAGATCGTTGGCGAGCGGCGAACGCGGCAGCAGGTAGAAGGTTCCCTCCGGTACGTGGACGGTGTAGCCCATCTCACGCAGCGCTGTCACCATCGTATCGCGCTTGCGCTGGAGGTGCGGTATGTCAATAGAAAGCCGTTCCAGATCGGGCAGGGCATGCTGGAGCAGCGCGTTGGGGAACGCGTAGCCAGTCATCAACTGCGCGACGAACAGGCCGTTGCGGATGCCCTCGCGGTCGGGCATGGTCGGCGGCAGCGCGATGTAACCCATGCGTTGCCCTGGCGTGAGCAGCGTCTTGCCATACGTGTAGATGACGAATGAGTTGGGATAGAACGCCGAGGGGCTGTGGTAGGCGTTGCCGTCATAGAGAATGCGGCAATACGCCTCGTCTGAAAGCAGATAGATTGGCCGCCCGTTGCGTGCGCTGGCATCGGCGAGCAGCTGGCTCAGCGCGGTCAGCGTCGCGGGCGGGTAGATTCTGCCGGTGGGGTTATTGGGTGAGTTGACGATGATTGCGCGCGTGCGGCTGGTGATGGCGGCTTCTAGTGCGCTGAGATCGAGATCGAATGTTTCTGGGCCCACCCGGACACGCACTGGGACGCCAGCGGTCGCCGTGATGAGCGCTTCATAGAAGAACCAGGGTGGGCTAAGGAAGATCACCTCGTCGCCCGGATCGGTCACCAGGCCGAGCACTGCTGCGAGGCCTGCGAACGCGCCATTCGTCAGAAATATATCTTCATCCTCGAATGGCTGGCCGCGTTGCGCGCGTAGTGATGAGGCAACCACCGCACGGGCGGCTGGGGCGTTGTCCTGATAGGCGTACCACATCTCGTTTTGGGGGGCGCTCCAGCGTCTGAGCGCGGCAGAGAATGCTTCGAGCGGCATCTCGTGCGGATTGCCCACCGTGAAGTCGCTGATGTTGATGTCTTCCCTGCGACGCGACCAGGTGGACTGGGTGAAGAATCCGTAAACCGACTGGAGCGTGTCCGCGATACGCGTGATGCGCTGTGATGGCAGTGTCATCGTCGTTCCCCAAATCTCGCAAACGTCTCGAACGCCTGATACGCTATGCGCTGACGCATAGCAGGTGAAGCCATTATCATATAGCCACATACGCGCGGACGTTGCACCGATTTTATGGCTCAGCGTGATATAGATGCCTGCCCGGAAAGCAGGGTGGCGCTCTCCGGGCAGGTGGTAGCGATAGAATCAGACTACGGTCAGGCGTAGAGGCGATAGAACCGGAAGAACGGGTGCTCGATGGGCAGAATCTCCACCTCGCGGAAGCCTGCCTCGCTGGCGTAGCGGCGCACCGTATCCGGGCGCATGACCGTGCCGGTCCCCGCTGAGGGCTGCTCGGCCATGCCAGCGGGCAGGCAGAGGAGCACGCTGGCGGTGTACATGAAGCGCTCCACCTCGTCGGCTGGCGCGATGAACGTCTCGCCGACGCGCTCATCCATGACGATGACAGCGCCACCCTTGGCGACCAGGCGGCGGACCGTGCGTAGCGCCTCGACAGGGTGGGCCATGTCATGTAGCGCCTCGAAGATGGTCACCAGGTCGTAGCGGCCAGCTAGCGCGGGGTCAGCCGCGTCGTGTGTCGTGAACGTCAGGCGGTCGGCCAGCCCGTTCCGTTCGGCGATGGCGCGCGCGGCGGTGATGGAAGGCTCGTCGCTGTCGAATCCATCGACGCGCACGTTGGGGTAGGCGCGGGCGATGCCGACGCTCGACCAACCATAGCCGCAGGCGATATCGGCGACTCGCGCGGGTGGATCAGCCTGCAAGCGCGTGTGTACATCGGCTATTGATGGCAGCCAGACCTGACCCAGCAACTGGTCGAAGACAGGTCGGTTGAGCGCCGCCTGTCCTTCGCGCGCCAGGTCGCCATAGTCAGACCATGGAACGCCGCCACCATGCTCGAATGCATCGGCGACCGCGGGGACCTGGGCTGTGAGGCCGTAGAGCAGGCTCGGCAGCGGCGCCAGGTAGTTGAGACTGGTCTCGCCAAGCAACACCTCGGCATGTTCGACGGGAAGCACATAGCGGCGATCAAGCGCGCCCGCACCCGCGTCATCCACCGTCAGGATGGCTGCGGCGGCCTGCTGTTCCAGCCACTCGCGGATGTAGCGCTCGCTGGTTTGCGTGCGCGTCGCCAGCTCCTTTGAAGTTGCGGCGCCGTGTTCCCACAGGGCTTGATACAGTCCGAGACGATTCCCCAGATAGATTGTTAACATCTCCAGCCCACCAAGGACTGATGCAAAAATCCTGCCTACGAAGGCATCACGCCGTGTGGTCTGCTCTTCGGTGAGGGTCTCCGCGACAATGGCGGCTTCACCGGGTGCTTGTTGTTGGGTACTCTGCGCGCTCATGTTCATCTCCTCCGTTGCTTCTCTGCTTCGCTGTTTGTGGGCGCTCTCGCGAGGCTATTTGCCCACACGTGTTCGGCTACATCTAGGTGGACATTCGTGTGATGCTGGGCCAGGCGCCTCGGCTCGCATGCATCAGTGTAGCCTTGAGGGAGGCCAATCGCATGGGTGCGCGCACGTATTTCTGGCACGCCACGACACGTAGGTTCTGCCTGTGGCGTTGAGTGGGCGGTCTGGATGGCGCATGCTAGACCAGATCGTGGCGCAAGGCGTACGCAGTCGCCATCGCCCGGCTCGCTGGGCCTTGTGCGCCAATTTTGCTGTAGATATTCGAGATATGGCGCTCCACTGTGCGCACACTCAGCACCAGCAGCGCCGCGATGCGCTGGTTATCCTCGCCAGCGGCAATAAGGCGTAGCACCTCGACCTCGCGGCGCGTGAGATGGTCAGGGAACGATGGTCTAGTGAGGACATGCGGCGTGCCTGGCAGAAATGCGCCCAGTTGCTCACGGACCTTCTGCGCTTCGCCATCCATACCCAACTGCTCCGTCAGGGTAAGCGCCTCCTGAAGCCGCTCACGGACCTGTGGCTGCGCTGCATGGCCATGCCACACCAACTCCAGATTGGCCCTGGCGGCGAGCGTGCGGGCAAGCTCAGGCGCGCGGGCATATATAGGCGCGCCATCCCTGGCGCGGGTCATGGCTTCCGCGGCGACGAGGTGCGCCTCGGCAAGGGGCCAGTCGCCTTGCAGCATCGCCAACTCGCCAAGCAGGCGCTCAGGGAGAAAGTCAGCATGCCGTGTACGAAACGGAAGGAGTCGAGGAGAGATGCGCGTGGCGAGGTCGTGGTCTTCGAGCACGAGCGCCGCCTGAGCAATTGGAGTAAGCGCCTCCATGACGGGGATGCAGTCGGGTGGGACAGTCGCCACGAGCGCCTCTGTCTCGGCGATACATGCGCGTGCGGCAGGTTCATCGCCTCGAAGGGCATGCGCAAGGGCGGGCCAGCCGAGGTACCAGACCAGCGCGCCGGGACCAATCGAACGGAAAATTCGGCGTGCTGTCGCGAACAATGACTCCGCGCTGGCATAGTCGCCTACGTGATAAGCGACAAGTCCCTGCATCATGTGCAGAAAAGCCAGTGGTTCTGGATCGGATAGGCGCTCGACAGTTTCTTCCGCCTCGCGCAGGATGTTCATCGCGTGCGATATTCGCCCGTCATAGGCTTCGAGTAGAGCAACCATCGCATGGGCATGACGCAGTTGATGCGGGTCGTGGCATTGTTGCGCAAATACTGCCCTTTGTTCGTTTGCGGTCTGTAAGGCCTCAATGTTGCCGACCCATAGATACGCCATCACCAGGCAGGCGCAGCATTCGGTGGCCTCAACTGGATCATTTGCGTGTTCGGCTTGAGCCAGCGCATCCTCCAACAGGGGAATGCCCGCCTCAAGGTCGTTCGCGCGCACCAGCATGTTGCCGACGGTTCGGGTAGCGGGCGCAATCAGGCGCTCGTCACGAAGTTGCTGCGCCAGGGCAAGCGCCTCGCGACCGTACGCCAGTCCTTCGGCATAGCGATGCATGGTGACGCCAAGCAGCGTACCCAGGTCCACCAGCGCGCGCGCCCGCTCGCTGGTCGCGTCCTCATCCAGGAGCGCCAGCGTCGTCTCGAATGCCGCCTGCGCGGTGGGCAGGTCTTCCAGTCGCCAGGCTGCTCGCCCCAGCCCATGGGATGCCCGCGCCGCCGCAGCCCTGTTGCCCGATGCTTGCAGCGATGTCCGTGCCAGCGCATACGCGGCCATCGCCTCGCGCTCGGAGCCAGCGGCGATTGCGGCGTCGCCCAGCCCCAGAAGCAGGAGAGCGCGCCGTTCGTCGGCGCCGTCGAGCAATTCCAGCGCGTCGCGATAGTGGGCCATCGCCTCCTCGAAGGCATAGGCCGCCATGGCCGATTCGGCTGCCTGTCGCGCGTACTGCACGCCTCGCTCGCGGTCGCCGCTCTGGGTGAAGTGGAACGCCAGATCGGCGACGCGACGGGCGTCGCGTGGCTCGGCGCTCGCTTCGAGCATTCGGCCCAGTCGCGTGTGGAGTCGCGTGCGTCTCGCCGCGGTGACATCGCTATAAAGACATTCGCGAACCCGGTCATGGGCGAAGGCGAACGCTCCGGGACGCATCGGGCGCACGAGTTGCGCGCGGACAGCCGCCATGATCCGCTCCTCGACCGACTCTGGTTCGCCACCGGTGATCTCCGCCAGAAGCGCGCTCTCGAAGACACGCCCTATAATCGCGGCGGTGCGGAGCAGCTCGACGGTATCGGCTGGCAGCCGGATGAGGCGCTGACGCACTAGTGTCAGGATGCTTGATGGTATCTCGGCCTCGGCGGCAGCGGGCGTAACGCCCCAGCGACCATCATCGGCGCTCATCGGTTCAGTCCGCACCAGCGCGCCCGTCTCAACCCAGCTACGCAACAGTTCCTCGACGAAGAACGGATTACCCTCGCCCTGGTGAGTCAGCAGCCTGCTTGCCGAGGGTTCTAGTGATCCTCCCAGATAACTTTGGGCAAGCCGTGAGATGTCGGCGGGAGGGAGGGTCGCCAGCGGGAAAAGGCTCAAGGCGCGCAGGCGATGCAGTGTCGCGAGGGACCGCTCGAATGCCAGTTCATGGGCGGCCTCGCCCTCGCGGAAGGCGCCAAGGATCAGCATGTTGCTGTCGCGGTGGTGCGACGCGATATAGCAGAGCAGGTCGAGGGTAGCCGGGTCGGCCCAGTGCAGATCGTCAACTTGCAACAAGAGTGGCTGCTCATGTCCGATGGCCGCCAGGAACGCGCCGATGGCTTCATAGAGACGGAGGCGCGCCTGCTCAGGCGGCAGCACATGGGTCTGGGGAAGTTCGCCCATGAGCGCATGTAGCTCCGGGAGCAGCGAGGCGAGAATAGCGGCGTCCGCGCCGGTCTGCGCGCGCAAGTAGTCGGGAGTCGCGACGCGGATATGCTGGCCTAGCGCCTCCAGGAAGGGCAGATAGGGTGGCATCCCCTCGGCTTCCGTCGCCGCCCCATGGAGCACTCGCGCGCCAGCGGCATGCGCCAGCGCGGCCACCTCGTCGAGCAGCCGCGTCTTGCCGATGCCCGGCTCGCCGCTGACCAACGCGACGCTCATGTGGCCAGCGCTGGCCTCTGCGAAGCGCTGCTGGAGCTGCGCCATCTCGCGCTGCCGACCGATGAGCGTTGACCTCTGACTGAATGCGGATGTCGTGATAGGTGTCGCCACGGCTCATCTCCTGGGAAACGCGCGACGAGAGACGGCATGGAAGTATTGTATCTCACGGGACACAATCGCTCATGGATGGCGACGCTGCCCGTAGTCGCTTGTGAAGTCAGTCCTGAATCTGCCGGTTCGTGTTACACTGGGTCACACAGCAAACACGGCTCTCTCGCTCCGCGCCACGTGGAGTCATTCAGCATTCGGAGGACGCAGTGACGCAGCCTGAAACTTCACCTGAGTCTGAGTTGGATCTTTCGGTACACTTCCTTGCGGAGGGAGAACAACAACCCCATGACATTGCCACGTTGCTGGCTGGTTTCATCCGTGGGGCGCGGCGCTCGCTGGACATCGCCATCTATGATTTCCGCCTGAGCGAGCCGCTCCGCCAGGTCGTCGCCGACGCACTTGCCGATGTGGCGGCGGCTGGCGTCGCCATCCGTATCGCCTATGACGCTGATAAGCCCGAGACGCCCAATCTGATGGCGGGCATGGATCCCGCAGTGCCTGGCACTGGTGGTTTTGTGCAGTCGCTTGGCTATCCCTGGCGGCGTATCGGCGGCCTGAAGCTGATGCACAACAAATATGTCGTGCGCGACGCGGGCGCTCCCGGCGCCGCCGTCTGGACCGGCTCGACTAATTTCACCGATGACGCCTGGACGCTCCAGGAGAACAACATTCTGACGATTCCCGATGGGCCCCTGGCGACGAGCTACGCCAGGGACTTCGCCGATCTCTGGGCGAAAGGCGTCATCGAAGATACCGGCGCGTTCGATACGCAGCACACCAGTACCAGCTACCGGGGCGAGGATGTCAGCGCGCAGGTCTTCTTTTCGCCTGGGCGCGGCCTGGTCATCGACTACGACATTGGTCAACTGGTGGCGCGGGCCAGGCGCCGGGTGCGGATATGCAGTATGCTGCTCAACTCCAGCGCGTTGATCGCCTCGTTGAGTGACCTGCTGCGCACCGGCCAGGCTCCCGTGAGCGGGATCTATGACCGCACACAGATGCTCAGCGTGCTCCAGCAGTGGGAGGATGTGCCGCACAACCACTGGAAGATCGGCGCGGTGCAGGAAATCGTTGAGGCGGCGCGGCTAGTGGGCAAGAACTCCACGCCGTACAGCCCGGAGAGCCGCCATGATTTCATGCACAACAAAGTGCTGGTGGTGGACGATACCGTCATCACCGGCTCATACAATTTCTCCCATAGCGCTGAGCAGAACGCGGAGAATCTGCTGATGCTAACCAATCCTGCCCTTGCCGACGTCTACAGCGCCTATATCGACCACCTGATGCAAAAGTACGGCAGCCTGGTTGAGCAGCGAAGCACGCAGTGACGCGGGTATGTGATTGGAGCGACTGTATGTGGTACTGTGTGCGCGAAAGGGGCCAGATATGAGTACGGATCGCAAACATATCCGGTTCGACGAGTTCTTGCAGGAAGCGCCGACTATCTTCGACGAGGTAGAGACCTCAGGCGAGGAGGTCGTGATTGGGTGGCACGGGAAGTTATTCAGAATTCGTCCCAAGCGCGCACCAAAGCCCCATGGCAGAAAACACTTTGGCCCGAACGACAGCCTCTTCGGATTCATTGGCGTTGGGTCATCTGGAAGGCAGGATTTTTCAGCGGGCAAATACAAGTACCTTGCCGATGCTATTGCTGACGCCCATGACGGCTCCGAAAAAGGCTGCTATGTTGGCTCCAAGATAAAGATGCTGCGCTGGCCGCTACGGTCATAGTGCGTCTGATACGCTGGCCAGATGTGTACGAGCCGTGGCCAGTAGCGAGCGACCTCCTCGTCCGTCGCTTCACGAGCGTGGTACGAGCCGCTTGTCGAGTCAATCCGCACGCGTGCTACCGGATGAGCGCGCAGATTGAGCGTCCAAGGATTGGGATGTTCAAACCCTGGATTGACGTTGCAGATGATGAGTCGGTTGTCCTCACGCAGATAGAAGACAGGGATAGTGCGCGCCTGTCCCGTGAAGCGGCCTGTGGTGGTGAGCAGGAGCCTCGGCGCGAGGGGGCGTCCAAGCCCGATGCCGCGGCCACCGGTCCAGCGGTAGAGATGGCGATCGAGCGGCGAAAAGATGTGCTTGATCACCCAGACGCCAAGCGGGGCGCTACCAAAGTGACCAGACTCCCTCTCGCCTCCTGCCTGCTTCTTACTCATCTCCGACTCCCTTCCGACTCCTTACGTCACCATGCCCCATGCGCATCTCTCCCACATCACAATCGCTTGCCGCGACCTCACCAGTCGCTCACAGGCGCGATTGCAGTCGTTCCCGGTCAGCCGTGAGCGCTGGGCTGCAGCCATACAGTTGGTCGTCCCCTGGGGCGCAAACGCCTACGTGATCTGGGCTGCGGTAGTGAGGCTTGCGCTGCCATGGCTCTGCACGCGCTAGGGTGGATTATCGCCCAGCCGCTCGTTGAGAGCTTGTGGCATGACTGGCATGTGTGCGGTGGCCCGTCGTCGGCGTATCGGCCAACGCCAGCAGTGCCCCGACGATCTCGCAGAGTTCGTGGCGTTCGCGTCCGCCATCCTCGTAGCAATCCATCGCCAGGATCTCGTCTCCCGTCATCTGCGTGATCGTCTCGACGACGCGGCGACCGTAAATCTGCTTCATATCGGAGTAATCGTCGTAGACGACGAGGGTATGTCC
>DASUHD010000010.1:0-97604 GCA_036273675.1 Ktedonobacterales bacterium | reverse complement strand
GACACGCTGTCGTTTCTGAAGTATCTTGGCCCATATTACTATGCGCCTAGCTCTCAGGTGATCACCGCGGAAGAGTGGATCGATCCCTGGAAGCTGCTGATACCAGTTGCCGTTGGGCTGATCCTGGGTATTGCCGGACTTCTCTACTTCCAACGTCGCGACATCACTCCCTAGACGTCACTTCCTCGAGGGATCGTTTCCACTGGAGGACCGCACAATGCCCGTAGCGGTTTGTCTTGCCATGCGCACCGGAAGGGACATGCAGGTGACCGAATCAACCGACACCCAGAGCCTCGATGCCGCAGCTTCCCGCACAGCAGGCGATGGGCCTGTGCTGTTCGACTGTGATGGACTGCTCCTCGATACAGAGACCTGCTGGACGCGCGCCGAGACGGCGCTTTTCGCGCGCTATGGCCGCTCCTATGGCCACGCCGAGAAAGAGGCGCTCATCGGCTCAACCTTCGCCGCCGCGGGACGCATCCTTGGGCGCCTGCTCGATCAGCCCAGCCGAGCCGACGAACTCTGGGATGAACTCTACACGCTCGCGTCCGAGGAGCTATCGAGCGGTGTCGGGCCGATGCCTGGTGCGGCCATGCTTGTCGCGGCGTTGCGCGGGCGGAGGCCAATCGCCGTCGTCTCCAATTCGCCGAGGGAGGTCGTGCTGGCGATGCTGGCACAGGGGGGCTTCGCGGATGTCTTCGATCTGGTCATCTGCGGCGATGAGGTTGCCGAACCCAAGCCCGCGCCCGATCTCTACCTGCGCGCCTGTGCTCTGCTCGACGGCAACCCTGCGGGCGCAATCGCGCTAGAGGACTCATCGACCGGAGTCGCCTCCGCGCGGGCCGCGGGCGTCTATGTCATCGGGATCCCGTCGCTGCCAACGTCGCGGCTCGACGCCGACCTGCTGGCTCCCTCGCTCGAACATCCCGCTGTCTGGCAGGCGCTCGACGTAATACCGCCTCTTGGCTAACAGCATCATTGAAGCAAGGGATCTCATGGCCTCGCGCGGCTGGCGCAGCGCCATGTGAATTGCGGTGGCTCATCATGGCTCATTGCTTCCGCTGAGAGCTTCATACCCTAAGCGCATCGTCTGTGAGCGTCGCACTGATGCCAGACCCTGGCTCAGCCAGGACATTTGTGGTGAGTAAAGGTAAAGACGTGGTGTGGCACGCTCTTTGCTCTGCAATACATCCGATCAGGGGCGGCCAAAAGCATGGTTTGTATAAGCCATGTTGACGGCGGCAGTGAAGCAGAGGGGACACGCCTAATGCTAGTAGGCGCCTTCTTCTTTGTTGTTGAAGGACCTTTCGTGGATGACTCAGGTTCGTATGAGTCAGATGAAAGTCTGGCGGGGGGAATCCACATGGCACGCCACGGCCATACGAGAGTGGCGGGCGCACAATTGAGGAGCAGGAGTATCATTCCAAAATTGTGGCACTACTGGGAGGTGGCTGGAAGATGGCTGTCCGCGCACGCAACACAGCCAGTCTGGCTCCCTGCAGCCTGGCGATTATCCTGGGTAAGCTACGGATGTGCTGTTGTACTCACAACAGGCGTTGGTATACTCCTGACAGTCCTTGCCGTTGCGACCTCTGGAGCGGTACTGGCTGCATCTCCACTGCTGCTTGTTGATGTCGTCGTGGCGTTGGCATTTGGAACGGGACCGAGCCTGCTCTCTGCTCTATTGGGGACATTACTGCTCGACTACTTTATTCTCCTCCCGCACTTTGCCTGGTCTCACACGGACCCCGGTAAGGCAGTGACTATTCTGCTCTTCGCGATCGTTGGCTGCGCAATTAGTCTTTTGGCTAGCCGCATCGAGCGTGCTCGGGCGCAGAAGGAGGCGCTGGCGGAGGCTTTGTGTGCATCGGAACAGGAGACGGTGCGCCGAATGGATGAGTTTCTAGCGGTGGCTGGGCATGAACTAAAAACTCCGCTGACCTCATTGCTGGCACACCTACAGTTAGCCGAGCGGAAACTGCGCGCCATGGATGATACGCTCCGCGCTCCGGGGTCGGACATTGATGTTGCCAAACTGGAGAAGAATCGGACACAACTCGCAACCATGCTTGAGCAGTCACTGCATCAGGCTCGGCGACAAAACCGCCTAATCGGCGATTTACTGGACATGTCGCGCGCGCGAGCGGACAAATTGCACCTGGAGCTGGAGACCCATGATCTCATCGCAGTAGTGTCCGACAGAGTTGAGGAGCAGCGCCAATTGCACCCATATCGACAGATAGGCATGCACCTTGCTGTGTCGAACCGTGTAACGCGCATGCCCGTTGTGATGGATGCAGATCGGATCGGCCAGGTGCTCGCCAACTATTTGGGCAATGCGATAAAGTACTCGCCCGATGGATCACCTGTGGTGGTCACGATTTCCCAAGAGGTCGATGCGGAAGATTGTCTTTGGGCGCGGGTAGCTGTGCGTGATGACGGGACAGGCATACCAGCTGAGGTGCGCGAGAAAATTTGGGAGCGTTTCTTTCGTGTGCCGGGGGTCCAGCCACAAAGCGCGTTGGATGTTGGACTGGGGCTAGGTCTCTACATCAGCCGCCAGATTGTCGAACGCCATGGCGGGCGTGTTGGCGTTGAGAGCATTGAAGGCAAAGGTACGACGTTTTGGTTTGCTATTCCGGCGTGTATTGCGTACGAGGAGGACATGCATGAGCGACAAATCACAGGAGGATGAGACCTCCCGGTTAGAAGGTGGTGGCCAGAAAGACCAGCACAATCGAGCCAGTGCGTTCAGTGCATTCAAACCATCCTATGAATCCAATGCTGAATCTGTCGAGCGCCAGGTGTGGCGTGCCGAAGATCTCGGTGTGCCGCGCCTGGATATCCTCATGGGAGGTGGTGTGCCGCGCGGGTCACTGGCGCTGATTGTTGGACCGCCAGGGAGCGGCAAAACGACGCTGGCTCATCAGATTGCCTGCGCCGTGGCGGGATCTGGACGGAGAGCAATAACATTTGCTGCGCTCTCTGAGCCGGCGTCGAAACTCATTTCCCATATGCGTACCTTCAGGTTCTTCAACGAAGAACTTCTTGGCGGACCGTTGCAAATCTTCAGTTTACAGCAAGCACGCGATACCTCGTTGGAGACCATCGCTACAGACCTAGTTGCTATTGCTCGCCGCAGTCGGGCTGATCTGGTTGTACTAGATGGCTTCCGTGGGGTGCAGGGGGCGTCTTCAAGCCCGCAGGCTGCACGCGAATTTCTCTATTCTGTGGGAACACAACTCGGGGTGCTGGGCATCACGATGCTTATCACCAGTGAAGCCGAGCCACGTGATCCTGCTTTCTTTCCTGAGGCGACAACCGCCGATGTTATCATCGGGCTCCATTATGGTGTTGAGGGCGTACGCCAACGCCGTGCCATCGAAGCCGTAAAAGTGCGGGGCGCTCGTCCTTTGCCTGGCCTGCATGGCTTGCGGCTCACTCGCCGCGGCGTCGTGATCTTCCCAAGACTTGAAGCGCAAATCGCTGCCGACTACAACGTGTCTTACGAGACGCTCGACGAACTTGAAGCAGCGAGCCTCGCATCTGCGGAGGCTCTGCCGGAGGCGGATACAGCGAGAATGGCGCCAGATGCCGAGCCATTGTCTTCGGAAGCCGAGGTCTCCAGCGACCTCACCGGACGTGCCCCCTTCGGCCTAACCGAACTCGATGTGCTCCTGGGCGGTGGTTTAACTCGTGAATCAAGCACGGTAATAGTGGGCAGCCCGGGCACTGGCAAGACGCTACTATCGCTCCACTTTGCGCTTACTGGCATACAAGCCGGTGAGAAAGCGGTTTTCCTGGGCATGCGTGAGGATCGATCACAACTGTTACACAAGGCCGATCAGTTCGCGCTCGGCTCTAAGTTGCGCGCTGCCCTTGCGCCCAATGGCGGGCTCACGCTGCAGTTATGGCCACCTGTCGAACTGGAACCTGATGTCATTGCGACCCATTTGCTGGAGGCAGTTGATCGTAGCGGCGCTCACCGCGTGGTAATCGACAGCATTGGCGAGATGGAGCGGACGATTGCTCGGAGTGGCGACTCTGGACGTGTTGATGAGTTTCTGGCGGCGCTCGTAGTCGCGATGCGCCAGCGCGGCGTCACTGCCTTGTATCTCAAAGAACACAGCACGCTGCTGGCGCCGGAGCTCGCGGGTGCGACAGATGCTCTCGCAGTGCTCGCCGAGAATGTGATTCTCATGCAGCATGTAGGATACCTAGCCGAGCTGCATCGTGTTCTCTCAGTGGTCAAGACGCGCTTCTCGGCACATGATACCCACCTCCGCGAGTTCCTCATAGATGCGCCTGTCGGCATTCGCGTGCTGGCGCAGGATGAGAGCGCTACAGGAGTACTTGAGGGCATTTCGCTTGACCAGGCTGAGGCCGTGCGCTTTCTCCGTCGCGGCGCCTCATCGAATATCTCTCCAGATACACCAACTGGCACAGCGCATGCGAACCCAAGCGTACCTGACAGTAGCCGGAAGGAGCCCAAAAGGCTACCGTAAGGAGACGAGACGCCTTGATGTCATGAAAGGTACAAGTGGTGAGATGGGTAGCAACCAACCGGATTTTTTGCCTTCCTCCGATGAAACGCCGCTTGTGCTGATCATTGAGGATGAACAACCGATCGCGGAGGCGCTACGCTATATCGTGGAGGATAGAGGCTACCAGACAATTATGGGACGTGATGGACTGGAGGGGCTGGAAATGGTGCGGCAACGTCATCCAGATTTGATCATCACAGACCTCATGATGCCGCGTCTCGATGGGTTAACATTTATCCGTGCGGTACGGGAAGATGCCGCGCGTGCTGGTCGTCGGGCGCCACCAGTCATTCTCACCTCTGCCATCGAAAACGTATCCGCCACGGATAGCAATGTACCGGATGCCTTTGTACCCAAACCATTCGATCTCGACTACCTTGAGCACTTGCTCGATCAGTACCTCGCCGTACACCATTAATCCCTTCACCGCAGATCCTCTCCTACTCTGAGCGTTAGCGGCGAAGCACACGGAAGCGCTCACATTCAGGCTTTCGAGCATATAGCCAGGACTATAGAGGCGCAGTTGGATGGTTAGTGAGGGCGAAAACCGCCGCCCAAGCCATAATCGATGAGATTATAGGAGCGCGCTCCAGTCAGGAGTGTTCTACTCGGATGAGACGACAGGCGTGGCGACGCCTCTCAGGCCGTTTCTAACGCGGGCGTTTCACTCTTCGCAGGGATCGCGTCGGCCCAGCCGAACCACTGGGGAAACGCCCGTGTCAGCTTCGGAATGCCTTCCACTCGGACGACGCCTGTGGTGAGCGCATCCTGGTAGCTGATGCGGCCACCCCAGAGCTTGTAAAACATTGCCAGGTCTGCGGTGACGAGCAGGTTGATCTCATAGCCGGGATCGGTGAGGCACAGCGTGACATCGCTCCTGGTCAAAATCAGCCAGAACGAAACAGTGGCGGCTCCATAAAAGTCAAACTGCGCCACGACCCGCCGGTCCGGGAGCCGATCCACCTCAGCGCGGTTGCGCATCCACCACATGAGCAGCACGGGATCAAGCTCATCGGGCGTGGGGTCGCCAAAGGCCCAGACTTCGCCCCAGGCGCGCAGGGAGTTGATCACCGGGAAAAGCTCGCGGCCCGCGTCAGTCAGCCGGTATTCCGTTGTCGAGCGACCGATAGCTGTCACCTGCTTGTCGACAAGCCCCGCGCGTTGTAGCTGCCGGAGTCGGCCCGCCAGCAGCGCCCGTGAGATGCCCGGCAGACCACGTTCGAGGTCATTGAAATGGCGCATTCCGTACAACAGATCACGGATGATGAGCAGTGTCCAACGGTCCCCCAGAATCTCCAGCGACTTTGCGACCGGGCAGTATTGTCCATATTTTGACATGTGGTAACCTCCTCGGCCTACCCTGCTCATTGTGCTGTGATAGGCGCCCAATCATCCAGTTCACTTTATGAACTGGTGCGCCGAGTCTCCACAGTATACGCTGATTTACATCAACTGAGAGGAAACGTAAGCTCTCCATGGTGCGGAGGGCCGCCTCTCGGCACGAGATTCACTGAGGGGAGACGGTGATGCCTGCTGTTTCGAGCAAAAGAGCGAATATGGGTCCGGAAGGCGCCGCCGACTGGGGCGACCTAACCATCGACTTTGCCAAGTTCCCGCCCCACAATCTGGCGCCACTGCTCAAGGGCTTGCCAGACGACCGCTGTCAATGCCCTCACTGGGGCGTTCTCTTCACCGGCAAGATTATCGTCCGCTATGCCGATCATGAGGAGACCATCGAGGCGGGCCAGGCGTTCTACATGTCGCCAGGACACGTGCCAGAGGCGCTCGAAGACTGCGAACTGGTGCAGTTTAGCCCCACTGGCCCAAGGCGCGAGGTGGTGGAGACTATAGCCCGCAACGCTCAGGCGATGGACCCCGCATCTGGTGCGCCGTCTACCAGCCTCGAAGCGGTGGAGATTGCCCGCCGCGCCGTGGAGGCGGAGCAGCTGCCTGGCTAGGCGATCAGTGGCGTTCTAGTCCTGATCCAGATTCACCATCTGTATTCGATGGGCGAGCAAACGAAGCTCGCCCATTCGTTCAGCGCATGCCAAAGAGCCAGAACGTAATGATGACCACACTCACGCCCAGCATCGCGCCACTCAGAGCCTGAAGCAGCGAATGCGCCTCCAGCTTCCAGCGAGCCCAGGCGACGAGCGCCACCAGTGGAACGAGTGCCAGAAAACCTGGACTGGTCAGCAGGCAGAGGACCGTCACCGCGCCCGCCGCCGAGTCAACGTGTAGGCTGATCTTATATCTGGCTACCTGCGTAATCAGCGTGGCCACCGCGAACTCGACGATGACCGCCACCAGAACGGCTACCAGGGGGCGCGAAGCATGTAGCGCGAGCAATCCAGCCAGCATGCAGCCGAGCGCCACGAGGCTGATAAGGAGCGGGACCAGCCGTTGAGAGCGGCGGCTGACATGGATGTCACCCCACCGCCTTGATTTGACGCCCCACCAGATATATCCAAAGGGCGCCAGCAGACCCACTCCGATGACCGCGAGCCATACCAGGCCCTCTGCCACGGTGGCGGCGGTCGAGAGCGCCACGTACCCGAAGAGCGCAAGTCCGACGACGAACGGACTGGTGATCTGGCTCAGCCAGTAGGCGAAGCGGTCGCCAGAGGTGTTCAGCGACGCTAGCCCCTTTTCGGCCTGCTCAGGCCGATCAACTATAGTTGCCATGAATGTCTCCTTGGTCACGCATATATCGTTATCGTTTGTCTGCCCGAATGACACTCGCTCCAGGGAAAGCGGAGAAGCGTGGAGGCCGCGCCTCCTCCGTGACCAGTTGGGCAAACCCCGCTTCCTGGAGGAGCGCCTCAAGATCGCTCGGACGGCTCCCGCCAGCCGGAAAGCGTGCGGCGCGGCCCGTGCGTTCCTGTTTGCGCGCAAAATCGGCGATGACTAGTCGCCCGCCAGGTTTGAGCACGCGGGCGATTTCGGCGAGTCCCTGGCGCTTGAGAGGTGTCGGCAAGTGGTGCATCATCAGGGTGGAGAAGACCACATCGAGCGCCTGATCGGGAAACGGGAGGTGCTCGATGACCCCAGTTTTGAATTCGATAGACACCTGCGGTACATGTCGTTTTGCCGATTTCGCGCGGGCGCGGGCTATTTGCTGAATGCCTGGATCAATGCCCGTGATGCTGCCACCAGGGCTGAGATAACGAGCTGCTTCCAATGCCAGTGTCCCCGTGCCGCAGCCGACATCCAGCGCCTGCTCGCGGGGTTGCAAGCTGGCGAGTCTGATAGTCCTCTGCCTGAGTTTGCGCAAGGCTCCACGCGACGAGAAGGTGTTGTGGAACCATCCGAGCAGGTCATAGCGCCAGCCGTCGTTGAGAACCAGCCCTTTTGTGGTGTTCGCCTCTGCCTCGCCCGAGGCGCCATGGCGGCGCCGGTGGCGTGTGGGGGAATGCATGGCTGTTGCTCCTTCCAGAGAAGCGCGCTTCAGTGTGACTGAGAGCGCATTGACAGATCGACTGAAATGTGACATTGTGTCCGCAATGTGACATTGTGTCCAATCACACTGTAGCCAGATGGAGACACAGAGACAAGGTTCAACCGCGAGGATGTGTCCCAGATGAGACAGGAGCTCCAAAGTGGCTCAACCAGTGGACAACTTACGCATACGACGGACGCAGAAATTGCTGCGGGACGCATTGGTTGAGCTGATCGAGGAGCGAGGATTCGATTCGCTTAGTGTCAGTGAGATTACCGAGCGCGCGCTGGTGAGCCGCGCCGCCTTCTATCGCAACTATCACGATAAATACGATCTGGTTGAGAAGATCTTTGCCGAAGCGATGGGCAAGCTGCTCAACGCGGTCGGAGGGCTGGGGCAAGAGCATCCAGCAGAGATCTGGGTGGCCTTCTTCGAGCACATCGCCAGCTACGAACGGCTCTATCGCGCGCTGCTGGGCAGCAAGGGAAGCCCCTGGTTTGTCTGGAAAATGCGCGCGGCGTTGCGTGACCTGGTTATCGAGCAGGGGCGGCGTCCTCATGGGCTGGGCGCTGGCGCGCACGCTGCCCATGCCTTCGCCGATGGGTTCGTGCCAGACATCGTGTCCACTCTCTTTGTCGAGGCGATTACCTGGTGGCTCGATCACGGACGCCCTTACACCCCACGAGAGATCGCCACGCGCACCTCCCTGCTCGCCGCCGCGCTCTTCAAAGAAGCGGCTACCTGGCAGTAGCCGCTTGCGGATTGCTTGCGCGCGAAGGTGAAGTCTTGTTCAGCGCAGGGCCATGCGAGTCGCGCCAACCGGCCGCCAATAACTCTGCTCGCTCAACACATTGGATCGAGCGCCTCACTGAGCTTGAGGTGATTTATTCCTTGCCTGATGTTTGACCGATAAATGTCGTGATACGCGCCGCAATCTGATCCCGCACCGAGCGGAACGCCGCCAATCGCTCTGCCTCAGTTCCCATCGCGGCGCTTGGGTCAGGGAAGCCCCAATGCTCCTGACGCCGCGCTCCTGGGAAGAACGGGCATTCTTCGGCAGCCTCGTCGCAGACCGTCACGACAAGATCCATCGGCGGCTGACCGATGAACTCATCGAGCGACTTCGCCCGGTAGCCCGCCGCTTCGCTGATATCGATGCCAATCTCGCGCATCGCCTGAATCGCTAATGGATGCACGCTTCGCGGGTGGGTTCCCGCGCTGAAGACAACATAGCGCCCGCCGCTGCGCGCCCGCAGCATCCCCTCGGCCATCTGCGACCGCGACGAATTATGCGTGCAGAGAAACAGAACGCGCATCGCATCGGAACGACCAGCCTCGCTCATATCAGGCTCCTTTCGGATGTGTGGGAACACCAGCGCCTTGCGGTTCAGGTCATGAGTGTGTTGGCGCATGTGATGGCGGCAGACTCCTCAGGCGCAGCCAACGATAGCAGAGCGCCGCAAGCCCTGCCCCGATGGGTGGCGCGATGAGGTAGATCCATAGCGCAGTCCAGGTTCCACCGACGACTGCCGGGCCGAGCGAGCGCGCGGGATTCATCGAGGCGCCGCTAATTGGTCCCGCGAAGAGCGCCTCCAGCCCCACAGTTGCCCCAATGGCCAGGGCAGCAGCTTGTCCTACGGCACGTGTATCGGTGGCAACCGCCATGATGACGAACATCAGGAAGAACGTGAGCAGCGTTTCCAATCCAAGGGACTGCCAGACCGATCCTGACGGCACGGTTGCGCCAAGATGTGCAATATTGCCCAATAGCAGGCGCAAACATAGCGCAGCCGCAAGCGCGCCGAGGCATTGTGCCAGCCAGTAGGCTGCCATGCGCTGAAGGGGGAAGTGGCGCGCCAGGACGAAGCCAAGCGTGACGGCGGGATTCAGATGAGCGCCGCTGAGATGCCCAGTTGCATAGATCATCGCCGCGATGACGAGCCCAAAGACCAAACCGACGCCAACATGGGTCACTTGCCCACCGGAGATAGCATCCACCATGATGGCGCCGCACCCCGCGAAGACTAACCCGAATGTGCCGATGCCCTCGGCCACGCAAGCTGGAAGCAACGGGGGCATCGAGGGAAGTGGCTGTCGCCTGGGTGTTGAGCGCTCTTGATCTCCTCGCCGCTGTGGTTGCGGTGTCTCTTCTGCCCTCTGGGAGGTCCGACCGGCCATAGATGAACTACTCCTCTGCATCTTTATCAGTTCACCGAGTGAAAGCGCTCTCCAGTTCCAGGGTGCGGGAGCAAGAGCAGGTAGCGGATGCGCACCCGCAGCTCACCCAAGACCTCGCGGAACGCCCTGGCACGCTGCTCCGGGTCCTCAACGACTGCTGGATCGGCGATGCTCCAGTGCGCTTGTGCGGGGTCGCCAGGGAACGAGGGGCAGACATCACGTACGCGGTCACAGACGGTGATGATATAGTCCAATGGCTCGCCGATGAATCGATCCATCGATTTCGCGTAAAGTCCCGTCGTGTCAATCCCGACTTCCCGCAGCGCTGCAATCGTCTCTGGATGCGCCTCGGTGGGCAGGCTCCCGGCGCTGAACGCCTCCACCTGGTCGCCACCCATCTGGCGTAGGATGGCCTCCGCCATTTGTGAGCGCGCGCTGTTGTGGGTACAGAGAAAGAGGACGCGCAAGGGTCGCGAAAGTTTAGGTGGCGTGTCTGGTTGCTCATGCGGCTGTGCCGGTTGTGTCGATGCCGCCATACCGGGATACAGCGCATCGCCAGCCGCAGCAAACAAGGCGTGCAGTCGGTCAACATCCAGCTGATAGTAGACATCGCGCGCATCGGCGCTACTGCGTCGGTCGCGCAGAAGCCCTATCGCTCGCAACTGCTTCAGATGGTACGAGACTGCGTTTGGAGGCAAGTGTATCAATGCCCCAATCTCACCAGCCCGCTGGTCGGACTGTGCGAGGAGGCGCACAATCGCTTGCCGCGACTCATCTGCGAGCAGACGCAGAAATCGCCTGCCGTCGGTCAAGGTTGTTGAGTCGGCCTGAGCGCATGAAAGCGTATGCATAGCAACTCCTGCCAAGGCCTACTATTTCAGTAGAAATTGCATCAATACACATTGAAACAATAGGCGCGAGCGGAGCGGTTGTCAAGATCTGAACAGATAGGCGGATGCCCGGCATATGTGGCGTACTCGCGCCACCACGCCGGGCATGATGCAATGTAGTGAGAAATTGTGACCTGCTGTGTAGGCGGTTCGCGTGTAGCCTAGCAGCAGCCGCGAGGCGGTGTCGGTTTTGCGTCGGCGCGGCTGACCAGCGCCACAGGCGCCGCATCCCGCGCCGCCTTGGCCACTGTAGCAGTCACCGTGGCGATCACTGGCTTTGTGGCGCGAACAAATGCGCTGGCCAGCTTGCCATCGCTAGATTCCCAGCCCTCGGGCAGCGTTGCGGGATCAAGACCCGCCTCGGCGACGGTGTAGCGCCGGGTAATTTCGATGCTGATATCTTCGAATCCGGCTTCCGCAAGCAGCTGCTGATATTCCTCGATATTGAGCGCGCCCGCGAGACAGCCGACCCACGCCTCCATGTTGCGACGGAGTTCCTCCGGTACCGGGCCATCCGCGACGACATCTGAGACCGCGAAGCGACCGCCGGGCTTGAGCACGCGGAAGGCGTCGCGTAGCACCAGCGACTTATCGGCGGCTAGGTTGATGACACAATTGCTAATCACGACGTCTACAGCGTTCGCTGGCAGCGGAATCGCCTCGATACGCCCGCGCAGAAACGCGACGTTGGTGACGCCTGCCTTCGCCTTGTTCTCCTGGGCAAGCGCCAGCATCTCGTCGGTCATATCGACGCCATAGGCGAAGCCTGTTGGGCCGACGCGCCTGGCCGAAAGCAGCACATCGATGCCGCCGCCAGAGCCAAGGTCAAGGACGGTCTCGCCTTCGTGCAGATCGATGAGCGCGGTAGGATTGCCACAGCCGAGGGATGCGATCACCGCCTCTTCGGGTAGCCCGGCCACCTGCGCGTCATCATACAGCCCGCTGGTCACGAGATCGCCGCTCTGGTCACCGCATCCGCATCCGCCACCGCAACAGCTACCACTACTACTATCACCGCTTTGCACGCGCTGGGCGGCCTGCGCATAGCGCTCGCGCACGCGCTCTGTGATCGCGTCTCCACTGGCATCAGCAGAAGTAGCTGGTCCCTCAACCGCCGTGGAATGTGTCAGCGGCTCATTCGCCATGTTCGCCATGCTCATCCAACCCTTTCATCGACAATCTTCGATGTACAAACCACAAAAAAGGACACACCGCCTCATGCTAGAGACTTCACGCTTGCCAGCACCCGCTTGCCCTCATCGGTTGCCCAGTAATACGACCACGTGCCGCGCTTCTCGCCAGCAATCAGCCCCGCCTCACGCAACAGCCGCAGATGGTGACTAATGGTCGGCTGGTGGAGCGTAAACTGGTCGGTGATCTCGCAGACACAGAGCGCGGCAGGCTGCTGCGCGAGCAACTCAAGCATCCGCAGCCGTGTGGGGTCAGCGATTGCCTTGAGGCGCTCCGCAAGGGCAGCCAGGCGCTGCGTATGGTCGAGCGAAATCTCGGGCGCTGGCGCACAGCACGCGGTTTCTGCCTCGCGGACCGCGTCAGTTGAGTCAGCCGATGGGGCAGCGGATGTGGTTGCGCGAGTCTCCAATGTGTCCATGCCACAAGTCTACCAGAATACATCGAAGAATGTCAATATAAGGTCTCGACTCGTGTTGGCGCGCTTGTTGTCGGAAGTCGGAAGCTAGAAAGGCGGCCATCCGCTTAGCGCGGGGCCATGCGAATCGCGCCATCCAATCGTTTCTAATGGCCTCAACAGAGAACTTCGTTCGCTCTGCGCACTCACCAAGGGTCTCGGAGTAGTGCTCAATGAACACCTTTTTTCAGCCCCCAGGCTGATCGCGTTCCGCCCTGGGACGGATGACAGATCTCCTGCTACCGGGCATGCTCTGCATGACGAACCCGAACGGTTCGCTCACGTCAGGTAGACCAGGGCCAAGCCCCGAAGGAGATCGCTCATGGCACAGACGACCGCATCAAAGCAGCCCGCCACATTCCCGCAAGGCAGCCCGTTGATCCGCGTGGAGCAGCTGACACGCACCATCGTCACCCGCGCGCAGCGGACTATCATCCTCGACGACGTGACCTTCACCATTCCCGCGCAGAGCCTGTTCGCCGTCAACGGCCCATCGGGCAGCGGCAAATCGACGCTACTCAATATGCTCACTGGCATCGACCATCCCACCTCAGGACTAGTCATCTTCGCTGGAAATGAGTTGCGCACTCGTGGAGAGAACGCGCTGGCGCGCTGGCGAGGTCAGCATGTGGGGATCATCTTCCAGTTCTTCCAACTGGCGCCGACGCTCACAGCGCGCGAAAATGTGCTTCTGGCCCTGGAGCTGGGCGGTGGAGGCGGATTGCCACGCTCCACCTGGCGCAAGCGCGCGCAGGACTGCCTGGAGATTGTGGGCATGGGCGCGTTTGGCAACCGGCTGCCCAGCGAACTCTCAGGCGGACAGCAGCAGCGTGTCGCCGTCGCCCGCGCCCTGGCGAACGATCCTCCTGTGCTCATCGCCGACGAGCCGACCGGCAACCTCGACTCTCACACAGCGCACACGATTTTTGATATGCTTGCCAGCCTGACACAAAGGGGCAAAACGGTCGTGTATGTCACCCATGACCGCGAGCAGGCTGCCCGCGCCGGATCGCGCATCGAATTGCTCGACGGGCGCATCGTCGACCAGCACAACGCCGATGCCGCCATCGCACACGCGGCGGAGGTAGAGTGATGAGCCGTCTTTTCAGCGCGATCCTGCGCAAATCGCTCGCTGACGTGACACGGCGCAAGGGGCGCACGCTGCTGGTGGTACTGGGCATCTTTATCGGCGTCTTTGGCCTGACCGCCATCAATACTGCCGAGGACGCCCTCTTCGCAGCCGTCACTTTCAGCATGAGCGGCCAAGCCAACCAGCCGGACATCGTTCTGGATGTCGATCGCCTCGATACGGCGCTACTGCCAGCGCTGCAAACCGTCGTCGGCGTCAAGGCGGTGCAATATCAGACGGTGTTCGGCACGCAGTGGCATGTCAGCCAGGCGCCAGGGCACATGAGCATGTTTATCACCAGCTATCGCAATCTCCATCACGTGCCGCTGACACCGTTTCAATTGACGAGCGGGCGCTATCCCAATATCGGCGAGGTCGTCATGGAATATGGCGATCTGGGGCTGCAATCCTTCTCCATCGGCGACACAGTGACAGTGGACACCGCCCAGGGCACGGCGCACTTGCGTGTTGTGGGGCTGGCACGCACGCCAGGGCACAACCCCGCCGCTTCCGGCAGTGGCGAGGCCTATATGTCCGACGCTGGCCTGCAGCAGATCACCGCTGGCGTCTCTACTGGCATAACGCCCAATAGTGGCATTGGCCTGAACCATGAAATTGCCATCAAGGTGCGGAGCCATGCCGACTCCGTCGCGACCGCGCTGCAGCAGGTCCTGCTTGCGCACGGAATCGCCGTGAATGGGGTGGCTGTCAGCACCGGCGGGCGTACATCCCCGCCAACGAACGCGATTGCCGGCGTCTTCTCGCTGCTGCGCATCCTGATCATCGTCGCGGTGATCATGAGCGGCTTCCTGATTCTCAACACCGTGACGACCCTGGTGGCAGAGCAAACGGCGATCATCGGCACGATGAAGGCTGTCGGCGGCACGCGTGGCGCGATCATGCGCAGTTATCTTATCTCGGTGGCCATCTATAGTGTGCTGGCGACGCTGCCAGCTATCGCGCTCGGCTTGTTTGGCGGGTATCAGTTGGGTTCACAGCTTGCCACGACCGTGCCAATTGATATCGGTCCCTTTGTGTTGCAGTGGTGGATTCTCATCGTCGGCCTTGCTGTCGGCTTCGGCGTCCCCCTCCTCGCGGCGCTGCTGCCGCTGTGGAATGGCACGCGCATCAGCGTGCGCGATGCCCTCGCCGCATACGGCTTGAGCGTCGGTCGCGGCAATGGGGTGACGGCGCGTCTGGGGCAGCGCCTGACATGGATCTCGCAGACAGTATGGCTGGGGCTACGTGGCGTCTTTCGCAAGCGCTGGCGCGCGGCTCTCACTCTTTTGACCCTGACGCTGGCAGGAGTAAGCTTCCTGGTAGTGCAGACCGCCAGCACGTCGGTCGCTTCCACCGTTCGCTCTGTCAACGCCAATATCGCCGCTGATGTCGAGATTGACACTGATCAGCCACTCCCGCTCGCGCAACTCCGTTCGCAACTGAGCACGGTTGGCAATATTCAGCGTATCGAACGCTTCTGGCATGATCAATCCGTCGAGACGTCGTGGGGCCAGATGCAAGTGATGGCATTCGATCCCGATACACAACTCTACCATTATCACGTGACAAGCGGGCGGTGGCTGGCGCTCGGCGAAACAGATACAGTGTTGCTCAGCGATGAGGCGCTCGCCAGGTCCAGCCTGCACATTGGCGATACGCTGGCGATCAGCGATCAGGGCAATCACGCGCCATTGCGCATCATCGGTACGATCAAACAACCTATCGACCACTTTGGTGGCATCGGCGCGATCATCATGAGCCTCGACACCTATAATCAGCTCGCCGGTGTGCCTGCTGGATCAAGTAGCGATGTTGGACAGGCATTCCTGGTACAGGCCCGGGATCGCTCGCCCGGCGCCGTCAATCAACTGACGGATGATCTGGATCGGCTGCTGAATCAAGGGCAAACGCAGAGCTGCACGCAGATATGTAGCGGAGGAAGGGTCGGCGTCATGCTTCTGCGCGCCGAGACGACGCTGCAGCTACAAAACTGGATCATCCTCTATGCCCTGCTCTACGCGGTCGCGATCATCGTCGGCGTAGCGGGCGTGCTGGGACTGGCGAACGCGCTTACCGCCTCCGTGCTGGAACGCCGCCGCGAGATCGGGTTGTTGCGGGCGATGGGGGCAACTGGATGGCGCATCGGCCAGATCTTTTGGAGCGAGGGGCTGGCGCTGGGCTGCATCTCCTGGCTGGCGGGAGGAATAATCGGCCTGCCACTGGCCTATCTCTTCGTGCGGATCTTTAGCCAGTTGGTGATGCCGCTGGATTTCGTGCTTGATCCTGCGGCATTTGTGGTAATGCTCGGCGCCATCGTCGTCATCGCCACCCTGGCGACCATCGCCCCCGCCTCGCGCGCGGCGCAGATTCGCGTCGCCGATATGCTACGGTATGAATGAGAAGGAAACGACATGCGCAGCCTAAGAACGCTCATGCTTCTACTGGCATTAGGAGGGTCGCTGACGCTCGTCGCCTGTGGAGGGCAATCAACCACGGCCATCTGCTTTGGCCCGCGTCCCGTGTCGTCCGTGCATCCCGACGAGAGCACTGTCAGCTTCGCCATGACGATAGTTCGCGACACCCATACGTACACCTATGTCTATTCCGTGCCGAAATCGGCTTTCGGCGGTGCTCCTGCGGCCATGAAGAACGGGGACATTGTCGCCTTTTGTGCTGAGACTGTAGATTCAGGTGGGCAGAGCGCCACCACGATCACCCAGTTCAGCGACCAGGGCCAACCTGCCACTACTGGCACGCCGCCATCCAGCTAGACAAGTGTCACTGAAGGCGGCTGGTAGGCAAACAATGCGCAGGGAGATGCGCCTCTCTTGCTCGCCTACTTGCTCGCCTACTTGTATGCCGTCATCGGCGATATCGCAGGGTATGGCATACTGCATACTGCATATGGCTTGTTGAGACATACGGAGATCAGCAATGGGCGCTGATGTTGTGGGGGAGGGGTGGCGTGATATGCACAGCGTACGCACAGGCGCTGGCGGACTCTATTGGCGGCTGGCTGGTTCCTACTTTGCGGTCACCTTGCTGGCAGCTGTCATCATCGAGATCGCCATCACCCTTCCTGCCAGCATGCAAGGATACCAGCAAGTAAGCGCGACCCCGTCCGGAAAGACGCCTATCCCCACCTCGTCGGCGCAGTCTGGCATTGCCCATATTTCTCTATTTCTCAGCATCTTTTGGGGCCACCTGCAAGACACTGGTCTGTATTTCATCCTGCTCGCCGGTGTGGTTGGCATGCTGACTGGCCTGTTGATCACGCGCAATGTCACGCGTCGGCTGCGCCGCATCACCCAGGCGGCGGAAGCCTGGAGCAACGGGGAGTTCGCGGTCGAGGTGCGCGATCCCACTCACGATGAGATCGGCCAGTTGGGGCAGGATCTCAACGGCATGGCCGAACAACTCCATGCCCTATTGGCGACCCGTGAGGAGCTTGCGGCAGTCGAGGAACGCAACCGGCTGGCGCGTGATCTGCACGACTCGATCAAGCAAAACGTCTTCGCCACGGCCTTGTTGATAGGCGCTGCGCGCAGTCACCTACCTCCTGACACCCTTCCGGCGCAGACGTATCTCGCCGAGGCCGAGGCGCTGGCCGAGCAGACACGCCAGGAATTGACCGCGCTGATCCGCGAGCTGCGCCCGGCCCGCCTGGGAGATAAAGGGCTGGCCGTCGTCCTGCGCGAGTATGCCGAGAACTGGTCGCGCCGTATGGGCATTGCCGTCACCATGCAGATCCACGGCGAACGCGCTACCACGCTCGATTTCGAGGAGGCGCTCTTTCGCGTTGCCCAGGAAGCGCTCGCCAACATCGCGCAGCACAGCGGAGCTACACATGTCATCGTCCAACTTGTGTGGGATGATGCGCAGGTGCGCCTGACCATCACCGACGACGGCGCCGGATTCGACGCAGCCCGTGCCAGCGGACGTGGCGTGGGATTAGCAAGCATGCGCGAGCGCGTGGCGGCGCACAACGGGTCGCTGCATATCGCCAGCACGAATGGTGCGACGAGGGTAGAGGCCACTATCCCGCTACACTCCGCTGAGAAGCCGACCCAGGAGGCAACGCCATGAGCGATCCGATCACCATCTTGATCGTCGATGATCATGCTGTCGTGCGGCGTGGCGCGCGGGCGTTCCTCGAAGCCCAACAAGATTTCACCGTCGTGGGCGATGTCGGCTCCGGCGGCGAAGCTGTACTGCTGGCGGCTGATTTGGCCCCCGACATCGTGCTGATGGATCTGGTGATGCCCGGCATGGACGGCGTGCAGGCGACGCGACTGGTGAAGCAAAAGAGTCCCGGCTCCCAGGTCATCGTGCTGACCTCGTATCACGAGGACGAGCACATTTTCCCCGCCATCCGTGCCGGCGCGCTCTCCTATCTGCTCAAAGACATCAGTTTATCCGATCTGGCCGACGCCATCCGCAAGGCAGCACATGGCGAGGTCGTGATGCATCCCCGCATTGCTGCCCGCGTCGTACAAGAGCTGGAGAGCACCTCGCACCATGACATAGGGAACTACGCCGAATTAAGTGAGCGCGAACGGGAAGTATTACACTTAATCGCCGAAGGACTGAGCAACGCCGATATCGCAACGCGGCTCGTCCTCAGCGAAAAGACCGTGAAAAGTCATGTCCGCAACATCCTCGGCAAACTGCACCTTGCCGACCGCACGCAGGCCGCCATCTTTGCTTGGCGTGCAGGTATTGTGTCGTGAGGCGTAGCAATCGTGAGGTGCTCAATAGGCATCTCTTGGATTCTGGGCTCTGCACCGCCGCCAGCGCTGCTCGCCAGAATCCCACTGGCTGGAGAACGGGACAGGTGGCTAGCGAGCTGCCATTCTTATCCCACCATCCAGCCGGATCGTCTCGCCGTTGAGCATCGTGTTCTCGACAATGGACTGCACCAGCGCGGCGTACTCCTCCGGGCGGCCCAGGCGCGGCGGGAACGGCACTTGCTGGCCGAGCGACTGACGCGCTGGCTCTGGCAGCCCGGCGAGCATAGGCGTGTCGAAGATGCCCGGCGCGATGCTCATCACACGGATACCGTAGCGCGCCAACTCGCGCGCAATCGGCAGTGTCATGCTGACGACGGCGCCCTTCGAGGCGGAATACGCTGCCTGGCCAATCTGCCCGTCGAAGGCCGCGACCGAGGCCGTGTTGACGATGACGCCGCGCCCGCCCTCGGCGTCTGGCTCGTTGCGCTGCATCACTTCGGCCGCCAGACGAATCGAGTTGAAGATGCCGACGACGTTGACCTGAAGCACTTTGGCGAAGCGGTTGAGGTCGTGCGCGGTGTCTTTGCCCAGCACCTTCTCGGCGATGGCGATGCCCGCGCAATTCACCACAATGCGCAGTCCGCTCCCCAGCGAGGCCGCCGCCTCCACCGCCGCGCGCATCGAATCCTCGCTGGTGACATCGGTCGCCACGAAGCGCGCCTTATCGCCCAGTTCTGCCGCCAGCGCCTCACCCGTCTCGGCGTTGAGGTCGGCGATGACCACCCGCGCGCCCGCGTCCGCCAGCCGCCGCACCGTCGCCGCGCCCAGCCCCGACGCGCCGCCGGTGACCAGCGCGCCTGTTCCCGCTATCTGCATGATACGGTCTCCTTCGTCGTTGAATTATTCTGAAAACAACAGCGGCAGCCGCGCCGCCTGGCAACGCTCACAACAATACACCGCGCGGCGCGCCAACAGCAACACGGCGCGTACAAGGGCATATAATGTCATTGGCGGCTCGTCCTGCGCCAAAACGTCTCACAACACCGTCATTTCCCCGTAGCAATCATAGAAGTAGGCCAGCTTCGCGGCATAATGCCGCGGCTAGGCATGGGGCTGTGATCGTAACTCTACGATGTCGAAAGGTGAAAACATGCGTTCGGGGTTCTTCTCATCTTACATACCATGGGTTGGCGCGTTCTTCCTCGCAATGGGGCTGCTCTCACTATTTACCCACGCGCCGCTGCTGGGCGGCGCGCTGCTCTGCATTGGCGCTGCGTTCCTGCTGCTGGGCAACTCGGCGCAGGCATGGCCGACCCTGCCGCCCTGGCGTAAAATCGGCTCGGCCGTCGGCATCGTTGCGGGTCTGGCGTTTCTCGTCGCCAGCCTCATCATCAACGGCTTCTGATTATCTCTCCTTGCGCAGCGATGACGGGTCCTTGAGCCAGAGTGAGACATGCGCTGGCTCCATTGTCTGCTGAACCACAGTCAACAAGCGCTCGTTGAATGAGGCGATATCGACCTCCTGCCGCAGCGTTGCCCCAAACGCCTCGACCGCCTTGCGCGCATCGTACTTCGTGCGATAGAAGCGCCGGTCCACCGCCCGCTGCACCCGCCGCCGTAACGGCTGGAAGAGCGCGGCGATGAGGAGTGTTGAGACGACGATGGTGAGCGGTTCATCCGGGCCGCCAGGGATCGGCACAAGCGCGCGCGAAATAGCCTGGAGAGCGATGATGCAGCCCGCATAGGCGGCGGCCAGCACGACCGTGACCGAGCCATAGACCAGCGCGCGGTTGATGATCGTGTCGATATCGTAGAGGCGGTGGCGCTGGATGGCGATGAAGAAGGTGATGGGCAGCGCCAGGATGACCAGTTGGTAGAACAGGAAAGACGCAGGCATATAGAGCGTCTGCCCCAGCGGTGTAAAGCCTGAAGGCAGCCAGAAAAGCTGGTTGGCGACGAGCACCGCGAACAGGCCAGCGATAGCCCATTTCGTCTGCTGGCGCTGCACTGAGGTTGACGCACGACGATAGCGGTACACCTGCCAGATGATCGTGGTGATGACAAAGAGTGGATAGCCGAGGAACAGCACGCCGTCACCCAGATTGGGCGTCAGCGTAATCAGCTCTCCCCAGACCGCCCAGAAGATGAACAGCATCCACGTCCAGCGCGGCGCGAAGCGTCCACTGGGAAAAAGCATAAACGTCGCGGCATAGACAATCCATACGGGAAAGGTCAGGACCTGCAACAGAACCCAGATAGATGGTGGAATATCGGTGGGGAGATTTCCCGTTGTGCCGTTGTTCATGATGGGATAGCCGACCAGGAAGAGCGCGACGAGCAGCGCCATCCAGTCGTTCGATCGCCGCCTGACGAGGGTGAGCGCCAGCACGGCTGAGATCAGCGAGATGACCAACGTACACGAGAGCGCCATCCAGGCGAACGTATTGAGGCTGATGCCAATACCAGCAAGCGCCGCCTCCTGTTGTGTGGTAAACCCACAGGTGTCTGGGCAGGCGCGCGACATGAACGCCAGATAGTAGGGAATCTGGATGAAGAACGCCGCCAGCATCGCTACGAACACGACGACCCACGCGACGCGCGACGATCAGCCAGCGTCCCGTGAGCACTGTATCGCTAGCCTTCGGTGCTGATACCGGGCTGGGCCTGTTCGTCTTTTTCGCGGACATGGCATCTATCTCTTCCCACACGTCCAGCCAGACACAGATAGACATACAGGAGCCGTATGGGGACATGATACCAGACGCATCGTCACGAAAGCGTTACGAAAGCGCTTGAAATGGCTGGAATCGCTCGGGGTCACAAACGCCTGGGAGCCGCGAGAGGACACGACCACCCAGGCCGTCGCGGATGGAGGACATCCACGCCGTGCCACACGCGAGGCTACGTGCGGCGCCAGGGTCAGTGCGAGCGAGACTTCACACCGAGCGGCTCCCCAACCGCCGGGAGGTGAAGGGTGTTCTCGTCGCGATGGGGACATTATAGAACTGATGTTCTATTGAGGTCAAGGGGCCAATTCTACCCCTTTGCTCCGCGTACTTATGTACACAAGGAGGCGGCTGCTGCGCATGCTATAGTTGAAGGCATGACAGGCGATAACTCGACACGAGCGGATAGGCAAATGCGACCGGACGCGCCGGACAGAGAGGATGACCGACAGGTGAGTACTAATCAGCCGCCATCAGAGTTGCTTCAGGACTTGCACGAGCAGGTCGCGCTGGTGACGGGCGCCAGTAGCGGCATCGGCATGGCAGTGGCCCATGCGCTGGCGCAACGCGGTGTGCGTGTGGCGCTTGCGGCGCGTCGGCTGGAGCGTTTGCAGGCGCTAGCCGACGAACTTGCGAGCGATGGGCAGGGGGAGGCGCTGCCGCTCGCCTGCGACGTGCGCAATCCTGAGGACGTGCAGGCGGCGGTGCGACAGACGCTCGAACGCTGGGGTAAGCTCGACATTCTGGTCGCCAATTCCGGCTTTGGCTATCGCGCGCCACTGGTTGACGGCGATATAACCCGTTGGAAAGACATGATCGATACCAACGTCTACGGGCTGCTGCTGACGCTGAAATATGGCGTCGCGCCGATGCTGGAGCGCGGACAAGGCCATGTGATCGTGACGTCGTCGGTGGCGGGCCGCGTGCCAACGCTGCTCGGCTCGGCCTACTGTGGCAGCAAATTCGCGGCGACGGCCATCGCGGACGTGCTCCGGCAGGAGGTTGGCCCACGAGGCGTGCGGGTGACGACCATCGAGCCAGGGGTTGTCATCTCCGAGTTCCAGCAGGTCGCGGACTATCCGCCTGGTATCCTCGAAACCATGCTCAAAGGTGCGACACCGCTCGTCCCCGCCGATATCGCCCGCGCGGTGGTCTTCGCCATCGAGCAGCCAGCGCACTACGCCATCTCGGAGATGGTGGTGCGGCCAACTGGTCAGGCGTTCCCGTAGAGAGACCCCTCCCGGCCTTCGGCCACCCTCCCCTGCGAGGGGAGGGCAAAGGCGAGCCGAGTGGTGATAAGGCAGGGATGAGTCTGGCTCCCCTCTCCTATGAGGAGAGGGGCTGGGGGTGAGGTGCGCCCTACGAGGTCGCCGCAGCCAGCGCCTCACCTGCCCGCGCGGTCAGGTTCGCCTGGATGAAGCGATCCATCTCGCCGTTCAAGTAGGCGACGGTATCAGACTGGTCGGCGCCTGTGCGGTGGTCTTTCACCAGCGAGTACGGGTGAATCGTCACCGTGCGAATCTGGTTGCCGAAGTCGGCCTCGACGTGTACCCCCTTGAGTTGCGCCGCCTCACGCTCGCGCTGCTCGATCTCCAACTCGTAGAGCCGCGACTTGAGCACACGCAGCGCCAGTTCGCGGTTCTGGATCTGCGAGCGCTCGTTCTGGCAGGTGACGACGATACCTGTCGGCTTGTGGCGGATGCGCACGGCGGAGTCGGTCTTGTTGAGATGCTGGCCGCCCTTGCCGGTCGAGCGGAAGGTATCCACCTCCAGGTCCTCGGGCCGGATGTTGATCTCAATCGGCTCCTCGCCAATGTCGGGCATCACCTCAACTTTGGCAAAGGATGTCTGCCTGCGGTGGGCGGCGTCGAAAGGCGAGAGGCGAATCAGCCGGTGCGCGCCCGCCTCACCGCGCAGATAGCCGTAGGCATACGGCCCCTCCACGCTGAACGTCGTGCTCTTGATGCCAGCCTCTTCACCGGGCATCTCGTCCAACAGCTCCACCTTGTAGCCGTGCGACTCTGCCCAGCGCATATAGGCGCGCTGCAGCATCTGCACCCAGTCCATCGCGTCGGTGCCGCCGTTGCCCGCGTGGATCGAGATGATGGCCGATTTGGCGTCGTGCGGGCCGTTGAGCAGCAGCCGGAAACGCTGCTTCTCCAGGTCTTCTTCGATTTGCGCGAGCGATTCGTCGATCTCGCCCTCAAGCTGGCTATCTGGGTCAGTTTCGAGTAGTTCGGTCAGTTCGTGGAGTTCGGCGAGGCGCGCGTCGAGCGATTCCCAGACAAATACCTCGTCGCGCAGGCGGCTCATCGTCTGCATCTGCCGCTGCGCATGCACGCGGTCGTTGTAGAAATCGGGCGCGAGGGACTCTTCCTCGATAGCCGCTATCTGCTGCTTTTTGGCAGCGAGGTCAAAGATACACCGTTATTTCATACACCCGGCGTTGTAGTGCTTCGATGCGGGTCATTAGTTCACTCATACCGCACATTCTATGTGTCGAAGACAGGCAGCGTCAAGCAGATTGTCCTGGGATACCCAGTCGCCTACGCGATCAGCGCGCCAGCACATCGGCCAGCGCCAGCATCTCCGCCGTCACCTTGTTGCAGGCGACGAGCGCGTCTTCCAGCGGGATTTCAGCGAGTTGCCCTTCCACCAGCCCGACGACAACGCCAGAACGGCCCGCCAGCAACGCCCGCGCCGCGCCCGCGCCAAACCGGCTGGCGAGCACGCGGTCGCGCGCGGTTGGCGATCCGCCACGCTGGACGTGGCCGAGCACGCTCAGCCTCGCCTCGAAACCGCTGGGGTGACTGCTGAGGTAGTCGGCGAGATCGCGGACGCCGGGATGCGCGCCTTCGGCAATGACGACGATGTAGTGGCGCTTGCCGCGGGCGTAACTCGCGCGCACATCTTCGGCAACAACTTCCAGATCAACCGGGCGCTCCGGGACCATTGCCAGCTCCGCGCCCGATGCGATGGCCGCCATCATCGCCAGGTAGCCCGAATTGCGGCCCATCACCTCGACTAGAAAGGCGCGCTGGTGCGAGGTCGCGGTATCCTTAAGCCGATCGATGCATTCGAGCGCCGTGTTGAGCGCGGTATCAACGCCAATGGTCGCCTCAGTCACCGCGAGATCGTTGTCGATGGTGGAGGCGACGCCCACCGTTGGAAAGCCCAGCTGGTGCAGCGCCAGCGCGCCCTGCTGCGAGCCATTGCCGCCGATGACCACTAGCCCATCGACTCCCGCGGCGCTCAGCCGGGTCGCTGCCTCTTCCTGGGTGGCGCGCTCGCAAAACTGGGGGAAGCGTGTCGAGCCGAGAACAGTGCCGCCACGCTGGAGTATTCCGGCGACGGACTGGCTATCGAGCGGCTTGAAGCGGTCCGTGAGCAGTCCAGCAAATCCGTCACGGATGCCTAACACTTCAACCTGTTCCGCAGCGGCCGTCCGCACCAGCGCGCGCACCGCCGCGTTCATGCCGGGCGCGTCACCACCACTGGTCACGACTGCGATGCGCTTCATAACTCTCGATCCCTTTTTGCTCACCGCCGCTTCGCCTCCCAGGCTGGCCCCTCGGCGGCGCGCGCCTCGTCCAGCAGCCGCTGGAAGCTGGCATAGCGTTCCGGCGTCATGCGCCCCTCGATCAGCACAGCGCGCAGCGCGCAGCCCTCCTCCTCGATGCCGTGTGTGCAGTCCTCATACTCGCAGTTACCCGCCGCGTCGCGTAGCTCGACAAAGCAGCTCGCCAGCTCATCTGATGGTACCTGCCAGAGCGCTAGCTCGCGAATCCCGGCTGAATCGGCCAGCCAGCCGCCGTCCGGCAGCGGCAGCAGGCGCACACCCGTCGTCGTATGGCGGCCCTTGCCGGTTGCCGTGCTGATCTCGCCCGTCCGCTGGCGCGCGTCGGGGATGAGCGTGTTCATCAGCGACGACTTGCCCACGCCAGATGGCCCAGTCAGGAGCGAGATACGCCCAGCAAGCCGCTGGCGAAGGGCATCCAGCCCGTCGCCGGTCGTCGCGCTGGTCCGTAACACCGGATACCCCAGCGCGCGGTAGGTCTCTTCCGCGTGGGCGACATCCTCCGGCTCGCCCAGGTCGTCTTTGTTCAGGCAGATGAGCGCGGGGACGTGGGCATGTTCGCAGAGGGCAAGGTAGCGGTCCAGCAGACCAAAGTGAGGCGACGGCTCACGCATGGCAAAGACCAACACTGCCTGATCGGGATTCGCCAGCAGCACCTGCTCCGTGCCAACCTCCGGGCGGGCGCGGGCCAGCACAGTCCGGCGCGGAATGATCTCTTCGATGACGCCCTCACCGTCACCCAGCGGCGTGAAGCGCACCTGATCACCTGGGGCAACCCGTGTCGGCGCCTCGACCGCTGGCTCTTCGGTGGGGATAGACACAGGGGCCTGGCGGGAAGATTGCTGCTGACGCGGCGCCTGTCGCGCTGGACGCGGTTTGCGCAACCGACCACGCAGCGTGCAGAGCCACGATACACCGTCTGCGGTGACAACCTCGAAGACATTTGGAGCAAGTGCGACGACCAGTCCTTCCCGCGTAGATGCCGCGTGGCCATTCTCTTGCTGGAGAGGCGCGGTATCATCTTTGGGAAGGGGATCGTTGGTCATGCAGGCTCCTGTCCTGTGCATCGTGTCACACTGTTGAGCAGCGTATCCCGCCTGAGTGGCCCGCGTCAAGGCAGCGCTTCGCAAAAGCCATCCTTACAATGTTTACACTGTAGCGGAGCAGGCTACACTTGCTTATCGTAGTTACAAAGGTAGTAAGCAGGCTCCTCCCTGGAGAGTGTTCCTATTGTGGAGCCTAGCAGGCCGGTGGTCCAGGCGAGCTGAAAGCCTATGATTGCAAAGACAGCGGTGTAATTTTGGCCATCGAAAGAAGTGTCAAAGAGCGCCAATGGATTGAACCCTGTTGGGAAGGTCAAGGCATTCGCCACAATATAGATGAATGTGCAAATTGTTCCAGCAACGAACGTTGTGACAATGCCCATCCAAAATTTGCGTGTTGCTGAAGCAGAGAGCATTGCGGCGATCGTCAAAATAGCTGCGATGCCAACAAGCGCTACGAATCCTGTAAAAACGAAATTCTCTTCTGCGCCACGCACAAGATTAGTTCCGTCCCTGTATCCGGTATAGTCCGGCGGGTAGAGTTTGTCTAATGCTGCGCTTTGCGCTGCGAACATGTACACGCTGGCCACTACCTGTGCAGCGCCTATACCACCGACCAGCGCTCCAAATGCGCTTCCATAGACCACTGGCGCCCAATTACGAATGGACATGGACAAACACCTCTCCTAGCTACGCGCGATGGCATAAGGCTTGCCAGATATACGGTTTGCGTACAGCCGTTCTCACGCAAAGTAAATAGTGTGAGCCACGTGGAACAGCCAACTATCTTGTCCTTGCGTCCAGGTTAGGGCCATGATATGGCGTATCCTTATGAAACACGTCGCATACCCGGTTGCATACTCGGGAGATAAAGGTTATGGAATACACCCCTCTTGCCGCGGTAGACGTTGGCAGCAATACGATTCATCTGGTGGTCGCGCATCCGACGGAGGACGGCGGCGACCTCATCACACTGGCCGATGTGCTGGACCTGACGCGGCTCGGCGAAGATGTCTCAGCCACGGGCGCTATCGGGCCAGAGCGCACCGAGCGCGCTATCTCGATCTTGCGCGAGTATGCGGCGAAGGCGCAGTCGCTTGGCGCGAACGAGTTGCTGGCCATCGCCACCGAGAGCCTGCGCTCCGCCGCCAACGCTGATGACTTTCTGGCGCGAGTGCGCACGGATACAGGCATCGAACTACAAGTCATTACCGGCGAGCAGGAGGCCGCACTTACCTACTGGGGCGCAACCAGCGGATTGCCCGCTACAGCCGAACGGCGGGCGGTGCTCGATCTCGGTGGCGGCAGTATGGAGGTGGTCATCGGCGAGGGGTCGCGCATTGCGTGGCGTAGCTCACTCCCCCTCGGCTCCGGCGCGATGCACGCACGCTATGCGCCATCCGACCCGCCGCGCGCCGCCGAGCTGGATCAGGTGCGCGCGGCGGCGACCGAGCAGCTTGCTGCTCTGAATGTGCCGCTCCCGGTTGGGCGGGTCATCGCCTGCGGCGGCACCGCCACGACGCTCACCATGCTTGCCGCCCGCGCGCTGCATATCCCCGAGCCGGAGGATCTGGCCGCTGGTGAGGAAGCGCCACCTCCCGAAACACTTCACGCGCCGAATGCGGATGGCATGCGGCTGGGGCTGCTCGCTCGCGAACACCTAGAAGCGCTTGCATCGCTGCTCGTGGCGACACCCGCCGCGCGACTTACGGAGTTGTATGGGATTCCCCTGGCGCGGGCAGAGATACTCGGCGCGGGCGAGGCGGTGTTGCGGGCGGTGGTGGAGCATCTCGGCGCGGAGGCGCTCTCGATCAGTCGGCGTGGTGTTCGCGAGGGAGCGATTCTGGCGCGGCTGCACGCGGGCGACGCCTGGCTGGAGGCCGCCACGGTGGGCGCAGGCTGGTAGGACTACCTATCTCCACTCCGCGACGCAAATGCCGCGGATAATCCCAGTCGTTCAGAGGTCACACTGACGGCGACGGTAAGCGGGTAAGCTCGGGCAGGATTAGCCGTAGGTCTTCAGTCTACGGCTTGCAACCCTCAGGCATGCGTTGTTTTTTGCGCGAAGCTTGCCTAAATCGCCAATTGCCTAGTACACCACAATCGGCGTGCCGATGGGCGTCCAGTCGTAGAGATACGCCATGTTGTTCTCAGGCAGGTTCACGCAGCCGTGTGAACCGCCGCTGAACGCCGCTGGATCCCAGTGTGGCAGGTTGGTATCCGGCCCAAACTCGGCACGCCACCAGGCGTCATGAAGGAAGTAGCCATTCGGCGCGTAGGCGATGGCGTAGTTGATCGGCGTCGGCGCATAGTAGTCCGGCGAGCCGGGCGGATCCGGCGACGTGAACTCTGTATGGTAGAGCTTGTACATCGCGTAGTGCAACCCCGGCCACGACGGCAACTGCTCGTTCGGGCGGTAAGCGCCAGTCGTCACATACGACCACCAGACCATCTGCCCGTTATCATATGCGCGCAACGTCTGCTCGCGCAGTGAGACGACGATCACCTTGCCAGTAAGATGGTAGGCTGTGTTGATGAGCAGCAGGTCGGTCGCGTGCGGTTGTGAGTGCGGGGTTGGGTCATTCAGGTTGTCTTTGAGCGCGCGCAGACTGATCGTCAAGTTGATGATGACGTCATCCGCGGCCTGGTATGACCCCAGATCGCGGGCGGCGTAGAGAACGTCGTGGGCATCGCCGATACCTACCCACGGATCCAGGTACTCATAGTCGGCTGGATAGTCGCCATTTGGATAGGTGCAGTTGTCCAAATGACAGGTCAGCCGGATATTCCCGACCAGATTGACCAGCTTCTGCAACTGCGCGTAATCGCTGAATGCCTTCGCTTTGAGCAGCGACAAGGACATCGCGTCGATCTGCTTGTTAACAGTCTGGCCAAGCTGGAGGTAGTCGGTTGTGCTCTTCGCCGCCTTCAGTTGAGTCACATCGTCGTCGTGCTGTTGCTGGAAGGTCGTCGTGTTCTGGCCGTAGGTCTTGAGCAGGTCAATGCGCGCCTGGAACGAGTCGAGCAGGGCAGCGCCGATATATGGCGTCGCCTCTGCCTGGTCGGCCATCAACTGGACGATCTGGCCGTCGATCACCGCCACCAGCTTGGAATAGCGATCGGCGGGCAGGCCAGCGCGAATCGCGTCGAGATTTTGCTGATATTCAATCTGGCCCATGGCGGAGTTCATCCCGGCGTTCTGCAGCGTCCGCAGAATCGCCTGGAAGTCCTGAAGCTTCTGGTAGGCTGGCCAGAGCGCGTGCAATGCCGCCGTCTGCTGCTGCACGGTTATGTCTACTCTGGCATAGTCGCCCACCGTCTTCGCGGTGTTCCAGTCCTGCACCGCCTGATCGAGCCGCGCCTGATAGACATCGATCTCGCTGAAGCCGTCGCCGCGTAGTTGCGTGACGGCCTTCGCGAACGCCTGGATGTCGTCGTTGGCCTGTTTCTGCAAAGTCTGCTGAGCATTTTGCTCCATACTGACCAGTTGATTGAAGAGCAGCGTATAGTTCGCCGCGGCATCCTGGTAGTTGTAGTTGAAGCCGCCCTCGCCAGACGATATTTGATTTTCCTGCGTGACGATAGGATTCAGCATCGAATCGGGCAAGCCGAGGGCCGTGCGCGCGTGCTTCAGCTCGTTGTCGAGGCGCGCCTTGTTCTGCTGCGCCGCCTCCTGGTTGGGGTCGCTGCCACAGGCCGCAAGCGTCATACAGACCACAACAACGATCAGCAGCGCCATAACCCAGCGGGGTGTGCGGCGGGGAAGGATATTGACAGACTGGCGTCCAAACATGCTCGACCGAACCTCCTCGCGCCACACCGCGGAGTCACTACGAAGCGCGCATCATGCACATGGATCTGCATTGGCGCGACGGAGACTCTCCTCATCCGCTTAATCGAATAAACGTACAGAGTAGCCCTGGGGAACATCAATCGCTCGCGAGTACTGTGGGAACGCGCCTTTTGAAGTTGCTTATGCGCGTGCTCAGGAAACGGGAAACCGCCCAGTTCACTCCTGAACAGTAAGAGTAACCTGGCGGCAACTTCCGTTTCCATAGTATGAGACGAAGCGGCTATCTGCTTCTGTGCTGGGGCTGGTACATGGACAGCGGCATCTTGGAGTTATGCGGTTGGCGAGGGGCGGTCAAAACCGCGCCTGAATGGCCTTACCGCGTTCGGCCACGAAGGCCGTCTGCGCGGACTTCCCAGAAATAGCCCGCGGCGAACCCGGTAGAGGGCAAGTGGTTGAAACCCGCGCAGGGCAGCCGCGCGAGCCGAGGCACGAGGCGAGAAGCGCGCGAGGGCGCGCGGAGCAGCAGCAGCCCGAAGGACGGGTTTTGTGGCGGAGCGAAGCGATGCCGTTCAGGCGCGACTTCAGTCGCCAGCCGCCTATTGGCCGAACGGGCCGCCACCGCCCAGGCCACCCAGGCCGCCTAAGCCGCCACCCAGGCCGCCTAAGCGCCCTCGGCGGCCTTTCCTACCTGGCTGCTGCATCGCCATCATCTGCTTCATCATCGTCTGAGCCTGCTTGAACGAGGCGAGCAGCTGGTTGATCTCCTGTGGTGTTGTCCCGCTGCCCTTCGCGATGCGGCGCTTGCGGCTGCCGTTGAGGATATCGGGGTTGTGGCGCTCTTCCATCGTCATCGAGAGTATGATCGCCTCGGTCTGCTTCATCTGGTCGCCTTCGAGTGCGGCCTTGACCTGCGGGTCGCTCATTGCTTTGCCCATGCCGGGGATCATTTCGAGCAGTTGCGCCATCGGCCCCATCTTACGCATACTGCGCATCTGCTGCAAGAAATCTTCGAGATCGAACCGGCCCGTTCCCATCTTGCGGGCCATCTTCTCGGCCTGCTTCTCGTCAATCTGCTCGCGGGCGCGCTCGATCAGCGACATCACATCGCCCATGCCAAGAATGCGCTGCGCCAGCCGGTCGGGATAGAACTGCTCCAGCGCGTCGAGCTTCTCGCCCGTACCCATGAACTTGATCGGCACGCCGGTCACCTGGCGCACGGACAGCGCCGCGCCACCACGGGCGTCGCCATCCATCTTGGTCAGGATGAGGCCGGTCAGCCCGACTGTCTTGTTGAATTCGTCGGCCACGCGCACGGCATCCTGCCCGGTCATCGCATCCACCACCAGCAGCACTTCCTGTGGCTGGGTGCGCTGGCGGATGGTGGCGACCTCGTGCATCAGGTCTTCGTCGATGTGCAGGCGTCCCGCCGTGTCGAGAATGAGAATGGTCAGCGCTTGCTCGCGCGCCCATTTGAGGCTGCGCTGGGTGATGTCCACGGGCTTGTTGCCCGCTGGCTCGGCATAGACGGGGATATCCAGCTGCCGCCCGATCTGCTGCAACTGCTGCACGGCGGCGGGCCGCTGCATGTCGGCGGCGACCATGCCCGGCTTCTGGCCATTCTTGCGGAACCAGTTGGCCAGCTTGCCCGCGTGAGTCGTCTTGCCAGAGCCTTGCAAACCAACGAGCATGATGATGGTGGGCGGCGCTCCGGCGAACTGGATCTTGCCGCTGCCCTCATCCTCGCCGCCGAGCATGGTGACCAGCTCTTCGTGGACGATGCCGAAGATTTGCTGCGCCGCCGTGACGCCGCTAAGCACCTCGGCGCCGACGGTCGCCATGGCGCGCTCCTGCACGCGCGCGACGAACTGCTTGACCAGCTTGAAATTGACATCGGCTTCGAGCAGCGCCTGGCGCACCTCGCGCATGGCCTCGGTCACATCCTGCTCGGTGATCCGGCCCTTGCTACGCAGGCGCTCGAAGATGCTATCGAGCCGCTGAGAGAGACTTTCGAACATCTAGTGGAACCTCCCGTTTCTGGAGGGGAATAGCGCATCCTTCGGCCCCGAAAGCATCGGGGCGGTATCTCAAAACATACCAGAACAGTATATCATGAGGCATTGCTTCCTCACGCGGAAACAGAACCACATTATCCTGGCGTCTCTATGATCGGATGCTATACTGCTATCGAGACATGCCGCCGAGTAAGGAGTCGCCGCGTATGGACAGCTTACGACCTGGGCGAAGGATATTGCCACGTCTGGTTGGCGTCGCGCTGCTGGCGTCTATGCTGGCGCTGTTTGCGGGCTGCGCCGTGCCGCTGCCCTGGGTACCCGCCTATAGCTCATCTTCATCGACTATATACAGCGTACCGGCACCGATGCCATATGTCTGGACGCGTGTGACACCTCCGCCCGCCACTCCACAACAGGCATACGCGGCGGGCATGAGCGTGTTGAATATCTGTGGCAATCGGCCGCCTGCCAGCCCTACGACGACAACGCTTACCTGGCTGGTGGCTGGGCCAACGTACGGTGTCGTGTTAGCACACGCCACATGCTCGCAGGACGGGGGAGATACCCACGTGGGCATCGCGATCATGCCGCTGGCGCTGGATAAGCGTGTGCAGCCGAGCTGCCCCGCCTGGGACATCGAGGGCGGTCTGTTCGGAGAGAGGCTTCCCGCCGGTGCGAAACTGGGACCGAATGCGTATCAGATTCCGTCATGGCTGCCTCTGCCACAGGATAGCTACGAGCCAGAGCCAATGAGTGGAGATATCATGCCATCCTCGCTGCTGTTGCTGGAATCGAACAGACGTATCTTTGTCACCGGGCGCTACGCGGGCAGCGCGACCCGTCCAACTGTGGCGGAAACCGTCAGCATCGGCGGGCGCAGCGGCTGGCAAGTGACTGACCACGATGTTGTCACAGTCACGGTCCCATTGGCCGACGGCTGGACGTTCTTCTTCTCTGGCACGACAGACGGCACAACGATGCGCAATCTCGCCAGCGCCTCGCTCCGTCACCTGGATACGCTGCTGCCCAAGCCGCTTCCTTTGCCAGTGGACTACCCGCAGCCTACCCCCGCTTGTTAGGCGGGGAGCCGCGCCTTCACCGTCTCCCAGATGAGGTCGGCCAGCGCGTCGGGTGGCTGCATGGCATCCACCACGAGGATACGTTGCGGCTCGGCGGCGGCAAGCTCCAGGTAGCCCGCGCGCACCCGCTGGTGAAATGCCAGGCTCTCGGCGTCGATGCGGTCCCAAGCGCCGCCATCCGCCGACGCCTCGACCTTGCGCGCTTGCCCTATCTCGGCTGGCAAATCCAGCAGCAGCGTCAGGTCGGGGCGCAGGCCATCCGTCGCCATATCTTCGAGCGTGAGGATGGTCGTCATGTCGAAGCCGCGCGCCGACCCCTGATAGGCGCGGGTGGCGTCGGCATAGCGGTCGCTGATGACGATCTCGCCCGCCGCCAGATGCGTGCGGATTGCGGGAACGTGCTGGGTGCGCGCGGCGGAGAGGAGCAGCGCCTCGGTCAACGGCAGCGTCTCTTCGACGGGTTCGTCTCCAGGCGCCCAGCCTGCCTGCGAAAGCGCGATTCGGCTCGGTTCGGGATTGAGTATCAGCGCGCGAATTGCCCCGGCCAGCGGCGTGCCGCCAGGCTCGCGTGTCAGCCAGACCTCATGTCCGCTTTCACGCAGACGCTCGGCGAGGCGCTGTGCCTGGGTGGATTTGCCCGATCCCTCGATGCCTTCCAGCGTTAGAAACATACGATCACACCTTTTGATGGTCCGCCTGCACGCCCTCGCTGCCATCCGCTAACTGGACGATCTGGAAGTCGCCGAAGAGGACGGGCGCCTCCTGCTGCATCACACGGCAGAGCTTGACGGCGAACTTACGAATCTCCGGCTCGGCGCCCTCCCCGCCACGCAGGGTGATGATCCAGCGGAGGGCGCGCGCGTTGGCGGAGAAGAGCATCTTCGTCTCGGTGGCGTTCGGCAGCACGCTCCGCGCCGCCTCCCTCGCCATCTTCAGCCGTTGCGTCCGTGGTAACTCACCATGTTGCTCCTGCACCTTCCGCGCCAGCCCCGCCACCAGTTCTTTATATGCCGCGTGCGACGTCTCAACCGACTGCTCCCAGAGAGCGTGTAGCTCAGGGTCGCCCGCGATGATGGCCGGCTCGACGAAGTCGGCGGTGGACTCATCCACATAGCGTTGGCTAAGCTGGGAAACTCCAACCCCCGCCCTGTGCCGCACCAGTTCGTGGGTCAGGCTGCGCGAAATGCCCGTGAGCAGCAGATCCCAGACGGCGTGCTCCAACACTGAGCCGTGTCCCTGGTTGATGAGATTGCCGACATACGCGTCGTTCGTCTTGCGAAACTGCTTATTACCGAAAGACATGTAACATACGCGGCCCGCCAGCTCGACGATCAGTTCGGAGCCGTTCTCGGAATCAGTCTCCCAGTAGGTCTCGTGATCGTTCAAGAAGCGCTGTACCTCGTCGTTGTTCAGCGTCTGACGGCCCACGACGTAAATCTCTGGCTCGGTCACGATGCGCATTGGCACGGCTCTCTTTCCCGGTGGACAGATATATCGGTGGGTTGGTAGTATATGGCCATCCAGGACACTATGATACCATGCGCCCGCTGCTTCGAGGCAACAGTAGTGGAGCATGGCGCGCCAGGATGGCGATCTATGAAACGAGGAAACAAGCTGTGCTTTCGCAATGGTTGCAGTTTCAGTTACAGTGGGTCATCCTGCCAATCCTGGCGATTCCGCTGGCCATTCTGCTTGGCGCGCGCCGAACCCATGGCGCGATTCTCGTCAGCGGTGTCGGCGCGCTGCTAGCCGTCGCCTTCGCCTGGTATCGCGGCATCACTGATGTGCTCGGATACAGCATGAGCGTTAGCGAGCTGGGTTCCCTGGATGGCATCGTGGCGCGGGTCGGAGGCGTTCTGCTGCTGGCCGCGTGGACGCTGGCGCTGGCGCATGCCGTGCAATCGAAGCGCTGGGTCTGGTTCGCGCTGATGGTGGTCGCGGGCTTCCTGTCGTACTCCATCACTATTCTGGCGGAAGTGAACGTGCAGCCTTGCGCGTATATTTCACCAGATAATGTAGGCATTCCCGTCTGCCAGCCTCTCAATCAGTGGACCTACCTGCTGATTGCGCTGGGGGAGGCGCTCGGCCCGGCAGCAGCGCTGCTCTACGTCGCCCTTGCGTCGCGCGGCCAACATCCGTGGCGTCGGCGCCAACTGCCAGAAGGGCTGGTCGTCTCGTCGCTCCGTAAAGAGGCGCGGCCGGGAGAGGATGCCGTCTCGGCGGACTGACTCCTCGCCAGCAGTCATGTGAGCGAAGGCCGGGAGCAATCTACTGCTCGTCGGCGGGTAACTCGGTGCGCCGACGCAGATCGAGGCTGCTGTCAGGATCGAGATTGGCCATGTGGGCGATCTCCTCCTTGGTGGCATGACCAAGCTCGGTGTCCATCTCAGCCACCATCGAGGTCGTATCGGTATCCACTGGCACAAGCTTCTCGACCACCTCTTCGCGCACCACCTGTCCGTCCACCACAATCTGCCGCTTCATGCGAATGCGCTTCATCAGCGGGCCAGAGGTTGGCGCCGCCTCTACAGCTGATTCAGGCGCGGCAGCGGGGGCAGCAGGTGGCTCGGCGGCCTGAGACGCGAGATAGCCAGCGTCGGCGCCCGCGACAGCGATGGCCGCGTCTGTCACCGGGACGATAGGCGGCACATACGTCTCATCTGGCAAATTCACATAGACCGCCTGCGTCGGGTTCGCCTCCACATCGGCCACCAGTCCGGCATGCGGCGCGTGTGGATGAGCGTCCGTGGCGTCGCGTGCCGTGGTCGAGGCGTCTACCGCCAGTGGCGCTGCCGTTGCCGGTTGATCGTCTGGCAACGCCACGTAGTGCGGCGCCGCGCCCGCGCCCTCCACATCAGCTATCGCCTCGGCTGGGGGAACGTAGGCATGGTGATCGGTCACATCCATGGCACTGGCGGCCAGATCCAAAGGAGGATGATCGGGCCAGGTGGCCGCCTCAGCTTCATGGGTGGTTGGAATCGCCATTGGCTGTGTCGCGTCGGGCGCTCGGTCATATTCATAGCTGTCGGTGACGGTGTTTGCCGTCTCGGTGTGCGTATGGGTAACATACTCTGGCGCGGGAAGATCGAGCGTGTCATCAGCGGAGGGGTCTGGCGCGCCAGAAACCGTCGTCTCGCTCCACTCGGTGGGCGCGCCGGGGGTGGTCGCGCTTGGGTCGTCGCTGATGAACTTCGTGGTCGAGGAGTCAAACTCCTCCATGATCGCGCCGTTGTGCTCGTCTGCCATCGCCCGCGCTGCCGAAACATCCTCAGCGGTGATCCCGCCCGCCACTGCGGCTCCAGCGGCCACAGTCGCGCCGGTCATAGCGCTATCGAGCCGGGCCACCGCGTCGGTTAGCGCCGAGCTATCGGCCAGCGCGCCCGCGCCAATCAGGCTTTCGGCCAGCGCCAGATTGTGGTGACGCACCTTGTCATCCACCTGGAACAACTCAATGATCTCCCAGATGAGGCCGACGATGAGAAGCACGGCGACGATCACCACGATGGGTAGCGAAGGCAGACTGCCCAGCACCCCCGCGACGACCACAATCGCCGCCACTACAGGAATAATCAGATGAGCCAGGCCGCGCGCCCACTCTCCCAGATACATATGATGCACGCCAAAGATGCCTAGGAAAAAGCAGGAGAGGAACGCCGTTGTCTCGTTCTTGGCGCTACGGCGATACGTGCGGCCGAGGTCTTTGCGCTGGTCTGCTGGTAGATGCGCAGCCATGCGCTCAAAATCCACTGACATGAGGTGTCACACTCCTCTTTCAGACGCTCCGGGCCAATGGCGCTGTGCGCGCCGCGTAAGATAAATACCCCAGATACCGCTCGCCGGGAACGTCGAAACCAACAACTGTGATGAACAGCCTGATAAAGATAGCGTGTGGCACGCGTACAGGCGCACGTACAGGCGCACGGCCATTCAGGCGTACCTTAGCATAGCGGGCCGTCACAGTCAATTCTCTGGATTGACCACAAAGATGAGATACGTCTATACTCTCTGGGCAGAGAAGGCGTCCAGCGTCAGGAGCTTCTCGATCTGCCTGGACTCGTGAGGAAAAGAGGGAATATTCATGGATGCCACTGTTGCGCCAGCGAGGGACGGCGCGGCGAGCGGTAGCGAGGTGGTGCTTGCCACGACCGGGCTGACGAAACGCTACTCGAAGCGGCTGGCCGTCAACGGATTGAGTCTCGATGTTCGGCGTGGAGATGTGTTTGGCCTGCTCGGACCGAACGGCTCTGGCAAATCCACGACGCTCCGCATGGTGCTGGGGCTGGTCTGGCCGACCGCTGGCTCGATCTCGCTCTTCGGCGGCGAGCATAGCCAGAGCGATCAGCGGCGCGCAGCGCTCCGGCGGGTGGGCGCGGTGGTCGAGCAGCCAGCATTCTATCCCTACCTCTCCGGGCGGCAGAATCTGCGCGGCGTCGCCATCTTCGCCGGATTGCCCAACTCGCCCGAATCGCGCAGGCGCGTAGACGAGGCGATTGGCTATGTTGGCCTGAGCGAGCGCGCCGATGACGCCTATCGCAAATACTCGCTCGGCATGAAGCAGCGGCTCGGCATTGGGGCGGCGTTGCTCACCCAGCCGGAGCTGGTCGTGCTGGATGAGCCGACCAACGGCCTTGATCCGGCGGGCATGGTGGAGGTGCGCGCGCTCATCAAGCAGCTTGCGCAGCGCGGCATCACCGTGCTGCTGGCCAGCCACCTGCTCCACGAGGTGCAGCAAGTCTGCACGCGCGTTGCCATCATGAAAGAAGGCACGCTCCTAGCGCAGGGCGAAGTTGGCGATCTGCTCTCCGCCCAGATCGGCGTGCAACTCGGCTTTGCCGATCCCGCGCAACTCGCGCACGCGCTGGAAACCCTCCAGGGAGCGACACCGACCACCCCCTGGTTGCGGGGCGCAAGCCTCGCCGCGCCGGAGTCGGGCTCCTGGGTTCCCCCAGGCGGCCAGATTCTTTTTGTCGATGCGCCGCTGGAGCGCGCCGCGGATGTCAATGCGCTGCTGGCGGAACAGGGCATCTATGCCGCCGAACTGCGCCGCCGTGAGGGAAGCCTCGAACAATACTTCCTCGCGCTCACCGGCGAGAGCGGCGACGGCGCGCCAGCTTCCACTGCGGCGCCCATGTCGCCCTTATCGCCCATGTCGCCCGTTTCGTCGTCCACACCCCCGCAAGGAGGCGTCGAATGAATCCGACCGCTCCCCAGACCAGCGCCAGCGCGGCCGCTGTTCCCGCGCCCGCTGGCATCTGGATCACCGAGGTGTTTCGCCTGACTCGCTGGGAGCTTTATCTGGCCTGGCGGCGGATGATGGCGAAGGTGCTGATCATCATCATGGTCGTGGCGTACGCGCTCGTCATCACTGTCGTTGGCATCGGCCTCACCTCCGTCCAGAATCAACCCACGCCAACCGCGCAGGACTTGCAGTTCCAATGTCCGCCAGACGCGACTGGATGCTCCACCCCAACCCCGCAGGAAATCAAGCAAATACAGCAGGAGCAGGAGGCGCGGAAGCAAGCCACCATCGCCCAGTTCAGCGATCCGGTGACCTTCCCGACCTCGCTGGGCTTCGCCGCCACCGTCACCCGCATCGTCGGCCTGATACTGATCTGTATCCTGGCGGGCGCGCTGGTGGGCAGCGAGTACGGCTTCAGCACGCAACGGCTGGCGTTCTCGCGCGGAACCAGTCGCCTCCAGATGCTCACGGCGCAGGCGGTCGCGCTGGCGGTCATCTCGATGGTTGTGGCCGCTGGCATGCTGGTCATAGGGGCGATCGTTGGCCTCATGATGGGGCCAGCCTTCGGCATGGGCGTCTCGATGCCGTCGTTTGGCGGCTGGATGGAGATCATCAAGTTCTTTCTCGCGTTCTCGTTCAGCCTGTTCACCTATACGCTGGTGGCGCTGGCGGCGGCGACGCTGGGCAAGAGCACGGCGGCGGGGGTCGGGCTGGCGCTCGGCGTAATCGTGATCGAGCTGATCCTGACGCCCATTCTTCAGGCAATCGGTGGAGCGATGTACAACTTCGCTCACATCGATTTCGGCAACGTCTTGCAGCACATCCCCGACTGGTTCCTTGGCAGTAATGTTGGCGCGCTGCTGGGCTATGCCGGGCAGTATCCTATCAGCCTAGCGCCAGCGCCTAGCAACAATTTTTCGTTTGTGCGGGCGTTGCTCGTCTCGCTGGTCTACTGCGCGATTTTCTTCGGTGGCAGCTACTTCCTGCTGAGCCGCCGCGATGTGACCGAGTAGCTAAGGACTAGGGCGTGGGCGGGCCTTCGCCATCGTGGAGCAGCGCCCACGCTCGCCAGATGGCGAGAACGACTGGCGCGTCGCTGATCGTACCGTCCAGGCAGGCGGCGTAGGCCTGGCGGAGCGGCAACTGGCGCGGCTCGATCCGTTCGGTACCCTCGGGGGCAGCCACGCCACGGTGAAGCTCGCGCGCCAGATAGATGTGGCTAACCTGCGTCGAGATGCCGCCGCTGAGCGGGAATGCGCCGAGCTTTTGCCAGGCGGCGGCTTGCAGGCCGACCTCCTCCGCTAGCTCGCGCTGGGCCGCACGCAAGGGGTCTTCGCCTGGCTCGACTCGCCCGGTTGGCAGAATCCAGCGCTCCCGCTGGAGCGGGTAGCTGAATTCGCGGATGAGCCAGATGGTTTCATCATTTTCTAACGCAACGATGGTAGCATTGGCTCCGGGATCAACGACGCCGTAGATGCCGCGCTCGCCATCGGGCCGAATGACGTCATACTCGGTGACGGTCAGCCAGGAGTTGCGGTAGATTTCATGGCTGCTCACCGTGCGCCAGGGACTTTCTGGCGCATCCGGGCCACCGCCGGGGGCATGCGGAGATGTACTGTCACGTGAGAGTGGAAATGGCATCGGCGCGTACTCCTGGTGATGTGGTCTGTAGTGTTCGTCATGTTGCTTCGGTCGGTCTTGCGCGTCTTATACGGAGTGACGTGAACAAATACGCAATAGGCTATCGTCGGAACAGAACGACGAGAGATCTTCGTCATCATAGTACCTGATGCGCTTACACAGCGCTCAATATAGGCCTGCAATACGCTTGCCCGGCACACCGCGCCAGACCTGATTGGCGAGGGAGTAACCAGGAGTAATCCGCATGCGACGCGCTCTGCGCAGAGTTCCATTCGTGACGTTCGGCCTGCTGGTCTGTGTGATGACCATCATACTCGCAGGGTGCGAGTCGGGTTCCACCCAGCCGAAGCCGACAGCGCTACCCGATAGCCAGCAGGTGCTGCGCGTGCCGCTGATCGGTCAGAAAGATATCAGCGGGCTGGATCCGGCAACCGTCGCGGACGCCAACAGCCTGGCGGTCATGTCGCTCATCTATCCGGGACTGGTGACGCTCAACGCCAACCAGCAGGTGATCCCGTGGGCCGCCGATGGCTTGCCCGATGTCAGTGAAAATGGCCTCACCTACACGTTTCACGTGCGCGCGGGGCTGAAGTGGAGCGATGGCACGCCGATCACCGCCAGCACTTTCGCCTATTCGATCAATCGCGCGCTCAGCCCGTGTGTCAGCTCGCGGGTCAACTACTACCTCTTTGGTCTCAAGGATGCCGTCGCCTTTTTCAACACGGGGCGCTGCGAGAGCGATGGCGTGACCGTGGATGGCCCTATCAAGACGCTTATCGGCGATGCGCTCATCGTCACTGACCCGCTCACGCTCCAGATTGTGCTGGCTCAGCCCGCCGCCTACTTCCTCAACATTCTCAGCTACCCGGTGGCGTACGCGGCGCCGCAGCAGTTGATCACCACCTATGGCGCGGACTGGACCAAGCATCTGACGGATGGTAGCGGCATGGGTGGCAGCCTGTATTCGCTAACCGCGTGGCCGCATGATGGCACGCTCACGCTGACCCGCAATTCGCAGTTCTGGGGCGCGCGCCCGCTGCTGCGCCAGGTCAGCTACACCTTCTATCCGACGACGGATAGCGCATATACCGCCTGGAAAAATGGCAAGGTGGATGTTGGCTATGCGCCCACCGCGCAGTATCCCTCCGTTGCTAAAGCGAAGGACTTCCATGAGACCGGGATGCTCAACCTTTATTACTTCGCCATGAACTGGACGGAGGCGCCGTTCAATAACCTGGAGGCGCGCCAGGCCTTCGCGTTGGCGATAGATAAACAGGCGGTTGCCGACGCGCTCAAGGATACCGTCATCCCCACCAATCACATTGTTCCGCAGGGAATGCCTGGCTATAATGCCGCGTTGCGCGGCCCGGATGGCAGCACGCACCTGACAGGAGATCAGGCGGCGGCGGCGCAGTATGCGTCCCAGTATGTCAGCAAGGCCTGCCACGGCAAATTCGCAACCTGCCCCAGCGTTGTGCTGACCATTCCGAGTGGGCAGCCCGAACTGACGACGGTCGCCAACAATGCCCTCGCCGCCTGGAAGAAGGCGATGCCTGGCTGGCCGATCTCCATTCGCTCAGTAGACCCCACGGCAATGTTGCAGCAGTTGAGCAACCGGCAGCTACAGCTATGGCTCTTCAACTGGCTCGGCGACTATCCCGACCCACAGGACTGGCTCTCGCTCCAGTTCCTGCCGGGCAGCGATAATAACATCGGCAGCGTGATGGTAGATCAGGCGAATACGCTCATGCTCAAGGCCGACGCCGAAGAAGATCCACTCCAGCGCATGCGCGACTACAACGCCGCCGAGCAGTTGCTGGTCGTCGATATCGCCTGGATACCGCTCTATCAGACCAAGGCCTGGTGGCAGACCCAGCCCAGGGTGCGCAATTACTCGATTGCGTCGTTTGGCCTCACGCCGCTCGATATCTGGACCAGCGTCTTCATTTCAGACTCATGAGCATGCGCTGTCGGGCGCTCCCTCTCGCTCGTCACCGCTCCCTCCCGCGCCCCGCCGGGCGCCGAGGGGGCGATTTTCTGTGCGCTTCCGTACTTTCCAGAACAACCGGCAGGTCTCATTCGTCTAAAAGACGTGGTATGCTGACCGGACGTGGCGGCAAGACAACCGGCGGGTTGGCGGAAAGTGGGATTGTATGGGCCGGATGACTGCGCGATGGGGACGGACACTTCAACTCTGGCGCTTTTATCGCGTCTCGCGCCTGCTCTTCGTCACCATCTGGCTGCTGACCCGCGAGCGGCGGCGCGTGGTGCGCGCGCGCGCACGCGGCCAGAATGTCTACCCCAATATTGATGTGCTGCGGCGAGCGCTCCGTGCGTTTCGCGTGACGGCTATCGAGATGGGCGGCCTGCTCATCAAGCTGGGGCAGTTTCTCAGCGCCCGCGCCGATCTGCTTCCCACCGAGGCGCTGGCGGAACTATCGCAGTTGCAGGACGAGGTCCCCTCCGAATGCTTCGCCGACATCAAGCGTATCATCGAGCGGGAGCTTGGCGCGCCCGTTGGCGATATCTTTCGCGAGATCGACCCAACTCCGGCAGGGTCGGCGTCGCTGGGCCAGGTGCATCGCGCGCTCCTGAAGGACGGGCGGCCCGTCGCGCTCAAGGTGCAGCGGCCCAACATCGAGCGCATCGTTCGCGCCGATCTGCGCGCCATCCGCTTCGTGCTGGAACTAGTGCGCCGTCTGGCCCCTTCGATGGACCGCGTGATGGATTTTCGCGGACTCTATACGGAGTTCAGCCGCACCGTCTACGAGGAGTTGAACTATGAGCGCGAGGGGCGCAACGCCGAGCGGTTCGCGCAGCTCTTCGCCGACGATCCGGGCATCCGTGTTCCTGGCGTCGTCTGGGAGCACTCTTCGCGGCAGGTGCTGGCGCTGGAGTGGATGGACGGCATCAAGGTGACTGACTTCGCCGCCCTCGACGCCGCGCAGGTGGACCGCGACGCTCTCGCCCAACGCATCACCGGAAGCTACGTCCGGCAGATGTTGCAGTTCGGCTTTTTTCACGCCGACCCACATCCTGGCAACATCTTCGTGCAGCCGGAGGGGAACGATTTTCGCATTGTCTTCCTGGACTTCGGCATGATGGGCTCGATCACGATCCCAATGAAGCAAGGGATGCGCGAGGCATTCATCGGGCTGACTACCGAAGATGCGGGGTTGGTCGTCAAGGGCATGGATACCCTCGGTTTCTTGGGTGAAGGCGCGAATCACGGTCAGATCGAGCAGGCGGTTAGCCTGATGATTGGCCAGTTCAGCGCCATGCCCTTTGGCCAACTCCGCGAGGTGGACCCCTCGATCATGCTGCACGACGTCGAGGGGTTGCTCTACGATCAGCCGTTGCGGCTGCCCGCCAATTTGGCGTTTTTTGGCCGCGCGATGGCGATGCTCGTGGGGCTGGCGACCTCCCTCTCGCCACATTTCAATCTGCTCGATGCCACAGTCCCCTACGCGCAGCAGTTCCTGGGCGAGAGCGCGCTAGACGCCATTCCCCGCCTGCTCGGCGCGCGCAGTTGGAGCGATCTCGGACGCACCCTCACCCGCGATGGCGTCGCGATGGCGCGCAGTGTGGCGGCGCTGCCCCGGCTGGCTGAGAAAGTGCTCGAGCGCATGGAACGTGGCGAGTTACGGATGATTATCGAAAGCCCGCATCTGAACCCCGACTTGAGGCGCCGCCGTGTGCCACGCGCCAGGGCCGCGCTCAACCGGCAGGTGCCGGTATGGGTGCCTATCAGCCTGGCGGGAGTCGCCGCGCTGGCCATCGTCCTCTGGAGGCGCGAGGCCAGTGACTGATACCGCGCCCAGAGAAGCCATCCCGCCGCTGGACGAACTCCCCGGCAATATCGACTTCCCATCGCAAGAAGCGTCTCGTCGCGCCGCGCCGAGCGAGAGTTGGCTCCCACCGCTAGCGCTGGCCGAGGGTGGGCTGCTGCTAGATGTCGCCGTCATCCTCGATCTCGTCGCCATCTATCTCCCGGTTATCGGCATCGTCGTCATGCCCGCCGTGCCTACGCCCTTCGCCTTACTGATGTTGCGGCGGGGGCTGCGGGTGACGCTGCTGGCAGCGGCGGTCTCCGCGTTCTTGGTGACGGTGATCGCGGGGCCGCACTTTGGCTGGCGCATGGCGCTACAAGCGCTGGTGGGCGCGATGATTGGCTGGATTATGCGGCGACGGCGCTCGCCGTGGATCGCACTGGCGCTCTGTTCGCTCTTCATCACCGCCGCTGGCGTCTTCGCGACGCTAGGTTTGATTGTCTTTACCGGGTTGCCGGTCAAAGATATCGTGGATGAACTGCGCAACGCCATGGACGCCGCGATGTCGCTGGTGGCGAGTGGCGCGCATCTGGTCGGCCTGGAACAGCTCTGGCTGACGGTGCGACCGCCGCTGCTGGCGCTGGAGACATTGGGCCTCCAACTCTGGCCGCTGCTGCTCTTTGCCTATCTGCTGTGCTTCGCGCTGCCCATGGTCACGCTCTATCTCACCGTCGCGACAGGAGCAGCGCGGGTGCTGGGCAACGATGTCCGCGCGTTTCCACCGCGCTGGGTGTTGCGGCTAGCCTGGCTGCTCCTGCTGCCGCTGGCGCTTATCATGAGTCTGCCACGGCGAGTCCTACGTCGCGGCGGCCGGACCAATAGCATGAATGACGCGATGTATCCAGCGCGCGGAAGGGCAGGTGATGCCTGATGAGCAGGACCAGCCCTCCAATGCCCCCGTTGATTGAGGTCGAACGCGCCACTTATGTCTATCCAGCACGGTATGGCACAGCGCCCTCGGCTCCGGCGCTCGATGCTGTCTCGCTTCGGATAGCGCCAGGCGAGTATGTGGCGCTGCTCGGACATAACGGCAGTGGCAAGTCCACGCTTGCCCGCCTGCTTAACGGACTGCTTGTGCCTGCGGCGGGGCATGTGCGCGTGCTGGGACATGATACTCACGACCGCGCGCGCCGCCAATTCGTGCGTGAGCGTGTGGGCATGATCTTTTCCGACCCAGACAGCCAGATCATCGCTACCGTCGTCGCCGACGATGTCGCCTGGGGGCTGGCGGCGCGCGGACTGCCACGTGAGGCGATCGCTAGCCGGGTCGATGCCGCGCTGGCGGCGGTTGGGCTGGCCGATGCGCGCGGGCAGACGCCCCAGGAGCTTTCGGGTGGCCAGCGTCAGCGGCTAGCCATCGCAGGCGTGCTGGCGCTGGAGCCAGCCTGTATCGTCGCCGACGAGGTCACGGCGCAGCTCGATCCGCGGGCGCGTGGCGAGATACTCGCGCTCCTGCGAGAGGTGAACCGCATCCGTGGACTGAGCGTAGTTGCCGTGACGCATCTGCTCGAAGAAGCCGCGCTGGCGGACCGAGTCATCGTGCTGGAACAGGGCCGTATTGCGCTGGAAGGCTCGCCTGCCGCCGTCTTTGCCGATCTGGACCGGCTGCGGGCGTTGCGGCTGGTTGTGCCGGAGATAGCGCTGCTGGGCGAGCGGTTGAGGCGAGCCGGACTCGCCATCCCGCCAGACGCGCTGACGCCCGAGGCGCTGGTCGCCGCGCTCATCGAGACGGAAGGTCGCCCCGCATGAGCATCCACGTCGAGCGCCTGACGCACATCTACCATCCCGGCACGCCCAGAGCGCGCACTGCCCTGCGCGATGTCAGCCTGACCATCGAGGACGGCGTCTGCGCCGCGATCATCGGCGTCACCGGCTCAGGCAAGTCCACGCTCGTCCAGCACTTCAACGGACTGCTGCGCCCTACCAGTGGCCGTGTCGTCGTCGATGGCCTGGATGTTGGCGAGCGCGCGACCCGTGGGACCGAGCTTCAGGCGCTACGGCAGCGTGTCGGGCTGCTCTTTCAGTTTCCCGAGGCGCAACTTTTCGCCGCATCCGTCTACGACGATGTCGCGTTTGGGCCACGCCAACTTGGCCTATCTCCTTCGGCGGTGCGGGAGCGGGTCGTGTGGGCAATGGAGGCTGTGGCGCTAGGACATGATGATGCTCTGCTGGCGCGCTCGCCGTTCGCGCTCAGTGGCGGGCAGCGGCGGAGAGTGGCGCTGGCGGGCGTGCTGGCGATGCGTCCGCGCACGCTGGTGCTGGATGAGCCGAGCGCTGGGCTGGACGCCGAGGCGCGGGCGGAACTGTATGCACAGCTTCGGGCGTTGCGCCGTGAGAATGGCCTGACATTGGCGCTGGTCTCGCACGATATGAGCGAGGTCGCCGAGCTGGCTGACCAGATTGTTGTGCTGGCCGATGGCGAGCTACGGCTTGTCGGCGCGCCGGAACAGATGTTCGGCGACACCGAGGCGATCATCGCGGCGGGGCTGCTGCCGCCTCCACTGGCGCAGGTTGGCGCGTTGGCGCGCACGCATGGGCTGGCTGTGTCACCGAAGGCGACGACGCCGGACGGCGCCACGACCGCGCTGCTGGCGGCGCTCGAAAGGCGGGGCGACGATGCTCGATAATCTGCCGGTTGGCATCTACATTGCCGGAACCTCGCCGATCCACGAGCTACGCGCCCGCACGAAGCTGCTGCTGCTCTGCTGGTTCACGCTCATCTTCTTCGCCGCCAACCACAATGACTTCCACTATGGGGTCTACCTGCTCTCCTTCGGTCTGCTGACGCTAGCGATTTTGGTGGGCCGCGTGCCGTTCGGCTACATCTGGCGGCGCATGCGGTTGCTGCTGGTGTTGCTATCGCTGGGCATTCCCTTCACGCTGATGTTCACCCCAGGCGACACCTGGCATACCTTTGGGCCATGGGATATTGCGGGCATTTCGTTTGGCCCAGTCGTCGTGACCTACGACGGTATCTGGTTTGTCATCTCACTGGGGGCTATATTCCTGCTGCTCTTCCTTGGCTCGATGATTCTGACGATGACCACCAGCCCGGTCGCGCTAGCGGAGGGCATCGTTGTATTGCTGCGGCCGCTGCGCCGCTTCCGCGTTCCGGCAGATGAGTTCGGGCTAATGACGCTGGTGGCGTTGCGGTTCATCCCGGTGCTCGTGCAGGAGACCGAACAGCTTATCAAGGCGCAGGTCTCGCGCGGGGCCAACTTCACCACCGGCACGGCGGGCGCGCGGATTCGTGGCGCCAGCTCGCTGCTGGTCCCGATGCTTCAGGGGGCGTTGCGCCGCGCCGAAGACCTCTCGATGGCCATCGAGTCGCGCGGCTATGGCGTCACGGGCGAGGCGACGCTGCTCCACGAGGGGCGGCTGCGCCTGCTCGACTGGCTGGCGCTCATCCTCATCCCTGCGGCGTCCGTGCTGGCCTATCTCAAGTTCTAATCGCACCGATAATCTCCGGTGGCATAGCTTGTGCAGCCCTTTGCTGGTGGATGCGACGTACGTGTCCCATCAGCATAAGGAGTTGAACGATGGCATCGGAACATACGACATGGAAGCCGACAACCGAACACGGCGACCTGAGCACGGATGACCGCGAAAAACTGCCTGATAGCGCCTATGCGTTCCCGAAGCAGCGGAAAGAGCCGCTGACGGACAAATCACACGTGCAGAACGCGCTGGCCCGCTTCGATCAGGTGGAGGGCGTCTCCGATGACGACCGCGACCTTGCCTTCCGCAATATCAAAAAGGCGGCGAAGCACTTCGGACTGGATGTCGATGAAAAGGACTGGCACGATCTCGGCAGGCATCCGCACACCTCAAACCGCAGCCACTAGCAGGCAATGTCACTGCGAACGCTGAGACGATTGACTCTTAGCCTCTCCTGTGTTCTCGGGAGAGGCCACTGATTGCCAAAAAGATGACGCACTTGCGTTACTTCCCGCCTAGGAACCTCTGGGTGAACGTTGCGATGAAGCAGATCTCGATCAGCAGGCCAATCACCGCCTCTATCGCCGCGATGGCCGACTGCGGATCGCCGGGCTGAAACTGCTCGGGGAAGAAGCCGCGGCCATGAAATGCCGTCAGGCTGATGATGAGCGCCTCATTCCAGGCGAGGTGCGGCCCGCTGATCGACCCCTGGATAAAGAACGTGACCGCAAATCCCACAATCACCAGCAGATAGGCGACCAGACTGCGCCAGGGCCGGTAGCCGTAGCCCGCCAGCAGATCGAGGAAGCGCGAGAAGAGATACTGGCCGATGCGCAGCTGGCGGCGCAGCACCCGCGCCTGGAGCACCTGCGCGCGATAGGCGAAGCTCCCGGCGTCCTCGTTCAGTCCTTGCGCCTGTAACGCGACCGCGAGCTGGCGGTTGGCGCGGACGGCGCGCTCCAGGTCGGCGAGGCGTTCGGCGCGCGTCTTCGCCTTGCCCTCAGGCGTGGTGTGCTGGTGGGCCTCGCGCTCGTCGCCGAGGATGATGGCTGCGCGCCCATCGGTCCAGCGGACGACGGCCAGATTGGCGTCGCCCCAGTGGGCGTCGGCCAGCTCCGCATAGCCATACTGCCTGTCGCCAAGGATGACATTGTCCAACACGCTCGCCGTATCGAAGAACGTGCGCTGCAGATCAGCCGGGCGCAACACCTCTGGGAAATCGGGCGCCCATTGCCGGATGTGGCTTAGATCGTCGGGCGCCATGCGCTTGCCCCCCAGCGAGGCGCTGGCGAGTGACGCGCCCTCCAGGTGTACGCGCCGCATCATCGCCCCTTCGAGATGCGCGCCAATCAGCGAGGCGCGGTCAAGCCGTGCGCCAAAGAGCCGCGCGCCTTCGAGATGGGTATTACGCAGAAAGGCGTTCTCCAGCCGCGCTCCGCCGACCGACGCGCCCTCCATATGGGCGTTGCTGAGCGAGGCGGCCTTCAGCCGCGTGCCGCTGAGGGTCGCGCCCTCCAGATGCGCCTCGTAGAGATTGGCCTTCTCCATGAAGGCTTCGCGCAGGCTCGCGCCTTCCAGATGGGCGTGGCGCAGGTCCACCTGCTTCATCTCCGCCCGGACGCATTGGGCAAGCTCCAGGCGCGCGCCCTCGGCACGGGCGAAGTCGAGTCGCGCGCCACGCAGATCGGCCCCCTGCAACTGCGCCTCGCGCAGATCGCTCCGCTCCAGGTGGACGGCGGCTGCGGCGATTTGCTCGGCGGTCGCGCCCGCCAGCCCACCGAGCACGCGCGCCAGCGGCAGACCGCGCAGGTTCACACCCTGCAGGTTGGCCCCGCGTAGGTCCAGCCCAATGCGCCCGCGCTGCGTCGGGTCGTCCCAGATGACCGGTCCGCGCCCATGCTCATGGGTTGCCAGCAGCCATTCGACATCGGCCCGTGTCAGCGCCATCCCGGCGAATGGATAGACGTTGGCGTGCACGTCTGGGGCAAGGGCGCGGCGCTCGGCCAACAGCGTCTGCCGCGCGGGCGCGATCTCCGGCTCGATCCGCCAGTTCTGACCCTGCGCGCGCCACCATGCGCGCCATGCGGTGCGGTCGTCGGTCGCGGGCGGGCCTGCCACCTGAGCTGGCTGCACGGACGTGGCGGCTTCCGGGAAATCGCGGGCATCGCTCGTGGGCTGACTCCCGTCGAACTCGTTCAACTCGTCGATCTTGTCAGTCTCGTCCATGGTGGCTCCATTGGCGTCCCTGCCGGGTGAGGGTCATCGCTAGAGTCGTGTTGGCAGGCAGGCAGACACGATACCCTGACCCAGTATAGCGGACGCTGTCAAACGGCATCATGCGGATGATCTTCGCTCGTGCCGCGCCGCTCGCGCCCTCAGACGTGGTACAATCAGGGCTATTGTGTGTGCCAGGAGCGCTGGAATGTTGGAGTGTCGCGATGAAACCGCTTGTTGCTATTGTTGGCCGCCCGAATGTGGGCAAATCAACGCTGTTCAATCGGCTCGTGGGCGAGCGTCTCGCGATTGTCGAGGATCTGCCTGGCACGACGCGCGACCGGCTCTATGCCGACGCCGAGTGGAATGGGCGCACCTTCTCGCTCGTGGATACCGGTGGGCTAGAGCTTGGCACGAGCGAGGATATCACCGCGCGCATCGCGTCGCAGGCGCAGCTGGCTATCGAAGAGGCCGACGTGATTGTCTTGTTGGTGGATACGAAATCGGGTATCACCGAGGCCGATACCGAGGTAGCTGAGATGTTGCGGCGCTCGGGCAAGCCGGTGGTGCTGGGCGCGAACAAAGCGGACAACCTCACCCGTCGGCAAGAGGCCGTCGAGTTCTATTCGCTTGGCCTGGGTGAGCCGATCACGCTGGCCGCCAACTCTGGCACTGGCACTGGCGACCTGCTCGACGCGATCACCGAGCATCTGCCGCCCGCCGACGACGAGGATGAACCCGTCAGTGATGGTATCCCGCGTCTGGCGATTGTCGGGCGGCCCAATGTTGGCAAGTCGTCGCTGCTCAACGCCATCGCCGGGTCGGACCGCGTCATCGTCAGCGATATCCCCGGCACGACCCGCGACGCGATTGACACTGAGGTGGAGTATAAGGGTCGCCGCATCACGCTGATCGATACGGCGGGCATCCGGCGGCGCGGACATATTGGCCCCGGCGTCGAGAAATACAGCGTCTTGCGCGCCGACCGCGCCATCGACCGCTGTGATGTGGCGGTACTGATGATCGACGCGGTGGAGGGCATCACCGCGCAAGACACGCACATCGCGGGCTACATCAACGAGGCGGCCAAGGGCATCGTCATCGTCATCAACAAGTGGGACATCATCAAGGAGCGCCGCCGCCTGGCCGAGACGTGGGCCGACCCCGATGTCCCAGTCTTGCCGAGCGAAAACGTGGACCTGGCCGCCCTGGAGGTACGCGACGCCGAGGCGTATATGGACGACATGCGCGAGAAGCTGAAGTTCGTGCCGTATGCTCCATTGGTCTTTGCCGCTGCCAAGACGAAGTACCACGTCAACAACATCCTCGACCACGCACTGCGCATCTATGATACGCGCTCGGTTCGCGTGCCAACGGCGCAACTGAACGAGATCGTGCGCGACGCGGTGCAGCGCCACCATCCGCCGAGCGTGCAGGGGCGGCCACTGCGCATCTTCTACGTGACGCAGGCCGAGACGAATCCGCCGACGTTTGTCTTCTTCGTCAACGACCCGGAGTTGCTTCACTTCTCGTATCGCCGCTATCTGGAGAACCAGCTGCGTAACGTCTTCGGGTTCGAGGGTACCGCCATCCGGCTCCAGTTCCGCGCCCGTACCACCGACCGCGGCGAGGATGACGAGAAGAGGGGCAAAGATAAGGGCAAGTCGCGTCCCGGCCAGAAGTACACCGGTAAGCGCCCCACAACGCGCTCGCGCCGATAACGGCTGGCGGCGAATAGGGTGATTGCGTCAGCTATGCGAAACACTTTATCACGGGCGAGAGCAGCACTAGCCCAGCTTCGCGGCATGAATGCCGCAGCTAATCCCCCACTTGCGCGATACCCGCTCATAATGGAGTAGGATACGCTCGATTCGGGATTAACCGCAGGGCTTCAGCCTGCGGCATGGTAGTGCCAGACAGAAGTTGCCATTGGAGCCGCTTCACTGTAGGTGAACGATTACCCTAACTTGCTCGCCGTGACGGCGAAGAGCATCGGCAGCGTGTTCGTCGGGGTGGGCCAGCGCCACCAGCCATCGTCGGCTTGCGCCAGGCAGGGGAATTGCTGGTAATGCGCCAGCGGGAACTCCTCCAGGCGCTCGATGCGCAGCCCTGCCTGAATCAGCGCCGTCACGACCTCGCCCAGACTATAGCGCCAGATGTAGACTGATTGCGGCGCGTCTGCCGCCGCCTCCTCCGGCAATCCACGCACCTCCTCGGCCTGTGGCTCCGTCGAGTGGAAGTACGAGCCGTGGACGCGAAAGCTCAGACCATCCGCATCCAGCGACTCCATCATCATGGCGCATGGATGCATCTCAACCAGCAGGAACGTTCCGCCAGGGCGCAGATAGCGCGCGGCAATCGTGGCCCATCGCGCCAGATCGGGAAGCCAGCAGAGCGCGCCATACGAGGCGAAAACGATGTCGAACTGCTCTTCCAGTACGGCGGGCAGATCATAGATATCGCTTCGGAGGAATCGGGCAGGCACGCCTGTCTCGGCGGCCAGCGCGCGCGCCTGAGCGATGGCGTCGTCCGAGATATCGATGCCAGTGACACGCGCGCCCAGACGCGCCCACGAGATCGTGTCACTCCCCATGTTGCATTGCAGATGCAGCAAGGTCCGTCCGCGCACGTCGCCAAGCGTCTCCCGCTCGATGGAGCGCAGCGTCAGCCCGCCCGCGCGCACGGTCGCCACATCGCGATGGTGATCGGAGTCGCGCTGGTTCAGCGTCATCGCGTTCCAGACCGCCCGGTTCGATGCGAGATAGTCAGCCATATAGAGGCGCCCCCAATCTCCAGCGTTCATTTCTTCGTACCGTAACGGCGCTATCCTCCATTCTTATCCGCAATGGCGCACATGGCAGTCGCGCACCAAATGGGCTAGCGCTGCTCTGCGTAGTGACGCAGGTCACTTGACACTTGTGTACCAGCTTCTTATCATGGGCAGGCACATCTGGTTGCTATGGGTCGGTATGATGGTCGTGTAACATGCCCGTCTGCTCATGGCATGAGAATGGCATTGGAAGAGGAGTTATCCTGGTGAGAACAGAGGGTGGCCCAGCGCCGCATGTCTTTATTTTGGCTGGACCAAAACGTGAAGGCGCATTACAGTACTTCGAGGTGGTGACACTCCAGACGGCTGGCGCCACCTTCCGTGGCGAGACCGAGGTGGGGCGGACAGCTGATATGGTTGTCTACTCCGATGGCAGCGCTGAAGGCAACGCCTCAGCCCAGGCGGTGCTCCAGTCCGCCGAGGCAGACTTCAAGGCTGTCCAGGGGTGGTTTGGCGGTCTGACGCTCCCAGCGGGGCAGAACGGCGACGACCAGACCACGCCGCGCACGGCCACACCATGCCAGGTATTGGTTGATCCGCAGGCGGGCGGCGCGTACCACTTCGGCTGCGACGCCACCGACATCTACATCCAGCCCGACCCCTCGCTGGCCAACGGCTTCATGGTCGCGGAGCTGGTGGAGATTTTCGAGGCTGCGGCGAATAACGGCTGGGCCTGTGGCAACACCAACGGCGAGGGCCTCTCGCGCGTGCTGGCGGGCGAGCGTAACGCCAATCTCGCGCCCGACTTCGCCCAGACGATCCAGGCGTGGTGGAGCGCTGGCCATGCCGACTACGTCAACAACAATAGTGCGACTGATCAGGACGAGAACAGCAATGGCTGCGCGACGCTCTTCCTCTACTACCTGCACAGCCAGCTCGGCTTCGACTGGACGAAGATCGTGAGCGCTGGCGGCTCGACACTCGGCGAGACGTATCAGCGGCTGACCGGCAAATCGGGCGCGGATGGCTTCAACGACTTCGTCTCTCGTGTCGCGACGCTTGAACAGGGGGGGCAGCTGGCATTGCCAGCCAATAGCAATCCGTTCCCGATAGGCGCGACCGGCGACCCAGGCCCCACCGGGCAGCCTGGCGGCTCGACCGGAACATCCGATCCGGGTGCGCCGAGCATCCCAGCCCCAGCGAACGCGAACAGCGCGATTGGCATGGTCGGCCTCGTCGTCATCGTCCTGGCGGTCATCGCGGTAATCGTGCTGATCCTCAACGCCACCGGCACGATTCACATTCTGGGCTAGCGGACCCCTCCCGGCCTGTGCTTTCCTTTGCCCTGGCTCCCCTCCCTTTTAGGGGAGGGGAAGGGGGAGAGGGCGGCAGCCGCTAATGGACGAACACGACGCCTGCGGCTGCGTCAACGTGGGCGTAGCGGTAGTCCACCTTGCCGAAGCCACCGCCGCGCCACTCGAAGTTCATCTCGGTGATCAGCAGCCAGTAGTGGTCGGGCGCGATGGCGACCACCTGCGCCCAGTGGCCCGCCGAGCTAGCCCCCTGCTGATTGGGCGGGAACCATATCGCCGCGCCAACGACGGGTGTCGTCGTGCGCGCGTACTCCGTGCCATAGAGAATGTCCTGCTGTTTAGGGTGGAGCGCCTCGACCCACCAGTTACAATAGCCGAAGGTGCTCGGCGCGGTATAAAGGCTGCGGTTGGGCGTGTAAATCGTCGCGTAGCAGCCCGGCGGCACGGTCCACTCCGAGATATTAGGCACGAACATATAGGTGTCGTGGCAGGGCTGGCCATTGGTATTGGGAGCCTGATTTGCCAGTGTCGCCTGTTGCGAAGTCTTGGCTGGCGCGGGCGTCGGCTGCATCGCGACGCTGACCGCGCGGCTGATGCTGTTGGCCAGCAGATCATTCCCGCTATAGCAGGCGGGATCACTGGTGGCAGAGGTCGTCTGCCCGGCGCAAGATACCCTCGTCGAGCCAGCGACGTTACTATGCATCGTATTGGCGCCTGCGTTCATCGGGCGAAGCTGCGTGCCGATGCCAATCGCCGCGGCCACCACCACTACGCCGCATGCCAACAGCACGCGCGCGCCACGCAGAGCAATCAGTCTGCCGAAGAGGCTTGCTATCCACCACTGTCCCAGAAGTTCCCTCCCTCCGCGCTGCATCCTCGCACGCCTCAAGTACGTCCTGTACCAGAACGACTTTACAAGCTGGCGAAGGTATCCGTCGAGGCTGGTGGGACTTTCTTCCATGGTCGTGCAACACGCTATACTCAAGGCATCGGATGCTCTAGCCCCTCTCCCACAGGGGGAGAGGTTGGGGAGGGGGCAGTGTCAGGCGTCTATCACACAGACCGAGGAGCACTTCTATGGGATTCGCGGACCTCCGCAAAGAGTATATGCAGCGGGGACTTGACGAGGGCGACGTGGACGCCAACCCATTCCGCCAGTTCGCGGCGTGGTTCGACGAAGCGCGCGCCGTCTCGCCCATCGAGCCGAACGCGCTGGCGCTGGCGACGGTGGGCGCGGGTGGGCGGCCATCGCTACGCATGGTGCTGCTCAAAGGGGCGGACGAGCGCGGTTTCGTCTTCTACACCAATTACGAGAGCCGAAAGGGCCGCGAGCTGGCGGATACGCCCTGGGCAGCGCTGACCTTCTTCTGGCCGGAGATGGAGCGCCAAATTCGCATCGAGGGACGTGTCGAGCCGGTCTCGGCGGAGGAGTCCGACGCCTACTTCCATAGCCGCCCCGTCGGCAGTCAGCTCAGCGCGAGCGCGTCGCACCAGAGCGAGGTGATCGCCGGACGCGAAGAACTAGAGCAGCGGGTCGCCGCGTTGAGCGCGCAGTATCAGGATCAGGAGATTCCGCGCCCAGCGAACTGGGGCGGCTTCCGCGTCATCCCAGACGCCATCGAGTTCTGGCAGGGGCGCGCCAACCGCCTGCACGACCGGCTGCGCTATCGGCAGCTCGCCAGCGGCGACTGGCAAATCGAGCGCCTCTCGCCGTAACCGCACTCCATCTCTATTCCTAAAAGAGTTCCTGGCACAACCCGCTCTTAGCTGCGGCATTCATGCCGCGAAGCTGGCTCTACTCCTATCATTGCCACTGGAACCTGACGGTTTTCTTTGGTGTTCTAAGAGGGAAAGGTGGGCCAGAGAAGGCATGAATCGACGCGCTTATTGCGCGGGCGTTTCTGGCGGCTCAGGCGGCTTCGTCGCCTGTGGGAAGGGAGCGGGGCGGTGTGTGATGCGTGTTTTGTCGGCGACGAAAATATCATGCGTCTCGGCAATCCCGTACTTCCCGGCTTGACGGCGTGCGCGACGTCGACTTGTAGCGCGCACTGTCAGGATAATAAGTACAATGAGCAGGACGAGCAGCAGGACGGCCGCAGCCGCGGCTAGCTCGATCCAACTGAGCATAAAGATACCTCCGCCAGACGTCAGGACATACTCAGAAAAGACACGTAGCACGTATAGCCATCATATCAGGCATGGGAAGTGGTGGCGTTGCTGGGCGCCAGGACGCCATGGCGAGGATATCGCGCGCGTATTTCGGAGTATTGATACGGACGACACGCAACCAGGCTACCCACTTTCATGGAGTTGTTCGTCTATAGTACACGAGGACAGTCGCGCTTGATCGGGGCCGTGTGGCGCTGTGGCCCCTATCGTGCCATTGAATATAGATCAGGGTTACGAGAGGCGTACAGGCAGGGTAGGAGATGTATGGGAGCCAACAAACACCCTGGACATGTGAAATCGTCACATTAGCCAGAAAGGCCCGCACATTCTCAGCAGTAAAGGGCCTGTTGTACGATATGTCGGGCATAGATCGCTGGTTGTGAGAGGACGCTTGCTACAGAGGATGTGATTGCGCGGCGAATGTTGCATCTGCCGCCCCTCTACCGAATCAGGCGAGCCAGGCTGGACTGGAAGGGAAAGGCGCCCGCGAATGGCTGAGAAGCGCGCACCACAGAGAACACGGCAACTGACACCGAGTCGGCCCAACGACAATCGTCTGGCCGATGATCGGGCTGGCCGTGGCTCGCGCTCTTTCTCGGACGCCAGAGATAGAAATGGCCGCCGCCGCGCCACATTTGGCGAACGCATGCGCGAATTCACCGGGCGGATGCCGCTAGTGGGTCGCGCCACGGGATACGGGCGCCGACAGCGTCGCATTGACCGCGAGTGGGAAAACGCCTCGATGGCGGGCAACTGGGACAATGCTGAGCCATTCAACGATGGGCCTCCACCGGATAGGTATGGCGGCCCTCCCGGCGGCATGGGTGATGACGAGGCCGGGGTCGGTGGCTACGGTCGGCCCGCGTCCTCACAGAAGCGTGATCGCGGCAAGGCCGGGCGGCGGCGACTGCGTGACCGTAACTTCTCTATCAAGGTGGTCGCGGTGCTGGCGTTGATGAGCGTGATCGTCGGCTTCTGTTGCACGCAGAGCACCTTGCAGGTGGTGAACGTGGCCTACGCCGCCTATGACGCGAAGGCGCAGGTCAACGCCCTGCAGGCCCTGGCTAAAGGCGGCAATGTCACCGACACGAGCCATCTGACCGAGATGCAGACGCGGCTGGTGACGCTCAACGAAGATCTCTATCGCTTACAGAGCGCGATTCCGTCTCAAGTGGCTTCCACATCGACGGGAGCCAGCCTCAACCATACGCTGACGATGGCGCTCGATCTCGTCCAGGCGGGGCGCTATGGCGTCGACGCGGCGCTCATTCTCGTACCCCATCTCAAGGGCGTGCTCTCATCTGTAGGCAGTGGCGCCACCGCGACGCCCGCCGCCACCGCCAGCGGCACGGCGACCGCGAAACCATCACCGACAGCCACGGCAACCGTCGGGCCAACGCCAACGGCCACCCCCATACCAGGCAACGTGGCCTCGGGCGGCCTAACGATGGACGATGTGACGCGCGTCCAGCAGGATATTACCTATGCCGGCGTGCTCGCCCAGCGCGCGCTGACCGAGCGCCAGTATGTGAATGACAGCCAGCTGCGCTCGATTGGCCTGGGCAGCGTTGTCTCGATCCTGCAGAAACTGGATAGCGTCGCGCCGAAGCTGCCAACGTATCTGGGCTACGCCAACAGCATCATGTCGGCGCTGCCAGACCTGCTAGGTATCACCAAACCGGCGCATTATCTGTTCTTCGATATGGATAGCGACGAAATGCGCCCGACGGGTGGATTCCTGGGCAATTATGCGCTCATCACGGTGCAAAACGGGAAGCTCATCGGCGGCATTCACCTGCTAGACACCCTCCGGTTGGATTGTCCCAAGGGATTAAAGTTCTGCCCTCCGCAGCAGATTCCCCAGCAATATGCCTGGATGAACGCATTTCCACAGTCATTTCTTATGCGCGACGCCAATATCTCGCCCGACTTCCCTACCTCGGCCAAGCTGATCATGCAAAAGTATCAGCAAGAGAGTGGCCAGGCTGTCGATGGCGTCTTTATGATTACGCCAGAGATCATCAGGGATATTCTGAAGCTGACCGGGTCGCTCAAAGCGGATGGGTACGATAAGGAGGTGAATGCGCAGGACCTCCAGGATGTTATCCACTACTACCACATCGTCGACCGAGGCGCTACGACACCGGTGAACGGCAACACCGCCAGGAAGGCGTTCGATTCGCAGCTTGGCAGCCTGCTGCTGCACAAAGTGGCCACGCTGAGCGCGTCGCAGCAGGGCGCGCTGATGAAAGAGATTCTCGAGGGCTTCGGCACAAAAGACGTGCAGCTCTACCTCACTGATTCCAGGGTCGCATCATTGCTCGATACGCTGCACATGGACTCTACGATCCCGATGCCATCTGGCATGGACGGAATAATGCTCTCGGATACCAATGTCGGGGCCACCTACTACAGCCGCGATATGGAGGAGACCGTCAAGGACAACATCACCTTCGACAGTAAGGGCAACGCCATCCACGACATGACCCTTACCTATACGCTGCCCTTCATCAATCACCTCTATACGCCGGTCTATGGGGACAGTAATGGGAATAAGTACACCTGGTACAGTGGGGTCGCGCGCATGATCGTACCCAACGGCTCGACGCCGATCAACGGCAACTACCTTCCAGATGGTACCCTGACTGCGATGCAGATTGTGCAGTGCAATATCTCCACCTATCAGCCGGGGATACCGCCCTGTGGCCTACTTCCCGCGCCGGAGGCAGGCCATGTCGTCTGGGCTGTGCGCATCAACAATTTGCAGGTGAAGGATCCAACGCTCGTCTTCCATATGAAGTGGATGACGCCCAATGTGCTCAAGACCGTGGACGGCAAGACCGAATACAATCTACATATCTACAAACAGGCAGGCACCCACATTGCCTACGACATCACCATCACACCGCCAAGCAAGCAGCAGATCGCGCAGCCGCTGGCCAACCCGCTCAGGACACCTGCCAAGGCGACGCCCGGCACGAGCGTTCAATTCACCAGCCCGTCGCTCGTCAAAGACACCTTGCTGACCGTCACGTTTGTCGGCAGCTGAGCGTAGAATTGGCATCGTTCGACGAGGTCGAATGCCTCACGCCTTGCGCAGATAAAACGCCGCCTGATCGCCACGTCCCTGCTGATTCAGCTCTTCCGCCTGGCGATGGAATTCTGCGATCTGCTCAGGTGTGAAGATGGATTTCTGCGGATCTTGTTTATACGATTGGGGCGCATACAGTGGGATATCGCGTTGATACTGCTCGCTTCCCCAGAACTGGAACTCCGTCGAATCATAGATCACCTGGTCGAGCAGAAGACCCGACCGCGACGCCAGCATGCGCATGCTGTCCATTGTGTGCAGGAAATAATGGCGCGGCGCATCTAACTGTACCCAGTCCGTCCGATAATGCTCCCAGGCGTACGAGCCGCCGATAGGAATCCTGATGAGGCAGATTCCTCCAGGCACAAGCAGTCTCGCCGTAGAGACGAGCGTCTCCAGCGGATCGGGAACGTGCTCAAAGGCATGGTGGAACATGATAAGGTCCCACTCGCCCCGCAGGTCGTGAATCGCCTGCTTGTGAATGGTTAGCCCATTCTTATATGTGATCGTCTCGTCAATATAGGGATCAACCCCCATGACATGCTTGAAACCAGCGCTGCGGAGCATGTACAGAAAACGGCCGGAGCCACAGCCAACATCCAGAATCCGCGTATCGGTGGTGATGCCCGCCTCCGCCAGCAAATGCGCGCGCGGATCAGGCTTCCTGCTGTCCACGATTCTACCGACTATGCCCCGGTTGGTAGTCCCATACAGCGTGCGCATTCCGACGAGCCAGTTCTTGATGGGGTTGTGAAAGACCGCTTCGGGGGACTCGGAAAAACTGTAATACTCAGCCGGGTAGTATTTGCCCATATCAGCTGGAGCATCGACCAACTGCACGCAGTGGCATTGGGAGCACTCCAGATAGGCGAACGACTCACGCAGACCAAACATCATTTCACGCACGTGGTAGATGGTATTCTCCACGTCATTCTGGCAGACTTTACACCTCATTGTGTATTGTGTCGCTGCCGTATCCATACTCATGCGTTCGTCCTTTGCCTGGTCGGTAGATACCGCCTATGCTGTGATTTGATAGTCTGCGTGACACCCTCAATGGCTGGAGCCGTGGCGAAGAGGTTGCAGCGTTGCGCCATTATAACATGGCTGCCAATACGAATGCGACCCATACTGCCTACGCAGCAGTACGGGCCAATAGCGCGCATTTCAAGTGAGCGATAAACAGCGCAACCAGTGCTTTAGCGCAGGGATGCATAGGCATAGGGTGATTGACGCGGGAAGCGGTGGCGCGGCAGGGCGACTAGCGCTTCCCGCAGGCGCCTGGCTCTCGTGCGGGATGCGAGACGCGGCTCCCGCTTTGGTGTGATCAGTCCAAGGATGGCGAAGGTAGCCCACATCGGCAACCAGCACAGCCACACCGCAATGGCCAGCAGTCGCGCCTGGTTGCGGCCCAGGTGGTTGCGCGCGAAATAGCGGGCGCTCCAGGCCGCCTGGTTCAGCCAGCGCATGCCCTGACCGCCCGTCTTCGTCGATCCACCGCCCAGGTGGATGATTGCCGAAACGGGCGCATAACGAACCACGTACCCCGCGCGCTTGATGCGATAGCAGAGATCGGTCTCCTCGTAATAGAGGAAGATGTTGGGGTCAAACGCTCCGACGTGGTTCAGCACCGCGCGCGGTACCATAATGTAGCAGCCGGATACGACCGTCACATCGCGTTCGGAGGCGTAATTCCAGTCCCGCAGGCCCTGCCGCTTGACAAATCCCGGGCGGATTCCCAGAAAGGTCAGCGTGAGCGCGGAGATCAGGACGGGTACGGTGAAGGGTGTATTACAGGTATATTGGATCGATTTATCGGCGTTGAGCACGCGTCCCCCAATCGCCCCACACCGCGCGCCAAGTCGATCCGCGACAGCCACCAGGCCATCCAGCGGTTCGAGCACGAGCGTATCGTTGTTGAGGAAAAGCACATAGCGCCCGCGACACATGGGCAAAGCGCTGTTGTTGCCCGCCCCAAAGCCCCGATTTTCGATGTTGAAGACGCAGCGAATGTGCGGAGATGACCACTCCAGCTGGCGCAGCCACTCCTGGCTTCCATCGGTCGAGACGTTATCGACGATGATGATTTCGTAGCTGCACTGGGTACCTGAGCGCTCGATAGTTCGTATGCACTGTTCGGTGAGCGCGCGGCCATTGATATTCACCATCACGATTGAGAGATCCATGCTCTGCCTTCATTGCTCTTTGGGATATATCGGAGAGTCCCGCCGTCGTAATCCATAGCGGCAAGGCTCCGCAAGTTGGCGGCGCGGCTAGTTGCCCTGCGCGAAGGAAATCACCCAGAAGTGATGGTATGGATGCTCCGGCACTCGGTAGTCCTTCGTAATCCGCCCGTAGCGGCGCAACACTTTACGCACCCTCCTCACCGGAGTACCCTTCGCGTCTACCTCCCAGTAGTGCTGATCGTTCGGGGGCAGCGTCCGGTTGAAGGGAAGTGAGACCCAGAACTGGCGATCGCGGCGGCGCACTGGCCCCACGCGAATCGACCATGCGCGACTCAGCTGCGGCAGCGAGAGCACAATTCCCAGCCGGGCTACCCGAGACATCTCTTGAATCGCTGGCTCGAACTGGTCGAATGGTAGATGTTCCAACACCTGCGAGCAGAGCACCACATCCACCGATTTTGCCGGTATCGGTATGCTTGTCACGCTGCCGACGATTGTGGGATGAAGCTCAGGGTCAATATCAATGGATTCGCATTGAGCTATCTCCCGGCGAAGCACATTGGTGACGATATCGTCGCCGACCCCAACCACCAGGCAGGTGCGGGCGTGAAGTCCAATCACCTCGGCGACCTGATACCAATAGCTCACCCACCGACCTTTTGGGGCGTAGTTGAGGAATCCATAGTGCTGAGTTCCAACCTGAACTGTGGCCTGGAACTCCTGTGGCGGAGCATTATCATGCATCTCAATTGTCTCCTGGGTGGGGCAAAACATGCTCTCCAAAAATAGCGGCCGCACAACAACATGCGGGGTCAAGTCCACGACGCGATAGCATCATCAGTTCTAACGTCTCCACGGGAAGGCGAATAACACCCGGTAGCTCGATCACGTCTTCACCGTGTCATTATCGTGTCCGCATACCAATGTCTGTCATCTGGCCTCCTGTTTACTGAACGCTAGTGAGGGGTTCGCGCCGACCAGCTGAGACTTTCTCTGCGCCATAGCAAGCGTACTACGACAGAGCAACGCATGCAATGACGATGCCAATCGGTCTTCAGAATAGTCGTTGACGGCGCGTGCCTGTCCGGCTGCGCCCAACCGATGGACGTGCTCGGGCGATTGCAGCACCCAGGCCAGCGCCTCCGCCATGGCTGGCGCATTCCCCGGCGGCACTAATCGGCCCGTCTGCCCATCCAGGACGGTATCGGCAAGCCCACCCACCTTGCTGGCTACCACTGGGCGCCCGGAGGCCATCGCCTCGATGGCGACAATTCCGAATGGCTCCGAGTGAGACGGAATGGCAATGACATCGGCAAGGAGATAGAAGGGCGCGACGTCATTCTGCGCCCCGGCGAAAACGACATTTGGGGCAATCTGAAGTTGCTGCGCCAACGCTTCGAGTGACGCGCGGTCTGGACCCTCGCCAACGATGACCAGCTTTGCGGTGGGGTATCTGCTTAGCAACTGCGCGAACGCCTGCGCCAACACCGCGACGCCCTTCTCAGGCACCAGACGACCGACAAATACCACGATTGGGCCGCTCCCCGCGATGCCCAACTTGTTTGCCAGCGCCTGACGCGCCTCGGCAAGCTGGCTGGGATCACTGGTCAGCGCTTGCAGCCGGGCCATGACGTCCTCTGAAACGCTGTTCGGCACAAGCACGAATTTCTCTGGCAGAGAGGCCTTGCGTGCGTGATACAGGTCGACATCCGCCTGTGATTTACACCAGATCGCCGAGGCGCACGAACACGCGATCTTCTCGACGACCGCGTTACGCACTCGCCGGTAGAGGCCACGATCCGCATAGTACGAAGGGTAGCCCGCGCTATAGACGATCGTGTCGATGCCTGCGATGCGCCCTGCCAGGCCAGCAAGACAGCCAGCGATAGGCCCGTACACGAGCAAGGCGTCTGGTCGCGCTCGACACAGTTGCCAGGCCAATCGCGGCACAGCGCGTGCGAATGGCGCCTGGCCGACAATAGGGCGCGCCTGTGCATCAATGCCAGCCTTGCGCGCGTTATCGGCCAGTGGGCCGTCATCGCCGCAGATGAGTTCCGACCGCCAGCCGTAGGTCTTCAGGCCGCGCGCCGCCGAAAGCAGCACCCGTGGCCCGCCGCCAATAGCGCCGGAGTCGATGATATGGATCACCTCGCCGCGCGCCGCTCCAGAGGGCAACGCGCGCAACATCGCTCCTCGGCGCCTCGACTGCTCATCAAGCGAATCCGCCAGCGTGGGCATCGCCGCCGCGAGACCCAGGAAAACCCAGAACAGCATGAGGTACATCGAGTTCGTGGCCTGCGCGCAGAACACCATGCACGTCATCGCCCCCAGCATCCCAATGGTGATGGCGCGAGACGGCGTTGGCCCTGGCCGACGTATCGCTCTGATAACGGCGACGTACAGAGCCGCCAGGAACCAGAGCATCAGCAAAACGCCGATGATCCCCGAAAAGTGGAGGATCGAGAGTCCCATCGAGAAGATCCAGAAGTTATGGGGTGCGCCTTTCTCGAAGAGATAGTATGTCACAGTGCCACGGCCCCAGATGGGGCTGCTGGCCCATTCGTTAACGACCAGGGCGACGACCTTGACACGATTCCCACCAGAGCCACTCTCGAAATTCAGCAGCGAAGCCATACGTGTCGAGATCGGGCTACCGTCACGGATCAACAGCAGCAGTGCCACAGCCACTATCGCGACACCTAACAGGGTGAAGCCAATCACAATCGGCAGCCGATGGGCATTTCGATTGATGTTCGCGCTGTTGTAGGCGTTGGGCGCGCCCGCTAACGCATCTCGCCTGAACTTGCCTCGTACCAAGATCGTCACACCCGTGACGATGATCGCGCCGAGGATAAACCCCAGCCACGAAGCTCGGGTGAGACTCAGAATGCCTCCCGCCGCGCATAACGCGGCGACCAGCGCCAATGCGAGTGACACGGGTGTGAACAGTCGCCTCCGGACCATCAGGCTGAGTATGACTGCGACGATCACAATCGTAACCGAGGCAAGATAATGGCCAAAAAAGTTCTGCTCCGAGAACGTACCGTAGGTGGAAAGCAGGCCACTCGTTGGTTCGACACGCACGCCGAACATGTCGGGCTGGTGGAAAACCCTGCTGATGCCATACAAGATAATGCCGAGCGTGGCTTCAATCGCCGCGATAGGGAGCAATGCCCATAAAATGAAGGTCGGGTTGGTCAACTCGCTGGCGATGAAGACAATGGCGGCGTAGCACATCAGGCCAATGACCAGTTCAACGATGAGGGGAAGCCCAATGCTCAGTTCCCGGTGATTGATGAGCGCGGAAACGAGTGATTCGAGGACGAAGAGTGCGGCAGGGAGGCGGCCCGGTACGCGGCGAAAGAGCTGCATCGCCGTGCCGTTGTTGATATGACGGATGAATGTGCCGCTGCTCACCGCCAGACCAAGGAATTCGTCGATGCGCACATGAGCGCCGCCCGATGTCAGCAGCGCCGGATAGAAGAACTCTAGCGTGATCATAAAGAAGAGCAGAATCAGGCTCAGCCGGGGGGTATAGAGGCCCACCAGCAAACCGACTACGATGAGGATGGGAATCAACAAGACCAGCGCATCGAGCTTATGAGACACGATGCCGAGCGCGCCCAGGGCTGTGAAGACGATCAGCAAGACCGCGATTACGATGAGCGCTACCCGCGATAGTGGCGTCCACTGGTTGCTCACAGCTCCAAAACGATTATGGGAAAAGTCTTGCATCATTCTTCTCGCGATCCTTCTTTCGTCGGCAATTTCCGCGCAAACGCGCATTGCGCGGGTCCTGCCGTTCCCATGCAGCCGTCATCGACCGCCCACATACACCACATCGCCCACCCCTACATTGGGACTGACACTGAAGGGTCACTCAGTTGTTCCTGCGATGGTTTCTTGGTTCTTTTTCGCGGCGAAAACCGCTGAAGGAAGCGCTTTCCGTATCGCGCCAGCCGCAACAGGTCATCTTTGGTGATCACGCGCGTCGCGAAGAGAATGACGCACAAAACGACCATCACAATAGATCCCTCAATCAGGGTGGGTTTGATGTTGAAGGTGAATATGCCGGCCAGGCACACTGTTCCTACGATGACCGCCAACACCGTGGTGCCAATCAGGCTTATTCGCCGAAGGATGACACAGAGGATCAGCACCTGAACGATAACATTGAAGTCCTCAGTCACTGTTGTCGCGACGGAACTGCCGAGATACCCCCAGTGAGGAATCAACAGCACGTTGAGCGCGAGATTGAGCACGAGATTGACGCCGACGACTGGCAAGAGAATGCGCTGGCGACCAATGCCCGTGAGCACCGCGGACGTGATGTTGTTGATCGCCAGGCCCACAGTGCTCCACGCCATGATGATGACCGCTGGCACGATACTCTCGAAGCGGGAACCGTAGAGTATCCTGACCATCTGCGGGGCGAATACCGTCATGCTCACCGCTGCCAGCAGTGACAGCGCGTAGCCGTATCGCAGCGCATGCTTGGTCAGCGTCGCCACCCGCGCGCGCACTTCCCCGTCAAGCTCACGATAGCTCACCAGCGGGAGCACCGTCGTTGAGATTGCGACGATCACCGCCAGCGGAGCCTCCGTCATCTTATAGGCCGCGCTGTAGAAACCAACCTCATTTACGTGACCGAGCTGGGCAATGAGAAAGGTGTCCAGCCGATGGTAGGCCAGGATGCCGATGCCCGCGATTCCAAGCGAGATCACCTGGGGAAGCATCGAGCGTATGTGTCTATCTGGCGCAAGACCGACGTGGCCGAGGCGTCTGCTGAGCAGGACCGTCAGGATAACACAGATAGCGGCATCCGAGATCAGCAGCAATTCAAGCATCACCAGCCAGTTACCGCCCATATGCGCGGCCACGGCCATGGCGATGAGATAAATGGCGCGCGCAATGGCCTGCGCTATTGTTGGCGCTCGGGCATCGAGCCGCGCGCGATAATACGTCATCAGGCTCGAGCCGAGATTAGCAAGGATGAGATCGCCCACCACAATGACGGTTCCCGCGATGACATCCGCGCTTGTACCCATAATGTAGAGCGCAATGACGATGATAACGGCGCTGACCACTGACGCCCCTAGTTTCAGCGCCACACCATCGCGTAACAGTCGCTTGCGCGCTTCGGCGCTGGGTGTGTGTGACAGGGTACGAATCAGTACCTGATCCCAGCCAAAGGTCGTGATGGAGTTGAGCAGTTCTTTGCCGGTCAAGACAAGCACATAGATCGAGAAGTCTTGCACCGATAGGGCGGCCGCCGCGATGATAAATGCAATATACGTCACCAGTTTATTGATGATCTGCGCGGCAATAATCCCGACCGAGTTACCGATGGCCTTGAGTGAGTTGGTGTTGGAAGAAGGCCGACCCATTGGTACGGACACGGATGGCGGTGTAGGAGATTCGCTCGTCGGCACAACGACGCGGAGACGCGCGTCCGTTACCTGGAAATCAGTATCCGAAAAAATGCCACTGAAGTCATAGGGATCGTACTCGTAGCCTTCATACGGATTGTATGGGTTGTCCGGGCCGTATCGGGTTGGCGCTGGTGTTGGCGTTGGCTCGCTCGAATCGCGAGGCCAGCCCGATCCTCTATTCCCATCAGTCGACATGCCGCGCTCCACTATTCATGAAGTCTGTTCTGTGGATGACTTGAGGTCACGAACGCGATCAGACGAATGGCGTCTGTCCGCCGCATCATAATATACGTCCAGCGTGTCTCTTGCGGCAGCGGTAGCCGAGAAGTGCTGGACCCGCTCTAACCCCAACCTGATGCAATCGTCCCTGAACTGAGCGTCGCTGGTCATTGTCACAATCGCTCGTGTAAGTTCCTCCTCAGAGGTTGGGTCTACCATGATCCCGGCCGAGCCGACTACCTCAGGCAGTGATGAGGTATTCCCCGTGATGGCCGGACAACCGCATGCCATCGCCTCGAGTGGTGGCAGGCCGAATCCTTCGTAGATCGAGGGGTAGATGAACGCGTCAGCCCCATTGTACAGCGCGACGACATCGTCCTCGGAAATATAGCCGGTAGCAATGACTTCGTTCTCAAGGCCGTGCTGGCGAATCTCCTGGAAGATCTGCGATTCACGCCACATACTCTTGCCGACAAGCACCAGGCGTCCGTCGTACGCGCCCGTGCGTTTGGCTTCGGCGAAGGCGCGCACCAGGCGCGGCAGGTTCTTGCGTGGTTGCAGGTTCCCCACCGCCAGCAGATATCTGCCAGTGATGCCATGCCGCGCCATCACGCTCTCGACCTCACTTCTGTCATGAAGTACGCGGTAACTTGATGCTATAGATTGATAGACGACCCTGATCTTCTCAGGGTCAACCTTGTAATAGTTCGAGATGTCTCGGCGAGAACTTTCGGAGACGGTGATTACCGTTTGCGCATGCCGAATAGTGCGTGGCACCAGCGTTTTGAGAATAGCGCGATCGCGCGCTGAGAACGTCTCGGGATAGAGTTCATACGAAATGTCATGGACGGTAGCAACCACCGCGGCGGATACCGCTGGTGGCGCGATGTATGTGACATGCAGCACATCGATGTGATCGGCCAGTGCGCGAGCAGGCAGGCCCATCGTGATGCGTAGCGCGGATGTCGCCGGGGCGACGCGACGGCGCGCGAAGTAGGATGGAAGCGGGCCGCACGCGTCGAGCCGCTCGGGATGGGTCGAGTACAGCAGATACTGCGTTGCGGGGGCTTGTGGACCAAGGCTCGCGAGACCGCGTATGAGGTTGACAACGTATGTTTCGTTTCCCGTTTCGCGTTCGCCAACCATATGCGCATCGATAGCAACCCGCAACGGGCGTGACATTTGACGGCTCTGACCCATGTATCTCCCCTGCGACATCTCTGCCGCACATTTTCTCTCCGTGTCTCTGCGCTGATTATTCCTCTGACCGATTCCTTCGGCTCAATAAACCAGTCAGGCTCTCGTCACCTATGCCTCTCCATGTGGTCAGTCCCGGCATGAGTACGCGGTATCTCCCGCTCCTGGTAACAGCACAACAATGATACACGTCCGCCGTCTGGTAGCGCAATTCATCCGGCCAATTTCGCATGGCGCCATCGTGGGCGGCGCCAAATTATCAGAGAAGGCGCCAGTAAGCGCGCCGCTTCCGCATTGCCTGAAGCGCCCCGAAGAACGCCGCAAATGGTGGCGCATGTCGGGTCCACTTGCGGCATTATTTATGCATCATTTATGCATCATTTATGCCTGGATGCAGCGCGTTGTCACACGCGGAACGTCCCGCTGCCGCCGTTAGCTGAAAGTAACCTGGACTATGACAGCGTCGCGCCGAATCACTATAATGAACAGGCCCGGCAGCCACAAGCGCCGACCCTGCCAGATGCGCCATACGAGGCGTGCCAGATACCTCGCCAGGCGTGTAAAATACCTCAGGGTGTGATGTATGCTGATGCAATGGCGGCGCCAGCAAGAGCGTTTTCGGAGTCGCGCAAGGAGCAGTTCGCACGATGCCAGATGGAGTTCTTCCGCACAGCTTTCCGGCCGCGATAAGCTGGTCTATCGGCTCGCTCGCCATTCGCGGTGATGACGTCTATGCCGTAATCGGCCTGATCGCGGCGGTGGTCGTGCTATCGCTCTGGGTCATCATCGAGAACCTCCGGCTAACGCGATGGCGCGCTACGGATAACACGGACAGCACAGACGACACGGACGCTATGGCGAATGGCTCATCCGGGCCAGGGCTGGCGGCTGAGGCGGATATGACTCCGGTACCCGCGCGCGCCGAATGGCTGCTCGATGACAACACGCTCGTGCGGACGGGCGCTGTCACGCGCGAGGCGGTACGGAGGAAGACGACCGCCCCGCCGCGACTGGTCTCCGCAAGCGCTCCCGCTCCTGAGGCGACACCCAGCTCGCAGCCGACGATGAAGGCGAAACGGCCGCTGCGCATCGCGATGATGGGATCGCGGGGCATCCCCGCCAGCTATAGTGGATTCGAGACATGCGTCGAGCAGCTCTCGGTGCGACTGGTCGAGCGCGGGCATTCGGTGACGGTCTATTGCCGCTCGCATCATGTCAAATGGCCCGAAAAGACCTACAAGGGCGTGCGGCTTGTGAAGCTGCCGACAATTGCCAGCAAACATTTCGATACCATTGCGCATACCTTTCTCTCGATGCTGCACGGCGAGTTCCGCCGCTACGATGTCGTCTACATCTGCGGCGTGGGCAACGGGCCGCTGGCGGGCATCCCCCGGCTGGTGGGGAAGCCAACCGCCATCAATGTGGATGGGGCGGACTGGGAGCGCGACAAGTGGGGCGGCTTCGCCAAGCGCTACCTGCAAACCTCGGAGCGGCTGGCGACGAAGCTCGCAAGCTGCATCGTCTCCGATTCACGGGTGGTCGAGAAATACTACCAGGACAGGTTCCATACGCCCTCCGTCTTCGTCCCCTACGGCTCGGACGTTCCCCACCTGCCGCCAGGCGAGACGCTGGAGCGGTTAGGGCTGAAGCCGAATGGCTATATCCTCTGGGTGGGTCGGCTCGTCCCAGAGAACAACGCGCACGATGTCATCGAGGCGTACCAGCGGCTTGGCGGGCCAGAAACCGGGTTACAGCTTTGCCTGGTCGGCGACGCGCCCTACAGCAGCGACTACAAGGAGGAGCTGAAGCGCAAGGCTGGCCCTGGCGTCGTCTTCGCGGGCTACGTCTTTGGCGATGGCTACCACGAGCTTGGCTCGAATGCACGCATCTACGCCTTCGCCAGTGGCGTGGGCGGGACGCATCCGGCGCTGCTGGAGGCGATGGCGTTCGGCAACTGTGTGGTGGTCAACGATATGGCCGCCAACATGGAGACCATCGGCGACGCTGGGCTTCCCTACGCGGGCGAGAAGGGGGCGACAGATCTGGCGCGGGTGATGGCGCAGGCGATTGCCGATCCAGCGCTGGTCGAGGAGTATCGCAAGCGGGCGGCGCTTCGTGCGAAGACGGTCTATAGCTGGGATGTGGTGACCGATCAGTACGAACGCCTGTTTGCGCAACTCGCCCGCGCCTGACCAGCATGTACGACACCGATGCTCCAGCCGTTGTAGTACCTCTTGCCAGCGCGTTCCCATTGGCGCACTGTTGGGTTATACTTTGGGGCGCGGCCTGTGACCACGGCCACTAGTGGGTCACTCACTGTCTACCAAAATCTGGCGAAGCAGCCGCGATGGAGTGAGAATATCTGGAGGGATACTGTGCCGCTGGGAAATATCGATGGCGTTGTGATTCAGCCACTGGCGCGTCATGCGGATGACCGTGGGTATTTCGAGGAACTGATTCGCGTGACCGATGACTTCTTCCAGGAAGGGTTCGGCCAGCTCAGCCACTCAAAGATGTATCCTGGCGTCGTCAAGGCGTGGCACATCCACAAGACGCAGATTGACTGGTGGTACGTCGCCTTTGGGCGGCTCCGCGTTGGCTTGCACGATCTGCGCGAGGGGTCGCCAACGCGCGGCGTCACCCAGGAGATTGCCCTTGGCGACGACCTGCCGCCCGCCGTGGTCAAGATTCCGCCAGGGGTTGCGCACGGCTGCCGGGTGATTGGCGAGACGCCTGCCCACCTCTTCTACGTTACCTCCTGCACCTATAATCCCGACGAAGAGGGACGTATCGCTTTCGATGATCCTGCGATTGGCTACCACTGGCTGAGCGGCCCGCCGATCAAGTGAGTGTCGAGTGAATATCGAGAGGCGTCCGAGGGCGGCATTAAGCAGAGCGAGGAAGTGTGCATGAAAGGTCTGATTCTGAGCGGTGGCAAGGGAACGCGTCTGCGCCCGCTCACCTATACGCGCGCCAAGCAGCTTCTGCCGCTCGCCAACAAGCCGGTGCTCTTCTATGCCATCGAGTCGCTGATCGAGGCGGGCATCCACGAGATCGGCATCATCGTCGGCGATACGTTTGCCGAGATCGAGGCGGTGGTGCGCGAGGCGCAGAGCGGATGGGGCAACGACGTTCAGATCACCTTCATCCACCAGGATGCGCCGCTGGGGCTTGCCCATGCGGTCAAGACCGCCCAGCCGTTTCTCGGCGACGACCGCTTCGTGATGTTTCTCGGCGATAACCTGATCGGCGAGTCGCTCTCTGAGCGGGTGCATGACTTCTCAGCGCCAGGTTGCCCCTACACCTGCCATATTCTGCTGACTGAGGTCGAAGACCCCAGCCAGTTTGGCATTGCCGAGCTGGAGCCTGAGCCAACCCCCGTGGCCGTGGCTGAAGTTGCGGCGCTGGATGGCGCTGGCGCGGTGGGCGAGGTTATGGCGGTTGTGCGCGAGCCAGTTGGTGGGGCAACCCAGCCGCTCCGGGTGCGCAGACTGATCGAGAAGCCCGCCCAGCCGCCGAGCAATCTTGCGCTGGTGGGTGTCTATTTCTTCGACCCGACAATCTTCACCGCCGCCGACGCCATCAAGCCTTCGGCGCGCGGCGAGCTTGAGATTACCGACGCCATTCAGTGGCTCATCAACCAGGGCCACGACGTGCGCGCCCAGCGGCTCACCGGCTACTGGATCGATACCGGCAAGATGGAGGACATTCTCGACGCCAATCGTCAGGTTCTGCTGACGATGACCACCGCGATTGCGCCCACGGCCCGCGTCTCGGAGAATTCCTCGCTCACCGGTATGGTGATTGTGGAGGATGGCGCGGTGATCGAGAACAGCGTGATTCGCGGGCCAGCGATCATCGGCGCGCGGACGGTGGTGCGCAACGCCTACGTCGGGCCGTTCACGTCGATTTACCACGACGCCGTGATCGAGACCTGTGAGATCGAGTTCAGCATCGTGCTCGAGCATAGCGTCATCAGCGACGTGCGCGGGCGCATCGAAGAAAGCCTGATCGGGCGTCATGCCGAGGTGCATACCTCGACCCGCAAGCCGCGCGGCCACAAGCTGATGCTCGGCGACCATAGCCGCGTGGGCATCTTGCCGAGCTAGACAATACAGACAATCAAGACATCAGGGCGGAAGGAAAGGTTTCTCGGATGCAGCGCACGATTTTTGTCACCGGCGGCGCCGGATTCATCGGCAGCGGATTTGTCCGCTATCTGCTGGCGACGCAGCCTGACGCGCGGGTCGTCGTCTTCGACAAGCTGACCTACGCGGGCAATCTGGAAAACCTGACTCCCGTCAGCGACGATGAGCGCTTCCGTTTCGTGCGTGGCGACATCTGCGACGCGGAGGCGGTGCGAGACGCGATGAAGGGCTGCGATGCGGTCGTCAACTTCGCCGCTGAGACCCACGTAGACCGTTCGATCATCGAGCCTGGCGCATTCGTCAAGACCGATGTCGAGGGGACGTACACGCTGCTCGAAGCGGCGCGCGAGGCGGGCATCGAACGCTTCATCCAGATCAGCACCGACGAGGTCTATGGCAATGCCGAGGCGCCCGATGGCACGAGCCGCCCATCGCTCGAAACCGACGCGCTCAAGCCGCTCTCGCCCTACGCCGCCAGTAAGGCGGGAGCCGACCGGCTGGCCTTCTCCTATTGGGCGACCTATGGCCTGCCGGTCGTCGTGACCCGCTGCTCCAACAACTACGGCCCGTACCAGTATCCCGAGAAGCAGCTGCCGCTCTTCATTACCAACGCGCTGGCCGACCGCCAGTTGCCCGTCTATGGCGACGGACGCAACACCCGCGACTGGATCCACGTGGACGACCACTGCTCCGCGCTGGTCACGATCCTCGATGCGCCCGCCGAGCAGGTGGTGGGCGAGGTCTTCAACGTCGGCTCGGATGAGGAGCGCAGCATTCTGCAGAACGCGGCGACGGTGCTTGCGACGCTGGGCAAGCCCGAAAGCATGATTACCTTCGTGCCGGATCGCCTCGGCCATGTGCGCCGCCACGCCGTCAACTCGGGCAAGCTGCGCGCGCGGCTCGGCTGGGCGCCACAGGTGACGTTCGAGGATGGCATCGCGCAGGCCATCGCCTGGTACCGCGACAATACCGCCTGGCTCGACAATCTGCTGGCCCGGCAGGATGCCTTCCTCGATAAGGCGCTGACGCTGGCCACGAGCGAGTCGTAGGCCGACCAATGACCACGCTCTGGATTACCGGCGCTGGCGGTGTCGTCGGCGGCAAACTGGTGGAGCAGGCGGTAGCCAGCGGGCGCTATGACCGCATCCGCGCGCTGAGCCATGCGCCCGTAGCCGATGATCTCCCCACGCGCTATCCCGCCGTCGAATGGGCCGCACTTGACCTGGGCGACCGCGACGCTGTGCTGGAACAGGCGCGGCTGGCCCCGCCCGATCTCGTCGTCAATTCCGCCGCAATGACCAATGTAGATGCCTGCGAATCCCGCCGCGATGAGGCCCATCAGGCGAATGTGGATGGGCCGCGCTGGCTGGCCGAGGTCTGTCGTGACCGTGGCGCGCGCCTGCTGCATGTCTCCACGGACTACGTCTTCCCCGGCGACGACGCCCAGCCAGGGCCATACGCCGAAGACGCCACGCCGCGCGCCATCAGCTATTATGGGCAGTCTAAACTCGACGGCGAGCGGGCGATTGCGGCGGTCTGCGGGGACGATACGCCCTATGCGATTGTGCGGACGGCGCTGGTCTATGGCCTGGGCCGACGCGCCAACTTCGTCACCTGGCTGGCGGGCGAGCTGCGCGCGGGGCGGCGGGTGCGTATCGTCCGCGACCAGTTCAATACGCCCACCATCGCCGACGATCTCGCCGCTGTGCTGCTCTGGCTGGCGGCGCATGAGGGTACGGGCATCTATCACGCCGCCGGGCCTGACCTGGTTGGGCGCCACGAGTGGGCGTCGGCGATTGCGAACCACTTCGGCCTCGATACCAGCCTGATCGACTGGGTTACCTCCGCCGAACTGGCGCAGCCCGCCCCACGTCCGCTACTTAGCGGCCTCACCTGCGCGCGGCTGCTGGCCGAGCCGGATGCTCCCCGTTTGCGTGGCATCGCGCGCGGCCTCTCCGAGATCGACTGGCTGGCGAATTAATTGGCAGCCGTCATTGCTCCCATAACTCATTCACTCAGTATCTCCTCGTGAGCGGGTATACTTTGCATTGGGAACAGTGTCGAGCGAGCGCGGAGAGGAAGACGATGCCGTGGGCATGAGCGCTGATGCGACGATTCGCGTGCTTTTCATGGGTACACCTGACTTCGCGGTACCGTCCCTACGAGCGCTGACGGAGCAGGCCAACGCGGGGTTGGCAGTTGCGGGCGTGGTCACGCGACCCGATAAGCCGGTTGGCCGCAAGCAGCAGGTTGTCTTCTCGCCGGTCAAGCAGTTCGCGCTGGAGCATGATATCCCCGTCTACCAGCCGGGGCCGCTCCGCCGCCCGGAGGCGCTGGCGCTCCTGCGCGACCTCGCGCCCGACCTGATCGTCGTCGCCGCCTTCGGGCAGATTCTGCCGTCGGACGTGCTGGCGCTGCCTCTACATGGCTGCCTGAATGTGCATGCCTCACTGCTGCCCCGCTGGCGTGGCGCCTCGCCCATCAACGCGGCCATCCTGGCGGGCGATGTCGAAACGGGTGTCACCATCATGCTGATGGACGCCGGGCTGGATACCGGGCCAGCGCTCGCACAGCGCGCTACACCCATTGGCTCTGCTGAGACGGCGGGCGAGTTGAGCGACCGGCTGGCTCTGTTGGGCGCGGACCTGCTGGTCGAGACAGTTCCGCGCTGGCTGGCGGGCGTCATCACGCCAGAGCCGCAGGACGAGTCGCGGGCGACGGTGACGCGGCTGCTGCAAAAAAGCGATGGGCGGCTCGATTGGCAGCGCCCGGCGGAGGAGCTGGCGCGGCAGGTGCGGGCGCATACGCCGTGGCCGGGAGCCTTCACCACCTGGGAAGGGCGCACGCTCAAGATCTTGCGGGCGCGGGCGATATCATTCGAGACCGATTTGCCCCCAGGCGCGTGTTTCGCTTCGGCTGGTGAGGCGGCGCTAGCGGTCATCTGCGGGGAAGGGGCGCTCGCGCTCGAGGTGATACAATTGGAGGGCAAGCGCGCCATGCCATCCGCTGAGGTAGTGCGCGGCCATCCAGCACTGGCCAGCGCGCGCCTGGGCAGCTAATTCCATGCGTTCATGCGCGACGATCATCCACCATATATTTTGAACGGTTCGCTTCTACGATGACTTCTCTCCCGACGACAGACAATACAACACCTGATGCTGTAGCTCCTGCCCGCACAGACCTGCTCGGCCTTACATTCGCGGAATTGGTTGCGTGGCTGGCGGAGCGCGGCCAGCCCACATTCCGCGCCAAGCAGTTGGCGGGCTGGATCTATACCTCGCTCGTCCCTGACTTCGCCGCCATGCGCAACCTCCCGACAACACTCCGCGAGCAGCTCGAACGCGAGGCGAGCATCGCTGGACCACAGGTGCGCGCTGAGGTCAAGGCAAAGGATGGGCGGACGCGCAAACTGCTGCTGGAGCTTGCCGATGGGCGACTGATCGAGACCGTGCTGATGCTCTATCCCGCCAGCGGCGAGAGCCGGGCGCGGGCGACGGTCTGTGTCTCGACCCAGGCGGGCTGCGCCTATGGCTGCACCTTCTGCGCGACGGGCCAGATGGGCTTCGACCGCCACCTGACGGCGGGCGAGATCGTGGCGCAGGTGCTCCACTTCGCCCGCGAGTTGCGCGCCCAGCCGTGGGTCGCGCCCGATGGCGAGACGATTGACCGCGTCAGCAATCTCGTCTTCATGGGCATGGGCGAGCCGTTCCACAACTACGATAACACCCTCAAGGCGGTGCGCATCCTTAACATGCCGGAGGGGCTGAACATCGGCGCGCGCCACATGACCATCTCGACGGTCGGCCTCGTGCCGGGCATTCTGCGGCTGGCCGAGGAGCCGCTGCAAGTCAATCTGGCCATCTCGCTCCATGCGCCCAACGACGCGATGCGGCTCAAGACCATGCCGGTCACACGCAAATATCCAATTGCGCAGGTGCTCGACGCCTGCCGCGAGTATGTCGCGCGCACTAACCGGCAGGTGACCTTCGAGTATGTGCTGCTGGCGGGCGTCAACGACGCGCCGGAGCACGCGCGCGAGCTCGCGACACTGCTCTCCCCGCTCCGCCACCTCTGCCACGTCAACCTCATCCCTGTGAACAAGACTGCCGCCAGCTATGCGGTGCCGACGGGTGAGGCGATCCGCGCCTTCCGTGAGACGCTCCGTGCGGGCGGCGTCAGCAACAGCGTCCGCGCCGAGCGTGGCGACGACATCGCCGCCGCCTGTGGCCAGCTCAGCACCCACGAGCGCCACAAACAGGCGACAAGTGCTGTCTCCGAAAGCAGTGATTGAGGCGAATCCGCATCCTTGCGTGATTGACTCATTCAACGACGAGCACGATCCTTCCGCGTCCATGGCTCCGTTGACCGTACTCGTGGGCTTGCTGCGCCGCGTTGAGAGGAAACTTCCGCCCGGCAAACGCTTTGAGGTGACCCTCCTCGACCAACCGGCTCAGCGACTGGAATGGGACACTGGCTGACCCTCGGCTCATCAGTGCGTGCACACCGCGTGCCTGCGCTTCGGCCTGTGGCGGTGGCCCAGCAATGGAGATCAGAGTCCCGCCATGTCTGAGAACCGCCAGAGAATGGAGCATGGTTTCTGCTCCAACCCCATCCAACACGAGATCTACATCATGAACCATACGCTCCAGGGGAGTTGTCGTGTAATCCACGACCAGATCTGCGCCAAGGCCGCGCACAAAATCGAGATTGGTTGGAGAAGCAGTGCCGATGACCTCCGCGCCCTTCCATTTCGCCAACTGTACCGCGAACAGCCCCACTCCGCCTGCCGCTCCTTGAATCACCACGCGCTGACCGGCTTGCAGGTTGCCATGATCTACCAGCGTTCGCCATGCCGTCGTCAGGCCAACCGGAACGGCAGCGGCTTCGGCAAAACTCAAGGATTCTGGCTTGAGTGCCAGCGCCTCTGCCGGAACCACGATATACTCGGCGTAGGCGCCTTCCGCAACTGGTCCATAGACCGCCTGCCCAATCGCATAGGCGGTTGCTCCGGAACCAATCGCTTCGACCACGCCTGAAGCCTCGATACCAGGAGTATAGGGAAACGTCACCGGTGCGAAACTCTTCATCGCACCTTCACGGATTTTCCAGTCAATAGGATTTACGCCAGCCGCATGGACGCGCACGAGCGCCTCTCCCGCCTGTGGTTCCGGGCGCGGCTTGTCTTCGAGCTTGAGTTGTTCGGGCCCGCCGTAGTTATGTACCTGGATGGCCCGCATTGTTGGTGCAGTCATGGATGTTATTCCTATCCGAGCGATTGTATCCAGCCCGCAATGGCCTGCCCCACATCATCGGGGCAATCTTCCTGTGGCCAGCGAGACGTCTGTAACGTCACCTCTGTTTGTGCGGGCCAGGTGCGGCAATATTCTCGCAAGGCTCCACTCAAGATGGCGGCTGGATGATCACAATTGATGAACAGCTTGGGAATCGGACTTTGCTCAAGCCACCTGGCGTACGCCTCATAGATTTCAGCGACATCGGCAGGCTCACCATTGATCGGAATCTGACGCGGAAAGCTCAGCATGGGGCGTCGTCCTTCGCCTGGTTCAAGGAAGGGGCGGCGATACTCCTCCAACTCTTCATCGGTCAGGCTACGAAGGATAGCCGAGGTAAGGAACCTTTCGATAAAGATGTTCTGTTCCAGGATCATCTGATCCCCTGCCTCTCCGCGCAATGCCTGGATACCCAGCCGCACGAACTCCGGAAAGTCTTCCCAGGTGAAGGGCCTGACATTCGCTTCGATATACGCAATGCCTTTGACGGCATCGGGATGGCGGCGGGCCCAATCAAAACCAAATGAGGCCCCCCAATCGTGCATGACGAAGGTCACGCGCTCGCGGACACCGAGCTGTTCCAGGAGCGCGTCCAGGTAGCGGCGATGCGCGACGAACGAGTACGATCCAGGGCCGCTGTTAGGCAGCTTTGCCGAATCACCCATGCCGATGAGGTCAGGGGCGATGCAACGCCCCAATGCTTCCAGATGTGGAATGACATTTCGCCAGGTGTAGGATGATGCGGGATTGCCGTGCAGGAAGACGATTGGGTCGCCGCTTCCCACATCCACATAGGCCATCTCCTGCCCCAGAACCGGTTGGCGTTTCTTCTGATATGGAAATGTCGCGCTGATCATGGTTGACTCCGATTCCCTTTCTTTAGTCCGGCAGGATACTCGTTATCAGACCCTGCACGAGCTCTTCAGCGAATTGCTGATCTGTCTTGTCAAATGGATCATGCCCAAGCAGGTGGATCATGAACACGCGCTGGTGGCATGCCCCCAGTAGCAAAGTGGCAATGTTTAGCGCTGTGATCTGGCGCCCGATTCTCCCAAGCGTCTGCTCCTCTTCGATATAAGTCGCGACCAACGTAAAGATGTTCTGCGGACCGCCGTTGATCCGTTGAGCTGTTTCGCGATACCGCATCAACAACCCTTTGTCAGCCAGATAATTGACAGAGATCGGGAACAGCTGGTCGTAATATCGAACGACTGCTGCTACCACGGCTGTCAGATTCTCACTGAGCGTGCTGGCGCCGGCCGGATGTGTCTGGATGGCGTCGAATAAGGCTGGCAGGCGTCTGCTCACCACCGCGAAGAGAATATCTTCTTTGTGGTCGAAATGCCTGTAGAGCGCGCCTTCAGAGAGGCCTGTCTCCCGGGCGATATCCCTGGTAGTTACCCGCGCAAGGCCTTTCAACGCAATGAGCCTTTCGGTTGCCTCCAGAATCCTCTGTCGTGTTTCTCCTGCCACGTGGTCTCCTTGCTGTAAGTGAGCGCTCACTTACATTGGAATATACTCGCCAAAAGCGTTGGCGGCTACTGTCCAAAGGGACAGAATCAAGAGGGGCTAAAAGAACAGGCAGGGCGGTACAGAATAGAGGTGATCGAGGAAAGAGTGTACTTGTACCAGCCTATATGGGCCTGCTTCGGCAACACAAAGAGCCGCTCCTCCCACATGGGGAGAGCGGCATCGTGCGATAAACTCGATACAGAGACTAGCTGGCGGGCGTTGCGGCGGCCTGGGCAGATTGCGCGGCGGCCTGGCGCGCCTGAGCGGCCAGCGTGATCTTGCGCACCTTCGGTACCTTGACCATCGTGCGCAGGCAGCGCGTGCAAATCTTGACGCGCTTCATCTCGCCATCGATCAGCAGGCGACGGCTCTGCAGGTTGAGGTTGAACCGGCGGTTCGTTTTGCGGTTCGAGTGGCTGACATTATGCCCGTACATGGGCTTGCGGTGGCAGACATCACAACGGGCGGACATATTCCTCCACCTTCACATACTGGTCTCACAAAAGGGCATTCAGGACATCTTCCAGCGCCCGTCGTTCGCTCCCGCGCCTGGTCCCTGCCAGGACACGGATTCCCGCTTCCTGTTGACCGGGAGCGAGCAGCAATGGTATATCATTCCCAACATGCGCCACACCGCACCAGACGCCGTAGTTCGCGTATTGCGCTGGTTCTCACGCGATGATGGGCAACATCAGGCGAAAGCGCCGAAGGCACCAGGCTAGTATAGCATGCCTCCGCGCTTTTGCGCAAGCACACTGGGGCGAGACGTGTTAGAATACGCGCGAATATAGTAGCGCGCTAACAATTCATGGCCGTGCTTGGCGGCCCGCGCGCGATTCCCTGGAAATTCCGTTGCTCATGGGGCTGGTGTGTCGCCAGTTCTGAATACGTCAGGCGAAGGTCAGGTAGATCATGTCGAAGATGCACAGCGGGCCTGCCGGTGTGAATCCCACGCGCGTCTATCCGCACGGTCAGGCTCCCGCTGAGAGCGAGCCAGCTGGGAGGATAGAGGTATCCACCCGCGCGATCTCCACGGTCGCCGGGCGCGCGGTCGCCCAGTGCTACGGCGTGGTTGGCATCGCCGCGCGCCATCCGCGTTTCACCACCGTCGAGACGCTGCCGCCCGAGCAGTATGGGCGCGGCGTCGAGGTGCGCTTCGTGGATGACCATGTGAGTATTGATCTCTATGTCGTGCTCGAACACGGGCTGCGCATCAGCGAGATCGCGCACAACATCATGTCGAATGTGAAGTTCGCGGTCGAGCGCACGCTTGGGCTGCCAGTCGTCCGCATCAACGTCAACGTACAGGCGTTGCGCGTCAGTCGCGATTCATAGATAGACGAAATCAGGTTCAATTCTCACACAATGGAGGGCGAGTTGGGGCGCTGGCCCCCCGCAAAAATCATGGCAAAGGGTTTCTTCTCACGCTTCACCAGCGCGCGACCGAAGCAGATCAGCGTCTTCGATGGGCAGGATTTGAAGCGCGCTGTGCTCGCGGGGCAAGCCTGGCTCGAACAGCACCGCGAGGCAATCAATGCGCTCAACGTCTTCCCCGTTCCCGATGGCGACACCGGCACGAATATGACGCTCACGATGCGCGCGGCCACCAAAGAAATCGCCGACTCCGCCGAGACCTCCGCCAGCGTCATAGCCGCCACCTTCTCGCGCGGCGCGCTAATGGGCGCGCGTGGCAACTCTGGCGTCATCCTCTCACAGATTCTGCGCGGCCTGAGCAAAGGACTCGAAGGCAAAACGACCTTTACCGCCGTGGACTTCGCCGCCGCCCTGCAAGAGTCGGCGCGCCTGGCCTATAGCGCGGTCATCAAGCCGGTCGAAGGCACGATTCTCACGGTCATTCGTGACTCCGCCGAGGCGGCCCGGCAGAGCGCGGCCAATGGCGCGAATCTCTCGGCGATGCTGGGCGATACGGTGCGCGCGGCCCAGGCATCCGTCGCACGCACGCCCGATCTGCTGCCGACGCTCAAACAGGCGGGTGTGGTGGACGCAGGCGGGCAGGGGCTGGCCACCATCCTCGAAGGCGTCTGGCGCTACTCACGCGGCGAATCGCTCACGCTCAGTCCCCGCGAGTTCCGCGAAGAGGTCGCCGAGGCCCATCACAAGGGCATGGTGACGGTTGAGGAAGAATTTGGCTATGAGGTGGTCTTCCTGCTGGAGGGCGAGAACCTGGATGTCGACACCATCCGCCAGACGATCATCGACATGGGTGGCGTCTCAACGGTAGTCGCTGGCGATCATACGCTGCTGAAGGTGCATACCCATACCCCAACGCCAGGCAAAATCCTCGACTATGGCGTCGGCCTGGGCAGCTTGCAGGACATCAACATCGAAAACCTCCAGGCGCAGAGCCTGCGCTACGCGGCAGATAGCGCCCGGCAGCATGGGGTGCAAGCGTCCGATGGCGCGCAGGCCGCGGGGGCGGCTAACTCCAACGGACGCGGCGCCGGGACCGCGGTGGCGCGACCACCGGTGGTCGCGCCACCCGCTGAAGCAGCGCTCACGAGCGAGATCAACACGGTTGCGGTCGCGGCGGGAAACGGCTGGGTTGAGTTGTTCCAGAGTCTTGGCGTCAGCGCCATCGTTCCCGGCGGCCAGACGATGAACCCTAGCACGCAGGAGCTGCTCGAAGCGGTGCAGCGCTGTCCGTCATCGAAGGTCATTCTGTTGCCCAATAACGGCAATGTCATCATGAGCGCGCGGCAGGTGCCGGAACTGGCCGCTGGCAAAGAGGTCTACGTCGTCCCCTCCGATTCGCTGCCGCAGGGTGTCGGCGCGTTGCTCGCCTTCAACTTCGAGGCCGACTTCCCGGCCAACTGTCAGGCGATGGAGCAAGCCAGCAAGCGCGTGCAGACCGCCGAGATCACGCAGGCCGTGCGCACCGTCCAGATCGACGGCATCAACGTGACCGAGGGCGATATCATTGGGCTGGTCAACAACCATCTGGTGACGGCGGGCGCCGACCGGCAAACGATCGTGCGCGACACACTTACCCGGATGAACGTCGCCAACTTTGAGATTGTGACGCTGTATTCAGGCGAGAGTGTCACTGCGGCGGCGGCGGACGAGATGGCCCAGCGCATCAAAGAGTGGTTCCCGGCGCAGGAGATCGAGGTTGTCCATGGTGGGCAGCCATATTATGACTTCATCATCTCGGCTGAGTGAATGAATGGCATGAAGGTCGCGATGGTGAGGTATACGCCGACGTGGCGTAAGAAAGCAGGATGGTGTGGCAGTACAGATTGTCGTAGACAGCACGGCGGATATTCCACGAGATCGCGCGCGCGACCTCGGCATCGAGGTTGTGCCGTTGACGGTCATGTTTGGTGACCAGTCATTTCAGGATGGAGTAGACCTCGATGGCCCAGCTTTCTATCAGAAACTGAGCAATAGCCCCGTCATGCCGACGACCTCCACGCCACCGCCCGCGCTGTTCGAGGAGATGTACCGCCGGTTGGTCAGCAACGGCGCTACCGGCATCCTGAGCATGCATATCAGCGGGAAGCTCAGCGGCACCTTTTCGGCGGCGCGCCAGGGGGCCGAGGCCGTCACGGCAGATACGCATGTGCCAATCGAGGTGGTCGATTCGGATACGGTGAGCGGCGGGTTTGGGCTTCCGGCAGAGATGGTCGCGCGCGAGGCGCGTAACGGCGCGGACCTGGCGGCGCTCAAGGCGCATGCGGAGAGCCTCTGCTCGCGCGTCCATGTGATCGCCGTGCTCGACACTCTGGAATTCCTGCAACGCGGTGGCCGTATCGGACGGGCGCAGGCGATGCTCGGCACGCTGCTGAGCGTCAAGCCGCTGATCGAGGTGCGCGCCGGGCAGGTGCTTCCGCTGGAGAACGTACGCACGCGCAGCAAGGCGCTCGACCGCATGGGACAGATCGTGACTGCGCTCGGGGAGCTTGAGGCGCTGGCGCTCGTCGCCTCAGACTCGGTGGTGGCCGACCAGATTACTGCCGTGGCCGAGAAGTTCTGGCACGGGCCAATCGAGCGGTTCGCCCTTGGCCCGGTGGTCGGCACGCACGCTGGCCCCGGCGCGGGCGGAATCGCCGCCATCACGCGCGCGTAGACCGGACGGCAGCAGACCGCGTATTGGCTCGTTGGCGCTGGCGGGAGGAGCCATGCCAGACTACTTTACCCGCGACGAGGCCGAGTCGCTGATCCCGCGCATCACGCCAGTGTTGCGAGAGATTCAGCGGCTGCGCCGCGCCCAGGTGACGCACGATGAAGCGGTGGCCGAGGATCGCGCGAAGGTGCTTGGCAACGGCCACATGCCTCCGGAGAAGCTGCGCGAGCACCAGCAGAGTAGCGCCGCCGCCGAACAGCGCATCGCCCGCCTCGTGCGCGCCATCAGCGAGCTGGGCATCCTCGTCAAAGACGTCGATACCGGGCTGGTGGACTTCCCGACGCTGCGCGAGGGCCACGAGGTCTATCTCTGCTGGCTCCTGGGCGAGCCACACATCGCCTGGTGGCACGAAATCGAGACGGGCTTCGCCGGGCGTATGCCGCTGGAGGATGCAGAGTAAGCATCAGACTGATGGCGCGTTATCCCTACTTCCGCACGGTGAGGCAGCAGAAGTCGCGCGGCGGTTTGACGCCCAGCACGCGGAAGGGCAACTCGGGCCGGTGTGTGATATTTAGATGACGGAGCGCGGCGGGTCCATAGAATCGCGTTGCGATAGCATAGGCGTCTTCCAGGGTGGGGAAGGTCACGGTGAGGCAGCCGGGGAGCGTGGCGTACCAGAAGCCGTGGCGCGCAAACCAGGCGGGATCTTCTGGCCAGAGAATGAGAATCCGTCCGCCTGGGCGTGTTACTCGTTGAAGTTCATCCAGCCCGCGCGTGCCGCCGCGCGCCTCCCGCACGCCAAACGCCGAACATGCGACGACTGCATCGACGCTGTCATCGGGCAGCGGTACCCGGCGAAAGACGCCACGCATCACCTCGACGTTACGGAGATTGGCGGTGGCGACTTTGCGCTCCAGCAGTTGGAGGAGCGGCGGCGCGGCATCCATCGCATAGACGGTCCGCGCGCGTTGGGCCAGCGGCAGAGTAACACGACCCGTCCCCGCGCCCGCGTCGAGCACGACCGCGTCGTCCACCCGCGCGACATCGAGCGCGCCCAGATGCACCTGTTCGCCAGCGGTGAGCCGCTCGTAGTCATCCGGGGTCTTCCAGTAGACCAGCTCCCAGAAGAGAGAATCGAGCACGCCCCGGCGCGCCACCTCGCGCTCATTGCCCGGAATGATGTCCTGACGAGCGTGGGCAAACGTGGCGCGATCACCCGGCGCAAGCGCGCGCTCGATGCGGCTCGCCAGCGGGGCGAGTGTACCCGTATCACCTGCCTGGTCCGCCGCGAAGGCGCGGCCCGCCATGATCGGGGACACCGCGCCCGGCACGTTGGCGATCACCTCACGCAGATGCGCCTCGTCGAAGATGGCGAGGTCGGCAAGGCTGAACGCGGCTGTCGGATCGATGCCCATGATGTTCCTCGCCTTCGGGCGCGCATCCTGGCGCAAATCCCCCGCAAAGGGTCCTGGCAATCATTGTGCCATCGTGCCAGGGGTCTATGCTATATCGGCGATTCATGATGGCAACAGTAGCAGTATATGTCAATGGCGTCGCTCAAACGTTACGGCGCGCGTGACGTAAGAGGAGAATTGGGAGCAAACGCGCGCCTGCGGCGTACGTTATCTGCTAGAGGGTGACGCGCCCGTTGCCCGCGGGCATGGTGAAGCGCATGAAGCCGCCGTTGACCAGTCGCGTGCAGACGACGGCGATAGTGTAGTAGATAGCGAAGATGACCAGCCGTTCCAGCGTGCTCACCAGAAAATCGGCGACGGCCAGATGGGCGGAGCCGCTCGCGCCGAAGCGCGCGATATCTGGCGGGCCAGACGCGCCGCCCCAGAGTGTCGCCTCGCCTAGCGCCAGCGCGATCAGCACATTGGCGCCGGTGCAGGTGAGCGCCAGAATCGGCCCCAGCCGCCAGAAGCGGCGGCTCATCTTCTCGCGCTTGGTAGACTTGACCCGCATCGCCGCCCAGACGGGAGGCGCGACAAAGAGCAGCGTCCGCGCGACCAGGACGACGGGAAAGAGCCAGAAGGGCCAGAACGCGACAGGTACCAGCCCGAGCAGTTGCGCGGCGATAAAGATGAGCGTACCCTCGACAATAGCCCGACGCATCGTCGTCTTGCGAAACATCCAGAACCTCTTCCCGTCGGCTCACTCCCGCATATGCCGATTATAGCGCGCGAAGGCGGTCCGCGCTCAACGGCATAGCCCCGTTGCGCAGGGCTGACATATCAACTGCCGAAGCGCCAGCCGCCGTTGACATGCAACACCTCGCCGGTGACGAACGACGCTTCTGGCGAGGCCAGATAGGCCACCGCCGCCGCGATATCCTCAGCGCTGCCGGGGCGGCCAACCGGCGTCTCGGCCACGATGCTCTGGATGCGCTCATCCGTCCAGTGTCCGGTGAACTCTGTCTGGGCGATGAAGCCGGGGACGACCACGTTCGCCGTAATGCCCTCGTTGCTGAGATCGCGCGCCAGCCCATGCGTCATCCCGATCAGTCCAGCTTTTGCGGCGGCATAGTCGATAGAGCCGCCACGTTGGCCGCCGGTATACGCCGCGATGGAGCTGATGTTGATAATCCGCCCGCCCGGACGGGTGAGGTACGGCGCGACGGCGATGGACATCAGGAACGCGCCGGTCAGGTTGGCGGCAATCGTCTCGTCCCAGTTCCGGGCTGCCTCGTCCAGCGGCATGCCTGCGCGAACGCCCATGGCGAACCCGGCGGCGTTCACCAGCACATCGACCTGACCCCAGCGCTCGACGACCAGCGCCACCGTCGCGGCGACCTGATCGCGCTGGCTGACATCGAGCGGATACCACGAGGACGACGCACCAATCGCCTCCGACGTCTCCCGCAGTGGCTGCTCGCGCCGCCCCAAAATGACGACGTGATAACCCTGTCCCGCAAGTTTTTCGGCGGTTGCGCGGCCGATTCCCGTCCCACCGCCAGTGATCAATGCCACCCGTGTGCGCGCGGTATTCACGAGGATGTAGCTCCTTAATGAGAGTGAGGCAGAGCGGTGTTCAGCGCAGCCAGTCCTCGTCGTCGCCCAGTTCGACCGGGCGCGAGTCCCACGGCTTAAAGCCGCTGCTCGACGCCGCCGGATCGAAGCCCGAACGAGCTGCTGGATCGGCCCCTGAGCGGGCAGGAATGTCTGCAAAGGTTGGATCAACCATCCCGGGCGGAACGGGCATGGTCGGGATGTTGGCGATACGCGGATTGCCCGCGTTGGCGGGAGCGGCCTGCGGCGAGCCGATGCCCATCATCGCCAGGAACTGCGCGGCATAGACATGTGGGTTGGCGGCGTAGTCCACGAAGGCGCGCGCGCGGTTGGTGATCGCCTGCCAGTGTCCCCGCTCGACCAGCACCCGCGGCACCAGCAGCGTCCCCAGCGCCAGACTGCGAATCGGCAACTCCAAATATTCGATCATATGCTCAGCCGAGAATCCGCCGGAGATTTGGAGGCTCATATGAGTCAACTGGCGCAGCAACGCCCGGACGTACATCGGCCCGCCAAGCGCCTCCGCCGGGAAGAGCTTCACCATCTCCGCGCCCGCCCGCTGTGCGGCGATAATCTCGGAGGGCGTGAGCGCGCCCAGCACGCAGGCGACACCGGCCTCCTGGCAGATCAGCGCCAGCTCGGGATTGAAGACCGGCGAGGCGATGAACCGCGCGCCCGCCGCGATGGCGTCGCGGGTCTGCTTGCCATCCAGCACAGCGCCCGCGCCCACCAGCACATCCTGGCGCGTCGTCATGTGCGTCAGAATCTCCTGCGCGCCGGGAATGGTCAGCGAGACTTCGATGGTGCTTACGCCGCCAGCCGCCAGCGCATCCACCACACTCAACGCCTGCATCGCCGTCTCGGTGCGCACCTCGGCGACAATGCGGCGGCGGCTCATCAGCGATATCACTTCGCGCGGAATCATCGGCAGTTCCCCCTCGGCGTCGCGCCCGCGCCAGCTATCCCGCGGATAGCGCGGGCATCGTGTCTGGGTCTAGCGCGGAGCGGCGACGCTATCTCCATCCTATCACGCCCTGTCGCGTGCTGTTGCTAGAACAAGTTTTCCACAAATGGCGAGAGCTATCCACATCCGAGGTGGATAAAGACCTGTGGCGCACTGGGCAGGCGTGTGGTGTAACCTGAATTGGAATATGGTACTGATGGTTGCTATGCCAGAGTCGCGTGTGCGGCGCCGCGTCCGGGGAAGCCTCTACCAATTGCTGACCTTGACAGGCTTGACTGTCGCTTCTATACTCTGACATGACGAGAGATGAAACTCAGCAGTCTGTTAGTTCGGAGCCGCTGTAGATGTTGAGCCGCCACGGCGTTTGCGGGTATTGGTATTATTGGTATAGCCCTCCGGCCTGACGGATGGGCCGCAACGCTTGGCGGCGGCAAGACTGGCTCACGGCAGGTCGGAGGGAAAAGCAGAGGAAACAGAACCTCTGCTTTTTTGATGCCCGCGACCTTGCTGCCAGTGTCTCGTCTGTCGCGGGCTTCCGGTTTCCCCCGCGACCTCGCCAATTGCTCCATCCCGATGGTTGGAGTGAAGCAATGTGCGAGCGGCGTGTCTGGTTGATCCAGCGCGCCAGACCGGAAGTGAGGGATACTCGTATGGTGGTTGTGCTACGGGAGGATGCCTCGGCGGAGGAACGCCAGGCCGTCGGCGCTGTGTTATCGGATGCTGGAATCGCGGCGCGGGCGGTCCGTTGGGCGGAGCATGATCTGTATATCCCCGAGGCGGCGCTCTCGCCGAGCCTCCAGCAGACGCTGGTGGCGCTGCCCGCAGTAGAGCGGTGTATCGCGGTCGAATCGCCGTTTGTCCTTGCCAGTCGCGAGCTGCACCCCGAGAAGTCGCTGGTGCGTGTCGGCCACGCGGTCTTTGGCGGCGCCGGTCCTGTCCTGATTGCTGGGCCATGCTCGGTGGAGAATGAGGCGCAGATCAACGAGGCCGCCGAGGCCACCGCAGCCGCTGGCGCGCACGTGCTGCGTGGCGGTGGATTCAAGCCGCGCACCTCGCCCTACAGCTTTCAGGGGCGCGGACTCGAAGGCATCCTGCTGCTGGAGGCGGCAGGGGCGCGCGTCGGGCTGCCAGTAGTCACCGAGGTGATGGAGCCAGCGATGGCGGAGGTCATCGCCGAGCATGCTGACATGCTTCAGGTGGGCAGCCGCAATATGCAGAACTTCCCGCTGCTGCGCGCCGTCGGCCGGACGGGCCGCCCGGTAATGTTGAAGCGCGGCTTCGCCTCCACGCTCGACGAGTGGCTGCTGGCGGCGGAGTACATCCTGGCCGAGGGCAACGCGCATGTGGTGCTCTGCGAGCGCGGCATTCGCGGCTTCGACACCCATACGCGCAACGTGCTCGACCTCGCCTGCGTGCCGCTGCTGGCGCGACTGACGCATCTGCCGGTGATTGTGGACCCCAGCCATGCGACGGGCCAGCGCGACCTGGTGCTGCCGATGGGCGTGGCGGCGATTGCCGCTGGCGCCGATGGCCTGATGGTCGAGATGCACCCGCGCCCCGATGAGTCGCTCTCCGACGCCGCGCAGACGATTGACGCCGCGACGTTGCGCGCGCTCGCCACCCAGTCACGGAGTGTCCGCGCCGCGCTGCTGGCCGCGCAATCCTCCGACCAGCCAGAGCCATCCCCCGCGAAGACCCCCCAGCCCGCCGCACGCCTGGGCTAATTCGCCGGGATGCTTTAGAATGGCCGCAAGCCGACAACGGCGTCGGAGCGGCAATCGAAGAAATGGCGGGGAAGAGACCAATGGACGTGCGTGTTCGACTGGCGACGCTGGAGGACTACGCTGGTTTCGTCGCGGTGGCGGGCGAGACGCATGCGCACCATGTCGCCGCCGTTCCTGGCGTCTTCCGCAGTGTGGATGTGGCTGTCCCGGAAGAGTATTTCGCGCAGCTGGTGACTGGGGATGACTCTGATGTCATCGTTGCGGAGGTCAGCGGCGAGATCGTGGGCTATGCCGTTCTGCTGCATCGCCACGCCGCGCGCGATATGCTCGTGCCGCGTACGTACGCCCACATCGAAAATTTTGGCGTGTCCGCAGCGTATCGTCGTGAAGGTATCGGACGGCAGCTTATCGAGGCATGCGTCGTGCGGGCGAGGGAGCATGGCGCAACCAGCCTGGAGCTGGACTGCTGGGAGGCAAACCAGGAGGCAATTGCTTTCTACACATCCCTCGGCATGCGCGTCACGCGCCGCTATTTTGCGATGGACATCTGAGGCAAGCACAGAGGAAGCCGGACGTTATCCAGCTCCCTCTTGTTCGAACGCGGCGGCGCCTGATGTTATCGCACGCCTTCCCACAGCATTCTTTCCGCTGCGAGCGGATCATCCACGACTGCGGACGTCGTATCGAAGCGCATCGTCGCTCTCCGATGCGAATCGTACTTTGGCCAGCCGGGGTCGCCACTTGTCGCGAATGCTACCCAGGCGGCATGCATGGTGTCGGCGAGCCGTTGCGGTGGCTCGTTTCCACAGAGCGTTTGTGTCCCGTAGCCCAGCGTGTCGAAGACGAACGGGGTCTCCAGCAAATGGCACGCGCCGAGACGTCCGTTGAACTGCGGCGTGCGCCAGGCGAACTCGTACATGTAGGTGGACGCGAGGCTCGTCGCATAAGCGGCGCGAGCGTCGGCCATGCGTAGGGCAGGGATGCGCACCCACCAGTCACCCTGAAGCGCGGCGAGCAGGTCTCCGGGGCTTGCGCCTGGCTTCAGCGCGCGATAACCAGCCAGAGTGGCCTCGACCGGGAGGCCGTAAGCCGCTACAGTTCCGGCCAGCGCCTCGTCGGTGACCTGGTCGATCATGCCGCTCGATGCCAGGAACAACCGCCACTCGTCGCGGTTCGTACCGACCAGGACGTCAATATCCGCGCCCGCTCCGGCAACGATGCGGTCAATTGGGCGGGCCGGAATGACGTCCCCATCGAGCACTGGTTGCCACGGCGTCATGCAGACCGCCACCTCGGCGCCCCAGCGCTCGGGGTCGGGATGCGCGAAGAGATCTTCGCTCAATGCGATCTGAGCCTCCACCTCACGCTCAATGGGGACTTTGGCAAGCGCCTCACGGGTTGCCGCAACGCCCAGCTTCTCAGCAAGGATTGCTCCGACCCGCTGCGCGGTCGCGACTGAGATCACTGGATGCGCCGCTCCGCTCTGGCAGATGGCGCGCCGGAAAAGTCCTTTGGCGCGGGGCATGGACAGCAGTATGCCGAGGCTCATGGCGCCACCCGACTCGCCAAAGACGGTGACGTTGCCAGGATCACCTCCAAAGGGGGTGATATTCTCCTGGACCCACTGGAGAGCAGCGATCTGGTCAAGCAGGGCGCGGTTGGCGTTGCCATCTTGCTCGCCCAGACAGAGAAATCCCTCCGGGCCGACCCGGTAATTGATCGTCACGCAGACCACGCCGTCACGGGCGAAGTGGCCGCCGTCATAGTAGGTTGTTGCTCCCGTTCCGTACTGAAAGGCGCTGCCAGGAAGCCAGACCATCACTGGATACCTGGCTTGCCCGAGGTCGGGGGTCCAGATATTGAGGTTCAGACAGTCGTCACCGGGGTTGGCAAGCTCTGGCAATATCGCACTGACGTCAGGGGGATACAGCGGCTGGGGTGGCTTTGGGCCAAAGGAGATGGCATCGCGCACGCCGCTCCAGGGCGTCACTGGCTGTGGTGGCTGAAGCCGATATGGGCCAACCGGCGGCGCTGCGTATGGAATGCCCTTAAAGACATACACGCCATCAACGATGCTGCCACGCACCGCCCCAGAGCGTGTTATGACCACTGGATTTACAACAATACTGCTCATCTGTAATCTCCTTCAAGGTGTGTGGCTCAACCTGGGCCATCGTGCGCGCTGACGCGCCCTCTGCCGTAGCCAACTCTGGCTCAATCCGAGTCGCTGAGTCCGAGCGTATCGGGGTTTTCGATACGCTCGTTTATTGGCTGGCAACGTTGCTCGGTAGAGCCTTTCCGGTTCAGTCTGAAATGGGTTCGATCGCTATGTAGACTTCCTCAGCGTCCGCCTGCCGATGACGCAGGCGCCAGACAGTTCGGGTGAGAGGGAGCATGAAGCCGTATTTCTTTGCCAGAGCAGCCGAAGCCTTGGCATTCTCCTGAGGCCCTGTCAGAATACGGGCGTTTCCCTCGCTCACCTTTCCTGTAACTTTGCCGCTGTAGCTACATGGGGCGAGCGTGACTCGCGTGGTATGACGAAGGCGCTTGAGCTTGCCCGCGTCCGCACGCGTTCCCACATAGATGGCCCCGTGGCCGACCGCGAACATCACTGGTGTCGTTACAGGCTGCCCAGTTTTACGGAACGTCGTCAGCGCGATACATTGCGCTTTCTCCAGATCAGCCAATGATGCTTTCTCTAACACCGGTGTAGACATGATTTTCCTCCTGTGAGCGTGACGCTTGTTCAGAATCGGTTGTGGAGCGGCCGAGCTCGAGGCCGTAGCCGCTCTCAATCAGATCTTTCAGTCGTTTGGTGAAGCGCGCGGCAGGCGCTCCATCTACCAGGTCGTGATCTATGCTAATCGTCAGGTTCAGATATTCTCGGACGACGGGGCGGCCATCGACCAGCGTTTGCTTTTCGCCAATGCCCCCCACAGTCAACATGAGCGCTGTCGGCATGGCCGGAGGAATGCCCCAGCCGGAGCCAGCCCCAAACATGCCTACCGAAGTGATGCCCACTGTCCCAAAGAATTTCTTCCCTAACTGCGGGCGCCTCTTCCCGATCTCTGCGAACGCCCAGATAAAGGGCTTGAAGAGCATGGTTGGCAAGTACCAGAACTGCGTCAGCATATGGCGCATGTCCGCCAGTTGGGCAGCCCGAATTTCGTTGTGTATCTGGCGCACGGTCTTGCGATTCGCGGCGCGGATGACGTAGGGCATGACGTATTTCTCGCGGTCCACGTCGCGCTCGATCCTGGCCAGGATGTCCACATCCTTGAACAGGACGAGTTGCTTCTTTCCCCGGCGAAACGCCTGCACCGCTTTGTGCTCGTCAACGGCCTTCGCCAGACAGGTAGTGAGGAACGCGGTGAATGAGAGGGACTCGCCAGTCCGCGCCTTGTACTCGCGCAGGGCCGTTCGCGCCCTGGTCACGTCAACCTCGATCAAGCCATGCATAAGGGGCTTGTGGCGGACCGACCGATACATGTCTACTGAGAACTGCCGCAGCTTCTGATAGGGGACCACCTGATAATCGGCATGCTGCTGTCGCATGGTCACTCACCTTCCCTCTGTGAGACAAGGCATTCTGTGGCATCGGCGCCTTGCCACGCCAGGCAGAACCTGGGACACACGATCCCATTCTTCAGTGGACTTCATGGACATCACGTGAAACGCACAATGAGGACATAGTTGTTCACAGAGCTGTCACAGGAGGCAAGAGCAGGCAACTGGTCTATATCGGCTTTGCGGATAATCGTATGGCTAATCGGCTCGAATGCTGTAGAATGTGCGTGATCTGACAACGGTGTCGGCATGGCAGGGCATTGATTCGAGGGAGGCGGCATGCTTGAGAATGGCGGCCATTCAAAGGCAAGGTTTTCGTGGGTCGAGAAGCTGACTATGGGAGTACTCGCGGTCGAGGCCGTTGTCTGCCTGTTAGTTGCTATTGTTCACATCAATGTACCAAAGCCATTGCCAGGCATTGGGGCGCTGCTGTTCATCCTTGTTACTCCTCTGGTCTTAATCCTGTCATTATGGAAGGCTGGGCAACGAGAGAATCCACCTTTCTGGCATTTCAAGTATTCCAAGAACGCTGGATTCTGGCTTATGGCTGTTGCTGTTGTTGCAGCAATAGGTATCTCAGTCTTGATGGTGCTATTTGAGTTGATCCTGCCCCCATCGTTGCTCTCATCAACTTTCGCGAGCAACCTTCCCTTAATCGCAATGGGCGTGCTGGCATTCATGATGGTTGCGCTTGTTGTGTGGCTTGCACAGGTGGGCCTGAAAGCGCGTCGAGAATTCCGCCGCTGGTTGGATACCGGTGAGTGGTGAGGCTGTGGAGAATATTTCCTGCTCACATCCTCACCTGACGTTATCTCCTTGCTATCGTCGCTCCTGCCTCCGACGTGGTACAACAGCCTTGTAGGGAAACGACGTACCCGTAGCCACGACCATCCCCTGAGCGGGCAGCAGACTGGAGCAGCACACAGCATGAGCACACCATTGATGGCTGGCATCAGCGCCAGAGTTGTCGACACGCCGCGCCTGCGCACCTACGCGCTGACGGCGGGCGATGAGAGTGGCACGCCGGTTGTCTTCGTGCACGGCAATGTCTCATCCGCGCGCTTCTTCGAGGAGACGATACTGGCGATGCCGCCGGGCTTCTGGTCGGTCGCGCCTGATCTGCGCGGCTTTGGCGAGAGCGAGACGAAACCGGTGGACGCCTCGCGCGGCCTGCGCGATTTCTCCGACGATTTGCGCTCATTTCTGGAGGCGGTCGGCCTGACGGGCGCGCGCAAGCCCCATCTGCTCGGCTGGTCGCTCGGCGGCGGTGTTGTCATGCAGTACGCGATTGACCATGCAGCCGATGTCGCCTCGATCACGCTGATGGACCCCATGTCGCCGTTCGGCTTTGGCGGGACGAAGGACACAAATGGCACGCCGTGCTGGCCCGATGCGGCTGGCTCCGGTGGCGGCACCGCCAACCCCGACTACGTCAAGCGGCTGAGCGAGGGCGACCGCGGCGAGGAATCGCCCAACTCGCCCCGCAACGTGATGAACGCCTTCTACTTCAAGCCGCCGTTCCGGGTCACGCCAGAGCGTGAAGAGGTCTTTGTTGACGCGATGCTCCAGATGAAGGTGAGTCCCGAGAACTACCCCGGCGATATGCAGACCTCCGAGAACTGGCCCGGCGTCCGTCCCGGCGCGACTGGCGTGAACAACGCCATCTCTGCCCGGCTTAATCTCGGCGGCTTCAGCGCGATCTCGCCACAGCCGCCCGTGCTCTGGATACGCGGCGCGGACGACCTGATCGTCTCGGATAGCTCCATGCTAGACTTTGGCACGCTGGGCAACCTCGGCTACGTGCCTGGCTGGCCCGGCGACGATGTTTTCCCGTCGCAGCCGATGGTCTCGCAGATACGCGCCGTCCTCGACCGCTACGCCACTAGCGGTGGGCGTTATACTGAGGTTGTGGTAGCCGACTGTGGCCACTCGCCGCATATCGAGAAGCCCGAGGAGTTTCGCACGGCTTTCCTCGCGTTTCTCGCGGGCTGAGCAGACCTCACCCCCAGCCCCTCTCCACGGGGAGAGGGGAGCCAGAAGACGGAATGCCAGAAGCCATGCGCGTATCTGGGTCTGTTTCTGGTCCCCCATCCCTTTTAGGGGAGGGGGCAGCCGCCAGAGTTCAAGTTCATCAACACAAAAAGGAGGGCGCGCGATGGCCGCTCTTGAAGGAAGGGCAGCGCTGGTCACGGGCGCGGCAAGTGGCATCGGGCTGGCGATTGCGCAGGCGCTGGCCGCCGAGGGCGCGCGGGTGACGCTGGCCGATCTGGACACTGAGCGTGGCCAGGCGGAGGCATCGAAGCTGGCGGGCGCGCGTTTCGTCTCTGCCGATCTGGCGCAGGGCGACGGGTGTCGCAGGCTCGTTGAGGATACCATCGCGGCGTCGGGCAGGCTGGATATTCTGGTAAACAATGCTGGCGTGCAACACGTCGCGCCGATCACTGAGTTCCCCGAGACGAAGTGGCGCCAGTTGATCGAGTTAATGCTCACCGCGCCGTTTCTGCTGACCCAGGCGGCGCTGCCAGGTATGTACGAGCGGCGCTGGGGGCGTATCCTGAACGTCGGCTCGGTCCACTCGCTGCGGGCGTCCGCCTTCAAGTCGGCGTATGTCGCCGCCAAGCATGGTATCCTTGGTTTGACGCGCGTCACCGCGCTGGAGGGCGCCGACTACGGCGTCACCTGTAACTGCCTCTGCCCCTCGTATGTGCGTACCGCGCTGGTGGAGAAGCAGATTGCCGATCAGGCGCGGGTCCACAACATCCCTGAGAGCGAGGTGGTCGAGAAGATCATGGTCGCCGAGGCGCCGATTCACCGGCTGCTGGAGCCATCCGAGGTGGCGGCCTACGCCGTCTTCCTCTGCTCCGACGCAGCCAGCGGCATCACCGGCAGCGCGGTCACGATTGACTGCGGCTGGACGGCGCACTAGCGGGCAATAATCCAACGTCGCGGCATTCATGCCGCGGCTAATCCTGGGTGACGTGTACTCTGGCGGTGTTTAGCGAGATGGAGGGTTGAGCATGCGACTCTTTGGCAAGCGGGCATCACAGGTGGATGCGGGCGGGGGCTCCGTGGCTGCGGCGTCTTCTGATGCTGGCGGCGGACACGACCTGCGTCTCCCCGACGTCACGATCCACTACCAGAGTTGGGGCCAGCAGACCACTTCGGAACGCGCGGTCGTCCTCATCCACGGGCTAACGGCCAGCTCGATGGAGTTCGCCGAGCTTGGGCCAGCGCTGGCCGCGCAGGGCTACTACGCCATCGCGCTCGATCTGCGCGGACGCGGACTCAGTTCCAAGCCTGCCCATGGCTACAACGTCGCATTTCACGCCGCCGACATGCTGGCGCTCTGCGACGCGCTCAACCTCGACGCGGTCAACGTTGTCGGCCATTCACTCGGCGCGGTCATCGGCATGTATATCGCCGCCATCGCGCCGCAACGGGTGCGCAAGCTTGTCCTGATCGACGCGGGCGGCAACATCCCGCAGGACACCGCACAGGCCATCTCCGCCTCGGTCTCGCGGCTGGGGACAGTCTATCCGTCGCTGGATGCCTTCCTCGGTTTGATGCGCCAGATGCCAATGTTCCAATGGAATGATCTGTGGGAGCAGTACTTCCGCTACGACGCCGACGTGCGCCCGGATGGCACGGTCACCTCGCGTGTGCCGAAGGCCGCCATCGAAGAGGAGTCGCTGGCGCTGGCGCTGACCCGCTCGGAGGCGCTGCCCGACCTGGTGAAATGCCCGACGCTGGTGGTCCGCGCGACGGTGGGGCTGCTCGGCCCGGAGGCTGGCTTCATCCTGCCCCGCGACGAGGCTGCGCGCCTCTGCAGCGTCATCGCCGACTGCCGCCTGCTCGAAGTCCCCGACACGAACCACTACACGGTCGTGGTCGCCGACGCCACCGTTGCGGGCATCAAGGACTTCCTGACGGAGTAGTGCGCTATCGTGCTATGATGGCGCGATCAGCAGGTTGGAGAAGGTGACGGTATTCTCATAACCGTTGGCATAGACACCAACCTGCCCTGATTGCGGCAGGTCGCTGCTCCAATACCTGCCGACAAACTGGCCATTGATGAAGAACGTTAGGCTGGAGCCTTGCATCAGCACAGCCAGCTGATTCGTCACGTCGTGTCCCTGGTGAATTGCCGAGACGCCAAAGATTTCGTTGTCGGTTCGCAGGAGGTCACTCTCTGCAAACGTACCATCCGATCTCAGCGTATACCGATCCAGGCGCCAGTCTCCGTCAGGCGTCACAATGAATACGAACGCGATTCTGGCGTGGCTGTTTGCGCGGAACACGATGCCCGCCCCATCGAATGCGTCTGTCGTCTGCTGGCGCACCGTCATTTCCACCAGCCCATCACTGACTGACTGAGCGGCGAGACTGCTTGCGCCGCAACACTCCTCAGCAGGGTAGGTGTAACCCTGCGGGGTGAAGGCGAAGGTGCTGTGGTTCCCGTAGACCGGGGCTGTCTTCCATTGCAGGGTATTCGCCGTCAGCGGATCGTGTAGCGCTGTACTGGCTGCCTCTAACTGTGTGAGTTGTCCGCCGAAGTACCACTGTTGTGCATTGGGTGTGAGGATCACTCCAACCAGCGCCAACACTGCCAGGAAAAATGTGACCAGTGCGGCAGGTAAGCGTGGCAGGGGAGATCCGCGCAGTGAGTGACTATTTGTCGCCTCTAATCGCCATATTCTCCACCAGAGCAAACGCGAGCCGACCTCGTACGAGATGGTGACAGCGCCAGGAGTTAGGTTGCGGAGCGGAAGGCTTCCCTCCCGATGCTCATACAGACGCGCCTGGACAAGTTGCGCCAGTCGCTTGCCTGGGTCATCGGAGTCAACTGGTTGGGGATAGGTCAGCCAGGTCAGGCTGGCATGTTGCCCTATCAAGGCATAGACCGTATTCGGGTGCGTCCAACTGGTATTCAGTGGATGCAGGTACAAAACATACCAGCCGCGCACCTCGGACCAGGGTAGCGTTCGCTTGCGCCAGCGTAGGCCGTCCGCGCCGATCGTGACTTGAAAAGCGCGTGAACGACGAATGCTAAAAATGATGGCCCAAAGGCCCATTATGATACCAAAAGGAGCGATGATCACAACACCCCAGGGAAAGGATGATCCGTCTTTATCTATCACCCACTGCACTACGCCAAAAAAGACGAACATCCCAATGAACATACCCCCAAGAATCTTCGTGCCACGCAACAGTCGCCATTCTGGAGGCAGGACGGCGAAAGTCTCCGCACTGATTGTTCGGGTGGGTATCTCAAATGCTTCATCGTCGGCAGGAGGCGTTACTACTGGCGCCAGTTCATCATTGCCTGCCAGCGCCGCCTGCCGCAGGCTACGGACGCTTACCTCATCGGCATCCTTTACACCCTCAAGGAATCGTTGTGTTGTATGGCGAGCGAACCAAATCAAGAAGAGAAGGAAGGCTTGAAGTATCACGGAGTCAATCGCGAAGGTCACAGCCCATGTCTTGGCGCTCCCGTTATCAGTGAATATGCTGACAAACAACGCTACGAAGGTAAACAGCACAAACGAGAGGCCAACTAACCACCATCCCACCGCTGGCCCCTGTTGGCCGATGGCGCGCTTGAGTATCCCCTGCGATGGCGGCTCAATGGGTTCTTGCAGGCTATAGACAATCGCCTTGCCCACCATATCTGTCGGGTACATCAGGCGCTTAGGAGCGGCTTCGGATTCGCGCGGTGGGGGAGCCTGTATATTCATGGTCTACGACGCCTCTCGTGTGACATACGCCTCATCTTAAGCGCAGA
>DASUHD010000009.1:0-10999 GCA_036273675.1 Ktedonobacterales bacterium | reverse complement strand
TGCGGCCCGATATGCCCGAAGAGATTCGGGATCGCGGGTTGCTGCGGCTGGCGCTGGGCGAGCCACTCCTTGCCGCCGCCGATATCGCCACCTATGCCGAACGCGCCCCCGCTGCGCCGGAGGTTGGTCGGCTGCGTCGGCGCATAGCAGAGCTACGCGAGGTGCGCGCCAGCCTGAACTGAACCACTATGCCACTCAGCCTCATTCTGGATTCTACGGCGCTGGTGGCGTGTCGGTTGGCGCTGGCGGAGGCACCGGCGTATCGGTTGCCGTCGGCGCGGGCGTCTTCGTCGGCGTGGGTGTCGGCGCGGGTCCGGTGGCGGCATGGCCATAGATGACGACCGTCGCGCCATCGTGCGTCCAGCTATAGAGCCATGACATTGGCCCGGTTGCCACATTTACACAGCCGTGGCTGCCCGTCGCGGTTGTCCCATCAGGCTCGGTGTGCGGATAATTCGTGCCATAGCCAAATGTCTCTCGCCAGGGCGCATCATGAATATAGTAACCGTTGTACTTGAAGTACATCGCGTAGTTGATGTGCTCCGGAGAGTAATAATAGGGCGACCCCACCGGCCACGGCGAGTAGAAGGTCACATTGCGCTCGTGCCACTGGATATGATACGTGCCGGTCGGCGTTGGCAACTGCGGCATGCCCGTCGTCACCGGTGTGCGGAAGACCAGCGTATGGTTCTGAAAAGCGAAGAGCCACTGCTGCGAGAGGCTGACCAGGATGAGCTGGCCGCCGATGTTCGGTACCGTACCAGCGGGCATCGGGCCGGGTGGCAGTGACCCCGCCGTCGGGATCGGCGCTGGCGGGCCAGATGGAACAGGCGTCTTCGTCGTATGTGGCTTCGGCGTGGCTGTAGCCGTAGCGGTGGAAGTGGGCGTATTGGGCACAACCGTCGGCGGCAGATAGGGAACAGTCGCGACTGGCTTGACCTGCGACAGGTTGGTGGAGCCCACAGTGCCGCTACAGCCGCTGAGAATGATGACGCCGAGGACGACAAGACACCCCAGCAGCGCCACAAGACGTGATCGTTGTTTCATCATAATTCCTTAAGCGCCTCCTGATGCGGAGATGAAGCTACCTGGCCAGCCTGTTTCGCGCTGGTACTCACAGACGGCGCTACGGGGTATACTCTGAGCCGCCAGCATGCTTCTCCCCATTGCACCATCCTACCAGACGATACTGGAAATGCAAAGAAGGAAGGGTAGATATTCCCAGGCAAATAAGGAGATGTGGCGGACGGCTACTGGCTGGCGCCGCCATTCGCGTTGGTGGCGTCGTAGTACGCGAGGTAGGCGCGCTCGTCTGCGGTCAGTTTGTCCGCGTCATCTGATTCGGAGACTTTGAACCAGATCGAATTTTCGAGCCACCAGCGATAGACAAACGCGACGAACGACGGCGCGCAGACCCACGTGTTCTGCTGGACGCCCCGCCGCTCCTCGTCGCTGAGGCTTCTCGTCGCCATCTCCTCCAGCTCGATAGGTGTGACGAGCACATATTGCGCACCCTGCGGCGTGAGATAGAGGTACCAGAGCAGGACATCCTGCTGGTCGTTGTAGAAGCGGACGATATACCCGCCGTCACTGCCGGGACATGGCATGATGTCGTCTGAAAGCTTGAAGAAGCAGGCGGTACAGGAGGGTATCTGATCTTGCAGGTCCGGGGCGCTCATCAGCCGGATGAACGACTCGGGCAGCGTCAGCCCCAGCCGCGCCGCCGACTCCGCGATCTTTGCCACCTCGCCACGCGCCTCGGGTGGGTTGCGGTGAATCGCCATCTTCGCGTCGGTGCGCTCATCCAGCGGCTCCAGCCAGTCGAGCGACTCGCCGACCATCGGAATCGGCGGCAGGCTCTCGTATTCAAAGCGGCAATAGGTGCCGTCGCAGCCACGATAGCGTCCCAGATCGAAAGACCACCACGCCTGTGGAAACGGCGGCTGGCCCGATGCATGCCCGTTCATTGTATAATCCCTCCCCTGCTAGCCACAGCGCTCGCCTGTGTCCAGGGCAGTATACACGCTCCGTGGCGCCAGTCGGACAGCAATTCTACGTACGCTGCATCGAGGATACCGCCCTCCCCGTCTCTGCGCTACGATCTCGTTGTACAGGCAGATTGGCAGATGCAGGCGCCTATGAGGCGGGCTGATACGTATCTCAAACATCTGCCATACCGCAAGCGAAAGGATATACGCTATGAGCGGCGCCCGCCGAGTAGAGCTTTTCCTGGGCGTCGGAGCGGTCGTCTACGGGCTGCTGCTTCTGTTGGTGGTCTATCTTCAGCCATTTGGCGACTCTCAGGCGCCGGGACAGTGGGTAACGCTGCATCCGGGCTTTCCGGAGAGTTCACCGCCCTACATCCTTGCCTTTGGCCTGCCCATCCTTGGCATCGCCATCGGGGCTATCGTTGACGCGGCGCATCCAAACATAGTCGCTCGCATCCTCCTCTGGCTCGCGACAGCGGTGTTCCTCGTGGAGACGGGCCTGGCGATGGCCAGCATCGGCATGTTTCTCTTGCCCGCGTTCGCATTGGGCTTCTGCGCCTCGCTACTAGCCTTTACCGAGTCCACGCCGACGCCTCAGCGCGCGCAGGGATGAAGTTACTCATACAGGCGGGATGGATTCTCTAGTACGCAAGTCGAGAGACGTTTGGCCAAGAACGATTATCGCCGCAAGAGGGCGATCTCGATTGCCACTCCGCCAACCAAAATTTCGACTATCTGCGATCTTTTCTATCGTTCCCGTTTTGGGGGATCAGCCACAGAATAAGAACGATGTGCGTCACTGGGCGCGCCTGAAGGCCCATCAAAGTATCACGACCTCTTGAGAGGTCGCCAGATGTTGGAGGAACTCGGTCATGAGAAAGGTCATCGTACTCGAATTCGTCACCCTTGATGGTGTCATACAAGCCGGAGGCGGGCCAGAGGAAGATACCAGTGGTGGCTTCGCGTATGGCGGATGGCAAGCTCCCTATTCTGACGACGTCATTGGAGCAGTCATGAATAGGCAGATGAACATGCCATTCGATCTATTGTTGGGGCGCAAAACCTTTGAGATCTGGGCGCCGTACTGGCCTCAACATGCGGACATGTGGCCGGGCGTCATGACCGCGACCAAGTACGTCGCCTCGAATACCATGACGTCTCACGAATGGCGCCCCTCCGTGTTTTTCGGCGGAGACATTGCGGAAAAAGTCAGCAACCTCAAGCAGCAGCAAGGGCCGGATCTGCACGTGTACGGTAGCGCAAATCTCGTTCAGACGCTCATGAAGCATGATTTGGTCGATGCGTTCTGGCTCAAGATATATCCGCTGACGTTAGGCAGTGGCAAGCGGTTGTTCGCCGATGGCACAATCCCGGCGGCGTTCAAGGTGACGGAGAGCCAGGTCTCCCCAAGTGGCATCATTATCGTGAATTACGAGCGTGCGGGCGCGGTCCCGACCGGCGCCGTAGGTGAGTAAGTTAGCCAAACAGGCGGCAATTCGCGAACGACAACAGCTCTCACATTGCACGTGCTTCGAGCCGATCATGTGAGTGTCAAACCCACGGATGCGTGCGGACTCCTCGACGGTCGTCACGCTCTAAGGCGAGTTCGCTAGCCGTGCAGGCGGGCGGGGGCGATCACGCGGTTGACCGGGCCGGACCCCATGATGACGTAGACATCGCCGGGCTGGCGCATCTCGCGCAGCAGCGCCGCCGTCTCGCCGAAGTCGCCGCCGTAGTGGATGGAGGAGGCGCGGCCCTGCCAGGCTGGGCGCGCGGCAATCGCCTTCACCAGATCGTTGCCGTGAATCAGGCCAGTGTCGCGCTCGCGCGAGGGCTGAATCTCCACCACCACCGCCTCGTCCGCCTCGTCATAGGCGGCGGCGAACGGCGCCAGGAAGCGATGCAGCCGGGTGAAGAGTGTTGGTTGGAAGACCGCGATCAGCCGCCGACCAGGGAAGCGTTTGCGCGCCGTCGCCACCGTCAGCGCCACCGCGTGCGGATGGTGGGCGTAGTCGTCGATGAAGGTCACGTCGCCGTCTTCGATGATCTCGAAGCGGCGGCGCACCCCAGGGAACGCCGTCAGCGCGCGGACAATCACATCCGGCGCGACGCCTAGCGCATCGGCGGCGGCGGCGGCGGCTACCGCGTTGGCGATATTGTGCGCGCCCGGAGTCGTTAACGTGACCCGCCCCTGCGCCTCGCCATGCAGCAGCAGCGTAAAGCTCGTCTCGGTATCGGCGCGAATGTCCGTCACGCCCGCCTCGGCGTCGGGCCGCTCCAGACTAAACGGCCGCGTGGCAATCGGCAGATCGCTTATCCGTGAAATCACGTCGCGGCAGCCGGGGATATCGTCGTTGTAGACGACCATCGGCTCGAAGGGCGCATCCGGGCGGGCAGTGGTATCCATCCCCTGCAAAAACTGCACGAAGGCGTCGCGAATCACATCATAGGACGGGAAAAACTCCGGGTGGTCATACTCCACGGCGGTCAGAACGGTCATGCGAGGATGGTAATTGAGGAAGTTATAGTTCCACTCATCCGCCTCATTGATGAAGAGATTGCCGTGGCCGATGCGCACGTTGCCCTTCCACTCAGGCACCACCGCGCCCAGCTCGACGGTCGGATCGAGGCCAGCGGCAATGGCCAGCGCGCCCAGCAGCGCTCCCGTCGAGCCTTTGCCATGCACGCCAGCGATGGCGACACTCGGCGTCAGACGCATCAGATAGCCAAGCAGCGGCTGCCACTGGGTCACCGGGATGCCCGCCGCCTCAGCGGCCTGTAGCTCGACATGGTCGGGATGGAGATGGGTGACGGCGGGATTGGTCACCACCAGATCGACATCATGAATGTGGGCAACGTCGTGTCCAAGCTGGATGGAGATGCCTTGCTGTTCCAGCACGCGCGTCATGGTCGTCTGGGCAATATCACACCCGGTGACCACCGCGCCCTGCTCGCGCGCCAGCAGCAGCACCGACGAGACGCCACTGCCACCCGCTCCGACCACATGAATGCGCTTGCCGCGCAGCCCGTCTGGAAACAGCTTCAACAACGCGCCTGGATTCATAACGCCATTTTTCCCCACTCTAAATTGCCAGTGATAGTGATACTGCCCATCTGGCCATGCTCGCTCAGTATCCATGATCCATGCTGAACGCGAACGGGCAGGATTAGCCGCGGCATTCATGCCGCGAAGGCAACCAACATGCGCCTCACCCACGCAGCCTCTATGAAATAGAACGATTCTGCGCCGCCAGGTTCACCCGGTTCTCGTCTCGATTCGCTCACGATTTCACGACGGGTTCGAGAGTCTGCCCGGCTCCGGCTCAGTAATCATGCGCCGCACGAAGGCGCCGAGCTTCTTGAAAAGCGATGGATTCTCGCCCTGGATGATATTCACCTGGCCAAAGATCGCCCGAACGTCCAGGTCAATCGTCGCCGCCTCCTGGTGATTCGGATTCGTCCCTTCAGTGATGACCTCATCGCGGACGAAAATGCCGCCCGAGCTTTCGCCGAAGATATTCACCTCACCCATGAACGCGCTGGCCCGCACGCGCACGCGCGCCGTCTCCGGCACATAGATCGTCAGCTCGCCAAAGACCGCGGAGAGGGTCATCGTGGCATGGGATGGCAACGCCGCGAGGTTGAGGTCGAGTTTCATCTCGCCAAAGACCGCCCCCCCAGTCGTATCGGGATCGAGCCGCCAGGCGCGGTTCACGCGCTTCACTTCACTGAAGAGGGCCACCAGCCGCTTCGGTTGTCCGCTCGTTCGGAACGGCGCAGGAGCGGATGTCGACCGCGACAATGACGAGTGAGACGAGAGGGCGTCAAGTTGATCGAGCTTGCTGACGGGCAACTGCGGCAGGTTGTTCATGATGGCCTGGCACTCGTCCGCGTCTCGTGCGAGCAAAAGGGCATCCAGCCCGCGCTGAAACGTCTCGAACTCGATTTCTCCACGCTCGTAGCGCTCGCGGAGCACGCGCATGGCCTCTTGCTGAGGCGTGGCCGATGGTTGCGGTGACTGCGGTGACTGCGATGACTGCGATGACTGCGACGGTTGCATCTGCATGGCGCGCATTCCTCCTCGCGCAGGGCATGACAGGGGTTGCATCTGCCACGCCGCGTTGATAGCCAACATCCAGTATCCACGAGACTGCGATAGTCCCAATCGATTCCACTGTCTCCATTACGCGCGCAACGTTCCAGGCGTTGCGGCGAGAGCTACGCGCTACGAATCGCGGCCAGCATACGCCGCCGCTGGAGCCACAGCGCCAGCGTACCCGAGACACCCGTCACCGCCAGCACGAATGGAATGGCGAAACAGAGCGCAGCGACAAGGCCGATTTGTTCTGGTACGCCCGCCTGAACCGTGCAGCCGGCGCCTGCCGCGCAGGTCGTCTTCGCCCCGACGATGCCCACCCACGGCAGCACCGCCGCCAGAATCACAACGATCCCACCCGCCAGCCCGCCAAACAGGCCGAGCAGCGTGGGACGCTGGTGGCGCGCCACCAGCAGCAGAAAGGCGAGCAGCAATGCCGCCCCGACGACGCCCGCCGCCACCCCAGCCCATCCCGGAAGATGTGTGGCATACACCTGGAAGGGATCGCCGATGGCGGTCGCGGTTTGCGATGATGATTCAAAGAGCGCATAGGCGAGCAGCGGCCCGGCCAGCGCCGTCAGCGCCATCAGCCCGACAACAGCCCACGCCGAGGCTACGCGGGGAGCAACGGCCAGCATCGCCTGCGCCAGCCCGGTCGGCTGGGTGAGTACCTGACGCATGCGTGTGGCATAGGCTGGCTCATCGCCAACCTTCTGAACCAACTCCAGCGCATCTTCGAGCGCCGAATCAGTCATTCCGCCAGCGGCAAGCTGGCCGCGCAATGTCTGCGCCGACATCTCACCCGATGGCGCTTCCACCCGCGCACTCGCCATAGCTTCCCTCCGAACCATCTCCACCGAGCGGTGGCCGTTATGAGCCGATGCTACCAGTCGCCGCGCAGCTCCACTTCCAGTTCCAGTTCGATGCCAAACTGCTCGCGCACCGTGCGCCGGGCCAGCGCAATCAGTGCGACGACATCCGCCGCCATCGCGCCACCCGTGTTGACGATGAAATTGGCGTGCTTGGGTGAGATTTGCGCCTTGCCGATCATGTGGCCCTTCAGGCCAGCATCCTCGATCAGTCTACCAGAAAACTCGGGCAATGGGTTCTTGAAGACGGAGCCAGCGCTCTTCTGCGTCGGCTGGGTCTCTTTGCGGTAGCGCAGATGCTCCGCGACGCGCGCGCGGACGGCGGCGGGATCGTCGCGGGTCAGCAGGAACGTCGCCCCGGTTATCATCTCGGCTGGCTCGATCAGCGCCCGAGGCGCGGCCACTGGCTGCCCATCGTCGCCGAACACAATCCGCCGTCCCGCCCGGAAGCGGCTATGCCGATAGGCGAGGCGCAACTCCTCGGCGGCCAGTTCGAGGACGACGCCTTCACTGGTAAAGAGCACGCGCGCCGTCTTCAGCGTATCGGCAATGCACGACGCGCCCGCGCCCGCATTGCTCACCACCGCGCCGCCGACGGTGCCAGGCACCCCCGCGCCCCATTCTAGCCCGGCCAGCCCCTGGGTCGCCAGCGCATTCACCAGCTTCGGCAGGTCAACGCCGCCATCGGCTGTGAGCAGCGTGTGCTCGCTATCCACCTCATCAGTGCGCCAGGCGGCGCTGTTCATACGGGCGACAATGCCACGCGCGCCCGCGTCGGCATAGAGGACGTTCGTGCCATTGCCAACCAGCATCAGCGGCCACTGCCGATCGTTGGCCAGCGCCGCCAACTCGACCAGCGTCTCTTCCCGCTCGATAGCCAGCCAGACATCCGCTGGCCCACCAACGCCAAAGGTGCCATGACGCGAAAGCATCTCAAGACCTACCACACCCACACCAAATCGCTGGCGTAGCTCGCTGAGCATGATCTGCCGCGTCTCGTCGTCCACTACCATGTATTTGATTACTCCACTGTGATTGGAGATGCTGAAGCGCCCAGGTACAACGATGGACGCGCCTGGACAGGATCGTATCAGGGGCAGTATACACGCCGACAGGGGATGCGCGACAGCAAAACAGGACAATGTTGCCGGGAGCGATACGGGCGGCTGATAGAGTGCTCTAGGCCTTATTAGTGTTGAACATGTTGTTCAGATAATCGGTGCGATGTCTCTGCCTTCTCTGGCTAGCCCGCGCAGGCGGGCTTTGCGGCCGCAGCGAAGCGGAGGCCCCCTAGGCGCGGGTTCAGCCGCCAGCCTAGGGTTGGCGTGTGCGTTACCTGGAGGGCAGAGTGTAGGTGTAGTCGCTGGGCAGCAGCAGCACGGTGCGCCCGGTAAACATGCTGTTGAAGACACTGAGCGGCATATAGGTGACATAGTAGAGCGAGGAGTCTACCAATCGTATGCCCTGACTGTCGCCCGCCGTCATCACCAGGAAGTGGCCGCCGGAGAAGAAATGGTAGAAGCCATAGCTAATGCGTACGTTGACGATGAGCGGCAGATGTAGCGTATTCGTGATATACAGCATCTGCTTATAGCTCAGATTGTCCCGGTAGTCTGAGCGCATCTGGTGCAGTGAGGCAACCTTCTGGAAGCCGCTATAACTGAGCAGGCCGCCGTATGGCGAAATATTTGAGCCAAGCTCATCGATCATGCGCCCAATGGTAGCGCCTTTTATGCCCCATGCGGTCAGCGTTTCCGCCAGCACCGCCGCGCTACAGGCCGCTCCCCAGTATGTGTTATATTGCGCGACCGAGTCATACTGGCTCACCAGCTTGCCCTGTGTCAGCGGCTTTACCATAGCGCCGATATTCTGCGCGTTCGCCCCCGCCGCCTGCGCGTTGTAAAAGGCCATCAGCGGCTGCGATGGCTCGCCGACGCCAGTGATGGAGAGCAGCAGCGTCACACCGATCGCGATCAGCGACAGGCAAATACGCGAGACGGACCAGGGATGCCGCCGCGCCGTCTCGATAGTGCGGGTATAGACGGGCTTGCGCTGCGCGGGTACTGGTGGCCGCCACGCGACCAGATCAGGCACGCTATCAGCGGGGACAAGCCCTCGCGCGGTACTCTGGTACTCCTCCTGCTCGACCTCGACCGGCTCGTCGACGTATGTCAGCGCCAATGGCCGCGCAACCGAATGGGCGCGGCTCCGCCCCGTATCGTAGTCAAAATCTTCGTCGGGATACCTGGAGCCAGACCAGTCCTCGCCGTCATGCGCGTACTCATCCCAGGATGACTGCCGATTCACACGGCGGTGGCGCGTGCTATCGCGCGATGCGGCGGGCATCGAGGGAACCGATGGGAGTGTCAGGTGCTGCGGCACCGAGGGAGATTGCCCATCACGTGCGGAGTACTCCGGCTCGAAGTCATCGCGGCCCCGCACGGGAGTGCGTGGGTCGGTGGCGTCCGCCAGCGTGCGCGCCTGACGCGTGTTGCCCTGACGGCTCTGATTACGCGCATTGCCGTAGCTCGAACTCGCCGGATCTTTGCGGGAAGATCGGTTTTTTCTCTCCATGCGTGGCGCATCCTCCCTGCGTCCCCTGGGGCAATCTTGGCCCACCACACCGCTGCCAGCATATGGAGACACCGACAACAACGAGCTAGCCCGGCGCCCCTGGCCCGTAGCGAGAATAGTATACATCTCAGCCATAGCCGTCAAGGTGAGCCGCCAGAATTGTCTATGCCCGCTGGGGGCATGTGGCCCATTTTGGGGGCTTGACGCTTGTGTGACTTTCCGGTATAACGGTCGCAGCCGGGAATATGGATCTGCGCTCTGGTCTTATCGCACCTCTCAACACCCATGTTGCCGGCCCTTTTCTTGCGCGCTGGTCACTCCTCCAGCGCGCTCCTCGCGACCTGATGCGACCTGATGCGACCTGATGCGACTTGATGCGACCCGATGCGACCTGATGCGACCCGATGCGGTACGATACAACGACGACGGCGCCGATGACCCCAAGTAAGGATCGCCCATATGCCCCAGACTCCCATAGCGCCGCTGGCTGGCGTGCGCGTGCTTGATCTCTCGCGCCTGCTCCCCGGCGGCTACACATCCCAGACGCTCGCTGATCTCGGCGCCGACGTGCTCAAACTCGAGGAGCCAGGCTCCGGCGACTACGCGCGTACAATGCCACCCTTCACGCGAACCGTCGGGCAGGCGTTTCTGGCGGTCAATCGTGACAAGCGGAGCGTCGCGCTCAACTTGAAGCATCCGCAGGGACGCGAGGCGCTGCTGCGGCTGGTGGATGGCGCTGATGTGCTGCTGGAGACGTTTCGCCCTGGCGTGATGGCGCGGCTCGGGCTGGACTACGCGACGCTGCACGCGCGCAACCCACGGCTGGTCGTCTGTAGCATCTCAGGTTACGGCCAGGACGGCCCCTATAGCCAGCGCGCCGGGCATGACCTCAACTACATCGGCTATGCGGGCCTGCTGGCGCATCTGGCGCGCCCAGGAGAGGCGCCCGTCCTGCCGGGCGCGCAGTTCGCCGATATCGCGGGTGGCTCGCTGATGGCCGCCACCGGCATTCTGGCGGCGCTGGTTGGCCGCGCGGTGACTGGCGAGGGTCGCTACGTCGATGTCTCGATGACCGATGGCGCGCTCTCGCTGCTGCCAATACTGGGAACTCGCGTGCTGAATGGCGCGCCGGAGCCAGGGTCAGGCGAGGCAGAGCTGACCGGCGCGCTGCCTGGATACAACATCTACGAGACCAGCGATGGCCGCTATCTCACGGTGGGCGCGCTGGAGCCGAAGTTCTTCGCGAACCTCTGCCAGCGCCTGGGGCGGCCCGATCTGGTCGCGCACCAGTTCCCCCGCGACACCGCCGACCGTGACGCGACCATCGCCGAGCTAGCCGCGATCTTTTGCACGAAGACGCGCGACGAGTGGCTGGAGGAGCTGGCGGACGCCGATGTCTGCGTTGGCCCGGTCAACACGATCACCGAGGCGCTGGCCGATCCGCAGCTGCGCGCGCGTGGCATGACGACCCA
>DASUHD010000008.1:0-14738 GCA_036273675.1 Ktedonobacterales bacterium | reverse complement strand
GTAACTGACGACCCTCGAACAGGTCCTGCCGCTCGGCGAGCAACCGTCCCAGCAGTTCTTGCGCCTGCGCCATCTCGCGACGGATGCCCAGTTCACTCGCGATGCTTAAGCTGGCGCGATAGCACGCCTCCGCGCGGTCAGAATTGCCGCGCGCCGCCGCTACCAACCCACGCACAAGCCAGATGCGCACCTGTTCAGGACGTTCTTTTACAGTGATGGCAATGAGTTCCGCCCGCTGTATGCGATTGCTGGCTGTCTCGCTATCTCCGCGCCGCAATGCGACCCTGGCCGACGCACACAGGTCAATCGCTATTCCGCTCTGATCGTCCACTTGCTGACGCAACTCCAGCGAGCGCCGCAGAAAGGCATCAGCTTCATCGAGGTGGCCCCGAATCAACGCGGCCTGTACCTGCTCCGAGCATACCCAGCCTCGGCCGCTGGGGCAGAAGTAGGCGCACAAAAGGCGTATCATAATTTGCCTTACCGGAGGCGCCCTGTCTCATATCCATAATAGATTAGTTAATCGTTCGAGTAAGTGTGAAACTATCAGTAGATCGAGGTGGGTGGTAATGGGGTCGATTTCCAGTTATATTTGTGGCATCGCAGCTACTTCGGTGCTGTAATATTACACCTGAAACGTTAGGGGAGCATGAGAGCGATGTTCCAGATGTGATTAAAGAGGGACGGATGTCTGGCCATATCTGACTGGCAATCAGAAGCCTACAGCCTGAAGCGTTCTATTCTGCACAGATCGACCAAGGCCCCGACCGCAAAATACCCCGTGAACCGTGTTCTTACGAACGCAGCCTATCTCGTTGTGTCATTTGCATCGTTCACAAAGGAGAACTTTCAGTGTCCTGTATGAGTTCCTGTCACGTCAGGTCGCAAGCCTCTCGAATGACCGCGGAAACATCACATCACGGCGGGCGTATCGGCTTTGGCGCGTGGCGTCGTCTGGCAGCCACGGCAACGATGGTTAGCGTGATCGCCATCTCGGCGCTTTCAGGAGGCTGGTTCGCGCCTGCCGCTCAGAGTACGGGCATCCTGGCGACGACGACCGCGCCCCATGCGCTGGCGATGGCGCCACACATCGTATGCGGCGCCCTTTCCCTGCCCTGCTAGTTCAAGACACATCGCGCCATTGCGGTGATGTTGGCCGACTCCTTCAAAAGCTAAACCCTCGCGAAGGGATCTCGCCTGCTCATCGGGTGGGATCCCTTCGCATTCCAGTTGACTGGTGGCCGTTTGCTTAACATAGCCTAGCGAGACGTGACGCCTGTAATGGCGAGACGAATTCGGCGCGCAATCTGTACCAGCAAGTGCTGGCGATGCTCGATGGCGGCGACTTCCCGGCGGTTGGCCTACAGGCGCGGCGCGCGTTGATGCGCGGACGTGACTGGTAGTAGCGATCGCTTAACGTACCCCATCGCCGCCATCGAAGACCTGAATGCTCGGCTCGATCCCCTCCACGCCGACGACCTCGCGCCAGGCCTCGAAGCCCGCCTGGAAGGCCACCACGCCCGCCTCTGGCAGCGCGATCTCGATGGCCTCCAGCACCTCCTCCGGCGTCGCGCCATGCGCCAACGCGGCGCGGATATGGCTCTGAAGCTGTCCCTTGCCAGCGCGCATCACGGTCAGTGTGGCGCAGAAGACCAGCTCCTTGGTTTTGCGGTCGAGGCGGCGCTGGGTCGTATACACCGCGCCGATAAGGGCATCGGCAGCCTTCAGCACGTCGAAATCCGCCTCGGCCATGCCCTTGTGATAGCCCAGCACGTAGCCACGCCGCTGCGCCATATCGTCGATATACGCCTGTTTTTCTTCTTGTGTCGCCATAGCATGCCTCCTGGTGCGCCAACATACGCGGGCTACATTAGCCCCTCCGTACTCTAACGCGCTATACTGCCTGTAGACAGGCATACATCACGCTGTGATAAATACACCTGGACGTATGGTAGCATTCGCGCGCGTGCGCAAGGCAAGCGGCAAGGAGGGAGACCCTATGCGGGAGGTATCCGTCACACGGCTGTCCGACGCCATTCGCGACGCGGTCATCCGCGCCAACACAGTCATGACGCCTGATATCAAGCGTCAGCTGGAACACGGGCAAGAGCGGGAATCTGAGCCGGTGGCGTCCGCCGTCATCGCTGATCTGCTGGAGAACGCGGCCATCGCGCAGGCGGAACAGATTCCCATGTGCCAGGATACCGGCATGGTAGTGGTCTATCTCACCTTCGGCCAGGACGTTCACTGGGTGGATGGCGAGGTCGAGGCCGCCATCAACGACGGGATTCGCCGGGGATACAGCGAGGGCTATCTGCGCTTCTCGGTCGTCGCCGATCCGCTGCGGCGGGTCAACACGCGCGACAATACCCCCGCCATCGTCCACTATCGCCTGGCGGCTGGCGAGCGCGTCCATGTGGATATTCTCCCCAAGGGATTCGGCGCCGAAAATCGCAGTCGGCTCGCGATGCTCAAACCCTCCGACGGCCAGGCCGGGGTGGAGCGATTCATCCTGGAGACCGTGCGCATCGCCGGGCCGCAGGCATGCCCGCCGTTTATCGTCGGCGTCGGCATCGGCGGCGACTTCGAGCGTGTTGCCGAACTGGCGAAGGAGGCGCTGCTGGAGCCACTCGACACGCCCAACGCCGATCCGTATCTAGCGGAGATGGAGACGCGGCTCGGCGAGGCCATCAACGCGATGGGCATCGGGCCGCAGGGCTTCGGCGGGCGCACGACACTGCTGGGTCTGCGCATCAAGGTTGGCGCGACTCATATCGCGGGCCTGCCGGTGGCCGTCAACATGAGTTGCCACTCGACCAGACATCTTGCGTTCGATCTCTGAGAGCGTTCATGCCAAAACGATAGCAGCAAGGAGGAACGACCGTGAGCCAGGGCCAGCATATCGAGCCTGCGCGGATGACGCTGCGCCTGCCGCTGGATGCCACAACCGTCGCCGGATTGCGCGCGGGCGATCAGGTTGCGCTCACCGGGCCGGTGCTTGGCGCCCGCGATGCCGCGCACCAGCGCATGCACGATCTGCTCGCCGCTGGTGAACCACTGCCGTTCGAGATCGCTGGCGAGACCATCTACTATGTCGGCCCATCGCCAGCGCAGCCGGGCCACGCGATTGGCTCGGCCGGGCCAACCAGCAGCTACCGGATGGACGCCTACACCCCCGAATTGCTGGCGCTGGGGCTGCGTGGCATGATCGGCAAGGGACGCCGCTCGCGAGATGTGGTTGAGGCGATCAGGCGCCACGGCGCAGTCTACTTCGGCGCGATTGGCGGCGCGGGCGCCCTGCTTGCCCGGCGCATTCGCAAACAGGAACCAGTCGCGTGGGATGACCTGGGCGCGGAGGCGGTCGTGCGGCTCTGGCTCGAAGCGTTCCCGGTGGTCGTCATCAATGACGCCGCTGGCAACGACCTCTACGACAACGTGATTGGCCCAGGCCCGGCGGATGAATAATATGCCGCCAGCCCCGTTCTCTGGCCACACATCATCTGGCCCACACTCAGTCGCTGCGGATGCGCCGAACGCGCGCCTCGATGCCCGGCGGCTGCGCAGTCTCATCGTCATTAGCTTCAGCGCCTCGGTCGCGTTCACGGCGATGTACTCGACGCAGCCGATTCTGCCGCAAGTCAGCCAGGAGTTCCATGTCTCGCCAGCAGAGGCGGGCCTGACACTGCTCGCGGTCACATTCGCGCTGGCGGTCGCCTCGTTGGGCGCTGGCCGCATGGCGGATGCGATTGGGACGCGGCGCATGATGCTGATCTGTGGGATACTGCTCAGCGCCTTCAGTGTGGCGGCGCCGCTGGCGCCAACGTTCGCGTCGCTGGTGGCGCTGCGCGTGGCCCAGGGGCTGGCGGTTCCGGGGATAACGATTGCGGGGCTGGCGTATCTGCACAACGAGCTACCGCCCGCCTGGCGTGGGCGCGTGAGCGGATTCTATATCGCCGCGAATACGCTTGGTGGATTGCTTGGTCGGCTGATGGTCGGCCTCACCGTTGAGACGTTGGGCTGGCGCGGCGGTCTTGCCCTCGTCGCCGGATGGGTCGTCCTGGGGACGCTGGCGTTGGCGCTGGCGCTAGCGATAGCGCCTTCGTCGCGACGGCGCCCAGAGACAACATCTCAGCCGGCTGCGCGCAGCGCCCGCCCGCCATCGCTAGCCGTCATCATCCGCAAACTCTGGTGGGCGCCGCTGATCGGCGGCACGATCTTCCTACCGTTTCTGACGGTCTTTTCCTACGCTCCCTATCTTCTGGAAGGCCCGCCTTTCCACCTGAGTCCGACGCGGACCAGCCTGATCTACCTCGTTTATCTGCTCGGCGCCGTTGCATCGCCTATTGCGGGCAATATCTCGGACCGTGTGGGACGGCGGCCAACCATCCAGGTCTCGCTGGCAATTGCGTTTATTGGGCTTGCCTGCACGCTGGTCGATATGCTGCCGCTCATCCTGCTTGGATTGGCGCTCGTCTGCATCGGCAGCCTGATGGCGCACGTCGTCGCGAACGCCTCCGTGAGCGATGCGGCCAACCCCCTCGGCGCACAGGCGCGCGCGACCGCGCTGGCGCTCTATACGCTCGGCTTCTACATTGGCGGCGGCATTGGCTCATTCGTGCCAGGGCTGGCGCTCGTCACGTTCGGGTGGAATGGAGTGATCGCGATCTGCGTGGTGGCTGTGGTCGGCGCCTTCCTCTGCTCGCTGGTGACCTCTGCCCGCCCGGAGCGCGGCGCTTATGTCGAGCCGACTGCCACCGCCGGGTGAGCTGGTCAGGCGGCATCGGGCGAGGGTTCGCTCTGCTCGGGAAGCGCCTCCGGCTCGATAGCATGTCCTCGCAGTGGGCGACGCGACCCGAACGCCGCCAGCACCGTTTCCAGCACCGGCAGCATGCTCGATGCCCGTCGGGCGCGGATGATAAGGTCCCACATCGGCTCGCACTTCTTCCACCCACCAGCATAGGCGACATGGCGCAAGCGCTCGCCCCAGCGCGTGTGGGCGCCAGCTCCTCGCACAATCGCACTCCAGCGATAGAAGTCGCGGTACGCGCGCCAGTAACCTGACTCCAGCGCCTCGGGCGTCAATTTCGCTGGGCGATAGACGACATGGCGCGTGTCGTAGAGATCCCAGTTGCTATGGAGCAGCCGCCCCTGCGACTCCATCCGCTTATAGAGGGCGGTATCGGGATAGGGCGTCAAGATATGGAAGGTCGCCGTCTCGATGCCTTGGCTAATGGCCCATTCGACGGTCCGGTCGAAGACGCTCTCGTCGTCCTCATCCATGCCGAAGACGAAGCTCGCGTTGACCATCACGCCGAGGTCGTGCAGGCGACGGATGGCGGCGGAGTAGTCGCGGTTGAGATTCTGATACTTGCGCTGCTCTTGCAAATTCGCGGGGTTGAGCGTCTCGAAGCCGACGAAGAGGCTGCGCAGGCCAGACGCCGCCGCCTGTTCCAGCAGCCCCGGCCTGAGCACCGACTGGACGGTACCTGCCGCCTGCCACAGCCGCCCCATCCCGCGCATGCCCTCGAAGAGGCTTGCCGCGAAGCGCGGATTGCCGAGGAGGTGATCGTCTAGGAAGTAGAGATGTTTGCCAGGCAGCCGCGCGATCTCGCCGAGCGCGTCGTCCACCTGCTGCGTGTAGAACGACTTGCCCCCTTTGAAGAAGGCCTCTTTGTAGCAGAAATCGCAGACATGCGGGCAGCCGCGCGAGACCACAATCGAGTTCGGGACGAGATAGTGGGTGCGCTTAATCAGGTCGCGCCGGATACGTGGGATGCCCTGGAGCGTGCGGACGGACGAGGTATAGACCGGCGCCGGGTGGCCTGCCCGGTAGTCCGCCAGGAAGCTCGGCCATGTATCCTCGCCGGGGCCGAGAAAGACGCTATCCGCATGCTGGGCGGCTTCCTGTGGCAGCGAGGTGACGTGCAGCCCGCCCAGCGCGACGTAGGCTCCCCGGGCGCGATAGTGATCGGCGAGCGCATAGGCGCGGGAGGCCGAGGTGATATAAACCTGGATGACGACCAGGTCCGGCTCGTCGTTCAGATCGAGCCGCTCCACATGCTCGTCCTGGAGCGTCACCTCGTCGTCGGGGTCCAGATAGCCTGCGAGCGTCGCCAGACCGAGCGGCGGGAAGAGCGAATACTTGATGGGGCGAAAGTAGGGGCTGAGCGCCTCGGTCAGCGCGGGTAAGATCATCTTCACCTTCATGGGCCGCCTCTTTCTAGCATTCGTCTCTATCGCCGCTGCCTCCTCGCCAGTATGAAGTATCGGCCTGGCATATCGCCACGCCTCGGATGCCAGTTTATCGGCCCTCAATCATTGCCGCCTATACACCTGGGTGTGCGCCTAAGAAGCAATCGGGTGATATCTCACTGGCCGCCTACCGGGCCGAGCCGGGGGATTTCGGGCGCATGGCCGCGCTTGTAGACCATGATCGTGCGCTGGAACGTAATAACGACGACGCCATCCTGGTTGTAGCCGGTCGTGCGCACCGTCACGATGCCAACGTCTGGACGCGAGGCGGACTCGCGCGCCGCCAGCACCTCCGACTGGGAGTAGATGGTATCGCCCTCGAAGACCGGATGCGGCAACCACACATCGTCCCAGCCGAGATTGGCGAAGACGTTCTGCGAAATGTCGGTGACGCTCTGCCCGGTCACCAGCGCCAGTGTGAACGTCGAGTCCACCAGCGGTTTGCCGAACGCGGTCTGGGCGGCGTAGTGGTGGTCGAAGTGGATCGGGGCAGTGTTCTGGGTAAGCAGCGAGAACCAGAGGTTATCGGTCGTGGTGACTGTGCGCCCCAGCGGATGTTGATAGATATCGCCCACAGTGAAGTCCTCGAAGAAGCGTCCGCGCCAGCCCTCTTTGATCGCCATGATTCGCGCTCCATTTCCGCATCAAATCGCGCCCGCATCCCGTAACGCCGCGATCTCGTCGTCGGCGTATCCCAGGTCGCGCAAAATCACTTCGGTATGCTGCCCCACCGTGGGGATCGGGTCCATACGCGGCTCGACGCCTGCCATCGTCACCGGCGGCAGCAGTGCGCGTAGCGGGCCAGCGGACGAATCTACCTCGCGCCAGCGGTCGCGCGCCCGCAGTTGTGGATGGTTCCAGAACTCGGTCATTGTGTTCATGCGGGCGTTGGCGATTCCCGCCTGGTCGAGCCGCGCGATCACCTCGTCGCTGGTAAGCTGGGCGAAGGCGGCGGTGATCTCGGCGTGCAGCTCCGCCCGGTGCGCCACCCGCGCCGGGTTGCTGGCAAAGCGCGCATCGTGCGCCAGGGCCGGGCGTTGCAACACCGTCTCGCAAAACGCGACCCATTCGCGCTCGTTCTGAATCCCCAGGTTGATCTGGTGGCCGTCGCCCGCCGCGAACGGGCCATACGGCGCGATGGTGGCGTGGCTTGCGCCCATGCGCGGTGGCGGCGTTCCGCCATAGGCGGCGTAATACGCTGGATAACCCATCCACTCGCCCAGCGCCTCGAAGAGCGAGACCTCCAGCGCTGTGCCTTCGCCGGTGCGCTCGCGCTGATAGAGCGCCGTCAGGATGCCGGTATACGCATACGTGCCAGCGGCGATATCGGCGACCGAAATGCCCGCCTTCGCCGGTTCATCGGGCGCGCCAGTCACCGAGACAAGCCCGGTCTCGCACTGCACCAGCAGGTCGTAGGCTTTCTTATCGCGGTATGGCCCCGTCGCCCCATAGCCTGAAATTTCACAGACAATCAGCCGTGGATGCGCCGCCCGCAGCGAGCCAGCGTCGAAGCCCAGTCGGGCCGCGGCGCCGGGCGCGAGGTTCTGAATGAAAATATCGGCGCCCGCCACCAGGCGGCGCAACACCGCGCGGGCGGCCTCCTGCTTCAGATCGAGCGTCAGGCTTTCCTTGGAGCGATTCAGCCAGACGAAATGGCTGGATAGCCCGTGGACCGTCTCATCGTAATGACGGGCAAAGTCGCCACTTATGGGGCGCTCGATCTTGATGACGCGCGCGCCCAGGTCGGCCAGCTGGCGGGTCGCGAAGGGCGCGGCTACGGCCTGCTCCAGCGCGACAATGGTAATTCCCTCGAATGGCAGCATCATACGTCTGACACCTCAATCTGGCTGTGATCTCAGTATGACCTGGGCAGGCCAAGCTCATGCTCGGCGAGGTAGGCGAGCACCAGATTGGTCGAGATGGGCGCGACCTGGTACAGCCGCGTCTCGCGAAACTTGCGCTCGATGTCGTAGTCAACCGTCAGGCCATAGCCGCCAAAGGTCTGCATGGCGACGTTCGCTGCCTCCCACGAGGCGTCAGCCGCCAGCAACTTGCTCATATTGGCCTCCGCGCCACACGACTCGCCGCCATCGAAGAGCGCCGCCGCGCGAAACCGCATCAGGTCCGCCGCCTCGATATGCGCGTGCGCCAGCGCAATCGGGAACTGCACCCCCTGATTCTGGCCAATTGGGCGCCCAAACACCACCCGCTCGCGCGCCCGCGCCGTCGCCCGCTCGATGAACCAGCGCCCATCGCCGATGCACTCGGCGGCGATGAGGATACGCTCGGCGTTCAGCCCATCCAGCAGATAGCGGAAGCCCTGGCCCTCCTCGCCAATCAGGTTCTCGGCGGGAACCTCGACGTTCTCGAAGAGCAGCGCGTTGGTCTCGTTGTTGATCATGACGTTGATCGGCGTCACCGTGAGTCCGTGGCCAATCGTCGCGCGCAGATCAACCAGAAACATCGAGAGGCCATCGGTCGGCTTGCCTCCTGGCGCGGGCGGCATCGTGCGGGCGAGCAGCAACAGCAGATCGGAGTGTTGCACCCGCGAAATGTAGATCTTGCGCCCGTTGATGGAGTAGCGGTCGCCCGCGCGTGTGGCGGTGGTGGTAATGCTGGCGGTGTCGGTGCCAGCGTCTGGCTCGGTAACGCCGAACGCCTGAAGCCGCAGCTCGCCGCGCGCAACCGCTGGCAGATACGCCCGCTTCTGCGCGTCGGAACCGTGGCGCAGGATCGTACCCATCGTGTACATCTGCGCGTGATAGGGTCCGGCGTTGCCACCGGACCGATTTATCTCCTCGACGATGACGCTCGCCTCGCTCAGGCTCATGCCCAACCCACCATATTCCTGCGGAATCAGCGCGCCGAGGTAGCCAGCGGCCGTCAGCGCGGCGACGAACGCTTCGGGATAGGCGCGTCGCTGATCGAGATCGCGCCAGTATTCCGCCGGGAACCGGGCGCATAGATCTCGTAACGCCGCCCGCAACTCCGGGTACATTTCAGTCCGTGACATACTTCGCTCCTCACATGCAGCCCATGCAGCGCACACAGCACATACAGCACATACAGCACATACAGTAAGCGCCACACTCAGCACTCAGCGCCCCCTTCGTTTTGGCACGCTTTTCGCTATCAATGCTCCAACGCTGTTAAGAATATCGTGCCGTGACCAATGAGAGAATATATCTGATTGTGACGTAGTTCATCGTATACCAGTTGCCTGTGTACTTTCCGCTCGATCGACAGCGGGATACCATCGCGCCGAACACGGGCTTTTTCACGGCCATGGAGAAGGGCCAAAGCCACTGGCGTCATGTTTCGGCAAGCAAGGCAGCTGGAAGGAGGACGTGACATGGGCATCATCGTTCGGTTACGCGATTCCCTGGCATCCCATCTCGGTTCTCGGCGCGCGGGTCGGTGGCGCTGGAGCGCATCGGCGCCGATAGTGGCAATGACACTTCTGGCGTTCGTGGTACCCGCGACCCTCGCCGCCTGTGGCAGCACGAGCGCTGGTGGTGGGTCAGACACCCTCGTTTTTGGCGCGCCAGTCTCGCTCACGGGCAGCCTTTCCCATGAGGGGACCGATACCCTCAATGGCTACAATCTCTGGGCCGACCAGGTCAACGCGAAGGGCGGCATCAAGGTCGGCGACAAGACCTACAAGGTCAAGATCAAGTACTACGACGACGGCAGTAGCGCGCAGAAGAGCGCCCAGCTTACCAAGCAGCTGATCACCTCCGACAAAGTGAATTTTATGCTTGGCCCGTATGGCTCGGCGGCAACCCTGACCGATGAGGTCATCGCGCAGCAGTATCAGATGCCGATGGTTGAGGGCAACGGCGCGGCGCAGGCCATCTTCGCCAAGAATAACCCCTATATCTTCGGCGTGCTAAGCCCGTCGCCAGAATACGCTGGCGCCATGATCAAGGCGGCGCTCTCAGTGGCGAATCCGCCCAAGACCATCGCCATCATCAACGCGAACGACTCCTTCTCGACAGAGGTTGCCACCGCGGCGAAGTCGCTGGCGCAGAGCAGCGGCATGGATGTTGTCTATGCGCAATCGTATCCCGCCAACGCCACTGACCTCTCGGGCGTGCTGACGCAGATCAAGACCTCCGCGAATGGCGGTGCGCCTGATATGATTCTGGGTTCCGGCCACGAAGGCGAGGCGCTCACGACGATGAAGCAGGCCAAGCAACTTGGCATCAACCCCAAAGTGTGGGCATTCACCGTCGGCCCGGCGCTGCCCGACTTCGCCACCACACTCAGCGGCGACGCCAACTATATCATCGGCAGCTCGCAGTGGACACCCCAGGTAAAATATCAGGGCCAGGATATCTTTGGCGCCGCCCAGAGCTTCGAGCAAGCCTACAAGACGAAGTATAGTGTCGAGCCGTCGTATCAGGCCGCGGAATCGGCTGCGTGCGGCGTCGCCTATCAATTCGCCCTGCAGAACGCCGGAAGCACTGATCCTCAGAAGGTGCGCGACGCGCTCAAGAGCCTCAATGTGACGACGTTCTATGGGCCGATCAAGTTTAGCGCCTCGGGCGAGAACGATAGCAAGCCGATGGTGACGATCCAGATTCAGCAAGGCAAGGTCGTCACGGTCTATCCGAGCGACGTGGCCAACGCCACCTTCCAGTATCCCACGCCGGCGTTCGGCCAGCGTTAAGCTCGGTTTCCGGATTCTCGGAAGGCGTAGCAGGCTCACCCGTGTTTGGTTCGCCAGCGCGGGTGAGCCTGGCATCTGAATTTGGCTGTCACCTGGTTTGGCCCTGGCTCTGGAGGTGGAGATGGCGCAATACGTGGTCAACTGGATCCTGCTGGGATGCTTCTATGCGGCGATTGGGCTGGGCTTCTCGCTCATCTGGGGCATCATGAATATTGTCAACCTCGCGCAAGGCTCCCTGATTATCATCGGCGGCTATGCGGCCTACTTTTCCTACACGCTGCTGCATCTCAACCCGTTCCTGTGCATCCTCGTCTCGATGGTCGTTGGATTCATCGTTGGCTACATCATCCAGTACCTCATCATCAATCGCGTCATCCGCGCGCCCATTCTCGTGACGTTTATGCTGACCTTCGGGTTAGACCTGCTGCTCTCGAACGTGATGCAGACGATCTTTACCGGCAGCTATCGGTCCATCAACACCTCGTATTCCAGCGCGGCCGTCAACCTGTTCGGCGCGCATATTCCGCTACTGAACGTGGCCGTCGCGGTGATCGCCGTGGGGCTGACAGCGTTGCTCAGTCTCTTCCTTTCGCGCACGCGGCTCGGCAACGCAATCCTGGCGGTCGGGATGGACCGCGAGGCGGCGCAGCTCATGGGCGTCGGCGTCGCAAACACCTACGCCTTGACGTTCGGTATCGGGTCGGCGCTGGCAGGGGCGGCGGGCGCAATGCTCGCCATGACGCTCCAGTTCAGCCCGATCTTCACCGGCCAATATACCCTCTTCGCGTTCGTCATCGTGGCGCTCGGTGGGTTGGGGACGCCATGGGCCGCGCTGGCTGGCGGCATGCTCTTCGCGCTCGCGGAGGTCTTCGGCCCACTCCTGCCCGGCGTTGGCTACGGGCTGGAAATCGCCATCGCGTTTGTGGTGCTTGTGCTGGTCCTGATTCTGCGGCCCAACGGCATGCTGGGCAGGCCATTCTACTCGTGAGGAGGGCATGTGGCCAGACAGGCTAGACAGGCTAGACAGGCTCCCGACCGCGAGACAGCGGCAGATGCTGACCGCCCGCGCGCGACAGCGCCGCGAGAGAACCGCTCGTGGCTCTGGTCGCTCGGCATCGGCATCGCGATTCTGGCGATCATCGGCCTGATTCCGCTGAGCGGCGATCAGTCGGCGCTGAGCCTCTGGACCTTCATCCTGATGTACTGCGTGCTGGCGCAGAGCTGGAACTTCATCGGCGGCTTCGCGGGCCGCGCAGCGTTCGGCAACGTCGCCTTCTTCGGCATCGGCGCATATACCGTCTCGCTGCTGCTTCTACAAAATAAGCCGTACTGGCTGGGACTGGCGCTGGCGCCGATCATTGCGGGCGCGTTCGCTTTCCTGCTGGGGTTGCCGGTATTGCGGCTGAAGGGCCACTACTTCGCCATCGCCACCCTCGGCGTCGCGGCGGCGCTCGGCGAGATCATCCAGGCGAAGAATGTGGGCGCGCCCGCTGGCGAAATTTCGCTGACGCCGCCTGATCTCAACTTCCAGATCAGCAATGCCCTCTTCTTCTACGGCTTTCTCGTCGTCTCGCTGCTGACCCTGCTAGGCACTGCCTGGCTCACGCGCACGCGCTTCGGCTACGCGCTGGTGGCCATCCGCGAGAACGAGCAGGCGGCTGAGTCGCTGGGCATCGCGACCTACTGGTACAAGGTCGGCGCGTTCGTCCTCAGCGCGATACCCACCGCGATTGCGGGCGGCCTCTTCGCCTACTGGCAGCTCTCGTTCGACCCCGTTGGCGAGGGCGGCGCCTTCGATGTCACGATCTCGGTGGCGATGATTCTGATGACCTTTCTTGGTGGGGCGGGTACCATCATCGGGCCGCTCCTGGGTGCGATTATCATCGAATACCTCGATCAGTCCACCTCGATAGCCTTCACCAGCATCCACGGGCCGCTGCTTGGCGCGCTGATTATTCTCGTGACAATCTTCCTGCCGCAAGGGCTTGTCCGGCTGGTGCAGGAGCTGCTGCGGTCCCCGGCGGGCGTGAAACAGAGTTATCCGATGCGGATCAAACAGGGAGTACAGCGTGTCACACGCTTCATCTTATCCAACGGCGTCTAGCGCAGAGACAAGCGCGCAGGGCGCGCAGGGCGAGGTGGAGACGCCGCTCCTGGAGTTGGTGCGCGTCACCAGGCGCTTTGGTGGCTTGCCCGCGGTGGAAGACCTCAGTTTCGGTGTACGCCGGGGCGAGGTGCTCGGCATGATTGGCCCCAACGGCGCGGGCAAATCAACGGTGATCAGCCTGATCGGCGGCGCGCTGGCGCCCAGCGAGGGAACCGTGCGCTTTCAGGGGCAGGATATTACACGCCTCTCGCCCCACAAGCGGGCGCGGCTGGGCATCGCGCGCACGTTCCAGGTCACCCAGCCCTTCGCGCAACTAGATATCCGCGATAACGTGGTCGTTGGCGCGCTCTTCAGCGGCCACGCGCGCAACCGCAAGGAGGCGGCGGAACAGGCCGACGCCGTCCTGGCGCGGGTGGGGCTGGCGGGCAAAGCGCATCTCAAAGGCGACGAGCTGACCGTCGCTGATCGCAAGCGTCTGGAGATGGCGCGAGCGCTGGCCATGCGCCCGCATCTGTTGCTGCTGGACGAGGTCATGGCGGGGCTGACACCGCGCGAGGTGGGCGAGGCGGTGCGGATCATCCGCGAGATCAACCAGTCGGGCGTCACCGTGCTGGTCGTCGAGCATGTCATGCGCGCGATCACTGGCGTCTCCGACCGCATTCTGGTGCTGCACCACGGACGCAAGATCGCCGAAGATACGCCAGACACGGTCCTTTCCGATCCCAGGGTGGTCGAGGCCTATCTGGGCGAGCGTTACGCGCGCGAGCGCGCCGCCCAACAGACACGCCTCGCGCAACAGGTGGGCGGTGTACCCTCGTCCGTCGAGCAGACGCCCGCACCGGATCAGCCGGACGAACCTGGGAAGGAGAGCCAGCAATGAACACAGGAGATAGCTCGAACGATCAGGCGCTCTCCGCGCGGCCCAGCCCGAGCGCTGGAACGGCGCAACGCGATCATCCCACCGCGCCAGTGCTCGAGGTACGCGATATCGATGTCGGCTACGGTGATACACAGGTGCTCTGGGATGTCTCACTAAAGGTCGGGCGCGGCGAGGTTGTGGCGCTGGTTGGGGCCAACGGCGCGGGAAAGTCCACGCTGCTGGCGACCCTCTCGGGCCTGCTACGGCCATGGAAAGGTGAGATTACGCTTGATGGGCAGCGTATCGACCGGATGCCCGCGGCGCGGATCGTGGCGCGCGGCCTGGCGCATGTGCCACAGGGGCGGCGTCTCTTCGCGGCGCTCAGCGTCGAAGGTAATCTCAAGCTGGGGGCATACACGCGCCGTGCTGGCTCCGCACAGGCAATCGCAGAGGATCTGGATCGTGTCTACCAGTTGCTGCCCGCGCTGGCCGAGCGCCGGACGCAGCTTGCCGGTTCGATGTCGGGCGGAGAGCAGCAGATGTGCGCCATCGGTCGCGGGCTGATGACTCGCCCCGAGCTGCTGCTCATCGACGAGATGTCGCTGGGGCTGGCGCCGAAGGTAGTAGACGACCTCCTCAACGCCATTGATACCATCCACCGCCAGGAGAGCCTGAGTTTCCTGCTGGTCGAGCAGGATGTGCAGATCGCGCTAGAGCGCGCCAGCCATGGCTATGTGATCGAGAACGGCCACATTGTCGCGAGCGGCCTCGGCGCGGAATTGCTCAATAGCGCCCAGGTCCGCGCCGCCTACCTCGGCGAATAGCGCAGAGAGCCGTCACGCCGCTCC
>DASUHD010000007.1:0-14787 GCA_036273675.1 Ktedonobacterales bacterium | reverse complement strand
TTCCCCAACCTGATCGCCTCGCCGTTCATGGTGGGCCTGCACGCCGTCTTCTACATCGCGGCGGGCATGTGCATCGTCGCGGCCATCGCCTCGTACTTCCGTGGCAAGCGCTACATCCATGGGCAAGAGGACCAGGCGGATACGGTGGCTGAGGGTGCGGTCGCGGCGAGCGAGACGGTGGAGTCGTCGTCAATTCTGGAGCCAGCGGACTAGACTACGCCCCAGAGGCAGACGCTGCCGTCGTCGCTGGCCGAGGCCAGGCGCAGGCCATCGGGTGACCATGACAGCCCCCAGACCGCGTTGAGATGCCCGGTGAGCGCCGCAAGCTCTTTGCTGGTCCGCGCGTCCCATATCTGGATGATGCCTGACTCACGCGACGACGCCACCATGCTGCCATCCGGCGACCAGGTCAAACCGTAGGCCCAGCCGTCGCCGTCGTGGCCCTCGAACGTCTTGCCGCGCGCTCCGTTCGCACCGCTCCAGAGGATAACCTTGCCCGCGTCGTCGGTGACGGCGAACTGGCGGCCATTCGGCGACCAGGCGGCGGTGTTTGGCTGCGTGTCCGTCTTGGGAATCGCCTGACTTCTGCCGGTGGCGACATCCCAGATCAGCACAAGATCGTCATAACGTGTCGAGACGATATGGCGGCCATCGGGCGACCAGGCGACGCCCCAGACGGCAAACGGATACTCGCCGCCATGCCCCTGTTGCTTTGCCGGCCCGCTCCATGCTGCAAGTTGAATTCCCGTTTGCGCGTTCCAGCGCGCCACATCTCCATCTGGCGTGCCTGCGACGACTTGATGCCCATCTGGCGACCAGGCGACACTGAGGAATGACGCGTTGGAGGCAGCCTTTAGCGTTTGCACTGCAGGTTGTTGCTGCGTATCCCAGACGCGCACCGTGCCATCATTGGCGGCGGATACCAGCAGCTTGCTGGCGGGCGACCAGGCCATGCTGTAGATTTGGCCGGTGTGGCCATTGAGCGTGGCGAGGCGCTTTCCAGTCGCGCTATCCCAGAGCGCCACCTCCGGGTTGCTGCCCGTGGCCACGAGCCGCCCATCTGGCGACCAGGCGACCGCGCGCACGCGATGGTTCATCGGCTGTAACGTTGCAAGACGCTTGATTGTGGCGGCGTTGCCTGTCGTGATCGGACCCGACGGGACCAGTGGTGTAGAAGGTGTCGGCGTCCTGGGTGGCGGAGCGAACACGGAACTGGTGGAACCGCAGCCCGCCAGACTTCCCACCAGCCCGCCGACCATGCTGCTCGCCGCCAGCGCCGATAGTGACCCTTTGAGCAAGTCACGTCGCGACCAGCGGACCGCCGCTTCTGGCCCTCCCAGTGTCTCGTCTGATATCATAGAACGCACTCCATGCTCTTTCATCATGGCTATATATCAATATTGATATATGATGGAGAATGTAGCATCGGCATGACGCTTCAGTCAAGCCAAATGCGGAGGAGGAGGGGGAGATGATACCGCTCGCATACGCCCTGCTCGGACTGCTTGTGCGGGCGCCAGCCTCCGGCTATGACCTGATTCGCGAGATGGAGGAGCCAATCGGCTTCTTCTGGCATGCCCGCCGCAGCCAGATCTATCCCGAACTGGCGCGGCTGGAACGCGACGGATTTGTCACGCATACCGTCGTCGAGCAGCAGGAGCGGCCCGACAAAAAGGTGTACGACATCACCGACACCGGACGCGCCGCGCTAGCCACCTGGGCCGCCGAGCCGATGCGCATACCGCCAGAGCGCGACGAGTTCATGCTGAAAGTCTTCTCGCTCTGGCTGGCCGACCCACCGGGCGCGCTAAGACTCATCCAGACCTACGCGAACCAGCATGCGGAGCGGCTGGCGCGCTACGAGGCGATTCGCGCGACGATGGAGCGGAACGCGACGGGTGGCGAGTTACGGCAATGGCGTTCACCGCGCTTCGCCTCCTATGCGACGCTGTTGCGAGGCATCGAGTACGAGCGCGGCTATGTGTCCTGGTGTCAGTGGCTGATCGAGGCCATTGAGGCCGACGATTCCGGCCAGTCTCAGGGCTAACTTCACTACTCAGGCGTCGGCCTGGCGCGCTCGCTCCACCACATCGTCAATTGTCCCCGCCATGTAGAAGTATAGCTCGGAGATGTGGTCGTGCCTGCCCTCCAGAATTTCGCGGAAGCCACGAATCGTCTCCGCCAGCGGCACATAGACGCCCGGCCGCCCGGTGAAGACCTCCGCGACACGCATCGGCTGCGAGAGGAATAGCTCAGTCTTGCGCGCCCGCGAGACCGCCAGCTTATCGTCGTCACTCAGCTCGTCCACGCCGAGAATGCTGATGGTGTCTTGCAGATCCTTGTAGCGCTGCAAGAGCCGCTTGACGCCCTGGGCCACATCGTAATGCTCCTGGCCAACGACCTCTGGATCAAGGATGCGGCTGGCCGAGGCGAGCGGGTCCACCGCCGGGAAGAGGCCGCGATCTACCAGCGCGCGCTCCAGCACGATGGTCGCGTCGAGGTGAGCGAAGGTCGTCGCCGGGGCGGGATCGGTGTAGTCGTCGGCAGGAACGAAGATCGCCTGCATCGAGGTGATTGAGCCGCGCTTGGTCGAGGTGATGCGCTCCTGCAATTGGCCCATCTCCTCGGCCAGATTTGGCTGGTAGCCCACGGCGCTCGGCATGCGGCCCAGCAGCGCGGACACTTCGGCGCCCGCCTGGGTGAAGCGGAAGATGTTGTCAATGAAGAGGAGCACGTCGCGGCCCTCTTGATCGCGGAAATATTCGGCCATCGTCAGCCCGGAGAGCGCCACGCGCAGGCGCGCGCCCGGCGGCTCGTTCATCTGGCCGAACGCCATCGCGACGCTTTCGAGAACACCCGCCTCTTTCATCTCATGGTAGAGGTCGTTGCCCTCGCGGGTGCGCTCGCCAACCCCGACAAAGACCGAGTAGCCATGCGATTCGAGGGCGATATTCTTGATCAGCTCTTTGATGATGATCGTCTTGCCGGTACCCGCGCCGCCGAACGTGCCGATCTTGCCGCCGCGCGTGAACGGGGCCAGCAGGTCGATCACCTTGACGCCCGTCACCATCACCTCGGTGCTCGTCGCCTGCTCTTCGAGACTGGGCGCGGCCCGATGAATCGGCCAACGCGGCGCGCCGTCTGGCGTGGGCAGCCCATCTATCGGCTCGCCGAGCACGTTGAAGATGCGGCCAAGTGTCTTCGGACCAACCGGCACGGCAATTGTCTGGCCGGTATCCCAGGCGATCTGGCCGCGCATCATGCCGTCCGTCGGCCCCATGCCGACGCAGCGCACCGCGCTATTGCCCAGCAACTGCTCGACCTCCAGCGTCAGCGGCTCAGTCTGCCCTGGCATCTCGGTCTCGATGGCGTTATACAGCCCCGGCATGTGATCGCCGGGGAAGGCGATATCCACGATATTGCCTAATACCTGGGTCACAATGCCCTGGACGCGCGTAGTAGTGGTGGGCGCAGGGTTGGTCACGCTTGTCATGCTGGTCATTCTCAACTGCTCCTTCTTCTGTGCGCTTACTGGTTGTCCGGTTGTCTCGCCGCTTCCTCCTTCCTGGGGTGTGGTCCCTGGCTCAAGAATGAATTGGCTGCCCGCCGCAAAGAGATTGGTGATGGCGGTTTTGTTCAGCAGGTAGTAGAGCCGCTGTCCCGCGCGTGCAACGCTGACCAGCCCATACTTCGCCAGCAGCGCCATGTGGTGCGAGACCATGACGGGCGAAATCGCGAGCGCTGTGGCGATTTCCTGGCCGAAGCGTGGCCGCTCCGCGAGCAGCCGGAGGACGTGGAGGCGCGTCGGGTCGGCCAGCATGCCATAGACGCGCGTCCAGTGGTCAGCGGGATTCGCCAGCAACGCCAGGGCAGTTGGGGTCGGCCCACGGCGTGGCGCATCGCTCAGTACGCGCTGGACGCCGATGAACAGCAGCAGTGGATTGCCAGAGACAACTGTGCCAGGCACGTGAGATGTGTCGGCGGAATATGGTGTCAAAGTACGCGGGTGAAAGACCAGCGGCGCAAGCGTCACCGATGAATAGCGCGAGAAGTCACCCGCATGCGGCAGCCAGGCGGGCAGACGCGCGACTGGAGGCGCGACCAGCGTCCGCAATCGCTCAGCCGCGCGTTCGCGCTCATCCCGCGCCGCTGGCTCGATGGCGCGCATGGCCAAGGCGTGACGCTGTAGCAGCGCTAGCAACTCTTGCCGAGCGGATTCAGGCTCCGCCAGCGCCCGCGCGAGATGGTCTCGCCGCTGACCCGTCAGCCGCAGGTGGCGGTCCACATAGCGCTGAGCGGCGGGCAGGTCACCCTGGCATCGCAGCAGAGTCGGTGTGTCCAGCGGGATGTCATCGCCCTGACCGACTACTGACAAAAGTAGCCAGCGCGCAAAGTCCACTGGCGCAAGGTTGGCTATCGCGGCGATCAGCGCCTCGGCAGTGTGCTCGCCGGGACGTGACGCCGCCAGTAGCGCGTAGATAGCGCCCAGGGGCCGTTGCCCGCCAAACCAGCGACGCATCAGCCGCCGTTCGAGCGGATCTAGCGCGCCCTCCGTCTCGGCCAGCCATCGCCGCCATGGGCTCCCAGCAGGCAGGCGCGCGGCCCTCGGCGCGCTCGCCAGTAGCGCCATGCTGTGCAGAAAGTCGTAGGCGGGTGAGGCATCCACCCGCAGCGGCGCATCACCTGTGGCAGTTGCCATACTTGGTCTCCCTGTGTAATACTTTAATTACAATTAAACTATTACGGCGGCAAGCGAATGAGTGTCAAGATGGCGGCAAGGAATCTGGGTTTGCTTGCGGAACCCATGGGAAAAATCTAACCCCTCCCGGTGTGGGGAGGGGCGGCTGCCAGACTATGCGACGGCTGTATCGCTACGACGAATGTACCTGCGAGCGCATCTCCGCCTCTTCTGGCTCCTCGGTGGGTGCAACCGCTGGCGATGGCTGGATTTCGAGGTCGTTGACGACGCCTTTCACGCCCGTCACCTTGAGGGCGATATCGCGCGCCTGATGCCGGGTGGCGTTGTCTTTGACGACGCCGCTGAGGACGATCAGCCCGTGCTCGCTGAGCACGCTGACATCACCCAGTCCCTTCGCGGCGAGCGCCTCGCTCACCTGCTGCTGCAGTAGCTCGGAATAGATCATGTGGTCGCTGATCTCGACGACGCCCGGCGCATGCTCGATTGCGGCCTTCGCGATATCGCCTGTGGTCACCAGCTCGAGGGGGAAGCGGTTGTCGGTGTAGAGGTTGACTCGCCCCGCCTGCACCTCTGGCTTGATCTCATGGCGCGCGCGCTGCGATGGCACGGCTTCGTCAAGCGTCTGGTGTACGTAGCGCTCGATCAGCGCGTCGGGCATGTAGGCGGGCATCTGCGCTAGCTCTGCCCCGGTCAATTGCAGGTTCAACTGCACCGTCGCGACGCTCCGCTTGCCGCGCTCGACATATTGCCCCAACATCAGCCGCTCGATAGGCACGACGACTGGGCGTTTGGGCGCGCCCGCACCACCATCCAGCACGCGCACCACCAGATGGGTCGCGTATTCCGGGCCTTTCTCGCCTTCCAGCGCCACCCGCACGCCCATCAGCGCGAGATCGGCGACCACCCGCCGGTCATCGGGCGTCGCGCCAATCGTGGTATCGCGGGTCAGCACGAACGCGCCGCCGAGATCGCCGTTCAGCGCCGCCTCGTCCTTCACCATCTCCGCGCGCCAGCCATCCTCCTCCGGGTAGAGCAGCACGGCCACCGCCACCTGGTTATCGGGCAGTTGCAACGACTTGATTTCCGGCGGCCAGTGAGAGACCTCTTCATGGGCGCCCCGTATTCGGCGCAGAAAGAAGTAGCGAGCGGGACCGGTGGCTACCACTATGGAGGCTCCTTTCGCGGGAGATATTTCTGGCATTTTCCCGTATTATAGCGGAATAAGTGTATGTTCGCCAGTTGCGTGTCGCGGTACCACTGGCGCAACACGCCGCGCATTCAGGCGCACGCCTTTCCATTATACGCCTTTGTCTCAAACCTGTCCCATTATCGGCGCGTCACATTCGCGTCACGTTCGCGTCACACCCGGCTCAGACTGGCTTGCGCGCCAGCAACGTCACCCAGCCCGCCGCGTCTGAGGGGCGCGTGCTGGGAAACGCCGTCACATCCTGTATCTCGACGCCCGCGTTCTCGAACAGCGCCCGTGCCTCTTCCGGCGTATAGTACGCGAAGAACCGCTGGCCTGTCTCGTTCTCCTGGTGCTCGTAGGGTACCATTCGCTCCGCCTCCGCGGCGGGCGCCCGCTGCTTCAGAAAGACGACAATTGGCCCGCCCGGCCGCGTCACCCGCACCAACTCGCCCACGGCACGGGGCGCGGTGCGCAGCGGCAGATGCAGCAGCGACGCTGAGCACCAGACGCCGCGACAACTGGCGTCGGGCAGGTCCAGCCGCCGCATGTCCATCAGCGCGTAGCGGATGAAGCCTTTGGGAAGCCGCCGCGCCGTCCGCTCGCCTGCCTCATCAAGCATCCCCTGCGAGATATCCACCCCCAACACGGGCAGACCGTGTTCCGCCAGCGCGCGTGAATCTCGCCCCGGACCGCAGCCAGCATCCAGCACTGGCACAAACTGGAGATATTCTTCGAGCGTGGCGTCGTCGCCAGGCCGCCCCAGTTCGGGGATTGGCTGGCGCGCCTCGTTCTCTTCCAGCAGTTCAACAAACTGCTCCATCCGCTCGACCCAATGCTCCGAGTGCGTCTCATGGCGATCGGCGTAGTCGCGCGCGACCCGGTCGTAGGTGGCGGTGGTGATCTCGATGGCCTGCGCGAAACGCGCGCGATTATCGGTGCTGTCGTTGCTCATTATGTCCTCATCGATCCGGTTGATATATGCATCATTTGGCCTCAATTATACTCCCTCCAGCGACTGCGGTGACACCCTAGAAAACGGCAGAAACTTCCGATATTTCCCGGCTCGGAAAGAATGTAGACACAGCCGGATAGATACCCACAAGGGGTGGCGAAGACCGGCGAAGTGTGGTAAAATGGAACGTATTTTCTAGTCGTTCTAGGAACCGCAGGCAGACCATGTTTGAGATTACCCAATCCCTTCGGCTTATCCAGGCTCCTGGAGAGGAAGATTCGATGGAGCCAGTCAGCAATCAGCAGATCGCTGAGGTGTTGTTCAATATTGCTACGCTGCTGGAGATGCAGCAGGGCAACCCATACCGTATCGAGGCGTATCGCAACGCCGCTCGTGGCATGCTGGCGCTTCCGGTGCAGGTGACCGATATTCTGGCGCAGGGCGCGCGACTAGAGGCGCCAGGACTCGGCGACCGGCTGCGCCGCAAGATCACCGAGCTGGCCACCACCGGCCACATGACCTTCTACGACGATCTCTGCGAAGAGTCGCTGCCAGAGGATGTCCGCGATCTGATGCGCGTCCCGCACGTCGGCCCGCGCACGGCAATCCGGCTCTCGTCGCAGCTCGATATTCACAGCGTTGAAGCGCTGGCGCGCGCCGCGGAACACCAGCAGTTGCGCCCATATTACGGCTTCGGCGAGCGGAGCGAACAGCGGCTGGCGCAGGGCGCACGCAGCGTACTCGCGCACCCGCATGACGACGACCACAATGGCGGACAGGCCGCCGCCTAACAGAGATTGCATGCCCTCCTCGCTGGTTTTGGAGGAGGGCGTCTTTTTCCTCAGCGGAGTATTCTCGCGATGCCAAATATAAGACCCGCACCAATAGCGCGTGATGCCGACGACGATTCACAGGACGACTGGGCCGCCGACCTCTTTGCCGCGCTGGACGAGCAGACCGAGACAGAGGAGTCGGATGAGCCAGACGGCGAATTGTCCGAGACCGATACCCACCTGCCGCCCGATGCCCAGCGCGCTCCATTTGCGCTGGCAACATCGCCGCAGCTTCGGCTCACGCCGCGCTCGTATCAGCAGGAGGCGGTGGACGCGTGGCTGCGTGAGGGGGCGCGCGGCGTCGTTGTGCTGCCAACAGGCGCGGGCAAAACGGTCGTCGCCTTCGACGCGATAGCGCGGCTGGGCGTGCGGACGCTGGTGGTTGTGCCGACTATCGAGCTGCTGCGCCAGTGGCGCGCGGGCCTGGCCGAGCACCTCGGGCTACCGCTTGAATCGGTTGGCATCATCGGCGGCGGGGAACGCAAGATGGGTGACATCACCGTCATCACCTACGATTCCGCCGCGATGCCCCGGCGCAAACTGGACCGCTACGGGCTGCTGGTCTTCGACGAGGCGCACCACCTGCCCGCGCAGAGCTATTCGGCTATCGCCCACAAGGCAGTCGCTCCCTGGCGGCTGGGCCTCAGCGCCACATTGGAGCGCGCCGATGGCCGCCACCATGACCTGACCGCGCTGATCGGGCCGCTGGTCTATACGCGCGACAGCGAAGAGCTTTCGGCGCAGAAGCATATTGCCACCTACCGTGAGAAGCGGATCTATGTGGATTTGACGCCAGAGGAAGAGGTGCGCTACGAGGGGCTGATGGCGGAGTGGCGCTGGTATCTGGCGACGCGCCGCTCGCAACTGGGCAGCGGTCCCGGCATGTTCGCCGAGTTGGTTCGCCGCAGCGGCTTTGAGCCAGAGGCGCGGCGGGCGTTACGGGCGCATGCGGAGGCACGATTGGTCGCGCTCAACGCCACCGCCAAGATCGGCGCTATCGAAGACGTGCTGCGCCGCCATCCCGACGACAAGGTCATCGTCTTCTCCGAATACGTGGATATGGTGGACCGGATCAGCCGGGCGCTGCTCCTGCCCGCCATCACCTACCGCACGCCGACCGCCGAGCGCCGCGCCATCCTCGAAGGCTTCCGCTCCGGCGCGCTGCGCAAGCTCGTCACCGGGCGTGTGCTGAACGAGGGCGTGGATGTGCCGGACGCCAACGTCGCCATCATCGCCAGCGGCAGCTCCTCGATGCGCGAGTACGTGCAGCGGCTGGGGCGCGTGTTGCGGCCAAAGCCGGGTGAAGCGATGCTCTACGAACTGATCTCGCGCCGCACCACCGAACGCAACGCGGCCCGGCGACGGCGACCGACCCGCCGCAAGGAGTGATATCCGATGCTCAAGCTCACCGACCTGCGCAAGACAACCCGCCACAGCCGCAAAGATGGCATGCGCGTCATCTATCCGCGCTTTCTGCGCGACGCCAGCCTCGCGCCGCGCATCGAGATGGCAATCCGCTACATGGAGCGCATGCTCGGCCAGCCACGGCGCGCGCTGGATGACGAGGTGATCGTCCAGTTATTCGGCGATCATAAAGTGGCGCGGTGCCTGGTGGCCTGCCTCGGCGCAAACTATCGCCATCGCCCGCGCGCTCTGGCAGAGGCGCTGTCATCGGAAGACGTTGCGAGGCTGGCGGCCCAGGGCATTGCCAGCGCCAGCGAGTTGCGGCTCTGGCTCTTTCGCCGGGTGAATCGCGTGCTGGCGGGCTTCGCGGGCCGGGACGAACGGGCGGCGTTCATGGCGGATGCCGAGCGCGATTTGGGGCTGGAAAGTGGCAAGTTGGATGAACTCATCACACTCGATGCGCCGGAGCAGGCGATTCTCGTCCGCACTGGCGCGCGACCGTCTGCTGAAGATGTGATCGTGCGCTACAACCACGCGGTGGCGGCGGCGGTGCTGGCGCAGTCGCCACAGGTGCGAATCAATCTGGCGCGCGCGCTCTCACCCGCCGACGCCGAGCGGGTCTACGAGCTTGCCGCGCGAACCGGCGTATCCATCGATCTGGGCGGGCGCGAACTGGTATTGCATGGACGCCAGGATGCGCTGGAAAGCTGGACGCGCCACGGCGCAAAGCTGGCGCGGCTGCTTTCGTTGCTGCTGATGTGTGGGCTGCCCGCGCGCAGTGGCGAGGCGCTGGTGGCGTCGCCTCGGGGCGGCGAATTGCTCTTTCGCCTGGATGGCGACGTGCTGACCTTTCTCGGCGCGACCCCCACGCCACAACTCGATCTGGCAGCGCTCTGCGCGCATCTCGACCGTATGGAGCGGTTCATGGGTGAGGTAGCTGCCCTGCGGCGCGCGGGCGCGCTCGATGGCTGGGCGCTCCGGCGCGTGCATGAGCCGCTGGTGGCAGGCGGTCACCTTGCGCTGACGCTCTGTCAGTTTGTGCGCGGGGATGAGCGCATCGCGCTGCTCCCATTGGCGACAAACGACGCCCACGCGCTGCTGCCGTCCCTGGCGCTGGTATTCCCGGCGCTTGGCGTAGCCGATGATACGCTGGTCGCTGGTGGCTCCACCAACGCTCCAATATACCTGCTGCGGATTGACGACCGCGACGAGATGCGGTCGCTGCCTGGACTTTTATCCCAGACCATCGCAGCAACAGTGGGGCATCACGATGCATTGGAGATGGAGGCAATCTGCGATGAGGCGGCCACAGCCGGAGTGTTGACCGAACTGGCGCTGGCCCATCGGCTCGGATGCGATGAAGAAGCGCTTGCCGGGCGACTCGCTGAGCCAGCCGCCCGTGCGGCGTGCCAGCGCCGCAGCCTGGAATACGTCGAAGGATTTGGCCTCTGCACGCGCGAGATGCTCTCCCGCGTCCGTCGCGCCGCCAGCGAAATGCGCGAGATGCGCGAGAATCCGCAGGTTGGCGCCGCCTGGATGATGCGCACACTGGGGCGCAGGCTGCGCGAGGTGACCGGCACGCACGAAGGCATCGAATGCCTCATCGCCTGGCTGGGCGCCGCCTGACGCCACCGACGCAAGCAGACTCCCGCAGCAAGACGAAGCTCAGCCGTTCCAGATGGTCATCCCACGCGCCCGCGTGATCCGCCTGTGACCAAACAAACGTTACTGCTCATTACATTGTCCGTTGAGCATGGTAACGGGGAAACGTCACAGCACGACACGAAACAGCGCCGCCCGCCAATGTGAGCGCCGCGGCAGGTGAACAAAGATCGATCTACCCCGTTTCTAGCAATCAGCCGAGCCGCACGCATTCCCATCCATCACTATTGCGACATCGCATCGAGCAATTCGGCATCCTCCCGCGGTCGGCATGATGAGGGGGTGAAGGCATTGAGCACTACCCACGATCACGAGATGAGCGCCCATGCGCGGCATCGTACTCCTGGCGCTGGCGTCTCCACGGTGCGCCGCGCGCTGCGACCCCGCTGGGCTCAGGTAGCGCTTGTCGCGGGGCTGCTGCTGGCGCTGGCGGCTGGGAGCCTCGGGCTGGCGCATCAGGCAAGCGCCGCGACGTATGACGTCTGCGCCTCAGGGTGCGCGAATACCAGCATCAATGCCGCGATCGCCGCCGCGACGAATGGCGCGACGATCAAAGTAGGGCCGGGAACGTATGGTCCAGGCACTTCTGATGTGCCAATCACCATCAACAAGCCGATCAACCTGGTGGGCGCTGGCGTTGGTCACTCCATCATCAACGGCGCGCCCGCCTCGGGTACGGCGATAGGCGGGCTGATCGCCATCGCGCCCGCGACGGCGGGCAATGTGAATGTATCCGGGTTCACTATCGAGGGCGCTATCGTCAATGACGCGAACGACGACGGCATCCTAATGACAGTCACGGACCACAACGCCAGCGACGTCATCACCATCAACAATAATCTCTTCTATGGTGACAGCACGCTCGACCCTCAGTTGCTGGCGGACCAGACCGATGCCATCTACATCGCCAGCAACTCCGCCACCGTCAACGTGAAGAACAACTCGTTCAAGGGTGTTTTCCGGGCGGCGCTCATCGAGGGGAATCCGGGGGCCGTGAATTTTACCGGTAACACGTTGAATCTGCATGGCCTCAACGACATCAGCGCAAGCCCGGCAACGTTCGGCTGGTGGGCGGAAGGTGTCTTCTTTCTCGCCGATGGCAACGTTGACGTCACCGCGCCGCAGGTGGTCTCGGGCAATTACTTCGGCAACTATCCCGGCCTGGGGGTAGGCGTTGACGCTGGCTATACCGGCGGGCTGGTCGGCCGCTACAACAATATCTCGATCACCGGCAATGTGTTCGACAACGCCGGTGTCGCGGCCACGCAGTCCAGTGCGCCGGACGACTCCGCCATCTCGCTGCACGGCTTTGGCACGACGAGTGGCGGTGTCACCTCGGAGATCAAAGGCGTCTCGATCAAGAACAACACCTTCAGTATGGGGAGCGGCAGCGGCCACGGCTACGCCATCTCATACAAGGGGACGATTGGCTCTGGCAATGTCATTGATCATAATCTGATCCGCGGCAGCGGCTCCTCGCGGCCACGCGCGGGCTTCCAACTCGCCAGCCCAGTGGGTTCGGCGGGCGTCAGCATCACCAACAATATCATCTCGGGGTTCGTGAATGGGCTGACGTCTGACGCACTCTCGTCTGGCATGGCAGTGAGCGCGGCCCAGAATTGCATTATGGGCAACTCAAGCTCAGGCGCGACGGTCGCGGCAGGGACGAGCCTGACCGCCACGCAGAACTGGTGGGGTACAGCCAGCGGGCCACATGCGCCGACAAACGCATCGGGTACGGGCAACGCGGCCAACGGCAGCGTGACGTTCTCGCCATTCCGCACCTCGCAGGCGACGATCTGCGCCGGACCAGTGGCGAAGAGCCTCTTCACGAGTCCCGCTTCGCCCGGCTCGAACACCGCTTTCACACTCTCTGGGACGCTCAGCGATTCGACGACGGGCAACTTCGCCATCGCCTCAGGCAAATACAGCATCAACGGCGGCGCCTATCACGCGATGAGCGCGAAGGACGGCTCCTTCAATCAGGTGTCCGAGGGCGTGACGGCGCATATTACTGGCCTGAACGCGGGCCGCTATACCGTGTGCATGCGCGGCGCCGACTCGGCGGGCAATACCGGCGCGGCGAACTGTTTCGCGCTGACGGTCTATAACCTGGCCGCCACGCAGACCGCCGCGGCAATCGCAAGCGAAACGGTAAGCCCAACTGAGACTGCCAGCACGGACCAGCCGACGGCGACCACCGTCGGAGGCGCAGGCGCGGGCGGCAGCGCGACACCGACACCCACCTCAGTCGGGCTGGTCGGCGGCTCGGGCTTCCCCAGCCTTCCGGTGATTATTGGGGGCATCGCGGCGCTTATCATCGTTGTATCGCTGCTCTTCCTGATTCTCGCGCGGCGGCGGCGCGACGATGAGGAAGACTACGACTACCCCCAGCGCGGCCAATGGCGGCGATAGTTGTCATATCACGAGCAACGGCATTCGGAGCCACCTGGCTGGACGTTTCCTGATGGCGTCCAGCCACACCCAAGGGTCAGGAGCGATTGGTCGTGTGGCGCAGCATAGCGCAATGACAAGCGCGCTGCGCTCAGTACGAACACCGTGATGTGTTCGTGGAGGAGCATTCCATGAAGAGATTTCTGGCAATTGGCGCTGCTGTGATGACGGTCGCGGCGGCCACCGTGATCTTCGTGATTCCCGCGATGGCGCACGGGACAACGAACAAGACGAGCACGCATTCGACGACTCATACCACTCCCAAACCCAGCATGTTTAGCATGGAGCATCATCGCGGCTCTGGGGGCGGCGATGATCATTCGACGGCGTTCTCGTATTCATGCGCCAGCAGCGGCGCCGTTCCTGGAAACAAAGTCATTGACGTGACTGAATCCATAGCGAACGATGCTGACTCAGGTCAGGCAGGTAACTACTGGGCCTTTGACCGCGTTCACCGCTCCATCACGATCTGGAACGTCGGCCCTGATCAGTATTGCGCCATCGTCAATTACTATGACTCGTCCTTCAAGGCAGTAGCGGGCCAGACCAGTCCCGGCGCTGGCGGAACGCTTTCGGGGGAAGAGTACGGGTCGTTCTCCGGCAGCGCGCGTTTCAGCATCACCGGCCAGCTCTTTGTCAGCGATCCAGCCGCCTGGCCGACAGCTGGCAAAGTCAATGGTGGCGCGACGATAGACTACCAGTGTGATATTCTGGGCAACTGCCCTGGATATGTCAGCTTCGTCGCCAAATACTTCAGCGGCTCACCGACCGTTGACGAGCCACAGTGGGGCTGGCGCTATGTTGGGAAAGATACCGGCCACCATCCGCCGACATCCGCTGGTGTCTGGGTTAACGCTTACACCGGCGACTCTGGCGACATCCTCGACAGCGACGACTAGCCGTTCCCGATTGCGTACAAATATGCCGCTCCTCATTCGCCGAGGGGCGGCTTTTTCGCTGGCCGTCACGGCGCTACGAGCTACCAGTGCGCCGGGCGAGCGAGCGCGGGCGGCAGCTTTGTCGCGTCATCGCCTTTCGCTGCGTCCAGTTGAGACTGGATAAGAAAGATGCACCCGGTGAGGTTGGCGCCGCTGAGGTCGGTATCGCGGAAGTCAGCGCCGATCACGTCCGCCATGCGCAAATCGGCGTCGCGCAGGTCCGCCGCGATGAGGTAGGCCTCTCGCAAGTTCGCGCCCCTCAGATCAGCGCCCTGGAGGTTGGCCCCGATGAGATCGGCTCTGGTGAAGTCCTTGTGTGGCTGAATCTCGGCGCGGGCCAACTCACTCGCTCGCAGCAGCAGACTATTCGCCACTCGCCCATGCGCCGCCAGATCCAGTTGTGCCAGGTCATCGGCGCTGTCGTGCGTCAGGCGCTCCGTCGCCGCCAGCGCGCGCTGAAGCTCATCATGGAGTGGGGTGGCCGGGCGCAGCGTCAGTGCTTCGGTCAGATACCAGAGCAGCTCATGCAGCGAGCGCATGACCGAGAAGACGCGAAACATCTGCCCGGCGGTGTGCGGAGCCTGACGCCAATCCTTTCCTCCAAATGTGACCTGAGAGACCTTCTGGCCCGCGCCAAAGCAGTCATAGACGGCGCA
>DASUHD010000006.1:0-7533 GCA_036273675.1 Ktedonobacterales bacterium | reverse complement strand
GTCGCCAGCGCCTGACGCAGCCCGACCAACACGCCGTGGCAGCCCATATGGCCGATGCAGACACGGCGCAGGTCACCGGGCAGCCCCAGATCGCGCGCCAGCAGAATATCGAGGCCCGGCGCGGCGTATCCGGTACACGAGACCAGCGTCAGATCGCTCAGTGTCTGCCCCTCCGACTGGCGCAGGCAGCCTTCGAGCGCTTCACGGCCCAGCGCGTGGCCCGCCGTCTGATAGCTCGCCATCCGCTCGGCGGTGCCGCGCGGGCGGTCGTAGTAGGCGAGCAGATCGAGGGCGAAACGCCGCCGCTCGACACGGGTCGCGGAAAAAAGCCTGCGCATCTGCGCCACGTCGGAGCGAGTCTGCCAGTCCGGCCCAAAGGCGCGCTCCAGCGCGGCGGGCATCAGCGTTTCCTGGGAGAACTCAAACGGCGGCAGGGCGCTAGCAAGCGCGCGGATACGTGGGGCTGTTGGCGGCGCGGCGATCTTGGCGGTCATGGCCCGTCCTATCTTCTCTCGCCCGCCTTTTAGCTCGTATAGCTGGCGCGGCGCATGTGGCGTATGCACAAACTATATCAGCAATACGCCCGAATGGTACGGCGCGGATGAATCGCGGCATCGTGAATTATGCGTAGACAGACAGCAATGTGGCGACCATGAGGCTGGGAGGGATGCTGCCTATACCAGCTTCATCGTCGCCACATCAGCGTGTCATAGCGCACGAGATGGGCCAGGTTGGCGTCAGGTCAGACGTGCGTGAGTTTCTCCGGGTTGGCGACGATGCGAATCGCCTGAATCTTCCCCTGCTCCACCTCAACGGTCAGCACGGTGAATGGCTGGCCATCAACATGGACGATCAACGCTGTCTGCCCGTTGACCTCCTCTGGCTCAACATACGCATCATCCGGCCAGAAGCGCCGCGTCCCCACCATGAAGCGCGCCACCGAGTCGCGCCCGTAGACCGGACGAGTCGCCGCGCCCTTGACCTTGCCGCCACCATCGGCCCAGAGCGTCACATCGTCGGCCAGCATCCCCGTCAACGCCGCCATATCCCCCACCTGGACCGCGCGGAAGAAGCCTGTAAGCAGTTGCTGGTGTGTTTCACGTGAAGCCGGGAAGCGTGGCCGGTGATCGCGCAGATGCTGCTTTGCCCGGCTGAAGGAGCGTCGGCAGGCCGCTTCACTCTTTTCCAGAATGGCTGCGATCTCGGCAAACTCGTAACCGAAGACCTCGCGCAGCAGAAAGACCGCCCGCTCGAACGGCTGGAGCTGTTCCAGCAGCATCAGAAAGGCCAGCGAGATCGATTCCTCCATATCGACGCGCCTTTCAGGGTCGCTGGACTCTGCGGCCTCGTCCGTCTGAATCGGCTCCGGCAGCCAGGGGCCAACATACTGCTCGCGCTTTCGCCGCGCAAGCTGGAGCTGGTCCATGCACAGGCGCGTCAGAATCGTGGTGAGATAGGCCTTGAGCGAATCTACATGCTCCGGCCGGTGCGTCTGGTAGCGCAGGTAGGTCTCCTGCACGATATCTTCGGCGTCCATCGCGCTGCCGAGCATACGATAGGCGATGGCGAAGAGGTAAGGTCGGTAGGTTTCAAAGGATTCCATATATTGTCTTGCCTGCGCTATCCCTCTACTATTCCCCTTCCAGCAAAAATAGTGGGTGGCTGGCGGCGGCACGCTCGAACTCCCCCAGCGAGGAGCGCGCGTTGACGCCGAAGAAGCGGATGAAGGGATTGCCCGCTGCCGCCTCTTCGCGCAGAATGAGCGCTGCCTCACTAGGAGGCGCCTCGCTCGCATGCACCGTCTGGGAGCGCCGCCCACGGGTGAGCACTCCCTTGCCCGCCACCCGCAGATTGCGTACCCAGTCCACGATGCCATAGGGGGAAGACACATAGCGCTTCCCATCGCGCTGGATAACCGCTATCAGCACAGTGCGCGGCTGCCCACTCTTGCGCCCGCGCACCGTCAGCAGGTACATCGGATAGTTGCCAAAGAAGACGCCAGGGCCGGAGAGTTTGACACCCGCACGCGCCAGCGCCATCGTCACCTTATTTCCCAGCGGCACAAACCATGGAACCTGCGATGACTTTGCCATATTGTTCCTCTATTCTTTCATTCTACAGCTATCGTGGTTGGGACTTGAACGCCTCACCAGTAAAGAAGCTCAACATGTTGGGTTGCACGGCGAAGGTCGCCACCGCAATCACCTTGCGCAGATACTGGTCGCTGGTAAGCTGCTGGAGCATGCAGTCCGCCAGATCGGTCCGCGAGGTGAATCGCCCGCGAATGTGCTCCTCAGCCACCTGGTAGCGCGTGACGGTTGGCGTCTCGAAGAGGCCGGATGGCCGCACAATCGTCCAGTCGAGGCCACTGCTCATCACGAGCGCCTCCATTCGCCGCATATCGGCGTAGGTGGTTTGCCCGATGGTAGAGATGATGATCGGTTGCAAGACTTTGTCGAAGAGAAAGCCGCCGTCGGTTTCATGGTTGCTTCCGGTCGCACTCGAACTGACGCAGATGAGGCGGCGCACGCTGTAGCGCTTCATCGCCTCCACAATATGCGCCATGCCTTCTGAGTAGACGGCGATTGGCTTGCGGCTAAACGGGACACCGAGGGTCGAGAGTACGGCATCCTGTCCGGCCACTGCCGCATCGACCGATGCGGGATCGAAGACGTCGCCCGCCATCACGTGCAGGCGTTCGTGATGGAGCGGGAACGTCCTTGGGTGTCGGGTGACCGCCGTCACCATATGCCCCACGGCGAGCGCCTGTTTCGTCAGCAGCCGCCCCGTCTGCCCGTTCGCGCCAAATATGACAATATTCATCAGAATCCTCTTTTCGTTGCTGCCATGCTCTTATGACCACGCTCTGTGGTCGTCACACAGATAGAGGGTTGAGGGGTCCGATTTGGGACAACCGCAATACATCTCGTTGCGCGCATCCGACACATTGGGATTCGAGCGTGCTGCGATGCCTGGCACTTGCCAATCCATCCCGCCGAACACTATGCTGAAAGCGCTGAGGTTCGCCCAATGAAAGGAACACCCATGACCAGCGAGACGCCAGAAGCCTCCCACATAGTTGCAGCGCCAACCTTCGACGATATTCTCGCCGCCGCCGAACGCCTTCAGGGCCAGGCGCACCACACGCCCGTAGCCCACAGCCGCAGCCTCGATGCCGCCGCCGGGATGGGTGTCTGGCTGAAGTGCGAGCAGTTCCAGCGGGCGGGCGCGTTCAAGTTTCGCGGCGCCTATAACAAAATCGCCACCCTGCCAGCCGAGCAGCGAGCGCGCGGCATCATCGCGTTCTCGTCGGGAAACCATGCGCAGGCGGTGGCGCTGACCGCGCAGATCTTCGGCGTTCCCGCCGTCATCTGCATGCCCACCGACGCGCCGGAGGTGAAGGTGGCGGCGACACAAGGGTACGGCGCGGAGATCGTTCGCTACGACCGCATGACCGAGGACCGCGAGGCGCTGGCCCATCGGCTGGCGGAAGAGCGCGGGCTAACGCTGGTCCCGCCCTATAACGATCCGGCGATCATCGCGGGCGCGGGAACAGCCGCGCGCGAACTGTTGGAGGATGTGCCTGAACTGGATGTCATCGCGGCGCCGACGGGTGGCGGCGGGCTGCTCTCTGGCACGGCTATCGCGGCGCATGCCATGCGGCCCGGCATCACGGTCGTCGGTGTCGAGACCGAGGCGGCGAATCACGCCTATCTCTCGCTGAAGCAGGGCGAGCGCGTGCAGATCGCTCCACCGGTTACGCTGGCCGACGGCATTCGCACAGCGCAGTTGGGGACGCTCACCTGGCCGATTATCCAGCGGGAGGCGGCGGAAGTGGTGCTGGTGAGTGAGGACGAGGTGAAGGAGGCGATGCGCTTCCTGCTGCTACGCCTGAAACTGGTCGTCGAGCCGACCGGCGCGGTGGCAGCCGCTGCGGCGCTCAGTGGCAAACTGTCGCGTTTCGGGCAGCGCGCGGGCGTCATCCTCTCCGGCGGTAATGTCGAGCCGGAGGTGCTGGCGGCTGTGCTGGTGGAGCAATGACAGACCTCACCCCTAACCCATCTCCCACAGGAGAGGGAAGCCGGAGGTCATCCGCTCGCGCGCCACGGGGAAGCGATAGCTGGCGCGTGCTGCCATTCTCGGATGCGCCGATGGGGCGGCAACTGGCGCTGAGCGAGGCAATGCTGGCGGGGTTGGCGGAGAGCCACCGGCCCGCGCTGCGCTGGTACGTTCCGACAGCGGAGGCGCTGGTGATCGGCAATGGCCAGAAGCCGCGTATCGCCAACTTCGAGACGACCGCCGAGCGCGACATCGGCATCTATCGCCGCACCTCCGGCGGGACGGCGGTCTTCGTGAACGCTGACCTGCTCAGCCTGGATGTGGCGCTGCCCGCGACGCATCCGCTGGCGACGAGCGACGTGGTGGACGCATACCGCTGGATGGGCGAAGTCTGGCAGCGCGCGCTGGTCTCCCTCGGCGCGGCGAAGGCGCGGGCGCTGCCGGTCGAGGAGGCGCGCAAACAGCCTCAATTAGCGCAGGATGACCCGCTGCGGCTGGCCTGCTATGGCACACTCTCGCCCTGGGAGGTCGTCGTGGGCAAGCGCAAACTGGTGGGGCTGTGCCAGGTGCGCCGCCGTCCGGGCGCGCTCTATCAGGTGGGCATCTATCGCCACTTCGTGCCGCGCGCGCTGGGCGAACTGCTTGATCTCGGCAACAACCATCGCAAGACGCTGGCGACCAAACTGCACAACGCCACCGTCGGCCTGGACGACGCCGCGGGCCGCGCGATCCCCACCGATGAGGTGATACAGGCGGTCGAGGCGACGCTGGCCGACGCCTGTGGCGCGACACTCCAGCCCTCCCGCTGGACCGCCGCCGAGCTACGCGACGCCGACTACCTCGAACGCGAGCGCTTCCAGCCCTTTATCGTGGGCTAACAGCGCCATCAAGAATCTGAGGAATATCGCTATGAATCGCCCGCGGACAATGTGGCAACAGCGGTATCTGCGCACTGTCGCCATTGTGCTGGCCGTCGTGGCGCTCGTGTTCGTCGGTGTGTCGTATTATGTTCCGGCGCGCCCGACCGACAGTGTATCCGTGACAGTGCAGTACGCGCATAGTGGCCCGTCGCGGCAGATATTCTCCACCGTCATTCACGATAGCGCCAGGGCGCGCAAGGTGCGCGAGATCTTTGAGGCGGCGCGCGGGCCTATCCAACCCTTCCCGGGAGCTAGCTGCAATCTCGCCGCAGACCAAATCTATACCTATGATTTTGAATTCACCTGGCGGGGTTTCACGACTGAATCGGTCCACTGGGTGCTCCTCAACTGCGCCGAAATCCACATTTCGCGATGGGGTAATCCGTTCGCCCAGTGGTATTCGAGCCTCGGACACAGTCAGTATGACGAGCTCGTCAGCCTCACGGGCATACCAGCAGACTCCCGCTTCTGATTCACCGCGCCGCGTCAGAGCCACACAGCCTAGCAAATAGGTTCGAGTAGTTTGCTGACCGGCCCCCTGCCGCTGCCCGTCCGTCTTGGAATGAAACCCCGACTCATTGCCCGCCGTACTATTGCTAGCGCCCAGCGCGCGGCAACACTTCCTATTACCCCTTGACTACCCCTTGACAGAAACGATATAAAAAGATATATCTTTATCAGCACACGACATACAGCCGATACTCCTGTGCCGTGCTATGTCAAAACCACGAATCTGTACGAAATTAACGAAGTGGGGATGGAATGTCGATTCCTGTTCAGGCCGTCGAGGCCCATGGACTCATCAAAGACTTCGGCGACAACCGCGCCGTCGATCATGTAGACCTCTCCGTTCAGACCGGGAGCGTCTATGGCGTGCTTGGGCCGAACGGCGCGGGCAAGACCACCACGATCCGCATGCTCGCGACACTGCTCCGTCCCGATGGCGGCAGCGCGACCATCTTCGGGCATGACGTGGTGCGCGAGGCGCATATCGTTCGCCAGCTCATCGGCGTCACCGGCCAGTATGCTTCGGTGGATGAGACGCTGAGCGCGCGCGAGAACCTCTTCCTCTTCTCCCGTCTGAACGGCCTCAGCGCCAAAGCGGCACGGGCCAAGTCGGCGGAGTTGCTCGAAGAGTTCGGACTGACCGAGGCCGCCAAGCGCCCGTTGAAGAAATTCTCCGGCGGCATGCGTCGCCGCCTCGATCTCGCGGCGAGCCTCATCTCGCAGCCGCCGCTCATCTTCCTCGACGAGCCGACGACCGGGCTGGACCCCAGAACCCGGGCGCAGATGTGGGCCACGATTCGGCGCCTGGTGGCTACCGGCTCAACCGTGCTGCTCACCACCCAGTATCTCGACGAGGCGGACCAACTGGCCGACCGGATTGCCGTCATCGACCACGGTAAGGTCGTCGCCGAGGGGACGACGGATGAGTTGAAGTCCACCATTGGCAACTCCTCGCTGCAACTCATGCTCGCCGATCCGGCGCAACTCGAACAGGCGCGGGCCGCCATTGGCGCGGTTCTGCATGTCGAGGCGGCGCTCTTCCCGGCGACCGGACGCATCAACGCCCCTATGGCCGCACCCGACGCCGTCACTGACCTGCTCGTCAGGTTGCGCGATGAGGGCATCGCCGTAACCGAAATATCGGTCCAGAAGCCAACCCTTGACGAGGTATTCCTCACACTCACCGGGCGTCCCGCCACCGAGGAGGACGCCGAGACCCCAGAACGCGAATTGGAGACCAGCCGATCATGAGCGTTATGAGCCAGACTATGATTACCCCGGCCATCGACCGAAAACTCAAGAACCGTGTCAGTCTCGGGCAGGTGATCCAAAACTCGCTACAGATGGCCTATCGCGGGTTGCTGAAGTTTCGGCGCACCCCCGAGCAGTTCTTCGACGTGACGCTCCAGCCGATCATTTTCACGCTACTGTTCACCTACATCTTCGGCGGAGCGATAGCAGGTAATGTGCAGAGCTATCTGCCCTTCTTCATTCCCGGCATCCTGGTGCAGACGGTGCTGACCACCTCAGCCGTCACGGGGACGCAGCTGCGCGAGGATATGGACAAGGGCGTCTTCGACCGCTTCAAATCGCTGCCGATTGCGCGCATCGCCCCGCTGGCTGGCGCGCTTCTGGCGGATACGATCCGCTACCTGATCGCGACGACGCTCACCTTCGTCATGGGGTTCATCATGGGCTACCGGCCCGAAGGCGGAGTCGTTGGGGTGCTGGCGGCGGGGCTGCTCGTCATCGTCTGCTCCTGGGCGTTGAGCTGGAGCTTTGCCTTCCTGGGGGTGATCGGGCGTACAGCCTCAAGTGTGCAGGGACTCTCGTTTCTGATCCTGTTCCCGCTGACCTTCGTCTCGAACGCGTTCGTCCCGACCAGGACCCTGCCAGACTGGCTGCAGTGGTTTGTGAACGTGAATCCCGTCACCCACATCGTCACCGCCACTCGCGACCTGACGAGCGGCGCCGGACTGACCATCGAGACGGCATGGGCCTTGCTCGGCGCGGCGGTGCTCGTGCTCATCTTCGCCCCGCTCACCGT
>DASUHD010000005.1:0-40127 GCA_036273675.1 Ktedonobacterales bacterium | reverse complement strand
AGTGACGCTTACCTCACCCACGTACGCGGATTGCTTCACTGATCAGCAGTGCGCGACGCAGCCGCCGACGGGAGCGCGCGTCGACCTGGAGAGCGGCGCCGACAATGGCCGCCCAACCATCGAGGCGTGGTACCAGCACTGGGCCACCGTCACTGATAGCAAGCTCGGTCCAACGACGGTGCTTCCCCTGTCCGACTACACCGCGGTCTTGTTGGGTGGGCAGCACGCCATCTGCGCAACCAGCCAGGATGGCAGTCAGTTGCTGCCGCCGCATGTGCTACCCAGCCCGCACTTTGACGCCACGTTCGCTGGGTACATGGGATCGCCCTACGTCAGGCAAGCCGTCGTGATGTGCTTTGCGCTGTGGCACGGCCGCGCCTACCATGTCGAGGTTACCGTGCAGCTGCACCACACGGCCACGAAAGCCCGCGACCTGCGCGATGCCGCCCAACTGATCGAGAGTTTGCGCTTCATCTGATGCGCCTCCCGCACCCGTGGCCGCATGCCTTTAGCGGCCTCTCTGTACCCCTGCCTGGATGCTCAGGCGGTGCGGAAGGCGGAGCCGATTACCCAGCCAAGCCAGCCCAGCAGCGCGAAGAGCACGAACGCGAAGAGCAGCGTCGGCAGGTGCGCCGGGTCCAGCCAGAAGGGCGGGCCGAAGTGGCTGGTGGGATAGGGTACGGCGGGCTGAGTTCCTCTGGCGGGCGTCGGCGGGACAATGGTGTTGGTGGGGGTAAGCAGCGTGTTGCTGGCGATGAGCAGCGCGGGGATGACGGGGATGACAGAGAGCGCGACAGCGGACTGCCATTCCGCGCAGAGCGCGCCGATGACCAGTGGCAGGACGAGCATCACGATGCCAAGGAAAACGGCAAGCGCGGGCGTCACTGGTTGCGCGGCGGTGCCACAGGCGCTGGTGCAGCCATAGAGGCCGCCACCGGTAGCCATTGAGGACGCCGTGAGCGCGAGCAGCAATGTCTGGATAGCCGCGACCACAAGCGCCAGCGGGCGCACCCCTCCGGGCCGCTTGACGTGCAGGCGCATTGACCAGTGATCCTTATTGCGTGGCTGAGCCGAGTATGCCATGGATGCCTCCCTGACTGGACGGTTGTATACGCATGCCTCAAGGCAAGTATGCAGTGCGAGAAGCGCAGCGGTCAATCACTATAGCGCATCTGGGGTACGCGAGGCTGCAACGACAGTGGCGTAGAGGCGCGGACAACGGCGCGGGTAGCCCAAAGGGGTGATGTCGAAGCATCCAGGCGCATCAGGTGGTGAAAACTGCTGAGGCGCCTCGTCTTGTGTAGTGAATGTGGCCGAGCGGCGAATGCGCTGAATAAGCCGAAATCGTCAGCCGAGGGAGGTGGGTGAGGAGGTATGAACTTCCCCAGCAAGGAATGATGGGGTGCGAAGAACCCGTGAGCTGTACGTGTGAGCATCGTTCGTAAGGAAGGGATGATGGGATGGGGCAGATGGGAAAACACGCGCATATCAGCGTTCGATTGCGCGCAACGTTCGTCTTCGTTGTGGCGGTCATCGGCTTCGGAGCCATGAATCTGGCATCGTCGCCAGCCGCCGAGGCCGCGGCTGGGAGCAGCGTAGCGCCTCTGCTGCCAGGCGAGACGCTCTGGAATGGCGTACCAAGCTTCAACTTTGGCGCTAACGACGGCGTCAATTGGGACACGAAGTACAATATGGATACCGGCCCCGATGCCGCGCCAATCCAGAGCGCCCTCAAAGCGGCTGGGATGCCGATTATCCGCGCGTGGTTCTTCCAGAACTCGCTGGTCGATAACCACGCGCTCTCCGATGCCGAACAACTGCAAAAGTGGCAGGCGATCGCCAACAGTGGCGCGGTCTGTTTCGCGAATCTGCCCACCGGCAACAGTGTCGCCTATAACCTGCATCTCATCACGTTGCTCAAGGGCAAGTGCGAGCTGTATGAGGTGATGAACGAGCCGGATATCGAGGGCGTGAACTCGACACAGTATCTCGCGTTCTGGAACAGCTTCGTCCCGCAGGCGCGGGCAATCGACCCGAACGCGCAGTTCGGCGGCCCGGCGGACTATAACAACCAGGGCAACGAGTGTACATACACATCGAGCGGCTCAACCTGCTTCCTGCAAAAGGTGTTGATCGGCATGCAGGCCTCAGGAGTCTTGCCCGATTTCGTGACCTACCACTGGTATCCCTGCTGGAACAACAGCGCCAGTCAGTGCCTCGCGCTGGCCGGGTCGTTCGCGAGCGCTGCCAAGCCAGTGATTGGTTGGGTGCAGCAGATATTTGGCAAAGCGCTGCCGGTCATCTGCTCCGAGTGGAATGCCGATCCGGGCAGCCCAACCTTCATGAATGATCGGAACTGGGACGCACAGTTCGTGACCGCAGCGCTGCAAAGCATCGAGACATCGGGACTGGCCGGAGCGATGGAGTACGATATCTCACAGTACGGCAACTACGGCGCCGACGACATGTTCGACATCTACAATGGTGGGAAGCCCTTCGCGACCTGGACGGCATTTGCCGGGGAGATCGCGCGGGTGCGTGGCAGCAGCACGCCCATCGTTACTCCACCATCCGACCCGACCCCACCCCCGCCAAGCTCGCCAAGCTCGCCAACGCCGACCCCACCCACTACGCCAACATCACCGACCACACCGCCGACGACACCGACGCCACCAGCGCGTGGTGACTTTGGCGACGGCTTCGAGTCGGGCAATGCGGGCGCGTGGACGGCGCATCAGGCTGCCGGAACCAATACGCTCCAGGCTGAGTCGGCGGATGTTTCCGATGGCTCGTACGCGATGGAGATGGCGAAGAAGGCGAATCAGGGCAACGTCTTCGTCGAAGAAGACCTGGCGCAGGGCGTGACGACAACGCAGGTCAGCTTCGCGATGAAACTCTCGGACGCCTCCGGCAGGGGGATGATGCAGTTGATGCAACTGCGCTCGTCTCATGGCTACTTTGCGGGCGGGCTGTGGCTCACCTATAACGCGACCAGCGGCTACAAAGAACTCGAGGTCTACGATGGCGCCTACCACTGGCACGCCTGCCAGTTGCCGACGCAGCTCTATGGAACGTGGCACAGCTACAGCCTGGACTACACGGCGGGTACCGGCGCGAAGGGCAGTTTCAGCCTGAGCATTGACGGTGCGGCGGCCTGCTCGGCAACGGGCATCGCGACCACGAAAGCTGGTGGCGAGGTAATCAGCGCCTATCAGTTCGGCTCCATCGGCTCGGACGGAGCAACGGCGATGGATATCAAGCTCGATTCTGTAACTATCAAGTAGCATCCGAGGAGACAAAGAGAAACAAGCCAGAAGCCGCTCAGCGTATGCTCGGGCGGCTTCTCCTTTTTCCGCGGCGCGTTTCATGGCGTACTTCGCATATCCACCCATGTCGTGCTACAGTTGGCGAAGTGATGGCGCATGACCATCTGGGTGCGCCCGAGTGCGCAACGCTTGCTATCTACTCCCAACGAAGGAGCTGACGCGACTATGGAGCCATCGGCACAGCGCGCGGACGATTCCCGCGAACAGGCGCATAATCCCTTCCCCTGGTATGAGCGGATGCGGCGCGACGCCCCTGCCTGGGTGGATCCCACCTCCGGCGTCCTCTCGGTCTTTCGCTACGACGACGTGCAACGCGCCCTCTCCGACTACGAGGCCTTTTCGTCCGAACGTGGCGCGCGCGACGCCTCGTCGGCGCTGAACGCCAGCCTCATCAGCTCCGATCCGCCGCGTCACCGCCAGCTTCGCAACCTCGTCACGCAGGCGTTCACTCCACGCGCCATCGCCCAGCTTGCCCCGCGCATCACGACGATCATCGACGAACTGCTTGATTCAGTCGCCGCTGCTGGTCGCATGGACTTCGTCGCGGACCTCGCCGATCCGCTGCCGGTCATTGTCATCGCGGAGATGCTTGGTATCCCCAGCTCCGAGCGTGTTCAGTTCAAGCGCTGGTCGGACGCCATCGTCTCCACCACCGATACTGGTCTCACATTCATGGAGGCCCAGCGCGAGATGGCCATGTTTTTCAGCGGCCTCATCGCCGAGCGCACAGCCGAGCCGCGCGACGACCTCATTAGCCACCTCATTGCCGCCGAGATTGATGGAAAGCGGCTCACCGCGATAGAGTTGATCGGCTTCTGTGTGCTGCTGCTGGTGGCTGGCAACGAGACGACCACCAACCTGCTCGGCAATGCCATCCTCTGCTTCGACGAACAGCCTGAGGTCTACGAACGCCTGCGCGCGCAACCCGACCTCATTCCCAGCGCTATCGAGGAGGTGTTGCGCTACCGCTCGCCGGTCCAGTCGATGTTCCGCTCGGCTACCGGTGAGACTGATCTCGGCGGCATCCCCACACGCGCTGGCCAGCCCGTCGTCGCCTGGATCGGCTCCGCCAACCGCGACGAGAGCCGCTTCCCAGAGGCCCACGTCTTCGATATCACGCGCACGCCCAATCGGCATCTCGCCTTCGGCCACGGCATCCACTTCTGCCTCGGCGCGCCGCTCGCACGCCTGGAGGCGCGCCTTGCCCTCGAAGCGCTGACGACCCGCTTCCGCGACATCCGCCGCATCCCCGACGCCCCCATCCGCTGGATGGAAAGCTCGATTGTCTACGGCGTCAAAAACCTTCCCATCACCTTCACGCCATCCTGATCCAGACTCGCAATTTAGGAGTTTCCGGCAATCGGCTGGCAGGAGGCTGATATACTGGAAAGCGCGCACCAAGCGCCCCCTATGGCACTGCCGAGTTTTAAGAAGGGATACTTCATGCACGGTGATGCTGCTAGCGGTACGCCCCCGAGGCCGCCTCGCCGTCAGAGTGCCAATTTTGGGTTCTCGGTTTCCCTGTATGTTGGAAGCATCGTGCTGCTCATTATGGCCTGCGCGCTGCCCATGTATGGACCTGATGCTAGGGCGCAACTCTATCTGCAGCATGTTGCCTGGTGCTTGGGAATCTTCAGTATCATCTGTCTCCTGTTTGTCTCGCTCACTGGGCTACCTCGTCGACCTGCGAAGCGATGGCTCCTCCCAGCCTGGAGAGCGCTTGCCGCAGCCGAGCTCGTGGTGACGACGGCTGCCTTCGTTCTGCTTGTCGTACAGCCCAGTTCCGCGGGGCAGCTAAGCGAGAGGCTTCTCCAGGAGGCTATCGTCGGCATATGGATATGCTTTGCCTCCGGCCTCGTCCTCGGGATACAGGGGCGCACCAGTGGAGCGCTCACCCGAACCAACACACAATCAGGGCCAGCTACCCCAGATATCGCACAGCCCCCACATGACGAGACGGGTTCCTGAACTAGTCAACAGCCGAAGGTGATGAAAGGAAATGCCTGGATGCGCGTACGCTCGTTGCGTTGGATGGCCCAAGCATCAGTCGTGTTCAGTTGTCTCGTACTCGTCTACTTCGGCATTGGCGCAGTCATTGAGTTTCTGGCAAACGCGGGAGCAGCGCTGGTTGGGCATGATAGCTGGTTGTGGGTTGCGTTCCATCCTGGGCTGGCCGTCTACATCACTGGACTGCTCCTGATGGCCATTGTCGCAATCGTCTCCTGGTTGGCGCGCCATGCTCTACGACGCCGAGCCAGCAGCGCAGGCACATCGACGGCAACTCCGCAAGATAGCGCGTCGGCTTAGCCTGTCGGGTACGGTTTGTGGAAGGCATTCGTTAGCAGCTAAAGTAGCCACGATAGCCACGTGGCTGTGCCGCGACCTGGCACGTCTGCTATACTGGACTCTAATCGACAGAGTGATCGCGTGCCGCTGGAAGCGTAGCGCGGAGCTACCCAGAGCCAAGAGCCAGAATCACCTGGGTTCGCCAAAGATCATCTAGACCGCAGAGGGAGAACGCATGATTCCCTGGATGCGCATGCGCGGAAACCCACTCGCGCTTGTCCCTATCATTGGAGCGGTGGTAGCCGCGGGTGTCATCTACGCGCGTATCTTCACGCGTGGCGAGCTGGGAACGGGCCAGGATATCGCCCACCTGCTGATCGTGCTCGCATTGCTCCAGACCACATTGGTGCTGGACCTCTTCCTGCAATTTGCCGTCGCCCACCGCCGCGCCATCTCCCTCGCGCCCGACTCATGGGCGGAACACGTGCTGCGGATGGCGCAGCGCCTGCAATGGCTCTTGCTGGTTGTGCCTGCCCTTGTTATCATCCTGATGGTCCGCATGCCACTCACGCCCCAGATTCTCTTCCAGCCCACCTTCACGTTCGCCTGGGTCGTGCTGCTGCTCAATATCTTCCCCCTTACGGCTGGATACCTGCTGCTGGCGGTCACCAAACCCACGCCAACACCAGTGGTGACCGAGCGGGCGGCGCCTGATGATGCGCCCACCGCCGAAAGCCCTGACCCGGCGCCCGATCTCGAGACGCAGAAGCCGTAACCAGCCTTTCGTGGGGTATACCGGCCAGGCATACAATGTCCTGGGCCGTTTCATAGTGCTGATGTGAGGTAGTTGGCCCAGACCCTCTCCCCCAGCCCCTCCTCGACGCAGGGAGGGGAGCCAGAAGCAAGAAGCCGACGTGCTAGACGCGCTCTGGGTCTGGTTCCCCCTCCCGCCTCAGGGGAGGGGGAGAGGGCAGTGGCCCAGTGATAACATCCCAGGCGAAACCGGTATGAGTCAGGGCTCTTCGTTCGGGAACGAGCCATGGTGATGGACGAAGTTGCCTCTGGGACGGTAGCCAGCAGGTAACGTTCCTACAGTGCGCACATGCCACGGAGCGCACCCATCGCTATATGGCTCCCTGCCTCGTGGATCGCTTGTTCCGCGCGTCAGGGCGCTCTCCTGATGGAGGAGACGTAGACCCGTAGAGCTGTTCGAACTGCCCGCGATACCGTTCAGTGATCGCGTTGCGGCGAATCTTTTGCGTTGGCGTCACCAGACCATTCTCCAGGGTGAAGTCATCCGTCAGGATGCCATAACTCCTCACCCGTTCAAAGATCTGCAGTTTGGCATTCACCTGGGCCACCTGCGCATCCAGATACGCGCGCAACTCTGGCGAGAGCGCCACCTTGCGCATATCAGACACCTCAAGCCCGCAGCCAGCCGCCCATGTGCGCACGGTGGGCCAATCCAGGGTGAGCAGGGCCACCGGGTACGGCTTACGATCGCCATAGACGCAGGCCTGGGCCACTTCGGGAATCGCATTGAGCAGCGCCTCTAGATGCTGAGGCGCGATCTTATCTCCGCCAGCGGTGATAATCAGATCCTTCTTGCGGTCGATGATCGTCAGGAAGCCATCTTGATCGAGTGTGCCGATGTCGCCCGTATGGAGCCAGCCGTCTTTGTCCAGTGCTTCGGCCGTTCCTTCGGGATTGTTGTGATAGCACGAGAAGATGCATGGCCCTCGCGCCAGGATTTCGCCGTCTGGCGCGATACGGATCTCGTGCCCAGGATACGCGGCGCCTACCGTCCCAATACGGAAATTGTCGAGTTTGTTGATGGTCAGTGCTGCAGTGGTTTCCGTCAGTCCCCATGCCTCAATCATGGGGATGCCTATCGCATGAAAAAATGTCACAATGGACGGATCGATTGGCGCACTCCCGCACAGGGCAAACTGAAGCCGTCCGCCGAAAGCTGCCCGCAGACGGCGGAAAACAAGCCGGTCAGCGATGGCAAGTTGCAGGCGCAGGCCGAGCGGAACAGGTCGTCGCGCCTGGCGTATCGGCACTACCCGCTGCCCCACCTTCAGCGCCCAGTTGAAAAGCAGACGCTGCGGAGCGGGCAAGGCGTCGGCGCGAGCCATCATCGCTGCATGCGCCTTTTCATACAATCGCGGAACAGCCAGCAATACATCGGGCCGGACCTCGCCCAGATCACGCATGAGCTGCAGCACCGAAGGGACGATGACGGTCTCCCCGCCATAGTCCAGCGTGAAGATATGCTCCAGGCGTCCCATACCGTGTGCAAGCGGCGACCACAGGACATCGATTGTACCGGCGTGCACAGTCGTGAGTTTGGAATGCGCGCCGATCAGTTCAGCCAACACCATCCGGTGCGTGAACACCACTCCCTTTGGCTGACCCGTCGTTCCCGAAGTATAGACTAGCCCAGAGTAATCATCTGGCTGGATCGCGCGTGCCTGGTCCTCCGCGAAGGCGTCCGCCTCCTTGTCTGTACGGTCGCTCAGTCGCAGCAGCGCTGAGAATGAGAGCACCATAGGGTCAGAGAGCGCTCGCTCATCCTCATCGAAGATAACGATCTTCTCAAGTTGTGGCAGTTGCGCCCGTATGCCGCGGACCTTCTCATACTGCTGGACATTATCGATGAAAAGGCAGCGTGCTCCTGAATTACGCAGGATGAACAGAATGGTGTCGGGCAACAACGTCGGATAGAGCGAGGCGGTGAAGGCTCCTAACCCGATGACGGCCCAGTCGGCGACAAGCCACTCCCAGCGCGTCCCACTTAAAATGCCGACCGCATCTCCACGGCGTATGCCAAGGGCATCGAGGCCGCACATGGCACGATTCACTAACCGCTGGTTTTCGCGATAGCTCGCGCTACGCCACTGCTGCCCAAACCGCTGCCGCCAGCGTGTCATGTCGCCGTAGCGGGCCGTGCGAGCGCGGAAAAGCTGGGCCAAATTTGCTTCTGTCGCCAGTGTTTCTGTCGTCGCTGGGGTAGATTGCGCCCCTGGCTGGGGGCGGTCGTGCCGCAGCGAAGAGTCTGCCGCATGCACGTTCATGGCAAACCTCCTTGAGGTCAGCCTCGTCGTGAGAACTCCGCTGCCTACGTTTTGATGCAAGTGATGCGCTGCTCTCGGGAGCAAGTCTAGCCTTCACCGCTCACAATTCACACACGATGGTGGCCGATTTCATCACAATGAGGCCACTGGACGGTGTTCGGCTATGCATCTTCTTCAACATACGAAAATGGCGCCTCTCGACCAAAACGAGATGGGAAGCCTCCTCGTACAGATTCTGAGAACCGATGAGGAGGCATGGCAACTTGGGGCCTCGTGTGTCGCACGCTGACAGCAGAGCATCACGTTGAACAAGCGGGGTTCGCGCAGATGCTCGGGCCTCATCTTTGAGGATGGTGGTGATGTAGCCGCAAAATATGGAGACCGCAGCGCAAGAGAGGTCGCTATGTCCAGCCCATGCTATACTCGGAACGCAGCGTTGAGTGGAACGCAGGCGCCGTAACCCGTAGCGTAGAGCAACATAGCGGTATGTGTTTCTCGGGGAGAAATAGAGGAGTATTCCTATGCGATGGGCCTGGCTGATTCTCGGCGTGCTGGCGGTGCTGGTGGGTATCGTGTGGACGCTGCAAGGGCTGGATATCCTCAAGGGAAGCGGTATGAGCGGCCAACCGATGTGGGCAATCATCGGGCCAATTTTGGCGATCGTCGGGCTGGCGCTGGTCGCTTTCGGCGCGGGGATTGGTCGTCGTCGCGCACCCAGTGTGTGAAAGTGTGACGCGCGGCGCATAGCGGTCGTTTGCTCCCATAGTAGGTATCGTATATGCTGACGAAGACGCAGATACGAGCGAAGGGGGCATCATGAGCATGAGCACCGAGAAGCGTCCAGCAGCCGAACGCCCCGCGACGCCCGCTGGGCTGCGGTCACAGGTTCTGCTGGAGACCCTGGCGGCGTTCGCTATAGGCGTGGCGTTTCTGGGCCTGCCGACGGGGCTGACCGTCGGGCCAAACTGGCTGCCGCTCGTGATCTCTCTCGCGGTGCTGGGGCCGCTGCTAATCGTTGGCTTCTTCGAGCGTCCTAAGTATCACATTGCCCGCCGTACACGCGCTGGCATGCAGATTCTGCTGACCGCCGCGCTGCTCAGCTCGGTCGTGTTGCTTGTCATCCATCTCTCCGACCCTACCTTCGAGAAAAGCGTGCTCGCGGCGGGTGGCCTCCTGCGGGCGGGCGCGCTGCTCTGGGTCAGCAATATCCTCATCTTCGCCGTCTGGTACTGGGAGATCGACGGGGATGGCCCGATGCATCGTCACCAGCACGGACATCCGGCGACGGACTTCCTCTTTCCGCAGCAGGCGACGGGCCGACCATTCGCGCCCGGCTTCGTGGACTATCTCTTCCTGGCGTTTGGCTTTGCCACCGCGCTCAGCCCCGCCGATACCGCGCCGCTGACACCACGGGCGAAGCTGCTGATGATGTCTGAGGCGCTGATCTCGATTACCATCATCGCCTTGCTGGTCGCGCGCTCGGTCAATATCCTCTGACCAGGCTCAACCTGGTCACCCGCCTTTCACCACTGGCCCGCGTTCGAGATGTGTCTTCAATACCACCGTCGTCTCGGTCGCCTCGATGCCAGGGATTTGCTTGAGACGTTCGATCAACTGAAGCAGATGTTCCGTATTGGTGGCGCGTACCTTCAGGATGAAACTGAGCCGACCCGCTACCGCGTGAAACTCCTCGATCTCACGGATCTGTTCCAGCGTCCCAACCAGCTCTGAGCATGGCCGTGACGCCTGCACCCCCACATAGGCCAGGACCGAGAAGCCTAACGCCTCTGGCGCGATGTCAATCGTCCAGCGGCGGATGACGCCGTCGCGCTGGAGCCGCCGCAGCCGGTCGTGTACTGAAGACGGCGCCAGATCCACCTGCCGGGCGAGATCCTCCAGCCGCATCCGCCCTGCCGCCTGGAGCGCCGTCAGCAACACCTGATCGATACGATCCAGCGGATGCACGCCCGCGTGAGATCTCGAAATATTTTCGGCCACTTTGCATATTCCTCCGAAGGAGATCATACTTGTCCCAGTGGATGTCCGTCAATGCTTAGGCAACACCCTGAATCGGAGGAGCATTATGCAGACACTGATCGTTCTCGACGCGCAGAACGAGTTCTCAGCGGAGGGCAACCGGACCGTACCCAACCATGCCGAGGCGCTGGAGGCGATTCAGCGCCGGGTGGAGGAGGCGCGCCGAGAAGGCAGGCCCATCGCCTGGGTGCGTCATCACAACCCACCTGCCGAACCACCGCCCGGGTTGAAACCCGCCTTCATCCCCGGCACGTGGGGCGCCGAGTTCTCGCCGGGCCTGGGGCCACTCGCCGAGCGTGGCGAGGAGGTCGAGTTTGTGAAAAACGTCTTTGGCGCGTTCACCGGGACGGGCATCGGCTCCTGGCTGGAGGAACAGGGGTCGGATGATGTGCTGCTCGTCGGCTTCTTCGCGCATATGTGCGTCTCGACGACAGCGCGCGAGGCGCTGATGCGCGGGCTGAGCACGTCCATCGATCCCGATGGCACGGGCGGCTTTCCCTGGCGACACGAGCTATTGGGCGAGCAATCGGCGGAGGAGATGCGTCGCACAGCCCTGCTCCAACTGAGCCATCTCGGCGTAAGCATCACCCCGCTTCGTCGCGCATCCTGACGAGGTGAGCCAGAGATTGTAGAGAGATTGTTCGATCTGATCCACATGTTTCTTGGGATGACGAAAGCCGCTGGCACTGAACCAGCGGCTTTCTCAACACTACAGGTTACTGAGCGAGCATATCTCACTCGTTATGGATCGGATTGTTACGCGGTACGACGACGGCCAACCCCCACCAGTCGCAGGATGAGCAGCAGGATGACCGCGCCGATGAAGGCAATGATCAGGCTGCCGATGTTGAAGCCGGTGAAACCGAAGGAGCCGGGCAGCAGCAGCGAGACGATAAACCCGCCGATGAGCGCTCCGACAATGCCGGCGATAATATCGCCCAGGATGCCCAGCCCTGTGCCTTCCACGACAAGACTGGCCAGCCAACCGGCGATGCCGCCTACGATAATCCACGCGAGGATGTTAAGCACTGATTTCCTCTCCTTTCAGTGTCTGATCTCCGTGGCACACGTGCAATGCCCATGTCGTACGTCGTAGCCCGAGAAACAGCTGGGCGACGATGGCAATGGTGACGCCTGTCAAGCATCGCCACGACGTTTTGAGAGAGCGCAATATGTGTGCCAGCACAGTTATTCAACGCTTCCGGTCAGCCTTGACCCCGGATTTCATGCACCTTTATGGACTGGCCTCGCAGCCATCCATCAGGTTGTGTCGCTGGTTGTTGGCGATGATTGCCCGATTTGCCGCTCGATACAGCGCGCCGCATTGCCAGTTCGCTTGGCGCCATTGCATGTGAGCATAACCAGCCAATCTCTGCGGCTACGCCTTGTGAGATACGAGTGTGGATTGTCTCTCGGCGCCAAATAGCTGGCGCGAGACCGCTTTCACCATCCCGCCCAGGCCGACGAGACGGATCATGTTACGCGGAGTGAAGAAGTCGCCCGGCTTCACTACACCCGTCAGCACGCCGAAGAATTGTGACGCCGCTGCTGGATCATGCGCGAGCGCCCGCAGCAACTCCACCTGTAGCGGCGCCCGCTGGCGCAGACGTGCGGTATCAAGCGTCAGCGCATACATAGCTTTGGAGGCCGCGTTGCGCTGGCGTTCATAGTCGGCGAGGGCAGTTTCGAGTGATTGTGATCCACCCCATCCGACATCGAGCGCATTCGCCAGCAACTCGGCGTCGCGGAAGGCATCGCTGATACCCAGGCCAGTGATCGGGTCTTTGATATAGCCCGCGTCGCCCGCGAGCGCCCAGCCGGGGCCATATGGCATGCGGTAGAAATTGGCCATCTCGCCGGAGCCAACGACACGCTCGACACGCCGCCCCTGGTCGATGCGCTCACCCCAGAATTGCCGAATCGTGGCAAGGTAATTGCCCTCGACATCGCTGCGAAACGCCTTGAATTCCTCGGCTGGCCACGCCACATAGATCATTGTCAGGCCATCGTTGGTGGGAAAGGCGCCGCCAGCGCGCCTGCTCCCGCTACGGCTATAGATCTCGCCGCCCTCCAGCGGCACGCTCTCCCAGTAGCTGTAGTAGCCGCAGGTCAGCGTGGGCTGCTCGTCATAGATGGGCGCCTTGACCGCTTTGGCGACGAGCGAATGCCGCCCATCCGCGCCGATGACGATCCGGGCGCGCTCGCTCACCGCCCCGCTATTGCGTCCCTCGCCCAGGATGCCGACCACGCGCCCATCGTCCCAGAGCAGGTCACGGACGACGAAGCCCTCACGTAGCTCAGCGCCCGCCGCAACTGCCGCCCGCGCCAGGATGTCGTCGAGCAGATAGCGGCGCGGACTATAGACGCCAGCCACGCCTTCTACGGTTGGATACTCCCCTTTGACGACAATGCCATCGTTGTCGAGCTGGACGCGATGGGCCGCGTCAAGTCCGGTGGCTACCACCGCATCGAGCAGTCCCCAGCGTTTCAGTGCGATGCCACCTGGAATCTGCACCTGATGAGTAGACATCGTATCGCTGGGAAATGTCGCGCGGTCTACCAGCAATACCCGATAGCCTTTGCGCGCCAGCAACATCGCGGTGGGCGACCCCGCCACCCGTGCGCCGAGAATGATTGCGTCGTACATCGGTCTCCTCCTCTTTGCCCTGCTTTGCCCGGGCTTTACACCGTGTAAACTTGACACGGTGTAAAGTGTAGCCGTCACTTGACACGGTGTCAAGTGGTTTGATAGATTGAGTGTGAAGGAAGAAATATTGAACGACGGCGGGGGATATGAGCGCGTCACAAACAACCGAGGCGATGGATGCGATGGATACGCGCGAGCGCATCCTCTATGAGACCTGGCGCATGCTCGAACAGCGCCGGGGGCAGAGTGTGCGCCTCGAAGACATCGCACAGGCGGCAGGCGTCTCGCGCCAGGCGATCTACCTGCACTTCGGCTCGCGGTCAGAACTGTTCATTGCGACGGTGCGCTATGTGGATGACCACCTACATATGTCGGAGCAGATTCGGGCGATTTGTGAGGCGGAAAGCAATGTAGGCATCGCATCATACATTGCATGGTGGGCCAACTACATCCCTGAAATCCACGGACTTGCCAGGGCGCTGCTGACGCTACGCCAGACCGATGAGGCCGCCGCTGCCGCCTGGGCCGACCGCATGCAGGCGTTCCGTAATGGATGCCTGGAAGTCATGAAGAACGTCGAGAGCGAGGGCAACCTTGCCCCTGGCTGGACCGTCAAGCAGGCCGCCGACTTCCTCTGGGCGCTGATGTCGGTAGAGACCTGGGAGCATCTGACCCTCGATTGTGGCTGGTCAAAAGAGCAGTACATCGAGCGAGTACAGTTCGCCGCGAAGCGCGCACTCACCAACCAGGCTACCGCCCCATAACGCCGCTACGCCAGCGCCGCCACCCCAGCCTCTCCCATCTCGCCTATAGCCGCCGTACGCAGCCGTCTGTATGCTGCTTGTGCGCTCCCTGTATGCTATTCGTGATGATTCTTCATCCGCAGCGGCAAGGAGGGGGATGTGCATGGGCGAACCGTACGTCTTCGTAAGCTATTCGCGGCGGCAATTTTACGCGGCGCAACAAGTAGCCGCATCGCTGAGCGCGGAGGGTTTGCCCGCCTGGCTCGACGTGCAAGAAATCCCACCCGGCGCCGACTGGCAGGCAGCGATTGACCAGGGAATAGCGAACTGTGCGGCGCTTATTCTGGTGGCGTCCCGTTCGGCATATCGCTCCGCACCGATCCAACATGAGATTGCAGTCGCTCAAGCAGCAGGCAAACCTATATATCTAGCGGTTATCCAGGATTGTCCGTTCGTGAAGCAGTTGCAGGGCCAGGCATCGGTTGTTGACTGCCGTTCCCAGTTCGATGCGCGGATCGCGGCGCTGGCCGATGCGGTGCGGACGGGGAAGAGCCATCACGATGCCATTCATAGGCGGCCCCTCGGTAGCGCAATACCTTTTGGCAAGGCCAAATATAGTCAGCTGCTGCTCGTAGCGTTGAGCTACACCATCGGAACCATCGCGCTGCTCATCAATAAAACGGTTGTCGTTCATCAGTCTCTGCCGCAACAACTGATACCCGTGCTGATCTTAATTGCGGCGCCCGCATCCGCCTGGTTGATCTCCTTGATCTATTCCTGGTATCTGGCCTTCGCCTTTCTCACGCAGCGCTCTGTCTCGTTCGCCACGTTAGAAGTCTGGCCGACGCTCAACGTGGTCTTGTTCCCCACCCTCTACGTCGCGCTCGATTTTGGCTCGTGGATACGCCAGGATACGTTCCTGAATAACTATCTCACCATTGACGAGCGCTTCGCCGCGACGTCGCTGGTATTTTCGGCGCTGGTGTTGATTCCGTATGGATTTATCCTCCTTTCCGAGATTCGGCGCTTCCTGATCCTCTTCTTCTCGTCACTGGCTTTCCTGTTGGCGGCCGTCCTCCCCTTCAACCTTTACCTGAAGCTGGTCATTCTCGGCGCGCTCTCCTGCGTTGTGCTGGTGACACTGCTCTGGGTCTTTATTCGTGGGCGCGCTGTGCAGGATGCATTCGATGGAAGTAACTCCCTCCCTGGCAGTATTCTTGGTTTCATGGTTACCTTTGGTATCGCCGTGTTCGTTTGGGTACCTGTCTGGTTTGTCCCCATCTCTATCACCTTCCGAGTGCTGATAATCATTGCCATTCCAGTCGTCGTTTTCCGCCAATTTCTGCTGAAAAGGTTCCTGTTCTGGAGATCGCGGAATTATATTGCGCCAGCCAGGACAGACCGGCAGTGGGCAAAGTGGCTCGTTCCCGGCGCCTTGGACCTCGACCAGGTTCGTTCCAGCGGCGCGACCTCATGGCGACGTGTCACGACGAGCGCAGTTCCCATCCCCGCGACATGGAGCGTGCTTGCCACGGCGTCTGATGCCGCCGTGGCCCGCGAGATTCGACAGGCATTCGCGCACTATCCCGCGTTGCGGGAAGAGTCTCCACAGCAGGCACGGTATCATCTGCTCGTGCTGTCCAATACGACTCCGCGCCAGTGGATTGCCGAGCAGGAAGCCCATTTTCCTCGTGGAATCTGCGTCATCACCGCCCCGGTTAACATCATGAAACTCGGACGATCGTTGCAACAGAATCAGCTTGTGGACTACCGCCTGCGTCGCCCTACTGTGCTACAGTATCTGGCCCGTGCGCTGGCTGGCGAACATTCCTACGTCAACACAACCTTGCCAGAGAATTTCAGCCGCTCGCGCGGTCCATACCCGCTACGCCTGGTCGGGCTGGGATTGCGCCTGCTGGGCGCGCTCAATCTGATCGTGGGAGCGAGCGCGTTGAGCATGGCGCTGCTGCTGGCGGCGCAGCTTCCCTACCCGTTGCTGGCGCTCAGTCTCGCGCTTGGCGTCTGGTGCTTCTGGGAAGCGGAGCGCTCGCAGATGCGGCGCACAACGTTGGTGGCGCTGTTGCTAACAGTGGCTGCCAGCCTTGGGAACCTGGGCTACTGGCTGCTGTCGGGGTCGCTGAGCGCGCTCGCGCCGCATGGCCTGTTGATCCAGTTTGGCGATATCAATGGGCGCATCAATACGACCATGACTCTCATCCTTATCCTTGCGGGCGCTCCGCTGGCGGTGTTCGTGGGCTTCGCGCTGGTCGAGATGCTGCGCAACATAGCGACCTTACGGCGCTGGCTGCCGGGGATCAACCGGCCTGGCTGGCGACGGACGCTGGGCATGTCAGCTTTCCGCAACATCAACGCATCCTATGGTGTCTATGCCATCGGCATGGCGCTGGCCGTCCTGTTGCTGTTTGCCGATTCGCCACTGCGCTTTCCACGCTTCCACGAGTACGAGTTGCCCGATGCTGGTCTACATGCGCAGCAGTTCGCCCTTGCGCCCAATGGCAATGTCTGGTTCGAGACGAGCGGACTCACATACGAAAACAACACAGAATATCATCTCGGCTATATCACGCCCGCTGGGGACCTGCACGCCAACTACTACTCCATCACTGAGCCGACCGACTGTGGCAACCATGTCAATGCGGCGATCTTCAATCCGTTCGATTGCATATCGGGGGCAGGATTTCGCCTGGGGCCAGACGGCAGCCTCTGGTTCGCCACCTCTCAGGGATCATTCGACAAGACGGTGTTCATCGTTCGGATCACGCCCGACGGGCAGGTGCGCCGCTTTCCGCTGCCGGAGCGAACCTTCATTCTGAGGATGCAATTCACATTCGACGACGCGGGCAATCTCTGGTATCTTCACCTGACGCCGCTCTCCCTCGATCTGGAAAAAGACGCCATTGGGCGGATAGATGCCACAGGTCACGTTGCGGAGTTCGCTCTGCCCGACAACAGCAATCCGGTCTCGCTGGTAGCAGGGCCGGACGGCAATATATGGGCGACGCTGGCCGATAAAGCCGCTATCGCGCGTATCACACCAGATGGCGCTCTGACGACGTTTGCGTTGCCCAGTGGCATTCAGCCCACCGAGATGCTCGTCGGGGCGGACCGCAATCTCTGGTTCACCGCGCCGAAAGCCGCGGCGATTGGGCGGATGTCCACATCCGGCTCCTTCTCCCTCGTGACGCTGCCCGCGCACAGCAACCCGCACGACCTGACGGTGGGCGCCGATGGCTCGCTCTGGTACGTGGATACCCAGAATAAGCCACAACACGAGGCTATCGGGCGCATAATGGCGGATGGCAGTGTGAGCGCCTACCAGATCGCGGCGATTCCTACATCCGGTTCCACGCTGGCCGCCGCACCAGACGGCAGTGTCTGGCTCACGCTCTACAACAAGATTGGACACATCACTTCTGATGGCGCTGTAACGCTCTACGATGCGCCAACACTCGACGCAGACCTAGGTCCGGCGATTCTGGGAAATGACGGCCATCTCTGGTTCGCCGAGTACAGCGGTATGGTCGGTGAGTTCGTAACCTGAGAGCGCGCTCAGTGACTCCCGAAGATACCGCTGGCCAGCGCCACTATGCCGAAGCCGAGCAATAGTACGCCCGAGAGACGGTTTACCCAGCGGAGCGCGCCCGTCGTCAGCCGGGAGCGCAGCAGGCTCACGCCGCCGCTGAGCAGCAGCCACCAGCACGCCGAGCCGAGCAAGACGCCGAGCGTCACCAGCCCCGGCGCCGCAACAGCGCCGCCCACCGCGTTCGCCAGCCCCAGCCCGGCGAAGACCGCTGCGAACGAGATGATGGTGGCGGGATTGGTCAGCGTCAGGCCAACGGTCGTGGCATACGCCCCCAGCAGCCCGCGTCCGCGCCGCGCCGACGCCGCCTCTAGCGCTGCTTTCGCCAGCAATGTGCGCGCGCCGAGATAACAGAGCAGCAGCCCGCCCACCACACGGATGACGCCCTGTTCAGCTACCAGCACGCCGGAGATCACCGTCAGCCCAAAGGCGGCGACTCCGCCATAGAAGCCATCGGCGGTGGCAGCGCCCAACCCGGTCAGAAAGCCAGTCAGCCAGCCCTCGGCCAGCGTGCGGCGGATGCACAAGACGCCGATTGGCCCGACTGGCGCGGCGATGGCGAAGCCCATGAGCAATCCCCTCGCCAGCCAGGCCACTCCTGAAAGGTCCATTCGTTTCTCCTCCTCAATGTCGTGTCAGCACTGCGCGGCAGACAGGAGGAAAACAGTGCGCCCACCGAACCTGTCTGTCAGTCCGGTGGGCGCGATACGTAACGTTCGTCACATGCAGGCGCGACTAGCCGAACCGTGAGTTCGGCTGTTGCTGGTTTTCGGTATGTCGTGCAGCGTGTGCGCGCCTGGCCATGTTCGCTCCGTCTCCTCATTGCGATATGCTGACGCCAGCATAGCAGGTGGTTGGGCAGCGCGTCAATATCATGCCCGCGCTCACCGTTGTGGCTGGACGCTCGGGACCAGCGCTGTGAAGATTTCCTGGCTGCCGGTACGGGTATCGTTCCAGAAGGGGAGGGCATACTGGTCGCTCACTGCCAGCCCTTGATAATCGCCGATGAATTGCAGGCCGCTGCCATCCACAGGCGCGTCCACCGTTGGGTCCCAGCTCTGCGAAGTCACGCGCACATTTGGCTGGAAGCTCGCCCCGCCATCCACCGACTGCGCCAGGTAGACATCGATCAGATGGTGGCGGCTATCGCGGCGGGTATCGAAGAATGAGACGGTCACGACGCCGTTGGGCGCGACGGCAAGCTGTGGCTGGAACTGGTTGGCGCCGTCTCCAGCAGCATCGTCATTGACGCGCGCGGGCGCTGACCACGTCTTCCCCTGATCGCCGGACGAGGCGAGCAGGATGTCAGAGTCACCCGTCCGCTTATCCGCCCAGGTGACATAGAGCCTGCCCTGCGCCGGGTCGGCGGCGAAGGCGAGCAGCGAGACGTTGCGATAGCGATCCGGGGGAAAGACGCCGAGAATGTCGGAGATGGTGGCGATCAGCACGGGCGGTGTCCAGGTCGCGCCGCCATCGGGCGAGGTAACGACCGCGAGGCGCGTGGGGATTTTGCCGCTGCTGGTGACATCCATATAGTCGTAGGCGACCGCCAGCGTGCCATCGGGCAGGACTGCCGGAACCGCGCCCAGCGCCGCGTCACAGGTACGATCATCCGGCGAGCGCCTCGGCGCGGGATTCGTGCAGAACGGCGCCTCGCCCTCCACCTGGCGCGCCGCCGAAAATGTCGCCCCGCCATCGATCGAGCGCGCGAAGCCAACTCCCTGTTTGCAGGCGTTCTCGAAGCCGCAGTTCCCGCCGAAGTCATACGACCAGACGACATAGACGGCGCCGCGATGGGGGCCACTACTCATATCCACCGTGATCCACGGCTTGTCGCTGAAGACCGCGCCAGTGGAATCATCATAGGCATGGACCGGCTGGCCAAAGGTCTTGCCGCCATCGGTCGAGGTGGAGACGGCGACGCCACTGTCGCGCGCATCGTCGGTGTAGAGCACCGCAACATAGACGCGATTCTCCGGCCCGAAGGCGACCGTCACATCGGAGGTGGTCTCGCTGGGCGCAAAGCCCGGCAGCACGCCATTGTCCGTCCAGGTGCAGCCGCCATCGAAGGAGGTGTACGTGCCGATCTGGAAGCGGTAGCGCGCCGGGTCGGTGAAGAACTTCGAGCCGCCCACCAGATGGAGCGGATTCGCCGGGTTGATGGCAAGCATCGGCTCGCTGTGCGCCTTGTAGGCGTCATTGCTGACGCGAATATTCGCCGCCGCCGAGGATGGCGAGTGCGGCGCGCACGCCGGGGCGGGCGTCTGTGTCGCCCTGGCAACAGGTGGCGGCGACACATCTGGCTGGCGCAGGCGCAAGATGGCAAACGCGCCGACGCTCGCCAGCGCTACCACAAGCGCCAGGACGATCAGCGCCACTCGCCAGGAAGGTCGCCACCGGGCCGAGTCGCTCACGCTGCCGCTCCCTACTCCGCTGTCTGACGTTTGCAGTCACGACGCGCGGCGTACCGACAATTTACCGACCGGACAGCATCACTAGCGCTCCGTGGTGTTGTGTGCAGTTGTGTGGACGCCAGTGTCGAGAGAGTTGGGAGTGTCCTGAGAGATGGGCAGGGCGGTTTGAGACTAGACCGTTATGCTACCAGGCCATGCTGAAGGCATCCGAGACGAAAGGGAAACCGTCCTAGCCGTCCGATTGGCAACAGAGGGCGGGTGTGCGTGTTTGTGTATCCTGTGTTTCATGTGTCGCATGCCCGTGGATTGTCTGGGTTGTCGCCGGACGTGTACACACGGAGCATATCTCATGCTGAACTTGACCCCCTTCGCGCCATCTGCGCCATCTGCGCCACCTCTGCCCCCAGTGCTTGTGATTGACGACAACCAGGCCACGCGCCACTCCCTTGCATCGCTCCTGCACGTCCATGGCTACCGCGTCAGCGAGTCATCGGACGGGGAGGCTGCCATCCGCCTGCTCGCTGCCATTCCCGAGCGGATGGTCGTGTTGGTGGATGTGTGGCTGCCGAACCTGGACGCGATGGCGCTGCTGCAAGCGGTTGCGTCGCATCGCGATCTGGCGAGGCGTCACGCCTACATTGTGCTGACTGCATCCACGGCCAACGCCACGGGGCATCCACTTCCCAGCCACTTGACCGCCCTCCTGGCGCAGTTGCATAGCCCGATGTTAGCCAGACCCTTTGACATCGACGAGTTGCTGCGGCTACTCCGCGCGGCACAGCAGCGACTGGAGGCCGAAGCTGAAGCATAAGCAGAGGCAGATGTATCCTCGCCATCAGGAGCATCCCGAAGCGTGACGTGGTTGTGACAGGTGGTTGGGCGTACGTGACCGCTATGTGAGGCGGCGTGGATATGCTGCTGAGCGGCAGGATAAGACTGATGTGCAGGGTAAACGCTCTTAGTCTACCTGTCTCGCGTGGTGGTCGTTGGGCTAGACCGTGCCAACCGCACAGTGTGAAGAAGAAGCTTTGGAGGCGCTCATTCGAGTGAGTGAGCAATGGCGAACGGGTGGTTTGGGTCGCGACCCCTCCGCGACGAACCGCTGAAAGGACGTCCACCATGTTGAATGACCTGCGCAATACCCAACCGGCACAACTGGCACAACTCGATGATATCCGTGCTGCCCGCTACAAGCGCGCCGAGGCAACACTCCAGCAGGCCGCCACCGATATCCATGCAATCTTTCGCGACATCAAAGCGGGGGAAGTGTGGGTCACCGCTGCCGAAGCAGCCAGCATGCAGATGGAACTCCAGGAACTGGTCTTGCAGGCGGCGGCGCTCGGTGGGATTATCCGAGAGCAGCAGATCGAGCAGGGGCAGTTGCGCCCGCTGCGTTGAGCGACCGCTGCCGCATCGCCGCATCGTAGCTTCCAACCTTCCTGTTCATCCTATCCCTACATCATCCCGGACAGGGTGCGGGGACGCAGCGCCATGGGAATCATGGCTCATGTGCACGTAAAGGTCGAGCATCGTCGCCAACTGCTGCATCTCCTCAAGGCTCGTCTGCAGCACAGCGAATAGGCGAGTTGCCAGTAAGTCGTCCGCGGTCTCGCTCCGCAGCCAATCCTCTACAGAGATGCCGACGGCTGCAAGCCGCTTCATATCGTCGACAGGTATCGCCACCTGCGGGCGCGCTCGTACATGCATCGCTTTTCTTCCATTCCTGCCGTTGGTGGCAACCTGGGCCTTGTGCACGCTGGTCATAACGCCTAACTTCTCCGTTGTGATGCTCGATTCACTGCCTTCTGTCTCGATACTTCGCCACAGCGACATCACCCGGAGTTACATTTGCCACGCCGAAATCACAGCGATATAACAATGCAGCAGGTGAGGCTAGCGAGTCTCGCGAGAGGGGCGACGCCAACGCTAGTAATCGTCCGTTTCTGTCATCATTTCGGTGAGGATGGGACGGATTTGATCGGCGATGGCGGCGGCCTCCTCGTCGCCGCCAGCCCGGGGCTTTTCGCTAAAGAGCCACTGCAATATCTTAAGGCCGCTGGCAGGCATGCCTGGCATACGTGGGATGACATACCAGTGGACGTGCGCAACCGACTCGCCAAATGAGGTGGCGTAGATTTTAGCGGGGTGCAGCACATGGGCGAGCGCGCGGCAGGTATTGCGCAGCAGCGGCCCAAAGGCGACCATCTCCTCGGCGGTGAGCAGGGCGAGGTGTTCGACGTGGCGGCGCGGCTTGATGATAAGGAAGCCGGGCAGCACGACCGGGCTGGTCGAGTGGTCTACGCGCCAATACTGGTCGTCATAGATAACGCCGCCGGGCGGTGTCACTTTCCCAGCAAGCACATCGCACGCAAGACATCCATCGACCAGCATGGCGGCTACTCCTTCTACCAACGCGCGATCAGGGGAGAGAATATATCCGGCTGCCGCATTGTATCGCGTATCACTGCACATCCGCCACAGTTAGCGCCCGGCAAACAGCCTCAGCGGCATCTGCTCTGGAGCCCGCGCAGGTGGGCTTTGTGGCCGCAGGCCCTTAGGCGCGGCTTTAGCCGCCAGCCCCGCACCAGACACAACAAAACGCGCCGGACGACGTAACAGTCATCCGACGCGCGGATATCGCCAATAGGCGAAAAGAGGGGCTTACCCTAGTAGGCTGGCTGCGCTGGGCCACCGGCCCACTTCTCGGCGAGGTTGCCAATAACTGGCAACTTTTGATACTTGCCGGTGAAGGCCGAGATGATGCCCCAGAGCCACAGGCCAAACAGGCCCAGGCCGCCGACGATATAGAGGCAGCCAATCAGGCAGGAGCCTAGGGTGCCAACAGTGCTAACCGTGCCTGAAGTGTCCGCAAGGCTAGCGGCGAAAATGATCGAGTTGATGATGACAACGATGACGTACCAGGCAATCGCAACCACGCCCAGTATCATTGACTGCATCGCATGGAATCGCACGAACTTGTTCGTCTTCTCCATGAGGAAGAAAATGAACGGCAGGACGGGCGTAAAGAAATAGCCGAGGCCCGCAACGATATGCGCCTCTAAACTACCTATCGCGGTTGGACCCCATTTGGCCCCGGCACTCTGTGGCTGCATCGGCTGCCCATAGTTTGGCTGATCACCCATGTGATGTGTTCCCTTCCTAGCGGAGCTTTCCGGTCCGCTATGCTAAAACAAGCCATCAAGAGTGGCCAGGACCGAACGCAAACACAGGCCGGAAGCGACAAATGGACGAGTGCGGCATCGTTGGCCGGTGCGTCCACCTCGACTGGAGGTCTGGTCTGGCCAGCAGTGTTCCCTTGTGCATCTAGAGTAACTGATGTTTCCGCGCTTGTCTACTGTGTGTTTTTCACAAGCGCCCTGCACATCTGGCTTTCAACAATCGACCTGGTATTGAGCGCGCATCCTGCACAGGCCACGACCATTTTGAGCATCCGCACATCCGCGCCGCATATCCCCGGCTCCCCCACCATTTGGGCTAGCCTGCAGCCTGTGCGGCGCGGCGCTTCTTCACCATTCGCGTACAGGGCCGCGATGGCTTATAATGAACTGTGCGGTCTTGTGATACATCATCCGTAGTACCATACACCCGGAGACGCACCCATTCGCTGGCTCCGGATGCGCATGCAAGAAGGAGCCAACGTTATGAGCGACAGGGATCCCGTTCTGGTCAGCGCGGTACGCACGCCTACGGGCCGTTTTCTCGGCGGGCTCGCCAGTCTTCGGGCCGCTGAACTTGGCGCGCGGGCGATCCGCGCTGCCATCGAGCGCGCGGGCGATTTTCCGATCAGTGAGATTGACGAAGTCATCATGGGTAACGTCGTCACCGCTGGTGAGGGCCAGGCTCCCGCGCGCCAGGCGGCGATTGGTGGCGGCGTTCCGGTGGATATTCCCGCCGTCACCGTCAACAAGGTCTGTGGATCGGGCCTCAAAGCGGTGATGCTCGCCTCCCAGGCCATCAAGGCGGGCGACGGCAACCTCTTCATCGCGGGCGGCATGGAAAGCATGAGCAACGCGCCCTATCTGCTGCCGAAGGGCCGCACCGGCTACCGGATGGGCAACGGCGAGATTATCGACGCCGTGGTCAATGACGGGCTGTGGTGCGCCTTCGAGCATATCCACATGGGCGAAGAGGCCGAGATCATCGCCGACAAGTTCGATATCTCGCGTGAGGCGCAGGATCGGCTCTCCTATGAGAGCCACATGAAGGCCCAGGCGGCCACCGAGGCCGGACGCTTTGCCGACGAGATCGTGCCCATCGTAATTGCCGATAAGAAGGGCAGCGTCACGGTGGACCGCGACGAGCCGATTCGTCCCGATACGACGCTGGAGGCGCTCAGCAAGCTCGGCCCGGCGTTCCGCAAGCCGGGCGGCACGGTGACGGCGGGCAACGCGCCTGGTCTGAGCGACGGCGCATCGGCGACGGTGGTCGCCAGTGAGGAATACGCCCGCGCGCACGATCTGCCGATTCTGGCGCGCATCACGGGCTATGCGGCGGCGGCCATCGAGCCGAAGTACATCTTCGCCTGCCCGCCACGCGCCGTCCATCGTCTGCTGGAGCGCACCGGCCAGAAGATGAGCGACTTCGATCTGATCGAGGTCAATGAGGCCTTCGCCGCGCAGGTGCTGGCCAATGGCAAAGAGCTGGAATGGGACTGGGCGCGTGTCAATCCCAATGGCGGCGCGATTGCCCTCGGCCATCCGATTGGCTCAAGCGGCTCGCGTGTGCTGACGACGCTGGTGCATGAACTGCGGCGGCGCGGCGGCGGGCGCGGGCTGGCAACGCTCTGCCTTGGCGGCGGCGGCGCGGTCGCCATGTCGGTCGAGGTGTAACCTCACCCCCTAACCCCCTCTCCCACGAGGAGAGGGGGAACCAGATTCATCCCTGGCTCCCCTCCCCGAAAAGGGAGGGGTCGGGGGAGAGGGCGGCAACCCTCAATGTGCCTCAATATGCCTCAACGAGGAGGGCTATAGCCAGATGCTCGAAGAGAAGCGGCGCGCAACGCCGAAGCCAAAGAGTAATGGTAATGGCCGGGGCAAAGCGGCGGCGAACCAGCGATTATATGATGCCGCCGCGCTGCAACGAGTGAGCGAGGCCGAGCGCGCGTGGGAGTCGGGTCCGGTGGCTCAGGCGACCGCCCGCATGCCCGAGCGTACCGCCAACGTGACCACCCAGTCGGGCATGCCGATCAAGCGGCTCTATACGCCCGAAGATGGCGCAAATCTCGACTTTATGCGCGATCTGGGCTTCCCCGGCGAATATCCCTACACCCGTGGCGCGCAGCCGACGATGTATCGCGCCAAGCCGTGGACGATGCGCATGTTCGCAGGCTTCGGCACGGCGGAAGAGACCAATGCTCGCTTCAAGTATCTGCTGGCGCAGGGGCAGACAGGCCTCTCGGTCGCCTTCGATATGGCCACGCTCTACGGCTACGACCACGATCACCCGATGGCGCTGGGCGAGTTTGGCAAGTGCGGCGTCGCCGTCTCCTCGCTGGCCGATATGGAGATCCTCTTTCAGGACATCCCGCTGGATAAAGTCACCACCTCGATGACGATCAATAGCCCGGCGGCGGCGATCTGGGCGATGTATATCGCGGCGGCGGAGAAGCAGGGCGTTCCAATGGCGAAGCTCGGCGGCACGTTGCAGAACGATATCCTGAAGGAATATATCGCGCAGAAGGAGTTCCTCTTCCCACCGGAGCCGTCGGTGCGGCTGGTCGTGGACACCATCGAGTTCGGCACGCGCAACATGCCGCGCTGGAACACGATCAGCATCAGCGGCTATCACATCCGCGAGGCAGGCGCCACCGCCGTGCAGGAGCTAGCCTTCACGCTGGCCGATGGGCTGGCCTATGCCGATGCGACCATCGAGCGCGGGCTGGCCATTGACGAGTTCGCGCCGCGGCTCTCGTTCTTCTTCGACGTCCACAACGACTTCTTTGAGGAGATCGCCAAGTTCCGCGCAGCCCGGCGTATCTGGGCGCGCGAGATGCGCGAGCGCTACAACGCGCAGGATCCGCGTTCGTGGACGTTGCGCACCCATGCGCAGACGGCGGGCGTCTCGCTGACGGCGCAGCAGCCGGAGATCAACGTCGCCCGCGTCACGATTCAGGCGCTAGCGGCGGTGCTCGGCGGCACGAACTCGCTCCACACCAACTCGCTGGATGAGGCGCTGGCGCTGCCCACCGAGGCGGCAGCGCTCACAGCGCTACGCACGCAGCAGCTCATCGCGCACGAAAGCGGCGTGACGAATACCGTTGACCCGCTTGGTGGCTCGTACTTCATCGAGGCGCTCACCGACGAAACCGAGCGCCAGGCGGTCCACTACATCGAGCAGATCCGCGAGCTGGGCGGCGTGCTGGAGTGCATCCGCAATGGTTTCTTCCAGCGCGAAATCGCCGAGGCATCGTACCGCTTCCAGCAGGAGGTCGAGGCGAAAGAGCGCATCATCGTTGGCGTCAATGAGTATGTGATGGACAACGAGGCGGTGAAAGTGCCGACGCTCTACGTTGATCCCGCCAAAGAGCGCATCCACCTGGAGCGGCTGGAGCGGGTGCGGCGCGAGCGTGATAGCGAGAAGGCGACGGCGGCGCTGGCGGCGCTGGAACAGGCGGCGCGCGGCACGGAGAACACGATGCCCTACCTGCTCGACTGCGCCCGCGCCTACTGCACGCTGGGCGAGATGATGGGCGTCTTCCGCGCCGTCTTCGGCGACTATACCGAGGCTGTGGTGTATTAGCCCACTGAGCCTCTCCATGGCGACCCTTTCTCATCGTGGAGAAAGGGTCGCTTTTCGTTTGCTCTCTTTTGCATGCGAGAATCACAAAGATCACAATATTCAAAAACAAAATCCGCTTGAATTCAGCATGGAATGCTGTCTCCGGTCAGTTGGTCGAATGAATTCGACAAATATCGTGTTACGAATCGCTTGCCAGCACGTTGCTTTCCATAGCAGAGTGCCTGATGGCTAACACGCAACCTCCCGCGATATCACGAATGCCAATCACCTTGTTAGTCATCTTGTCGCGCTCAAAGCGCACCAGGCGATACCAAATGTACTGCGGTAGTTCGTGGAGGCGATATGCGTATACGCAAAGACACTGGCTCGATGGCGCGTCAGCTTCCTGGGAGAAAAGTGAACACCCAACTGTTACGTTGGGGAACGATTGCCGTGACAATTCTCGGCATGGTTGCATTATCGATTGGCGGGATCTTCACTGTCGTGGAGCGAGCAGGCGCGTCTGCTGACGTATGTTCGCTCGGTTGCCCGTATACCTCGATTCAGGCCGCCATCAACGCCGCCTCTTCGGGTGGCACGGTGACGGTAGGTTCAGGCACATACAATGAAAAGATTACGATCAATAAGCCACTGTCACTGGTCGGGGCAAACGTCGGGGTCAACCCGGTCACAAGCGCGCGTGGCGCTGAATCCATCATCGACGCGAGTGGCGTAGGCGCCGTCGCGGTAACTGTCACTGCCGCGAATGTGACGATCAATGGCTTCACAATCACCGGCGCGCATGGCAGTAATAGCTCCCCCTATTCCACGAGCGCGGGTATTACCGGGCCAAGCGGCGTTGATGGTCTGCAAATTGTCGATAATATCATCACGGACAATTACAACGGCATCTGGGAACTGGGCGGCACAACCCTCACAATTGCTCAGAACATCATCCGTGACAATAGCGCCGCGCAGTTTGGTGGCTCCTGCTTTGGCGGCAGACCGTACTGCAACGGCATCTTCATCGGCGCCCACTTCACATCGCTGAACATTACTGGCAACACGATTGACGAGTCGGGCCTGCCGGGTGACTTCTCCAGCCACTTCCAGCGCGCGATGAGTATCAATCCCTCACCACAGGGAACCCTCTCGGTGACGGGCAATACCCTCTACAACTCATCGACATTCGCGAATGTCACAGGAACTTTTGCCAGCAACCACATTTCGGGTGACTTTGGTGTCCGGATGATTGGCAATGTCACGGGGTTCACCATCGCCTCGAATACGTTCTCCGGGCTGTTCTCGAACGCGATTGTCTCGCATGTGAGCAGCAACTCCAACCTGACGATTGTGTCGAACACGGTGACGCAGGACATCGGCGATATTCAGTATGCCGCGGGCTGGGTCTACGGTGGATCGGATAACGCCACCTTTGATCTTGACAAGCTGACCGGAACCAACAGCATCAGCGGCAACACGATCACGTTCTCGGGCAGCAACGCCTATCCCAGCGCCTCCGTCGAGGCCATCCGCCTGCGCTCAGGGGCGACTGGCACATTCAGTATCAACAGCAACTCGTTTGATGGCGGCGGTGTGGGTGGCCCAGACACCACCGCGCTGATGCTCGATAGTGGCGTTGCGCTTGGCGCGAACTCGGTCAACGGCAACCTCTTCCGCCGCTTCACCAATGGGGTGAACGACTCCACTGCCACAACCTACACCTTCGGCGTCAACAACTGCCTCACGGGCAATAGCTCGTACGGCTTCTCCGCCAGCGGCGGCGCCGTCAACGCGCAGCATAACTGGTGGGGTTCGGCCAACGGTCCCAGCCTGACCGGCCCTGGCACTACCATCGGCTATGGCAACCCGGCCACATCCACCGTCGACGCGTCGAGCTTCCTGACCTCTACGCCAAATTCGGCCTGCGGTGGGCCGGTGACATCGAACGTGCAGAGCAGTGTGAATCCGCTGCCGCTCGGCGTTGCGTTCAATCTCACGGCGACGCTAAATACGACGACCACCAGCAACTCGCCCGTTCACATGGGTTACTACACACTGGACGGCGGCTCCCCACAGACGATGACCACCACCAGCGGGACCTATGACAGCAGCAATGCGGTGGATGTCACCGCGTCATTGGCGGCCTTCAACGCGGTTGGCAGCCATACGCTCTGTGTCTATGGCGTGGATATCTACATCCAGACCGGCGACCCGGTCTGCATAACGCTCGATGTGACCACCGCCGACACGACCACAACCGTCACCAGCAGCGACAATCCCTCGCTGGCCGGACATAGCGTGACCTTCACGATCACAGTGGCAGGCACGGCGGGTACGCCCACTGGCTCGGTCACTCTCAAAGATGGCGCGACGACGCTCGCCGGTCCGCTGACGCTCGACGGCTCTGGCCAGGCGACTTTCACGACCTCCGCCCTGGCGGTTGGCACGCATCTGATTACCGCCGAATATCCCGGCGAGAGCAGCGGCTCTCCGATCTACGCGGCGTCGAACTCGTCCACGCTCAATCAGGTGGTCAACCTGGTCAGCACGACGACGGCGGTGACCTCGTCGCCCAATCCATCGGTCAGCGGCCAGAATGTGACGTTCTCGGTGACGGTCAACGCCGCCGATAGCTCGACGCCAACCGGCACGGTGGTTATCAGCGACGGCGCGACCGTGCTTGGCGCGATCACCCTGAGCGGCGGCGCGGGAGCCTTCAGCGCCTCATCGCTCAGTGTTGGCGCGCACAACATCACTGCCTCGTACAGCGGCGACAGCACGCACGATCTCTCGAACGGCGCGACGACGCAGACGGTGAACGCGACGCCCGCGGCGCCGACCGGCGCGAAGAACGCCTACATCCGTATCGTCCAGGCGAGTGAAGAGTACTCGACCAGCGATATCGGCATCGATGGCAACATTACCTTCCCGAATGTGGCAGCGTGTACTGCTCAGGCGTACTACCCCATTGCGGCGGGCAATCACACCATCACGGTGAACAGCCCCAGCGGCGGCTCGATGGTCATCACCCAGTCTGTCAGTCTGACCGCGGGCCAGTATTACACGATTGCGGTCGTTGGCAGCACCGCGCACTCGGTGACCCCGGCGCTCTGGGTCTTCCAGGATGACAACAGCGTCACACCGAATCACGCCAAGGTGCGCGTCTACCATCTCTCCGACACGTTGGGGTCGGTGCAGGTGAACCAGGGGAGCAATGTCATCGCGGCGAACCTGACCTTCACCAACGCAACGGGCTACAACAGCTATAGCCCCGGCTCGGTGGCGTACAGCTTCCAGCCGACCAGTGGCCCGGCGATCAACGATACGCTGAATGTCGCGGCGAATCAGGTATACAGCGTCTTCCTGATGTGCAACGGACAGGTGACGAACACCGCCGCGACGGGCATACCGACAGGGTTGCCACAGACTGGCTACGGGCAACAGCCCTGGCTGAACGTGCAGCTCATCAGAGTCCTGTTGATTGTAGTCTCGGTGCTCCTGGTGATCGGTCTCGGCGGCCTCGGCTCGTACTTCGTCATCGGACGTCGCCGCGAAGCGCTCCAGTAGCGAATATCGCGCACGGCGAACCTACTAGCGGGCGGGAGTTGGCAGAGACGCCAGCTTCCGCCCTATTCTTCCCTGGCAAAGACCAGTATCCAGTGGGGCGATGAAAGGACGGTGAGATGCGATGCGGTCACGACGCATACTGGGGATCGTGGCGCTCGTCGTGGCGTTGATTGGCGCCAGCGTTGTCTCCGTCGCGCTCTGGAATCTGCACGGACAACAGACCGCAACCGGGAACGGGACTGGCGCTATCACCACTGCCACGCCGCGCCCCACCGCGACCAGCTGGACTGATCAGCGCGCGCAGCTGCTCACCCAGTACGCGCCCATCCGGCTCACGATCCCCAACATCCACCTCGATGTTGAGATCATCGGCGTTGGCGTGACGGCCGCGGGCGCGATGGATGCGCCTCGCTGCAATACCAATAGCGACCCCATCTGCAACGAGGTCTACTGGTTCAACGGCGGCTATCTGCCGGGCGAGACGGGCAACGCGGTCATCGCCGGACACGTCAATCGTCCCGATCTCTCGCCCGCGCCCTTCTGGAATCTCCATCTGGTGAAGACGGGTGACACCATCATCGTGCAGCCGACCACTGGCCCAGCGCTGACCTTCGTCGTCACCTCCGTCACCTGGATTTCCGCCTATGCGCATGGCAGCGGCGATACGACGTTGGGCGAGGTCTTCGGCCCATCCACCACACACAACCTCAACCTGCTGACATGCATCGGTGACTGGGACGGCCACACCTTCAACCACCGCCTCTTCGTGCAGGCGCAGCTCCAGGGACCGAACCCTTTTCCACAGGCATAGTCAGGAACTCTGCTCAGGCGGCTCTTCGGTGGGGCGCTGAGCCTCCTCGCCCCCATTTTCGAGGAGGCGCTGTTCCCGCTCAACCTCACCGCCGGGGCCAGCCCCAAACTCGTGGGGCGCCTCGGCCAGTCGGTTCGCCTCCTCGCCACCCAGTTCCATCATCTCCCAGCCTGTGGCGTATGCCGCGCCAGAGGTCGCGACATTCTCGGTGGGCATGATCTTGTCTTTGTTCGCGGGAGCATCTGGCTCCTCGTCCGCAGGGGGCGCGCCGGGCATCTCTAGCGCCGACCGCGTCACCGGATGCTGTAGCATCTGCGCGATCATCTCAGGGTGGTGTTGGCGCACGTAACTATCTACCGCAGCCACCTGATCTGCGGAGAGCAAGTCATCGGATGCACTGCCGATAAGTCGTGTGTGCTCCTGGAACTTCTGCCGGAACTGCCCGACATGGTCATCGCCTGCCAGCGTCAGCAAGCGGATAAACTCGCCCGCAATCGCGGTACGCTGATCCGGGCGCATCCGCTCATACAACGCGCGCATCTCCGTCCCGCGCTCGAACCGCGCCGTGGCGCTGGTTCCCGAGGCAACAGCTGCGCTAGCGCCTGGCATATGATTGTTGTCCTGAGAGTCCTTCATCTCGATTGTCCTCCTGACATCTCTGGCACATCTACTGTCGCGGCAGTCCGCGACCGCATCCTGGCCTTTCCATAGGCCAGTACGCCAGAATGGCTGGCTACTGGACACCAGGAATAGCAGACGGTCTCGCAAGATGCGGTCCCGCATTGGCGCGCCCATAAAAACGGCGAGAGGCCATCGCTGCCTCCCGCCGCATGCGTTCGCTGTCCGCGTGACTGCGCGTCCGCCCCTAACTCTTCTCGTCCCTACCGCCAGCCGAATCATCGCCTTTCAGCGCATCGGCCGCGTCGCTGCCGAGCAGGTCAGCCCCGCTGAGCGAGCCACGTGGCGCGGGTCGGTCGGCGTTCTCGGGAGCGCCGCTGCCGGGCCAGAGTGGCCGAGAAGGGCCAGCCGGGCGCAGGGAGAACCCACCGCTGTCCTGGCCGTCGGATGGACCTTCGTCGGTTCCGTCGGGCGCTGGGTGTTGCGCCGAGGACTGCTGCGCCATATCGCTGCTTTTCTGGACAGTATCCAGCGCCGTGAGCGTCCAGGCGATGCCCGCATCGGCGTTGCGCACCGTGCGCGAGAGCACGCTAAGCTCCTGTGCGACCGACGCGACCGCGCGCTCCTGCTGATTCAGTTCCTCGCCAATTTGCAGCAGCAGGTGCCACACTTCGACCAACTCCGCCGGAAGCTCGTCACCCGCCGCAAACGCACGGCCGTTCGTGCCGTTCGCGCCATGGGACCCGCTCGGTCGGCTCTCATCAGTGGACTGGTGAGCGTCCAGTGCGGGCAGCGGCATGGTCAGCGGCGCGATATTGGCTTCGCCGGGCGTTGGGGGGGCCAGCGTCTCGAATTCATGCGTCAGGCCCGGCTCGATGCCGATGCCCAGCCCCTTGAGCGCGGGATTGCCGCCTTCGAGCGGGTCCGCCGTCTGGGTAATCTGCGACGGCAGCATCGTAGCCATCATGCGGCGGGCCTGCGCCAGCAACTCCAGTTGCTTCTGTAACGACGCCTGCAAACCCTCCGCGCGCGAAATCAACGCGCCAGCCTGTCGCCGCGCCGTGACGAACTCGTCCGATGCGTTGGTCAGACCGTCGCGGCTGTGGGCGACGCCCGCCGAGACGCGCCCAAGCTGCTCTTGCAGGCGGGCAAAGCGGCGGTTGTAGTTGTCGGCGATGCGCGAAACCATCACCGAGACATTGTCGAACGGCGTATCAGTCTTGATGGTATGCACCGGTGTGATGGAGTCGTTCACATTGAACCGATTCAAACCTTCGGTGATGGGTAGCACCGCGCCGGTCATCCGGGCGTTTTCCTGCTGCACCTGCACCATTGAGTCGAAGGTATCGAGCAGCAGGTTCAGGCTGTTCTCCACCACCTCCAGGTCGCCAGGTATAACGGGTACGCGCACGGTATAGTCGCCGGTAATCGCCTGCGCAATCGCTACCTGAATGGCGCCGATGCTCGTGTCGAGCTGTTCGTGGCGCTCGCGCTCGTGCGTCTTCATCTGCTGGAACTGCGCCTGTCGGAATTCGAGATCTTGCGCATGCTGGGCAGTGACCGCCGTCGCATAGATGAAGTGCGAAAGCAGCCACGAGATGATGGCCGTCAGCGCCAGCGGACTGAGAGTGTAGAGCATGACCACATAAATCTGCGATCCCGAGACATCGCTGTTGATGGCGATCAAGAGCAGCATCGCCCCAGAGATCGCCAGCGAGGTCGCCACGACGATCACCGTCACCTGGGGGATCATCAACAGACCAGCTTCGAGCATGACAGCCAGGAAGAAGAGCGCGATGTGGCCTGTGGCCTCGGCGCTGCCCGTCAGCATGGCGGCGACGACCTGCGCCGTGATGGCAACCCCGCCGCCGAAAACCAGGATGTAAGCGGCGAGGCGATCATCCTTGAGCAGATTGCCAAACACCAGCGCGGCAAGGTAGACCACCAGCGAGCCAAGCATAACGGGGAAGATAAGGCCAGGTTTATCGTGATAGCCGAATGAGACGGCCGCGGTGACGAGCAACTGTACGATAATGAGTGTATTGATGAGGTTATGGCGCTGTTCCTCGCGCTCATCCATCACATTGATCGTCTGGTCGATCACGGTCGAGAGCGCCAGTCGCGGTTCCGGCGGAGCCTCGTCTGGCCGAATGGGCCGGGTCCATTTGGGATTCTCGCGGGGCGAGAATGCGCCGTTCTCTGCTCCTTCAGCGGCCATCCGGTTCTCTGGCGATGAGTTACTCCGGCGCAGCCATTGCGGCGTCCGGCGCGTAGGCCTGGGTTCCTTGTTCATCATGTGAATATGCCGTTTCTATTGCGCTTCTCGCGCGTACGCGAAAGCACGTCCACCCACCTTATCCCCAGTAGACTAAGGTGGCGCGTCGTCTGAAACAGTCTCTGGTGTGTCGCCCTGGAAGGGCTTGCTCCTCGTCGGCGGCCTGTGCCATCTCGCGCCTGGGAAACAACCAGGCGGGCGGCGCCCAGCCAGCAAGCGCCATCAAGCACTGTATTTTAGGCGCGCGCGCGGTATCTGGCAAGGGGCAATGAGGCAGAAGTCGTGCCAACCCGCATCGCGCCCACAACACAAGAAATAGCGCTGACTGGTACTTGTGTCAGGGGAGTAGCGTCCCAGCAAGGAGCCAGGCTCCTCGCTGGCTGATGAACCGAACGGTGTGTGCGGGTGGGCAGGGCGCTGGGCTTCTGTTATAATGAACTTTGGACCACCGTGCGCCCCCGCGTGACAGCGCCCGCACGGCTTCGCCACAAACGCTCATAAACGCTCACAGATGCTCATTCAACACCGTCGGCGCGCGATGTCCCCCCTGGCGCGTAGCAATTGCCCGGCCAGGCGCGCGAACAAGAAGACGCGCCGATGAAGAAGGGATTGCCTTCATCATGAGTGCAGATAACGCCAATAACGCCAATCGCCCCGCGTCGGGCAGTGGTGTCCCGCGCGGGATCACCGTCCAGATGCTGGACCAGAGTACCAAACGGCGCACCGGCGAGTATGTTCCCGGCAGCCAGGAGGGTCAGGTGGCGCTGACCAGCGTCGCCGATATGCTCAAATGGGCGCAGAACTACGCGCGCAGCCGCTCAATCTGGCCGCTGGGCTACGGCCTGGCCTGCTGCGCCATCGAGATGATGGCCGCCGCGCAGAGCCACTACGACCTCTCGCGCTGGGGTTCAGAGGTCTTCCGCTCCAGCCCGCGTCAGGCCGACCTGATGATCGTCGCGGGTACCGTCTGTGTCAAGATGGGGCCGCGCCTCGTGCGCCTCTACGAACAGATGCCTGACCCCAAGTGGGTGCTCTCGCTCGGCCAGTGCGCCACGTCTGGTGGCGAGTTCTACGATAGTTATTACACTGTGCAGGGCGTGGATACACTCGTGCCGGTCGATATCTACGTACCCGGCTGCCCGCCCCGGCCAGAGGCGCTGATCGAGGGCATTCTCAAGCTACGCGAGAAGATCGAGAAGCAGGGTCTGAAGATTCGCGGCGAAGACTAGGCAAAACTAGGCGGAGACGACATAAGGAGCGAACGATGCGCGGAATCCTTCAGGGTCTGGGCCTGACCTTGAGCCACGTGACCCGGCCCAAGGTCACCCGGCTCTATCCCTATGAGAAGCGCAAGCTGCCGCCGCGCAGTCGCGGCCTGATCCAGCTCATTCAGGAGGATGGGCAGGCGACGCCGTTCAATCTGAAGTGCGAGGCGTGCCTGCTCTGCGAGAAGGCCTGCCCGCCGCGCGCCATCACCATCGAGTCGCGGCCCACGTTGCGCTTCCGCCGTCGGCCGTACTTTTCGCCGACCTCGGTCGCGGGCTATTACACGCCGCGTATCTCTGAGTACGCCGTCAACTATGCCAACCGGCCGTTTTCGCCGCCCGTGCTGACACCCGTCACCACCGAGCTGGAGCAGCCGGTGGACCTCGCCAAAGCCGACGAGATTCTCGACGGCGCGCCGTTCGACGCCTGGGATCTGACGGCGCTGCTCGACAAGCTCATGGACGCCTATGACGGCATGCCGCTGGCCGTGGCCTGGCGTGTGGTGGAACGACGCGGCGTCGACCTGAGCGACATCTTCGGCATCGTAACCGCCAGCGAGCGCTTCAAGCCTGCCGCTGCCGCCACGCCGGGTGTGCTACGCGCCGACGGGGTCGAACGTGGCCCCTCGGCGGCGACGCGCGGCAAGTATGGCAGCATTAACCATCGGAGGGCGCAGCGTGCCTGAGACGCAATCCTATTTGCTGACAACATCCGGCCCGGCGCTGACGAGCTTTGACGCCTACGCGCAACAGGGCGGCTTTACGGGTCTTCGCCAGGCGCTGACGACGATGACGCCAGCGCAGGTGTTGGGCGAGTTGCGCGCCGCTGGCCTGCGCGGACGCGGCGGCGCGGGAGTGCTGACGGCGGAGAAGCTCAAACTGGTGGCGCAGGCGGTGGCCGACGAGAAGTATCTCGTCTGCAACGCCTATGACGCCGATATGCGTTCCGCCGTGGCGAGCAGCCTGCTGGAGCGCAACCCGTTCCTGGTCATCGAGGGTATCGCGCTGGCCGCCTACGCCATCGGCGCGACTGAGGCCTACCTGTATGTTCGTAGCAGCCGCACAGCAGCCGCCGAGAGCATCCGCGCCGCGCTTACTAGCGCCCAGGAGCGCAACGCGCTGGGACGGGGCATCTTTGGCTCGCAGACTGATCTGAATATCACGCTGGTTGGGGTCGAGCGCGGCTTCATGGCAGGCGAGGAATCGTCCCTGCTCGAAATCATCAAGGGCCGCCCGATGAAGGCGCAACAGCGCCCGCCGTATCCGACCGAGTACGGCTTGCAGGGCCAGCCCACCGTCGTGCAGAACGTCGAGACGCTGGCGAATCTGCCGGTGATCGTGGCGCGCGGCGGCGACGCCTTCCGCAAGGTGGGAACCGAGGGCAGCCCCGGAACGAAGCTGCTGACGGTCATCTGGCCAGGCTCCCCGCAGGGAGTCATCGTCGAGGCGGCGTTCGGCACAAAGCTGCGCGACGTGCTGGCGAAGGCGGGCGCGTCGGTGAATGAAAGCACGGTGCGCGCGGTGGTTGTCGGCGGTGGTGAGGGCGGCGCGTTGCCGCTCAACCTGCTGGATACGCCCTATGACTACGAGCCGCTCGAAGAAATCGGCGTCATCGTCGGCTCCAGCATCATCGAGCTGCTCCCTGCGGACACCTGTATGGTGCGCTGGGCCACCGACCGCTCGAACACACTAGCCCGCGAATCCTGTGGCAAGTGTGTGCCGTGCCGGGTTGGCGTCAAGCGCATCGGCGGCACGCTCGAAGGCATCATCAGCAGCCTGGGATCGCAAGACGATCTGGCGCTGCTGACCGAGTTCGCACAGTACGTTCCCGATGGTTCGCTCTGTGGCTTCGGCGTCAACGCCGTCAAGCCGCTGACCACGGCGATGAAATACTTCGACGACGACTTCACCGCTCATCTTAATGGCACGTGTCCGACGGGCGTCTGCGAGCCGGTGCGGGCGCATCGCTATGCGACCAAGCATGTGCTTTAGATATCTTGAGGCAATAAGACACTAGGCAATCTGGGAAGAGGCATTCTATGGCAGTCACGATTCGTGATGATTCCGCCGCGGCGCCGGGCGGCCAGCCGTTTGAACGGAACGACCACGGCCAGCCATCCTTCACGCTGACCGTTGATGGCCGCCCGATGCGCGCCTATGAGGGGCAGACTATTCTCAGCGTTGCGGTGGATAACGGGATTCTCGACATTCCGAATCTCTGTAACGATGAGAAGCTGGAACCCACCTCGGCCTGTCGCATGTGTCTGGTGGAGATCGAAGGGGCGGAGCGCCCGCTGCCGTCGTGCAATACGCCCGCCGCGCCGGGTATGGTCGTGCGCACCAAGTCGGATCGGCTGCAGCACATCCGCCGCACCAATCTGGAGATGATGCTCTCCGACCACAACGCCTACTGCCAGCCACCGTGCCAGGTCGGCTGCCCGACACATATTGATATTCCGGGCTACCTGGAACTCATCGCGAAGGGGCAGAACCGCGAGGCGGCGCGGCTGGTAAAGGAAGTATTGCCCTTCCCCTACATCCTCGGCCTGACCTGCCCGGCGCCCTGCCAGGAGGTCTGCCGACGCGGGCTGGTGGAAGAGGAGATCGCCATCTGCCGCATGCATGGCTACGCCGCCGAGCAGTGCATGGACGACCCGCCCACACCGTGGGTGCAGGAGGCGACGACCGGCAAGAAGGTCGCCATCGTCGGCGCGGGGCCGTGCGGGCTGACCGCCGCCTACTACCTGGCGCTCAAGGGCCACTACTGCAAGGTCTATGACATGATGCCCCAGTCCGGCGGCATGCTGCGCTACGGCATCCCGGAATACCGGCTGGAGAAGGACCAGATCGACCGCGAGTTCGAGGGCGTCTGGAAGCTCGGCGTTGACGTGCAGTACAACGTCAAGCTTGGCGAGGACTTCACGATTGACGATCTCTTCAACGAGGGCTTCGACGCGGTCTACCTCGCCATCGGCGCGTGGACCTCGAACGAGCTTGGCCTCGACGGCCAGGATTTGCCTGGCGTCATCAACGCCATCGCGTACTTGCAGGACAAGACGCGCGGCCTGACGCAACCGGTGGACGACACCAAAGAGGTGATCGTGCTCGGCGGTGGTTTTACGACGTTCGACTGCACGCGTACCTCGCTCCGCCTGGGCGCGAAGGTGCATACGGTCTATCGCCGTGGACGTGGCGAGATGACGGCGACCTTCGAGGAGGTCGAGGACGGCGAGAGTGAGGGGACCGACCTGCAACTCTTCGCGTCGGCGTCGAAGGTGATCCACGACGGCACGAGGGTCACCGGACTGGAATTCCAGCGGATGCAGTTGGGCGAGCCAGACGCCAGTGGCCGCCGCCGCCCGGTGCCGATTCCCGGCAGCGAGTACCAGATTAGCTGCGATACAGTGATTCCAGCGTACGGGCAGAAGCCCGACAAGGCGGTGCTTCCCGAAGGCACTGGTATCAACTGGACGAAGCATCAGACCATCGAGACCGACCCGTACAACTTCATGACGGCGCGCAAGGGCGTCTTCGCGGGCGGCGACGCGGTGATCGGCGCCTCGACCATCATCGAGTGCGTGGCGCAGGGCAAGCTGGCTTCGCGTTCGATTGACGCCTATCTGCGCGGCGAGGATATGGCGGTCGTCTCGAAGACCATCGAGGCGGAGGAGCGCAAGCCCGACCTCTTCGACATCGTGCCGTACAAGCCGGTCGAGCCGAAGGTCAAGATGCCGATGCTGCCGTATGACGAGCGCGAGCACAACTTCCGCTTGATCGAGATGGGCTACACGCAGGAGCAGGCCGAGCGCGAGGCGGGCCGCTGCTTGCAGTGCGCGTGTCCGGCGGCGGGGCAGTGCGATCTGCAGAAGTATAGCATCGAGTACAATCTCGAAAACAACCGCTTCCACGATGGCGAGCCGAGCGACTACCACGACTACGAGTTCGACCTCTCGCATAGCTTCATCCTGCGCGACCCGAACAAGTGTATCAACTGCACCCAGTGCGTGCGCGTCTGCCACGACGTGATTGGCCCGAACTGCTACGGCATGTTCGGCCACGGCTTCGATACGATTGTCTCGACGCCATTCAACGCCTCACTGCATGAGACGGACTGTGTCTCGTGTGGCGCGTGCGTGCAGGTCTGCCCGACCGGCTCGCTGATGATGGCAGAGCGCGAGCTCGTCCGCTGGGACTTCGCGCTGGACCGCTGCATCTTCTGTGGCGACTGCGTGGAGGTCTGCCCGCACGGTGCGCTCGGCGAGACGCCGAACTTCGAGCTCTCGTTCTACAACCGCTTTGGCCGCGACATCTCGATGCCGATGCAGGATGTGGCGCGCGCGCCATCATTCCTGGTGCGCCAGCCGGTGCCGCGCAACGAGGACGAGCGCCCCAACGGGCCGAATCCGCTGGTGCGTCCGCTGCCCGCGCGCCAGATTCGCGAATAGCCGTAGCGCATGGTACGAGCGCATCAAGAGGGTGATCGGTGGTCCGCCGGTCGCCCTCTTGTATTATGAGAACGGGAGTAACCAAGCCTCATATCAGTTTTGTCCTGGTTCTTACCTTTTGGCGACGGATCAAGCGCCATGCATGGAGCGTTTGTCTTTGCAACTAGACTGCTAGCTTTATATGGGAAATGAGACTATACTCCATGCTGCTGGGTGGTCGGCGCCTGACCTGGCGCGACGGCGTCGCCGATCCACTTCTCCACAGTTATGTCGA
>DASUHD010000004.1:0-37213 GCA_036273675.1 Ktedonobacterales bacterium | reverse complement strand
GTCCTGGAGGCGCGCGCATCGCTGGGGCTGGGCCAGATCGCCCGCCATCGCGGCCTCTCCGCCACCGCCGCGCCCCTGCTGGCGGAGTCGGCGCGCCGACTGGAAGAGGCTCACCGCGCGTCCCTGGCGTCCCTGGCTCTCGATGAACGCGCGCATCTGGCGCTGACACAGGGGAAACTCGACGAGGCGCAACAGCTAGCCGACCAGGCGCTCGCGCTCGCCCACCAATCCGATACGTCGGCGCGCGAGGTTGGCCCGGAGGCGGCGGCGTTCTGCGCCGCGAGCATGGTGGCGCTCGCACGCGGCCAACTGGCTGAGGCGCGCGGCTTCGCCGAACAGGCCATCGCGCACGCCCAGCGCGAATCCGACGAGTTGTGGCGGGCCGAGGCGGCGCTTGTGACGGGTGAGGTGGAACTGGCCGCCGATAATGTGCAGGCGGCGGTCACGGCGTTTAATCAGGCATTGGGGCTGGCGAAGGAGCACGAGGCGCAGGTGGCCGAGGGGCTGGCGCAGGTGGGACTGGCGCGCGTGCTGCTGCGGCGCGAGCTTTATGCCGAGGCCGCTAATGGCCATCAGGAGATGCTGTTCCGCTTCCGTGTGGCTGATGAACCAGAGGCGCAGGCGCTGGTCCACCTGGGGCTGGGCGAGGCGCGCCGCCAGCTTGGCGATACTGAGGCCGCGCGGCAGGCGTTCGCCGAGGCGCTCCGGCTCTATCAGGAGTGCGACGATCCGCTGGGGCAATCCGACGCCTCACGCGGGCTGGCGAATGCGCTAGTCGAGCAGGGCAATGCGGAGGCGCGCGAGCGGTTCACGCAGGCAATCAAGCTGGTTGAGCGGGTGGGCGACGCCATGACCGACGCGACTGGGCGCGCGGGCTTCTTCGATGCACGCGCGGCGCTCTATGCCGACGCCATCGCCGAGGCCGCACAGGGACACGATGCGGAGCGGGTTGGCGCGCTCGTCGAGGATTATCGCGCGCGTGCGCACAAGAGCGGACGGCTGGCGCTGGCGCAACGTATTCAGGAGTTCGAGCATATCATCCCGGTGCGTAGCGCCGACCTGACGCCAGACGAGGCGACGCACAACAAAACGGTGGCGCGCATTCTGGGCGATGCGCGCCGGTCGCTCAAACGCTGATTGGGTGGCGTCTCAGGGGCGGTTAGTCGTGGCAGCCGCAGCCGCCCCCGCCACAGGCGCAGCCCCCGCCATAGGCGCTCTCTGAGTCGCCGTAGTCATCACTATAGTCGCCGAAGGCGTCGCCCGCAGCGACGGCGCGAGGCCGCGCAAATACCGAGAGTAGCTTGCGCACACTCCCGCCATGGCAGCGCACGCAGACGATATCATCCGCCTCGGACGCGTCGTAACTTACCAGCAATTCAAATTTGCTCTGGCAATCTGAGCAGTAATATTCGTACAGCGGCACCCTGCTTCCCCCCTCATCGTAGCTCACAAACCTGTTCTCAGATTATGAATCATTCATCGCGCGAAAACAATGCGTGACTCTCTGCGTTCCTGTGCGTTGACATCATTGAAACCAGGCTGCGTGGATGTCCATCTTTCCAAACGGCTTGTACGCTGACGCTGACACTGGCGCTCTTGCAAGCAGGTGGCCCACGTATGGACTATGCCCACGATTACACAGATACCAGGCAACAGATACCAGGCAACATGTAACAGACGACGGAGGAGTCTTCGCCCTGAATGAATGGATGTGGAGGCAGCATAGATGACATATCGTCACGAAGTTCAGGGGCTGTTTCAGTTCTTATCAGCGGATACATGGTTGAAGAAATGCGAAATAGCGCATCGGAGTCTCGCATATCTCTCTTTCATGCGTGAAACGCTGGAACAGGAGGTTGGCCTGGCGATTCAGCGCCGAGCGTTCAAAGACGCCCATATCCTGGCCGCTCATATCTCTCTGCTCGACAACATCCAACAGATCGGGCTGGCGGCCGTCCAGGCTGAGATCGTGCGCACAACGCGCTGCCGCGACTACACAGGCGACTGATAGCAGTGGACGACGACGCGCACCGGCTTCTCTTCGGTCGGCCAGATGCGTTCGTAGCTTGTCGATTCGTCGCGCCAGCCGCGCGCAGCCGCCGCCTGAACGAATGCCTGCGAGACACGCCGCCCCGGCTCCGCCAACCAGAACGCGCCACCGGGCGTGAGGAGCCGTGGCACGAGATCGAGCAGTGGCTCCAGATCGTCCTGTTCGTAGAGGATGTCGGCGGCCAGCAACGTATCATATGGCGCGCGCGCCACACAGGCGGCCCTGCCAGCGGGCGTCCGCCAGTTGAGCAGGAGCGTGCGGGGCAGCCGCCCGGCATTGCGCAGGGCGTTGTAGCGGCAGAAGAGCAGCGTTTCGGCGAAGCAATCGGCTACCGAGAGCGAGGCGCCGGTCGTAAGCGCCGCGATGGCGGTCGTTCCCAGGCCGCAACCCAGTTCCAGCGTGCGTTGGGCGCGTAGCGCTTCAGGGCGCGCCAGTAGTGTCTCGGCCAGCGCCAGCCCACTGGGCCAGACGAGCGCCCAGTATGGCAGGAGTCCGCCGCCCGTGGCGGTACGCCGGGCGGCGGTCGCCGCGTCCTTATCGTCCTCCGGCGCCTCGCCTGAGTCGATACGCTGGCCGGGCAGAATGCCACGAGTGGCGAGCAAGTTGGCCGCCAGCTGATCGAGCGGGGCATCGGGATCGGCAGGCATCGCCAGCGCCCAGCGCCGCGCCGCGCCCGCGACATCCAGAGGCAGATCGCAGACGGCAAACAGACGCTCCATGCGCAGCCGCAGTCGTTGCAGGGTGGCGAAGGCGCTGTCTGGAGCGTTCATAAGGAGACGCCGCTACGATTGCGCGGACTGGCCGGAGATCACCGGAAGAGGCGCGGTATCGCCCGAGGGGATGACGCCCTCTGGCAGCGCGACCGCGAAGACGCTGCCATGCCCCGGCACACTGGCCTGAAGCCAGACATCGCCGCCCATCGCGCGAACGATCTGGCGACAGATATAGAGACCCAGACCCGTGCCGCGAATCTGACTGATCTTGGCGGACTCCAGCCGCGTGAAGCGCCCAAAGAGGCTGCTGCGCTCATCGGCGGGAATACCCATGCCCTCGTCGCTGACAGTCATGACGTAGTAGGGCGTCTGTGTCGTCGCGACAACGACCGCCGGAGCGGGCGCTATCGGATCGTCGTCTGGGTCTTCGTAGCTGGATGCCGGATCATGGTTGGCGAACGGAATCACCATCGTTGGCCGTTCCTCGATGGAGCCACTCGGAGTACTGCTGTTCGCCGACTCGAAGCGGGCTGGCGCGCACCGCACGAGGATCCGCCCGCCATGCGGGCTGTATTTGATCGCGTTGCCCACGAGGTTGTCGAGCACCTCTTTGAGTCGCCCCAGGTCGGCCTGGATGTAGACATGCGGCGGGATTTCTGCCAGCAGGTCGTGACTGCCGCCCTGCGCCTGCTCTAGCTCGCGGAAGAACCGCAATACCTCATCGACGACGGGCGCCAGCCGAACCGGATTGGTATGCAGCTCCATCTGCCCGGTATCGAGACGCGCCGTTTGGAGCAGTCGCTCGGCAATCGCCGCCAGTTCTTCGGCCGAGGTTGCCGCTTTATTGAGGAAGTCTAGCGCCATCGGGTCATCGCGCGAGCCAGCGTAGTCCAGCAGCAGGTCGAGGAACCCCTGTACTCCAGTTAGTGGGGTGCGTAGCTCGTGCGAGGCGGTGGCGATGAAATCGTCTTTCATGCGGTCGAGATCACGCTGCTTACGGAAGGCGTGTTCCAGTTCCACGTAGGTGCGCGCGTTCTCGATGGTCTGTGACGCCTGCGCGGCAAAGAGGTCCAGCAGCCAGAGATCGTCATCGGTGAATGCGCGGCGCTCGGCGTCGTCGAGCACATCCAGCACGCCGACAATCTGGCCATGGGCGATCAGCGGCACAGCGATAACCGCGCGGAAGTCTTCGTCGCCGTAGATCGAGGCGCGGTAGGGATAGACGCGGTAGTCATCCACGATGGTACCCTGGCCTGTGCGCGCCACCTGCCCGGCGATGCCTTCGCCAACGCGGATACGCTGGCCGGTGTAGTCGCCGCGCAGCCCCTGATGGACGATTACCTCAAGCTCGTTGCGCCGCGTGTCGCGAACATAGACCGTACCCGCGCGGCCATTGAGCAGCAGCACCGACCGCCGCAGGATATCGGCGAGTAACTCGCGAGGGTCGGCGCCGAGCTGGCCAGAGACCGCCAGCGACGTGGCGTGTAGCGTCATCATCTGGCCGATGCGCACCTGGGCCTCTTCCGCCGAGTCCAGCGCGCGCTGGCGGGCGATCACCTGACGAGTGACATCCACCGCCGCCAGCAAGACGCCGCCTGAACGCGCCGAGACGCCAGGAAGCGGCGAGGTGGTGACGTTCCAGTAGGTGATATCACCACTGAGCGCAATAGGCAGCTCAATCATCGCCTGCGACTCGCCGCTGGCATAGACGGCATCTAGCCCCAAGCCCGCCGAGAGTGTTTCAGCGTTCTCGGGGACGAGATCGCGGAGGCGGGAGCCAGTGAGTGACATCCCCGCGTCCAGCCCCAGCAGCACGGCGAAGGTGGGATTCGCCAGCGCCACCCGATGCTCGCGCCCGGTGAGCACTGCCATGGCAACAGGCGCGTAGCGCACGACGGTCTGTGAGAGCGCCTCCTGGCTGCGGGAATAGGCGAGCAGGCGGTCGCGGTCGGCGGACTGCGCAATCAGATCGGCAAGCTCTTCGAGGGCGGCGAGTTGGCGCGCCGCCAGGTGTGTACCGGTCGCCAGCGCCAGTACGCCAAGGAACTGCCCGCGCGCCCTCAGCGGATAGGCCGCCAGCGTGCCAATCGGCGTCGGCGGCAGCGTCACGCCCGGAATGGAGCAGAACGCGCTTGGCATCAGCGCGCGCCAGGCGATAGAGTGCTCGTGTTCAAGCGCATGGTAGTGGACGATGGGCAGGCGCGATGCGGCGACCGCATCCAGCAGGGGATCAGGGTGGCCCGGCCAGCGCGGCATGGCGCCATTGCTCCCAATGCTGATATCGGGAGCAGGTAGATCGCCTGGCACGTTCGATTCGGCCTGAAGCGCCGCCACGCCACTCTCGGTCACGCCGCGCACAGCGGCTCGCGCCGCGGCCCGCAGGCGAAGCGACGGCTCCAGTTCCAGGCTGCCAACGCGCTCGTGGCCCGGCGACCAGGGCGCGGCTTCGGCGATCCAGAGCTGCACGACGGCGGGCGCCAGTGTCGAGGCGAACTCGTCCACGACGGCGTGGATGGCCTCGTCGAGGGAGGCATTGAAGAGGGCGGAGCGCGCTGCGGGCAGTAGCGCCGCCAGGGGGTCAGCCAGCAGATGGACGCCGCCATGTTCGGCGATCAGGCGGGCGCGCTCGGCCAGCCGCAACACCCCCGGCTCGCGGCCGCGACTGCGCAAGCCGCCACGGCGCGCGCGCGTGGCCGGACGGCGGGCTGGCGCTTGGCCCGCGGAGGGCGCTTGGGCAATGCTCACTGGCGAGGGGGATGGCGCATCCGCATCGGCCTGAGTGGAGGCGCCGGAAGCAGCCTTACCGCGCGGAGAGCGGCCTCGCGGCGCGTTCTCGTTCGCCTTGCGGGGGCGACCCTTGCGGCCCGAGGCTGGGGGAGCGGGTTGAGTACCTGGGGTGGCGTCCATTGCTGTGTTGTCGTCGCCCATCGCCGCTCCCATCTCTCCAAATGCAGTGGAAGTTCGCTCAGATTCAGAAAACCGCCGGATTGACGCCACTTCGTGGCAGTATAATCAGCCTTGCGCGAAAAGGTCAACGCACCTACCCGCTTGTCGCCTGTGTTTGCTCAGCGTGCGCGCGCATACGGAGTAGCCGCGCCCCATTGCTCGGTGATATCCTGACATGGGACTCTACACTCTACAAGACAGATATGGTGATCTGCGCAATCATTCTCTAAAGACGATTGGCAGACAAGCAACGGAACAGGTCAAGACAGGGGGCATGATCTATGGCAGATACAGTGGCTGATCGCGCGGCGGAGAGCGGGAAGGCGAAGAAGCATACGCCGACGCTGCCGCCATATACCGACCTCTATAATATCGACTCGCTGCTAACGGAAGAGGAGCGCATGGTGCGCGACACCGTCCGCGAGTTCGTCCGCGAGCGCGTGCTGCCGGTCATCGGCGACCACTTCGAGGCGGGAACGTTCCCGCGTGACCTGATTCCAGAGGTCGCGCAGTTGGGCCTGCTGGGCATGCACCTGGACGGCTACGGCTGCGCCGGGCTGAACGCCGTCAGCTATGGGCTGGCCTGCCAGGAGCTCGAGGCGGGCGATAGCGGCCTGCGCTCGTTTGTCTCGGTGCAGGGGTCGCTGGCAATGTTCCCAATTCATGCGTTCGGCTCGGAGGAGCAGCGCCAGAGGTACCTGCCGAAGATGGCGAAAGGCGAGCTGATCGGTTGCTTTGGCCTGACCGAGCCCGACTTCGGCAGCAATCCCTCTGGGATGCGCACCACCGCGCGCCAGGACGGCGACTCGTATATCCTCAACGGCACGAAAATGTGGATCACCAACGGTGGCTTCGCCGATGTGGCCGTCGTCTGGGCCAAGCTGGATGGCGAGATTCGCGGCTTCATCGTCGAGAAGGGTACGTCCGGCTTCACCACCAGCGACATTCATCACAAGCTGTCATTGCGTGCCAGCGTCACCTCCGAGCTGCACTTCGAGGAGTGCCGCATTCCCGCCGAGAACATGCTGCCCAACGTCAAGGGGTTGCGCGGGCCGCTCTCGTGTCTGGATGAGGCGCGCTTCGGCATCGCCTGGGGCGTGAATGGTGCGGCGCGGGCCTGCTTCGAGGCGGCGGTGGAGTATGCCAAGTCGCGCGAGGTGTTCGACCGACCCATCGGCGGCTTCCAGCTCATCCAGGCGAAGCTGACCGCGATGGCGACGGAGCTTATCAAGGCGCAGTTGCTGGCGTTGCAGGTTGGGCGGCTCAAGGACCAGGGGCAGGCGCATCCAGTGCAGGTCTCGGTCGCCAAGCGCAACAATTGCCGCGAGGCGCTCAAGACAGCGCGTGAGGCGCGCGGTGTGCTCGGCGCGAGCGGCATCACACTGGAATATCCGGTCAGCCGCCACATGAACAATCTCGAATCGGTCTTCACCTATGAGGGCACCGACGAGATTCACACACTCATCATCGGCCAGGCGATCACCGGGCTGAGCGCCTTCAACTGAACTCGCATCGCTATCGCGCAATTAGTGGCCCTCCTTCCCGATGACGGAAGCGAGGGCCACTTTTATGCCCCGTCTCGCTGATGTTGGCTAACTCAATGTATGACCAATTGGCTGCAATGTTGACGCTGTCCGGCGGGCCATGATATATTGAAAGCTCCGTCACTGCCGAGCCATCGGGAGTGCATTAACAACTGAATAGTGTCTCGGCTGTGTCGGAATGAGCACGGTTGTCTCATAGTAAGAGAGGCGGTTATTCCTATTCACCAACAATCCTCCCCTACGAATGCCGCTCTTTTCAACCTCTCGCAGCATGCGCGAGAACGCATCGCGAGGCGCAACCTCAGTGCTGAGGATCTGGAGTACGTTCTCCATCATGGCCATAGACTGCGTGTGGCGGGCGTCCGAATCTACCACCTCCGCAGGCGCGATATCCCCTATACGGATCAGCGCGTCAGCCGGGTATCCCAATTGGAGGGAACAACGATTCTGGTCAGCCGCGACAATACCGTGATTACAGCGTATCGCAACCGTGATTGCCTCCACAGGGAGTTACAGAAAACGAAGTGGCGGCGGTAACCCAAACACGGAGATGACGAATATGTGGCCCTCCATGCAATGACGCATGTGAGGGCCTTTTCGTCTTTGTCACATCTCTCCCGGCTGAAACCGGGAGCTTCCAGGGGTCGAACCCCACGCCATGATGCCCCATGGCGAGAGCCAAAGCTCACAGGCAGTGTAGCATCAGGGCGTGGGAATTCAAGGGCTATTCATCCTCTGCTTGAAATCAGGGGCTTTCTGGTCAGTTCTCTGTAATATCAGCCCAAACCCGCCTCGCGCCCACGGATGATCGCCTGCGCACGGTCGGCCACTTGTAGCTTGCTAAAGATATTTGAGACGTGATTGCGCACCGTTTTAGGGCTAAGCACCAGTCTGTTGGCGATATCGCTGTTGCTGGCGCCCTGCGCGATGAGGTCGAGTATCTCGCGTTCGCGGGCGCTCAGTTCTGGAAATGCCTGCGCCGGGATAGCAGGCCTGGGGGTGGCGAAAAAGTTCATGAGCCGCACGGCAATGGCCGGGCTGAAGATCGCCTCGCCGCCGCCCACCGCGCGGATTGCCCGTAGCATCTCGCTGGAGTTGACCCCCTTGATGATGTAGCCCCGCGCCCCCGCGCGCATCGCGGAGAAGACCGAATAATCATCTTCGAACATTGTGACGATCAGCACACGGATGTGGGGGCTGGCGAAGAGAATCTGTCGTGTCGCCTCGACCCCGCCGATTCCCGGCATCTGAAGGTCCATAAGCACCACATCGGGCTGCAATGTGGCCGCCTCGGCGATGGCCTCGTCACCCGTCGCGGCCTCGCCCGCAATCTCGAAGTCGGGGACGGAGGCCAGCAGCGCTCGTATGCCATCGCGGAAGATGGGATGATCGTCGACAATGAGGACGCGCAGCGAGTCCTCGTGTTGTCTATCCTGTCTATCCACCAGATTACTCCTTGGCGAGTGGTAGCAGTGCCACGATGCGCGTGCCGTTGTCTGGGCCAGATAGAATGGCGCATGTGCCGCCAAGCTCCTCTGCCCGCTCGCGCATCGAGACCAGGCCGACGCCCACCTGCCGCTCGCTGGCCAGTCCAACTCCGTCGTCGGAAATCTCCACACGCAGCGCATCATGACCCAGCGTAAGGGCTATACGGCAGCTATGCGCCTCAGCGTGCCGAGCGATATTGGCCAGCGCCTCACAGGCGATGCGATAGGCGGCTACCTCGACTGCCGCGGGCAGAGGCGGGAGGTTTGCGGGCGCGTTAATCGTTATGCTCAACGGTATCCCTTTATCCGAGCCATCCTCACCTGTTTCAGGCAACTGATACTGCATGACGTGGGCGCGCAACGCCGCAACCAGGCCAAGCTCATCCAGCGCGGGGGGGCGCAGCGCGTAGACTAATCGGCGAATGTCGGCCATGGCCGTCTCGATCTCCTGCCCCAGTTTGCCGAGCAGTTGCTCGGCCATGGGAGGATTGCTGGTCAACACATTGCGGATGGCGCCGACCTTGAGTGTCATACCCGCCAGCGCGGGGCCGATGCCATCATGCAGATCGCGCCGAAGGCGGCGCCGCTCCTCCTCACGTGCAGTAACCAGCCTGGCGCGCGACTGTTGCAGGTCGGCCGTCAGGCGTGTGGCATGCGCCGCGATGCCCGCTTGATGGGCGATGTCTTCCAGCAAGTGCTTGTCCGCCTCGGTGAACGGCTCATCCGGCGCGCGCAGCGAGACGCGCAGTTGTCCAACGGTCTCGCTCTGATAGACGAGCGGGAAGACAACGGGTGCGCCAATAGGCACGCCATACTCCACAGTCGGCGCGAACTGGTCGCCATCTTTGATCGCTATGGCGACCGAGGGAAGCTTCAGCGCATGAGCCACCGTCGTGACAATCGTCGGTAGCACCGCCTCTGGCGCAAGCGCCGTCTCCAAGCGTCTCCCGAGGTCAGACAAAACGGCATAGGGATTGTCGCGTTCGCCAAACATCACGCGGTCAACGATGCGCTGGAGCCAGAGCCGCAGAGGCTGAAACAGGACGGCGACCACGCCCGCCGCAACCAGCGCGATCAGCAGGTTGCCCCGTGTCTGAAACAGCGTGCTGAGTCCGCCAACGATCAAGACATAGATGCCAGCGATGAGGCCGCTCAGGCCGCCATAGACCAGCGTACGATTGAGGATCGTGTCGATGTCGAAGAGGTGATCGTGGAGAATGGCGATAGCTATCGCAATCGGCAGCGGCAGAACAAGCAACCCCAGCGCATTCGTGCTAATCAGTGGATGGCCCAGGACAACCCCTGGAATTTCCCAGAGGAGTAGTCCGGCGAGGCCGCTTACCAGACCACCAAAGACCACCCAGCGGATCTTCCGGCGGGTTTCCGCGTCACGGTTGCTCCGATAGCTCCAGGTGATTCTGGCGATGATGGCCACCACCAGCAATACGACCATGACGTTCTCCGCAGCGTTTGCCTGGCCCAGCCAGAGAAGGATATTCGGCGCAGTGAGATAGGTGGCGGAGAGATAGATGGCGTCGAGGGCAAATGGCGTCAGATAGAGCGCCCATACCCACCAGCGATGCCGGGCTAGGAACGCGCCCCTCTTCGGGAATATGAGGATGAAGTGCAACATCGCGATGTAGAAGAGCAGAAAGGCGACCGAGGTCGTTGCCTTGTAGAGCCAGAATCCCACGCCGCCGGTCAGGTCACTTATCTGCAAGCCAAATGACCATGTTGTGGCGCCCAGAATGCCCGACGCGGCCACAAATAGCGCGAGCGCGGCTGGCTCGCCTGGTCGACGCAGCACGACATATAGGGTGATGAAGACAAATACCAACGCGAAGACGATGGTGCTCCAGCCCTCCTGCCAGACACGATCAAGCGGGTACGGGCCGAGCGTGACGGGGACATCCATGGTGACGCCGCCGCGCTCGACCGTGTAGGTGACCACCGTCCCGAATTGCCAGTCCGGACGACCTGCGGCGGGATCGATGAGCGCATATGCCCAGGATTCCAGACTTTGTCCATCGATCGCGGTGACGACATCGCCAGAGCGCAATCCGTCTGATTGCGCGCGCAGAACGGTCACGGCGACCCCGTGTGAGCGCCAGGGTTGCTGGTTGGGGTCAATACGCGCGCCATCGGAAGGCGAGGCAAGATGCAGCCCGACGAACGCCACTCCCAGCGCTACCATGGTGGCGGCGGCGAGCAAAACGGCAATGCGGGCGCGGTCTGGCTGGCGCATAGTCTCCTCCCTTCCCGCGATCCGGCGGGAAGACAGGCGTGAATGACGGCATCTCGCGTCTCCGAATTATAGCCCGTGCCGAAATAGGGTGTATATCCATTGCCCGCGTTGAGTAGAATTGCGGGCGTGTAGTCGGTAACACGGGGCAGCATGGCCAAACACTGCCATCCACTCAGCCTGTGCGCGCCTATGACGGCAGCAGCAAGACGATGCCGAATACGAGAGGCATCAGGTGATGCATGATCGGTAACGCATCGCGTGTGATGGCGAGGATAACCAGCCCCAGCGCGCTGTAGATGATGGCCGCCCAGCCTAGCCAGTGCGGCAGCAGGCTCGACGCTAGGATTGACCCGCCGAACGCTATCACCCCAACAAAGGCGAGAACCGTGAAGATCAGGAACATAGCCCAGGTCCACGTGCTGAGCGCCCTGTAGACTTCAGGGATGACGCCTTTCATTGCTAGTTCCTTGCCTGCCCAGGGATGCACGGTGAGGCGCTCGGCCAGGTGGATGACCCACAGCACAGCTCCGACCGCGAACGCCAGTAGCCCCACATCCGCAAATCCGGGGTCACCAGCATCGTGCAACAGGCCCGCCAGCAGCCCAAGCCCGAACAGCGCCACCAGGATCGCGCCGATGAACGAGATCGTTGCCCAGAACCACGGACGCGGATGCTCATGGACGAGCCGCAGCCACTCGTGCGGAGGCTGTCCAAAGATCATTGGCCCACCCTTGTCTTTCACGGCCATGTAGAGCGCAATGCCCGGAATGAAGACAATTGTCAGTACCAGGACGATGCCCGCCACATGAGGCGGCGTCCATACGGTGTAGTTGTTCATGATCTGTCTCGTCCTCTGCGCAGGTGAAGCCGTGTCTCGCTGATGCGAGTGGCGTCCCGGCGCGCTACTCGAAGCGCATCAAAATCATGCAGGTAAAAACGGCGACGAAACCGGCGATCTCGACGAGCGTCAAGACCTTCAATTGGTTGATGACTGCGCCATACGCTTCGGGTGTCGGGGCGGTGTTGAGCGCCTCGGCTCGTGGCTTGAGCGCCAGGAGGCCCCAGAAAATGATTCCGATGCTCAAGAGAAGGGCTATGAGCCAGGTCACGCCGTAGGTCGTGCCAAACACAGCATCCAGAGAATGCAGGCGTCCAAAGACGGTACCGCGCAGGATGCCGAGCGCCACGACGGCGAGGCCGACCGGGACGAGCACCTGGCTGGTGCGCGGGCCAATCAAGGCGCCGATCTTTTGCTGCTCCTTCAAGGGCAGGTTGTTGAGCGTTGGAATGAGGATGGCGTCAACGTAGAGGTTGGAGCCGAACCAGAAGAGGCCCAGGATGACATGTAGCCACTGGACAACGACGATTGGCGCACTCATTGAAATCTCCTCTCCAGGGCAACGCTTGCCGGTAGTCTCGCGGATGTCATCGGTGGCGGATTACTGCACGATCACGGTCAGGTTCATGGCGGGATGGATGCTGCATGTGATCTTGAAGGTTCCGGGTATATCGAATGTCACATCTTTGGCGGAATCGCCGGGATTCATGGTGAAGCCGTCGCCCGTAAGCGTCAGCGGGCCAGTCGCCGACGGATCGCATGCGCCGTTTGCGCCCAGACAGATCGTGTGCGGCCCGCCGATGCCCGCCGGGTCGGTAAAATGCACGACCTGCCCCGCTTTGATCGTCACACTGGTAGCGCTAAAATCTCCCGCGGACATGCTCACCTCATTCGGGGCCGTCGAACTTTGGCCACATGCGGCAAGCCCCAGGATCACAATCAGCACGAGGAGCAATGGAGCAAGCGAGATGAGCGAGGATGACATACGGATATGGATATTCATGGCGTCGTTTCCTTTCAGATGCGCGCCTATCGAACAACGTGGACAGCGCGATGTGCTAGCGCTTGCGCGCCAGCAGCCAGATGCCCAGCCAGAGCGCCCAGATGATGTAGAGCGCGTCACCAAGGTAAGCTCCAAACATGCGGACGTTTTCCAGCGTCGAGACAGCGCCCCCCAGGTTGCCCGCGCTCAGCTCAACCCACATCACAATTGCGCTCACCAGCAGGCCGAGCCCGGCCAGCGCACCGAGCGCCGTGAGGACGCGATTGAAGAGCCGTAGACGTAGCGCGAGCACGTTGGCTACCAGGAGCCAGAGGCCGATCACTCCAAGCGCCGATGTCGTGAGAACCTGTCCCTGCACCGTCGGGAGCCAGCGTGGCAGCATGAGGACTGCAATGACGGCGGAGATCGTCATGCCGATGATACCGATGATTTCCGCCGCGCGTGAGAGCGTTGCGCCAGTCCCAGCATCGCGCGCGACGACACCACGATGGATCCATACAGCGATGGGAATCATGCCGAGAAAGAGGACAAGGGCAGCGCCGAGAAACACCAGACCCAATGACGAGGGGAAGTACGGCGCCTCGCCCACGATAATCAGCGCCACTCCGCTCGCAATAGCGGACCAGCCGACGCCGCGTCGGCGCTGGGAGCGCGCAACCGTCGTGAGTCGCGCGGTTTGTACCAGGCTGTCCATAGGAAGCTCCTTTCGCTGAGCATGCCAGCGGTAGCGCGACAGAATACGCTACCCGCCATAGCTCACTTGTTGATCGCGCCGTGGCAAATCGCCATCGTCACCGGCGAGGAGGCGGCGACCAGTGCCGATGAGCCAGACCGGCACGCCGATGAAGTAGGCGAGTAAGGTGGGGGTGAGCACAACGATGATCGCTCCGATGAGCACTGGATTGTCCAGGAGAAACGTCCCGAGGTTTGCTATGGCCGTTGAGCTGATCGCGTAGGCCATCATCATCAGCAGTGTCAGGCCGCCCAGCGCCGCGAGCATGGCCCCGGTGAATGTTCCCAGCAGTGTCGGCCGCAGTGAGAGCACACCGCTCGCACGCGCCAGGCGGTTCGCGGCAACCAGCCACATGCCTATGAACACTATGCCGACCAGGATGATAGGCAAGTTCACCGTGACGTCAATGATGTGCGCCACCAGAAGGAACTGTGCGAGCGCCGCCGTGAGAAGCCCTGTGAGACCGAGAATTGCTGCTACCCAACTCTGCCGTTGCTTGCGGGCTGGCGCAAGCTGGTAGAGCGCCACCGTCAGCGGCAGCATGGCGAGATACTGGAACAGGCCAGCGTAGTCGCTAAGCGGGCCAAAGACCTGCTGAGAGTTGCTACCCGTCGCAAGCACTTGAGGAGCCTCCAGCCCATAGAATAGGAGCAGAGCGATGGCTCCGATGATCGCAATACCCGCGCTCACGTACGCCGACCACCCGGCATACCGCAGCCTCCGGTCTGTGTTGATAGCTAACATCCTCTTCCATCCTCTCCACTCACACCTCTCCACTCGCACTCTCAACCGCGTGATAGCGGCGCAACGCCTAAAGTTTCAGGAGCGCCATGCCATATACCGCCGGGAATTGGAATGCGAGTTGTCGCCAGGTGTCGCCGTAATCTGTGCTATGCCAGACCTCGCCATTGCGCAGACCAGCGTAGATATGGCCAGTTACCGCGGGATCGGTCAAGAGCGCGTAGGGCATGGCGTTGAGCGGTTGTGGCAGCCCGCCTGAGAGTTTCTGCCAGTCTGCGCCTCCGGTTGAGCGGAAGATGGCGGCCTGGGCGTTGGCCGCGCTGTGCGCCTTCATCGGGCCAGGTGAGAGCGAGGCATACCAGACCTCGGGATGGTCGCAGTCTGCCGCGACGGCCCAGCCATAGTGCCGGTCGAGGCCCGCGCGTGGCTGTATCCAGGTCGCGCCACCATCACGGCTGACGGCTGCTCCCGCCCCGGTACCGCCGCCTTCGTAGACCCAGCCATGGTGGTGTGGGTGCGATGCCAGCGAGTGGCAGTCTCGGAGCGCGCCACGCCGATGTCCGCTCCAGGTCTTCCCGCCGTCCTCGCTCCGCACCACCGCGCCAAACTCGATGCCCGCGATGACGATATTCGCGTCGTGTGGCGAGAGAGCAAGCGCCTGCACATAGGCGGAGAATGGCTTCTCGGCGGGCGAGAACCAGAGCCAGCGCGAGAGAATGCGCCGAAAGCTTGCGAGTTCCTCCCAGTGCGCGCCGCCATCATGCGAGACAAAGACGAGGGCGGGTTTCGTACCCGCGTATATGGTCCCTGGCGCGGCATGGCTGACGGCAAGTGACTTGACGATGCTCCCAGCCAGCCCCGAAGGCCGCCACGTCTGGCCGCCATCATCCGAGCGCAGCACGCCCGCGCCCTGGACGCCCGCGTACACGATGTTGGGGCGAACCGGGTCAACCGCGAGGCAACGGATATCCTGGTTGGCGAGATATGTCTCGACGGACCAAGTGTCATCCGTCGTTTGTGTCACGGCCCGGGCGACGCCGTGGTCGGTCATTGCGAGCAAGACTGTCTGAGACATAGAGCTAGCTCCGTGGCGATGGTTCCAGAGCATGGGTGGACACATGTAAGCATTTCTGAATTCAAGCCTACCCATGGATCTGTCCTGATGTCATGGGGTGGTTGTCCCGATTTATGTCCCAATAACACCGGGACAACGGATTCGAGACAACGGATTCGGGACAGGCGCCTGGCTGGATTTGCCTCGGCATGTGATGGCAGAAATCGGCACGAATCGGAGCCACTTCAAGGATTGGCGCAAGGTATGCTGGGGCCATGGGGGCAATGTTGCCGGAGCGAGCTTGTGTATGTCTAACGAGTGTCGCGTTGACGACGTAGGGTACATAAACCAACACGACTGGCGTCCGAAGAATGGGACTAGCGCGGCGTTACGACGGATCAGATGAGGATGGTGGGCTAGATAGCGGAACTCTGAACCAGAAGGTAGAGCCTTTGCCAGGTTCGCTCTCGACGCCGACCTCACCGCCGTGGCGCTCGACGATAGTCTTACTGATAAAGAGGCCCAGCCCTAGCCCTGGCCCCGATCCAGTCTGGTGCATGATGCCGTTGACGCGGTAGTAGCGCTGCCAGATCTGTCCCTGGTCTTCTAGAGATAGTCCGGGGCCTTCGTCCTTCACTTCAAAGCGCGCAAAGTCTCCATCCGCGCACACGCGCACTGCGATTGGCGTATCAGGCTCCGAATATTTGATGGCATTCGAGAGCAGATTGTCCACCACCTGGACAAGACGGTCCGGGTCCGCCCACACCGGCAGCGGATGCTCTGGCGCTGAGAAAAGAATGGAGCGCCCGGGATTCGTCGCCTGCTGTTCGTCCGTGCTGTCTTGCGCAATCGCTACGAAGTCGCACGTCTCAAAGCGGAAATCCAGCTTGCCAACGTCAACGCGGGAGAGGTCCAGCAGATCATTGATCAGACGTTCCTGCCGTTTGAACTGCCGGTTGGTTCGCTCCAGCAGGTCGCGCGCGCGCTTCAGACGTTGGATAGAGTCCGCGAGAAGCGCCGTGTCCTCCGCGTCTGTCGGGGCCGCATCTTCGGCCCGCAAGTAGCGGTCGAGCAGCTGCATGACAAAATTTACGTTGAGTTTTGCGCTCGTTATGGGTGTACGCAGTTCATGTCCGGCGATAGAGAGAAAGTCGTCCATCTGGCGCTTGGCTCGCTCAGCGGAGAGCGCCTCGGCCTGGGCTTCCGTCCGTTCGCGAGCAAGCCTTTGGCGTTCCATGACTCCCCCTATCAACTGGGCGGCGGCATGGGTGAGCGCGCGATTCTCCGGGGTGTAGTCCTCCGCATTGTCGCCGAAGTTTGCGCCAATGTAGCCTGTTAGCACGCCGGAGGCAAGCATCGGTGACATCAGAAAATAGCGCTGCGAAAGGAGTGTGGCCGGATGATCGGAGCCGACACTTTGCACGTCGAAAAGCACTGACTCGCCCGCCTGAAGCGTTGCCTCGACCTCAGCGCCGAAGCGATCCGCGATGCTGAGATGGTCGAAGCCCGCACGGAAGAGACGTTCCTTCTGCGGCGAACTTCCAGAGACCGCGATGGGTCTGAGGCGCCCAGTCGCCGTGTCTGTGCCGATGATCGCGATACGCTCACACCCAAGGATCCGGCTGCAGAGCGCGGCTAGCTGATGGATAGGCTCATCTTCCCGTTGTCGTAGCGCAACGAGGGCCTCATCAGAAGTTTCAGAATCGCCGACGTTTTCGACGTTATCCTCATCAGAATCGGTGGAAACAACTGGAGCGCTTACCATTGCTCCCGCTAGCTCGAGCATAGCATCGAGCGCTTCACGGGTGCGTTGTGTCTGGTGTTCGCGCTCCGCCCAGGTCTCGCGCTCGCCACGGTAGAGCAAGGCCCGGTCAATGGCGAGGGCGACGTGCTCCGCCACATGCTGAAGCAGCGCAATTTCCTGGCTCGTGAAGAGACGTTGCGTACCGGCGCCAATATGCAACACCCCAAGAAGGCGCTCGCCAACCAGCAGCGGGACGCCAACCGCCGAGAGAATGCGCTTGCCCAGAAGCGGATTGACGGCATCGAATTCGGCGAGATTGGGGACAAAAAGCAGATAGCGCGAGGCCGCGATCCGTCCGGCAAAGCCCTTCCCGATGGGAACGCTGACTTTTCCCACGACCTCTTCTTCGAGTCCATGCGCTGCCTGCAAGAGTAGATGCTGTCCATCAGGGGCAACGAGAAGGATTGCCACGTTATCCACGGCCATGAGATCCTTGATCGGGTCAAGCAGGGCAGGGAGGAGCGTATTGAGATCCAGATGCGCAATGGCGGCCTTGATAAGCGCCTGGTTCAGATGTAACTCGCGGATCAGGAACTGATCCTCAGCAGGAGAAACTGCCGCTCCATTGGATGTGGGAGCGCTGGCAGCATCCTCATACGCGCGGCCTGCCTGAAGATGCTCAGTCTTCCTGGCTGGACGGCGGCGCGCGCGGCGGCTATTTGTTTGAGACATTGACGGATGCTCTTTGCAATACGGCACATCCAGGGAGTTCAGCAGCACTCATTATAACACAGCATATGCCAAATGCATGAGCTTCCACAGGGTTAGATCGTGGGTGAAGCTCCGTCCGAAACGCCTGCTGTAGCCTGCTGCTTGCCTTGCCCATGATCGACGAGCGCTTGCAGGCGCCGAACGCCGCGTTGGAGGTACTGGCCAACGGGCATTTCCGTCATCTCGACGAGCAGCCGCGCATTGACGAGGAAAAGCAGCACAGCGACTGGCGGCATTAAGGTATCGAGTGTAACGCCCTCGTCGAAGGCATTGGCGGGATTGAACCAGGGAAAGACGCCGTCGCCCATGAAGAAGTGGAAGTTGACGCAGAGGAACGCGCAGAGCAGCGCGGCGAGCATCGCAGCCGCCACCTCACCAACCGCGAGGCGATACTGTGGCATGCCCCGGCGACGCACTGGCCCGACGAACACGACGACGCCGATGAAGAGCGCTATGCCAATGAAGATCTCGGCCAATTCGACCATATAGCCGAAGGCGACACTATGCGGCAGCACAATATGTTGGAGGATCGAGACGTACCACCCATTGGGATTGTCATGAATGCCATTGTTTAAGGTATCGACCAGTCCCTGAGGGAAATTCCCCGCCAGCACCTTGTTGGCGCCAGAGACGAGCCACTCCCACGCGATAACCGCCTGCAGGGCGGCGGCCACCCATCGTGCGTCACGACTGAGCGTCATTACCATCATCCTCTCGACTATCGCCCTCTCGACTATCGCCATACTGCCCGTCTGGCGCGGACCTGGCACAGGCGAACGATCACTGTGACGATTATGTGTTCCCGGTATCACGAACGCGTCACGGTTGCGCCGCTTGATCTCACATGCGCGTCACCAGTTGGACGGGGTCGCGCGCCGCTCTTTTCAGGGATTGAGCCGCCAGATGTCGGGCGCGTACATGGCGCCATCCGCCTGCTGTGACCAATCTGAGAGAAAGCGGCCACGCGCTGAGATTTCGGTGAGATGTTCCTCCCTTACCATGTGAAGCAGTTCGGCTTATGCACTTGTGCCAGGGACCATCGCGGATGTTAGCGCCGTGGGGCGTGAGGATAGCGCAGGCTGTGGCAGGCCGTGATAGGAATGAGGAATTATGACGATCGATCAGAAATCGCTCGCTGAAGACACTGAGGATGTGGAGAAGGCCTCGCAATTTATTCGGACGTGGCCTCCCTCTGAGGATGAGCTTAATCAACTCGAAAGCGACTTGAAGACCGGGCAGTCCGCAATGCAAAATAACCAGACATCGTCGCACGTGGAGGAGTGGCCTGAATGGCTCCAGAAGCAGTGGATTGCGTCTCAGCGGCGTCGCGCCTGGCAGGTTGAACATCCCTCCACGGTTCGTAGTCGTCTGTTCTCGCCCGGTGGGATCCTGATGATTGCGGTTGTGGCCATGATGATACTGGTCACTGTTGGCGTGGGGGCCGCGCTGAACAACCGAACTGGCTCCTCGCCTAGCACGAGCGCAAGCAGCGGCACGACGGGAAGTATGAACGATGGAATGTCCAGCACGGGCAGCCAGCCGACCGCGGCGAACGTTCCCAACGCCACGCAGCAGTATGGCAATCAACCAGCAAAATTTGTGGTGGATAAAGACGGCGCGAAGCATTTTACCCTGACAGCACAGCAGGTGATGTGGCAGCCGGTCAAGGGCCACAAGGTGCTTGCCTGGACATTGGACGGCACGGTTCCGGGTCCAATGATTCAGGCAACGGCGGGCGATCATATCCGTGTCACGATCGTCAATCATCTGCCTGAGGCGACCACGATCCACTGGCATGGGCTTGAGGTGCCAACCGACAACGATGGGGTGCCGCCGGTCGGTATGAAGCCCATAGAGCCAGGTCAGTCGTACACTTACGACTTCACGCTGCAAGACCAGGACGCCGGGACACACTGGTATCACAGTCACTTTGACGACATCAAGCAGGTTGGCGGCGGAATGTATGGCGCGTTCATCATCGCTCCTCGGCCGGGAAGCCCACAGTACCAGCCGATGATGCAGGTGGAGCGCGCCGATGTCGACCAGACGATGTTCATCGGGATGCTGGGTGGCTACTACGTCATCAACGGCAAGAGCTTCCCGGATACGCCGCCGCTGGTGGTGAAACAGGGCCAGACTGTTCACCTGCGGATGATTGGCGCCGATACCTCGATGATCCATCCGATGCACCTGCACGGGCATAGCTTCCAGGTGGTGGCGTCCGACGGACACCTGCTGCCCGCGCCGTACACGAAGGACACACTGTCAGTGGCCCCTGGGGAAACCTACGACGTCACATTCTATGCCTGGGCTGCTCCCGGCAGCATCTATCCGCTTCACTGCCACATCCTGAGTCACTTGATGAATCCCGGCCAGAGCGGCAGCGAGATGGGCGGCCTGATCGAGTTGCTCGAATACCAAAAATAGGCGGCATATACACCAGTCGGTCACATAAGGAGAGGGCGTACGCAACGGCGCGGACGCCCTCTCCTGGCGCTTCAGGATTCCGAGATTGTTGATGTATTGGGACTATGCTGAGAAGCGGGCCAGGATGCGGAGGTATTTTAGGCAACCACTTCCATATCACCCGGCTTGACCAGACCAGCGGCGATCATGACGTCGATAGCCGGCATCTTGAAAACGCCTGCAAGCGCCCGGCAGCGATCGGGGGTTGGGATGACCGGGTTCTCATCGCGCAGATAGCGCCCAAGTGACGCCTCATCAATCGGGTATCCGGCCTCTTCGCAATACTTATGGAACTCACGTATCAGATAGTGATCGCCACGCCGATTGTAGAATTCAAGCCCTTTGAGCTTGCCGCGCAGCCAGTCACGAAACGCGATCCGCGTCTCCTCTTCGACCGAGATATTCACAGTCTGCCTTCTTCCACCCAAAAGCAGGCAGGCTCATACGTCGCCTCCAGTCGCGACGTACCTGCTGCTAGACATGCATCTATTCTATCAGAATGTATGAGTGAGTTCAATAGTGAGTCGTGAAAAATTCGTGGATGATTTGGGCTAGCACATAAGTTGGTGGCGCCGTTGGCGCGGCGCTGAATCCCTGGATATTCGCGATTATCGTCACATTCCAAGCACGGGGAGCAGAATCGCGGAGGGATGTTCTGGGTCATGATAGACCGTCTGATCGGCGACGAGCAGTTTGGTTGCGGTGGCTACCGGCTCGCCGCTGCCCGGATTGCGCGCAAAGCGTGGATGCGCTCCGCTGGAAACCTGGACGCGCAGCCGCTGCCCCTTGCGGAAGTGATAGGCGGTGGGCCAGAGCGCGATGTGAATGTGGCGTGCCCCATCGCTTGCTGGCGGATTGCTATCTGGCGTCAGCCGTAGAATCCCATCACAGAGATTCACCGATTTACCCGATTGCTCGACGACACAGAGCCGGGCGAAGAAGTCTGTATATTCCAGGCTGGAAGCCACGTAGAGGTCGGCGGTTACAGGCCCAATAACCTCCATATCACGCTCCAGTGGGTCGCTGGTGTAAGCCAGCACGTCGTGTCGAGCCTCCAGCGCGCGGTTGTCCTGTGGCCCCATGCGCTTGGGCGCGCCGAGCGAGTTGCCGCCCACGGCTGGCGTTGGGTTGGTGGGATCGTAGCGGTAGCGGTCTGGCTCGGCAGCAGGAGGAACGGTTGTCGCTAGCACGCCGTTCGGCTGGAGATGCCAGCGCTGCTGCTGCGCCGGGGGTGGCCAGTCGGCAAAGTCGCGCCAGGCGTTCGACCCCATGACGAAAAGCCGCACGGGCTGGGCTCGAAGTGCGCCCTTCTCACCTTTCACATGCGCGTTGAGCCAGGCGAGCGCGTCGCGTGTCGTCGGCGCGACGCTGGCAAACTGGCCGTGGAACCACGGGCCAATGAGCAGATATGGCTGGCGTCCAGCCGCGCGCAGCGCCTGATAGTCCTTGAGTTGCCAGTCGAGGAAGAGGTCGTACCAGCCTGCCTGCAAGCACATTGGGATAGTGACCTCACTCACGCGGTCGCTGAAGTCAACCGGGCGCCAGTAGTCGTCGTCGGGGGCGTGCGTGATGGCGTCCTGGTACGAGCGCGACGGCTGATGCACGACGAGACGGTCAGCCTCGCTAAGTGGGGTGTGGAGATAGGCCTTTTCGAGATCGCGCTCGCGTCGCCGTGTCGTGAGCATATCGCCGAGGCGCATGCCGGTGGCGGCGGACTGTGTCATCATCGTTGACCAGCCGAGCATGTTTTCAAGTGTTACGGAGCCGCTCTGATACCGGAACAGATTGAAATCAGACGTAGTGATGGATGGAACCATTGCCTGGATATCGTCGTTCGCGTCGGCGGCAACCGCCCACTGGACGAGCCCGAGATAGCTTCCGCCGACCATTGCGAGCTGGCCTGAAAACCAGTCCTGCCGCTTGATCCACTCGATTGTGGCGAGGCCGTCCGCGCGCTCGTTGCGGGCATAGACGAAGTCGCCGCCGGAACCCGCCGTGCCGCGACAACTTTGGATGAAAATCTGATAGCCGCGCTCGACAAACGGCAACGCGAAGACGGCGGCAAAGAAGCCGCGCCGTCCATACGGGGTGCGGATGAGCAGCGTGGGGTAGGAGTTCCGCATGGAGCGTGGCACGTAGTGGTCCGCCAGCAGCGTGACGCCATCGGGCATGGGGACGGCCACATCGCGCGTGACGGTGTATTTGTGCGTCTCGGCGGGCGGCAGCTTCATGATCTGACCAATGATGCGGCTGGTGAGACTCATCGTACTGCCTTCCTGTTCTTCCCTGTTTGGGAACAGACAAAGACTCAGCAATCTCGTGCGGTGTGGTGGCAAAGGGATAATTACGCGTGGGCTTCCAGCAGGCATGTGCGATGGCCAGATTTTAACACAAGGATTACGCGCTGTGTTCGTCGCCGGGCGCGTCCTCGGAAGTGTCCTCGCGTCGCGCATAGGCGAGCACGCGATTCCAGTACGGGACGGTCGTCGCGAGCACTCCCACGATCACCAGCACCGCTATCGCCGCGACGAGGCCGCTCGCCTGCCCGAGGTCGAGCACATCATAGAGCGCCCAGATTCCCAGAAACAGCGTGATGGAGACGACCGACGGTAGCACACGTATGGGTGACACTCCTCTCACCGCCTCGAGCAGTTCCGCATTCTCTTGCGTATGGGCGTGCGTTGTACCCCACGCGACGATGCCGAGGACGAAGGCCAACCCGGCGATGAGGAACCATACGCGCTCGTTGCCATAGACGAAGTGCGCCAGGAATAGCTCCGTTATCAGGATGCCGAATGGCACAGCCGAGTCGACCAGCGTCGGCATCCAGACGTAGGCCAGCGCCTGCATCAAGTACTCGTGCCACACCAGCAGGAACGCCAGCAGCGTTGCGATGGCCAGCAGCCAGTTCGCCAGAGTGAACTGCTCCGACATGCCCTCGACACGAATCACGAGGGTCGAGAGGGCGACTCCCTGGATGATGCTGGTCAATGTCAGGTATGCCGGGGCAAACTGCTCACGCAATCGCTCGGCGACCGATGCTGGTCTCTGGTGGTCACGATCACGCATCGGCTGGCTCCTTCTGGTCATCGGCATCCGTGGCGTTACACCGCTCGAATGCCTACATAACAGAGATGGAGGCACGGGCAAAGAAAAACCCGCTTGTCCAGCGGGTTTGCAAGGAAGAGATATGGCGGAAGGGGTGGGATTCGAACCCACGGTCGGGGGTAAACCCGACAGCGGTTTAGCAAACCGTAACATGCCGTCTCACACTGCCTCCTCGTGTCTCTTTCATCTGGATTCATGCGAATTGGCACGTCTGCGTGTCTCACACGATCTCAGAGTTTCTCACTGGGTTGGCATCACCGTTGGCATCAATTGGCATCGTCACTAACCTAGTGAAGCCCTTGCTGGTGGGCGGTGCCCCGCCAATGTAGCGCACACCACTATATAGCCCATAGAGAATGCTGCCCATTGCGCTGCCGACTTGGTCGAGCGCCTCGCTGACACTGCCCAACCCGTCGCTAACGAGGTACGAGATGCCGCCGGCGCTCGTGCTCGTGTTGTCTCCAAAGGTCAGCCCGCAATGTAATACTTGACGAGGCTGCCGCTCGGCGTTACCTCCTCGACGTTGCCTGGCAGGTAGTACGTGTGGTTACCGCTGCCGCCGCTCGTGTACTGCTCGACGCGGTGGCCCTCGCCGACATACATAAACCATGCCTGGCTGGTGGGGCTGGTCTGAGCATTTTGCCAGGCGGGGAGCCGCCGCTTGGCGTCGTAGTTCAGCAACGCGCCAGTGGGGCTGCTGCCCATGCGGGTCTTGACAGATCTCACTCACCAAAGCAAGTTGAGGGTGTTCTCAAGTCGGAGAATGTATGTGTCCCATCAGCCAGGGGCCCGACCTTATGGCTTGTCTTCCGGGAGTCGCGCCTTTGCCTCTCGTTGTCGCTGGTTCTTCCTCATTGATGCTCGCCACCCCTGGTGGAACGTAGTAGCTGCCATGCGAACTCGCTTCTGAAGAAGCTCGAAGCCAGCCTTGAGAATCAGCGCGAGCCCATCCTCAGGATCTAGGCACAGCATCTGGTTCACTGCAGCCTCTGCGATTGCCCACTTGTGCAAACGCCCAAACCTTCGGGCTTCGAACAGCCAAATCTCGCGATCTCCCACCTCTGCAAACGCAGTTGCGTCCGGGGCACGTGGTGGCTGCTCCGTGAGGAGGAGACGTGCGAGTGCATAGCCGCGGTTCGTTGCGGTTTCACTGCGAGAAGGATCTATGCGTAGCGCCTCATCATAGGCGGCCACTGCTGCCTCAGCTTGGTCCAGTTGGTATAGAACGACCCCCTTGGCATCCCAGATACGCGCGTTCTCTGGCACTAGAATGAGCGCCTGATCATAGTGGGCAAGCGCTTCAGTATACTGGTGCATGTCGGCGAAGAAATCGCCGCCGAGTTCCCATGCGTACGCCCGATCGTGTGCTGGAGCCCGGATAGCCTGATACACCCCTTCCAACTTGGCAAGCGCATCCCTCAATCTGCCTTCCTTTGACAAGGTTATGGCTGCGTTTGTAAGTATCTCAGCATAAGCTGGCGCATCCGGGGGTGTGATCTGCAATGTGCGGTCGAACGCCGCCAGCGCATCGTGCCTCCGCCCAAGATGCTCTAGAGCGATTGCCTTGCCATGCCAGGCTTCAGCATCATCTGCGTCAAGCCCCAGCGCCTGTTCGTAGGCATAGAGCGCTGCGGTGTCATTTCCAGCATGTGCATGAAACGCGGCTAACATGATCCAGAGGCGCAGATCGTTGGGGGCGATCTCCAGGGCACACTCACTGTCAGTGATGGCTTCGGGATACCGCTGAAGCACATCATACAGATGCGCACGTTGCGCCAGCGCCCGTATCGCGTCGGGCGCATCCTGCACGGCATGGTTTGCAGCGTCAAGCGCTTGCTCGATGTGTCCTAAATGCTCGAGCGCTTCACTTTTGAGACGCCAAGCCTGGCTCGATATTGATCCGGTAGACGCCTGACGCAGCACACGTTCGAGTGGAATGAGCGCCAACGCATCATCGTGGTGATCTAGTAGAGTCTGGCCCTCGGCGAGCCATCGATCAATTTGGGTGCGCACCGAGCATTCTCCACCCTTCCATCCCAAGGTGGGCGGAAGTCATTCTTCATGCCAATCCTGTCGCTTGCCCAATGGGACGTTAGCAGTGGCCTGTTCTCGCGTATATCCCATCAGCCAGCAGATTCAAGCTGGAACTGCAGGTGTAAGTCAGACATTAGAGATATCAGAGGCGCGAAGCCGCTGTGCGATCTGCTCCTTTCGCTGTTTCGAGTCTGCATCATTAGGATCAAGCATAAGCGCCTGGTCGTAGGCCCGCAATGCGTCGTGATCATGCCCCAATTTTACGAGTAAGTTGCCCAGTTCGATCCACGCGCCGTGATTGTTTGGCGCTAATGCGATGGATTGCCGACAAGCCTCCGCAGCCTCCTCAAGACGTTGCTGATGGGCAAGAGCAATAGCTCGGGCATGCCACGTTTGGGCGTCTTCTGGCTCGATCTGCAGCGCACGGTCACAAGCCTGAAGCGCCTCCGCATATCTCCCCAGTTGATTCAGAAGGTTACCTCGATTGTACCAAGACTCGGCACACTTGGGATCACACTTTGTCGCTTCGTCATAAGCCGCTAGGGCCTTATCGTGCTGCCCCATGTGCGCGAGCGCGACACCGAGTCCGATCCACGCTAATGCATATGTGTTGTCCACCGCGATCGCCTGTTTGAAGGCATCGGCTGCTGATTGGTATTGGCCAAGGTCAATGAATGTTACTCCCAGATTTCGCCACAGCAATGGTTCATCACTATCGAGCGTAAGTCCCGTCTCGAATGCAAGTAACGCTTGGGCAGGCTTACCAAGGAGGCGGAGCACATGGCCCTTGTCATTCCAGGCCATGGCATCGTCTGGATCTAGCTCAATGGCACGTTCAGCTGCTTGGAGTGCGTCTTCATATCGCTCCAAGTCTTGCAGGACAACACCTTTCTCAACCCAGAGAAACGCGCTCTCAGGATCAATGGCGAGGGCCTTGTCAACTGCATCAAGCGCCTTGATGTACTCGTGTTGCTCACCCAGCCGTCTGCACTGGGCGACCCAAAATTCGGTCTGCTCTATCTCATCCTCATCTAGCTCATACATATCGCCCATGGTGAAATGCCTCTTTAACGGTTCTTCTATTCGTCGGTGTGCGCCTGCGCGTCAACTACGTGCCAGTAATGTCTGAAGTTTGAGTGCAGGTTAGTGGCTTTCTTGCTCTACCTGGCGCACTCTATCAATCTATTCTCGCACTTGTTAGTCCTTGGATAAACACTACTGCAGCGGATTCAAGGACAGTAGCTAGGTTTATGGCTCTGCCACTATGCCGGATCGGAATGCTTCTGCAAGGTTACAACTCACTTTCGCGGCTCTTGTGACTGTGCAATCCATTCTCCAGAGTTGACTGGCGGAACTTAGGTTCCCATACGTTGCGCCGGGATAGCGAGCAGGATCAACGAAATGCGTATAACTAACTCGCAGAGGTCCTTGGGTATGTAACTCCCTCCTTTGTTATAACAGGGAATCGTGGAGTCATTGTAGAAAGGTTGTCAACAATGTCTCCGCGATTATCGTTGCGCTCTTTCGTCAGCCTTCGCAACGCTCATGCATCGCTTAGGCAAGAGCAAGGACGACTACGAAGGCGACTGCCACTACAGCATAGACAGCGATGGTAACAGGCCCCACCCTGTAACTAGTATTAGCAACATAGTCTCTCACACCTTCGTTGAATCCATTGACATGTGTCGCGACATCTTGCGCTGTTGAAAGAATACCATCCCACCAGTGTGACGAGCTTGTCGTGCCTGTCGTTCCCGTAGACCCAGTGTAACCGAAATCGAAATCCCAGGTGTTATGAGTCGAGTGAACTCCCACGGCACCAGTGCCGGAGACGATTGCCTGTTGTCCTTTGCGCCAGCCTATCGATGGGCTGCCAGATCTGGTTCCACTGGTCTGTGATTTGCCGCGTTGATTCTTAGGCCGACCATAACTACGACCTCCGCCCTTACCGGAATTTCTCGAGTTTCCGGTGTCTTTTCCGCCTAAATTGTCCGCGAGTTTCTTTGGCGGATTGTTAGTGCCATCGACGCCAGCAGCTCCATCGTATGCACCATTTGTTTGATAGTTAGTTGTTCGGTTGGTGCTGGCCGTGTATCCTGACCCTGACCCTGGTGGCAGATTTGTGGGAGGAGGGGTAAACGGCATTACAAGTTGAATTATAAGGCCCAAAGCGTAAAGTACATCGCTGATACCTCCTGCGTGGTCCCCAACCAACTCTGTTAGTGCTTCCCAAGCATCGCCTATATCGATGTTACCACTGGGATCGACATCGGTCTCTGGATTACCATGCACATAGATATAGCGATTGAGACCATCGTCAACTATATCCGCGCTGGTGAACTGGCCAAGCATTGGATCGTAGTAGCGTGCTCCATAGTAATCAAGGCCGGTGCTGGTGTCGGCATATTGGCCAGTGAAACCTTTGGTGGTCGGCATTGTACCGTTGATGTAGCGCACACCCCCATACGGCCCGTAGAGCATGCTGCCCGTCGCAGTGCCCGTTTGGTTGAGCGCTTCGGTGACACTGTCCAGCCCATCGCTGGCGAGATACGCGATGCCACTGGCGCTGGTAGTTGTATTCAGACCGAGCGTGAATCCACCTGCGCTGTAGTATTTCACCAGCGTATTACTCGGTGTCACCTCCTCAACGTTGCCAGGCAAGTAGTACGTGTGGTTGCCGCTGCCGCCGCTGACATACTGCTCGACGCGGTGGCCCTCACCGTCGTACATGAACCATGCCTGGCTGGTGGGGCTGATCTGGGCGTTCTGCCAGGCGGTAAGCCGTCGTTCGGCGTCGTAGGTGAGTAAGGCACCCGTAGGGCTGCCGCCCGCGCAGGTAGTGCTGCCTGTTGGAGCTCGGCAGGTCATGTCACCTGCGGCATCATAGCTGGCAGTCTCGCCCGTGCTACTACTCGTGGCGGCATGCAGGTGAGCGCTATCGCCAAACGTCAGCGTGCCGAGTGCTCCACCGGTGATGCGGTTGAGAGTATCGTAGGTGTAGGATGCCGTGTATTGCGCACTCGTGAGCGTGCCCGCAGTGACCGTTCCGCCACAACTCGGTGTCCCGGTCGCGCCTGCCCAGACGAGACGATCGAGATCGTCGTAACAGAACTTCTGGTTGTCGGTGCCACTTGCCAGCGTGGTATTTACGCTGGTGACATTCCCGAGGGCGTCGTAACCCCGGGTGCTATTGAAGAGCGTCGTCCCCAGGCTGACGTTGGTGAGGCTCATGCCCGTCAGGCGCAGATCGTTATCGTAGCTGGCGCTCAGGCTATAGGTTCCGTTTGCCAGATTGGCGCTGGTGATGCGGCCCGCCGCACCGCCGACGCCACTGTATGCTACATTCGTCAGCAGGTTGACCTGGCTGCCGCCACTCGGCGTCGTCACCGCGCTACTTAGCCAGCCCGAGGCGCTGTCGTAGTTCTCAGCAAAGACTTCTCCATCCGAGAAGGTGAGGCTCGTCGGCTGGCCCGCGTCGTTGTAGCCGAAGGTCAACGGATAGGTCGCGTTTTCAGTCGTGGTCAGCGTCAGCCCCGTGGTCTGGCCGCGGGTGTCATAGGTATAGCTGTAGCTGCCATGCAGCGGCTGAGCGGTCGTACCACCGGTAAAGCTCTCGGTGGTCAGATGGCCAATGCCGGAGCCGTGTCCCGTCGTCTGGTCGTAAGTGTAACTGGCATAGGCGCCGGTTGGGCTGTTGGTCGTGTTGCGCCAAATCTGGCGGTTCACTCCATCGTAGCCCGCATAGACCACGCCGCCACTACTCGGGGCACCGCCACTCTGGACGACATAGGCGGAGGCACGCACTCCTGGGGATGATCCGCCGTTCGACCAGGTGGATGGCAGGCTGTTCAGCGACGTCGAGCTGCTATAGACCAGCATGTCGGTGTCGCCTGGAACACCGCTGAGATCCTGATCGCGGAAGTAGAGATCGTTGCCGCTGGCTGGCCCAAGGACGCCGATCCAGTAGGTCTGCCCTGAGGTGACCGCTGGACTACCGGGGAGCGTCACATTGTTCCATGCGCCGTTGGTTGGCGAGGAGATGGTCGCCTGCGCGAGCAGCGTCCCCGGCAAGTTCGAGCCGTTGTCAGCATATAGCCCCACCTGGATCGTCGGCGTGAGGTTGCCCGAGGCGACGTAGACATAGACAGTATTAGCCGTGCCACTACTGGACGCGACGAAGCGGAAGGCCTCGGCCTGTCCGGCGACTGTGGTATCCAGCGTCGGTTCGATGCTGGTATCGCCCAGCAGCGTCGTTGGGCCACCGCCGCCACTCCCGGCGCCACGCGCATCGGTCGATTGGATGAGGTTGCCGTCAGCATCGTAACTGTAATTCTCCGTCCCTAGGTCGGGATCGGTCATGCCGGTCTTGTGCCCGGCCGCGTCGTAGGTGTACGTGGTAGAGCTACCATTGGGTTGCGTGACCTTCGTCAGGTTCCCGTTGAGGTCATAGGTGTTCTTGACCGTCGCGTAGACCGCGTAGGTTCCGCTATTATTGCCGGTGTAGTTCTGTGTATAGATGGTACGTCCCAGCGCATCGGTGAGGCTCGTCGTTTTGTGGTTGAGCGCATCGATGCTGGCGACCTGAGCATAACAGGCGGAATCTCCCGTGCCGCTGGCGTTACAGACAATCGAGACGGCGCTGGTGCTGTTCTGCGAGAGCGGGTCGGACGAGGTCATCGAGAGCAGGCTGGTATAGGGCAAGAGACTCGTCCCCACCTGGGTGCTATCAGGGATCGAGTAGGCGGCAAGCCCCGGCGCGCCAGTATAGGCTGTCACGAGGTAGGGGACGCTCTGGAAGATGTCCCGCCCCGATGGATCGTAATAGGCGTATTGGACGGTATCGTGCCCGCCTGCGGCTGGGGCGCGGGTCTCGACCAGCCGCCCCAGGCCATCATAGAACTTGCGCGAAGTGACCGTTGTTGTGCTATTCAACCGTTGGGTGCTATCGATCTCAACACACGGGCTCTGTGCCGCAGTGCCGGTACACCCAACGGTATAGCTGGTGTTTGTGGTAGTCAGCCCAGTACCCTCACCCGGCAAGGTCGTGCTCACTGTCCGGCCGAGCGCGTCATAGGCCGTCTTGGTCACCTGACTGTTCGGATCGGTTGCGGAAGTCGGCCACAACCCGAAGCCGCCAGTCGCGTCGGTGGTTGTACCGTAACCAAGCGTCGCCGTCTGGTTGAGGGCATTCTTGCCGGAGATCGGTAGGGACAAGAACGTCGCATTGTAGGCAAGGCAGGCGCTATAGGTGCTGCTGCCTACCGTGCAACCTTTGTGCGCTGTAATTCCGGCGTTGGCGTCTGGATCATTCGTCGTGACGGGATTGCCATATGTATCGTAGGTAGAGGTGGTTTCGATCTTCCCGCTAGGCGTGAAGCTGGGTGACGTGCCGCACGATGTATAGGTATCGGATGTGGTTGTCAGCCCTTTGGTAAGCGTGCTCTGCTGACCTGTAGCGTAGGCTGCCCCATCATAGCTGGTGTAGACGCAGCTCGCGCGGGTCGTGCCGCCACTATCCTCGGTGCGTACCAGCGCCGGGAATCTAATCAGATACTTGCCCGTCGCGCTGGTCAATGTTGCGGTGACGGCGTCGTCCCAGATGTAGTCAGTCTTCTGGACAATGGTGGTGGGGCTACCGGTTGCGCTGCCATCGTTGCTGGTGGTAGTTGATGAGAGCACCCGCCCATACGAGTCATACGTGTAGGTTGTGGTGGAGTGGGGCACAGCAGTTCCGCCACTGGCGCCATCCCAGGTGTAGGTATCCACCTGCGCCGTCTGCACGTCGCAGACCGCAACCGGGTTGCCGTGATCGAGCTCGCTCACCCGCATGTTGTCCCAGTTGCCAAAACCGCTCACCGCTGGGGTAGCGGTCACGCCACTGGGTGGGCAGACGAGGTTGTACGACGTTGTTGTCTGCGAGAGCAGTGTCGAGCCACCGATATCGTAGCTATCCACCTCGGTCTCGTGGCCATGGCCCGCGTTGCCGATATGCCACCACGGCGCGTTATGACACGGTGAGCCTGACTTACAGGCGATCTGGGCCGTGTCGTAGATGCCCCAGCCTTCAGTGACCTCATACTTGTGGATATCCACAGAATTATCGGGGTGGGTCACCTTCGTCTGGATGAACCCCATGAACTTGCCGTTGTAGTAATCGAGATAGTCGCCCTCATTCTGATTGCCCCAGTACATCCCGGCGACACAATCCGAACACTCCTGCGCGACGAGCGGGTAGGCCAGCGTGTACGCATAGCTGGTCGTGCCCGTAACCGGTGTCGAGGTCTGCGTCCCACCCTGACCGCTCTGCGTCAGACGCAGCAGTTGCTCGCTGTCCTGCGAGAGGATGACACGACTCCAGGTCTCATCGTCCGCCTCATTGCAGGGATAGGTGCTCTGGCGGCTCGGGTCATTGCAATAGAGCGGATTGGAGGTGTTCGCGCCTCCGCCGACCACGCCATGCATGTTGTTGCGGGCATTGACCCAGGAGAAGCTCTGCGCCAGCCCCATGCCGTTGCTGGCCGAGCTCATATAGCGGTCATTGCCCGCGTAACTCTGGCTCCAGAGCAGACAGCCACTGCCATTGCCGGTATTCCAGGTAAAGCCACAGCCCACCCCAGAGGCAGGCGAGTACCCGCTGTCCACGTAGGATTGCTCGACCGAGGTGTAACTGAAGGCGCGTACCGGCAGCGCGGTGCTGAGGTCATCGCCGAGTTCTTTGATCTGCGTCAGGTCAAACATGCCCGCCGCCGATTCCTGCTTCCCCGTCGAGGGATCGGTGATGGTGCTCGGGCCAGACTGCTCGTAACTGAGCTGGTAGTCGCGCAAGGTGTTCCAGGCGCCACCGGCGCTCCCGCGCACCTGCGCCTGGATATCGTTGAGCGCGAAGGTGTTCATCACCTGTGGCGCCGCGAGTCCGCTGCTTCCTGACAAGTCCTTGGGATCGTCACAGCGCGCGTTGGTGCTGGTATTACAGCCAGTCGGCGAATTGGTGAGATGGGCAGGGGTGTGGGTCGCAGCGAAGTTGACGCGCATCAATGGCGCCCATTGGTTGGGCGCCGTGCCTCCGGTCGTGCAGGCGGTGCTGGTATTTTGGCATGTCGGCGAATCGTACTCGATGGTCGAGAGCTCGGCCGAGCGGGTGTACTGGACACTTGAGTAGGTCTCTTGATCCTGCTGATAGCTTATGTGGATCTGATTGCCGGACGGATCGACGATGAGGTCAAGGTTCCAAGCGTACAGGTGTTTGCCGTTGCCAGGCTCGTAGTAGTATTCGAGCGAGTCGAGGGTGCAGCCGAACTCTTCCATGACGCCGTTGGTGAGCCAAACGCGGAAACAGGGCGGCGTCGCCGCTTGATTAATATTGAGTGGCCCGACATAGGAGATGATCTTGGCATACGTTTCGTTGGCGGTGTGCCAGGTGACCGGGACGTTGGGATACGACTGGCACACGCCGTTGACGAGCGTACAGTACCAGTTGGGCGTATCGTCCCAGAAGGTGTTGACCGTGATATTGGGTGGGATCAGTTCCGTCCCGGTGCCGTAGGGATCGCTGATCTGCCAGCTGCTTTCCCAACCATTGCCACAGGTGGTGCAGCTCGGCGGAACGGTATTGTGTTGGGCCCAGGTGATGGCGCCGAGCGACATATTCCAACCCTCGCCCACCCAGTCTGCCGCGCCTTGCGGATTGTGCTGCTCATTGACAGCGGCGCTGGTGTAGCTAAGGGTGACTGGTGGGGTGAAGCCGCCCGGGCCGGCGGGGAGATCAATCGGCAGGTTGGAGGTAAGCGCGCCCGCGTTGAGGTCGACGTTGAAGGGGTCGGGATTGCCAAAGGTCGCGACGGGCGCATAGGTATTCCAGGTGAGGGTAGTACTGGGAGTTGGCAACGAAGCAGTAACGACCAGACTGCCATCGGTCTTGTCGACGGCGGCTTTCTGGGAAGACTGCGGACCGAGCGCGGTCGGTGTCGTCACCGTGGATGGCGCAGCTGCCGTCGTTGATGATCCGCCAGCGGCTGGCGCGAGCGGAGCGAGTTGCATATTCGATGGCGCGGTGCCGTTAAAGACGGCAAGCACGTTGGTGAGATCCAGCGCGCTTCGGCCAACATTGTCAGGATGGTACTTTATCATAAGTGGGGCATCGAGGCCGTGGACGACGCGATTCCCCTTACCATCGACGACCTGGAGCAGATAGGTGCCAAAGGAGACATGTCCACTGCCACCCGCCGAAGAGCCTGATGCGGGCGCAATCTGCGTGATCTTGAGATTAAGTGAGCCCCCTGCGCCCGCGATATCTGCTGCGGTGGCAGCGTTAGCGGGAACGTCAACCTCTAACTTGCCATCGCTGCCCAGGAAGGTGGCGGCCTTACCCGCTTGCAAGACCATGGTTGCGGCTGCCATGGGCAGGTCTGGTGTATGGCGGATCGGCACCGGTTTGCTGGCTGGCGTCGAAGGAGCAGAGTGGACTGCAGGAGAAGAAGGCTGCTGCGGCTGGCTCGCCGATTGCGCTGATGCGGATTGGGACGCGGTGCGTGGGTCGAAACGGTTAGGAGTGTCGCCCGCTGATTGGGCGCTCGACGCTCCATGTGCCTGAGCCGTCGCAAAGAGGCCAGGTGTTAACGAGAACGGCTCAGCCACTCCCACAAACAGCAGGATTGCGAGCAGCGCTGATGCAAACAGTGAGCGCACGAAACGTCGGTACGCTGGATACGGGGCCGTGCGCCAGAAGGTGAAATGAACGATGACGTGGAGTGAGCGCAACTTTGAGGACAACGCATACCGCAACGTTTTCCAGAACGCGATGATCGAAGTTTTGGGGGATGTCCTCACGGTGGTGCCTCCTCAATCTATCCGCGCCTGGTCATCTCACCATCTGGTCCTCGTGCGGCCCTCGTGGGCACGATGAGCAGTACCAATGTGGCAAAGAGGCACGGAACGTACATGTATTGCCTGTGGAAAACCGACAGAGTGTGCGGGTAATAATGTGTGGTTACTAGGCAAGATTATGGGGATACCGTGTGCAATGCTACCTGAAAGTATTAATAGTAGGAGCCTGGGATTCGGTAGATTCCGGGTATCTTTTGCGGTGGAATCGGGTATTTTATTCGGTAGGCATATGAGTGGATACTCCGGATGAGGACGGCGCAGACACCACATGTAGCAAGGTAAGCGTGGGTACGCGTGTTATTGGCGTGTTCACAAGAATTGAGTGCACTCCGACGTACGTTGAAACCCGATACATTAAGATGACGTCAAGATGACGCCGGGGGATCGGTCAGCCGTTGTTTGCGCCTCGCGTTGCGCAGGTGGGTGTAGACAGTCTCCACAGAGAGTTGTAGGTGTTTGGCAATTCGTCTTGGGGGATATCCCCTCCTCGTAAGCGCCACAACTTCGCGTTCTCGCGCAGTAAGCTTCAGCGGTTGGGGCTGCAAGTACGTTAAGGCGCTGCTTTTTGGGTGTGAGTGCTGTGTGGGATGCTGCGTGGGATGCGGTATGGGGAGTTCTTGTCGAGGCTGCGGAACGCTATTTGTGGCGCTGGCGCTGGCGCTGTGGGGAAGGGCGCGATTGTGGCGCCCTTTGTGAGCGGTATATCTTCCTGTTGCTCGCTCGATCATCTCAGCCAATGCCATCAGGCGTTCAGACCAGCGCGCACTTGCCTCGTCGAGGTTCGTTGCGCGAGCGATATCACGTGAGATTAGCTGTAAGCAGGCGCCCAGTTCGGTCATGAGCACCAGCGCCAAACGCGCCACTCCAAAGGATGGGTCTTCAGTGTGAGTGTGAGGATCAGGGCTAATTTCGGCTGGGGATGGCAGTTCCGTGTCTCGGGGATTGCCTCGTGATGCACTCATGGCTTCCGCTCTTTCCATAAGCACGGTGTTTTTCCTGAGTTAAGCGTTGCTAGGCGTATGGCTGTCTTACTGCGAACGAGCTATCGTTTACGGGGTCTGCTATGCTTTGCCGCCCGCGATGCCAAAAAGAAACTGGCGGCGCTATTATCGGCTGATCCTTGGATGCTGTCAATACTTCTTGCGTGACGCCCATGCTCGCCGTAATAGGACGTGCAAGGATGGCGCATGCACATGCCAGATGTATGCGGGATGTGGCCTGTGCCAGTCACACGATAGCTGGGGGTGGCATAGGCGTGGGTACACGTTGAGCATTTGAGCATAAGGGGGCGCCATTCCCTGCCCGAGCTGCGCACGTGTCCACGTGTCGTAGCATGGCTCGGGCGTGCAAAAGTGCAGGATAGCTACCAGCGGGAAGGATGAATGAGAACGCCGTAGATCCGCAAAACAACGATGATCTGCTGGGAATTCGTAAGACTCGTCCACTCTCACTGAGAAAGTCTTGCCCAATCATCGTTCCCCCTTTGAACTACCCTCGTCACCCATGTGAGATGCTGCTCGCCTGTGGCAGCAGCGGGGCTGCCAATGGTATGTTGTTTTGCGGGTAACCCTTCGCCCACCGGGACCGGCAGTATGTTGGCCACGTGTACTGATGCCTCGATCATCAGCCGACCCGATGGGCGACGCCTATCGAGGAGGTCCTCCTAATGCTCTTCAGTACGATCCAACGCAGCCAGCGATGGCCGCTTCCAGTCGCGCAGGATGCTGACCTGCGCACGCGTCTATCGGTAGCTCTGCGTTCTCTGGAGCAGGGGATCGCGGTCGTACGCTCCCTGCAGACCACGATCATGTGGTCGATGTGGATGGTGCAGGATCCCGACGCCTCTGAGACCGACCAGCTGGCGGCTCTCGATCGTCTGGCGCAGTATCTCGCGCGCCGCCGTTGGGAGGTTCACGACCAGCGCGTCCGGACAGAGCTGCGACGGCGGATGAACGACACTGGCGCCAGTTGGATGACGGTTAAGAGCGAGGTCCTGAAGACCGCATGGTGGCTCGTCTTACGCGGTGACAGCAATGAGCCGCAGACGGTGCGCTTTCGACACGGTGGCTGGCTGGTAGACGAGTCTGGTCACAAGTTACCCATTGTGCCTGACGACCTCCCGTTTCCGATCACGTTCCGATGGGCGAAGAACCAGGCCATCAAGACGGCGAAAGCGATACTCCTCGAACAATCGGAAGCTGGCCACGAGACCAACGGCGTGAGGCCAGGTTTCCTCTCACTGGATGACCCTCGCACATCTGCCAAGACGCGTGATCTGGACGCCGATGCCGACCCGCTCTATGCGATCCTGGAGCGCGAGACTACAACAGAGGATGCGGCCCGGTACGCGGCGCTGTTGCAGCTTGCCACTCCCGCGCAGCAACGCCTCCTCGTTGCGCTCCTCGCACAATTGGAGGCAGATCGCTCGATGACGGACGGCGCCATCAAGGCAGCGGCTGAGTCACTGGGTATCAGCGCAGGAACTGCGCGTGCCCAACTGCACCGCCTGCGCACCGTTGCATCCACCGCATGGAACGCGAGGACCTCAGGCAACAGCGGTGATAGCGGTGATAGCGGTGACGGTTGTGACAGCGCGTAAACGTTTGGGCTGCAACAACGCATAGTCAATAGTAGGAGCAAAACGACCCCGGTTAACCGGGGTCGATTTGCGTATCCAGCCAAGGATCTCAGGATCTCAGATCGAAACAAGAATGGGGGGTCAGCCATGTCATTCTACCTGACGCTGCGCGAGGGGCCCAGCGCCGCGACGTCCGTGCCGCTTCTCGTGGTCTGCGATGACCGCATAATCGGGGCATTCCTGCGGGAACTCCGACGCATGACGCGCGTACCCGC
>DASUHD010000003.1:0-8228 GCA_036273675.1 Ktedonobacterales bacterium | reverse complement strand
TGGGCAGCCCGGCGCGGGCCGCAAGACCGCCGCAAGCTGCTCGGCGGTGAGGTTCGCCAGGAAAGCCGCATCGGCAAGCGGCACGCCCTCGTCCATGGCGCGCGTGCAGGCCGCCGCCAGCGCATAGTAGCCGTCCCAGGTTTGCCCGCGCCACTCCACCGACCAGCGCGGTTCGCCTGGCTCGCCCCAGAAGCAGAAGTTGAGCGCGTCCACCAGCAGCATCCAGTTCGCCATGCGCTCCGTGCCATCGTTGAAGTGCATCGCCGCGAAGTCGGTCACATATTCTGGCCACGGCTGCTGCGCCCAGCGCACGGCCAACTGTTCGGCAGCGTCGGCGTCGAGCGTCACCAGCGCGCCCTCGCGCACTACCGGCGCCGTCCCGGTCAGCACGCCAAGGGTGTCATTGGCCGGGGCCTCAAGCGTCAGGTTCGGGGGAGATAGTGTCATGGCGTCCTTCTTGCACAGGAAAAGAGATGGCGCAAATTGTGCCGCCGTCATATGGTACAATGCCCGCCAATGGCGCTGTCAACGGAGATAGCGCCGTAGCTCCTCGCTTTGAAGGAGGCCTGCTATGCTCGCGCGCGACATCATGACCAGCCACGTCATCAGCATTTCCCCAACCAGCGCCGTCCAGGAGATCGCCGACCTGCTCGCGGACTACCGTATCAGCGGCGTCCCGGTGGTTGATGAAACAGGCCACCTGCTCGGATTAGTGACTGAGGCCGACCTCATCGTCAAGCGTGGCGCAACCGCCGCCGACATTATGAGCAGCCGTGTCGTCACGGCGCAAGAGACAACGCCGGTTGACGAGATCGCGCAGATTCTCACCAGCAACCGTTTCAAGCGCGTGCCGGTCGTGCGCGAAGACAGGGTGGTCGGCATCGTCAGCCGCGCCGACATCGTGCGCATGATGGCCAGCCGCTGGGCGTGCGGCGTCTGCGGCGCCATCCAGCACGGGCGCATGCCCACCGTCTGCGAGAGCTGCGGTGCTGATGGCAGCCACTTCGAGCGCGAGCTTGACCCGCGCCCAGAGGTGACCCAGCACCAATAACCCGCCCGGCAATACAGACACTTGCCCCCAAATACGCTCACAACTTGACGGGAAGAGTAGCCAAAACAGGCATACATCCCGGCTATATTCTTGTGCCTGCTTCCTCTCATCGGGTACAATGGCATCCGTCTCAAACTGGATTCCTGGTTATTTCCGTCCGGCTGCCGAACCGCTGCCCGCCCTCATTGGCAGGCGGGTGGCCGCGGGCGCGACCAGGAACGATAGCACGCTGTATTCATCGCTTGAAAACGACATACTACCAGTGGATGACATCGCACGACTTCATACGCACGCATAGTCAGGCATACACAAGTACAAAGGGGGCGATTGCTGGTGACGACTCGGATATTTGCGATCGCGAATCAAAAGGGTGGCGTAGGCAAGACCACCTCGACGATAAATCTGGCCGCGTTTCTGGCGAATGCGGGCCGCAAGACGCTGGTCATCGACCTCGACCCGCAGTCCAACACGACGACAGGACTCGGCGTGGATTCTCACGCGGTAGGCACATCGATCTATGAGGTGCTGGTCAACGAGAGCGTCAAGCCAGGTGACGTGATCCGCAAGGAGATACGCCCTAACCTCGCGCTCCTTCCGGCCAAGGTCGATCTCTATGCCGCCGATATCGAACTGGTCTACCTGGATAACCGCGAGTACCGGATGCGTCACATCCTCGACCAGATTCGCAACGACTACGAATTCATCCTGATCGACTGCCCGCCCTCACTTGGCCTGCTGACGGTAAACGCGCTGACCGCCGCCGATGGCGTGATTCTGCCGCTCCAGTGCGAATACTTCGCCCTCGAAGGCATGCAGCAGCTGCTCAATACGATTCGGCTGGTGCGCGACCGCCTGAACAACAAGGTGATGCTGTTCGGCGTGGTGCTGACGATGTTTGACTCACGCACCAATCTCGCCACAGAGGTCGTCACCGAGATCAGTCAGCACTTCCCCAAGGAAAAGTTCGATACCCTGATTCCGCGCAACATTCGGCTTTCGGAGGCGCCCAGCTATGGCCGCACCATCCTGGAGCACGATCCGCGCTCCCCGGGCGCGCTGGCCTATCAAAAACTGGCGGAGGAAGTAATCGCTCGCGCAGCCAATATGGAGTCGCTCAATGCCTAAACAACGTTTCGGTCTCGGTCGCGGCCTGGATGCGCTGATCCCCGGCGCCAGCCTCGCCGATGTCGCGCCCCTCTCAGAAGATACGCCGCTCGATTCGAGCCTCTCGCCCTCGTCGGTCTTTGAGGCGCCGATAGACGCCATCTCGCCGAATCCACTGCAGCCGCGCGCTTCCGTGGACGATGATCCGCAGCTGCGCGAACTGGCCGCCTCGATCCGCGAGTATGGGCTGTTGCAGCCGCTGCTGGTGACGATCAGCGGACAGGACGACCACGGCCCGCTCTTCCAGTTGATCGCGGGCGAACGCCGCTGGCGGGCCGCGCGGCTGGCGGAGCTGCGCGCAGTGCCGGTGGTGATTCGCGAGGCGACGCCGCAGCTGATGCTGGAAATGGCGCTGATCGAAAACCTCCAGCGTACCGACCTCAACCCACTCGAAGAGGCCCAGGGCTATCTGATGCTGATGGAGGAGTATGGGCTGACGCAGGAGATGGTCGCCCAGCGCATCGGCCGGAACCGCGCCACGGTCGCGAACACGGTGCGTCTGCTCCAACTGCCCGACGAGGTGCGCGAGGCGCTGGTGACAATGCCCCGCGCCTTCACCGAGGGCCACGCCCGCGCTGTTTTACAGATCAACGGCGACGCGGCGCGCATCAACGCGATGAAGATGATTATCGCGCAGGGAATGAGCGTCCGCCAGGCCGAGGAGCTGGCGCGCCGGTTGAATGAGCGGGCGCTGGGTGTCGCCAACGACCGCCGCGGCTCGGTGACGCGCACCCAGAGTGGCGAGACGCGCGCGTTGGAGGAGGAGTTCACCCGCGCCATCGAGATGAAGGTGCGGCTCCAGCGGACGACACGCGGCAAGGGCCAACTGACGCTCTACTTCACCAACGACCAGCAACTCGAAACGCTCTACTCGCGGCTGGTCGGGGCGGCGCGCGCCGGGCAGAACGGCCACGACGCTTACGCCCTGCTGGACGGCAGCGAGCCATTGAGCCTGTCATACGACGACCTCGCCGAAGATGAGGACGACCTGATCGAAGACGACGAGGATGACGCGGACGAGTAAGGCGTTCGCCCGCGTCCTCACACCGGTTTTTCCGCGCTGACGAGCTTCGCCGCGACGCCGTGCGAGTTGTTCAGCGGAAATCGCCTGTGTTTCAGCCAAAATGCGCTATCCTCTACGCTCCAACCGGCGCAGATAGCCCTTGCATCGCCTCGGCCAGCACGGCGAGCGCACGGTCGATATCCACCGCGTCGATGCCGTAATGTGTCACCGCGCGGATGCGGCCATCATCGCCGCCGGAGAGCAGCACACCCGCCTGCGCTGCCGCCGTCACCAGCGGAGTTACGTCAGCCGCTTTGCCATCCTCGCCGCGCACGCCGAAGAAGAGAATGTTCGTCTCGACCATCTCTGGCGCGACGGTGATACCTGGAATCTCCGCCAGTCCGTCGGCCAGCTTCTTCGCGTTGGCATGGTCCTCGGCCAGCCGATCTACCATCTCGTTGAGCGCTACGATGCCCGCCGCAGCGATGATGCCCGCCTGGCGCATACCGCCGCCGAGCAGCTTGCGGACGCGCCGCCCCTCGTCGATGAAGGCGCGCGATCCGACTACCATCGAGCCAACCGGCGCGCTCAGCCCTTTCGAGAGGCAGAACTGTACGCTATCAACCTCCGCCGCCAGCGCGCTCACCGGGATGCCCAGCGCCACGGCGGCGTTGAAGACGCGCGCGCCATCCAGATGCACCGGCAGGTTACGCGCCCGCGCGGGAGCCGCCAGCTCGCGCAGCGTCTTGGGCGAGAGCACGCGTCCGCCAACCATATTATGCGTATCTTCCAGGCAGAGCAGGCCCGTCCGCGCCTCGTGGATGTCGTCGCCCTGGAAGGCGCGCGCCAGCCGCTCGCGGTCGAGCGTGCCATCCGCCAGCGTCGGAACCGGGCGCGTGGCCGAGCCATTCAGCCGCGCTGGGCCGCCGACCTCGTAGAGATAGGTGTGCGAGCGGTCGCCCATGATGATCTCATCGCCACGGCGGCAGTGGGTCAGCATCGAGACGGCGTTGCCCATCGTGCCAGAGGCGACGAAGAGGCCCGCCTCTTTGCCCAGCATCGCCGCCGCCAGCTCTTCCAGCTGATTGACGGTCGGATCCTCGCCATAGACGTCGTCGCCAACCTCCGCGCGATACATCGCCTCGCGCATGTTAGGTGAGGGATGGGTCACAGTGTCGCTGCGCAGGTCGATCTTCTCGCCGCTGGCCAGCGCGCCGATGCGGGCCTCATAGCTGCCATAGTCGCTGCTCATGTCACATATCCTCGGAAGACTCAGGAGACACTTTTCTGCACAAGCATCGTAGCACAGGAGTGATTGGTATGTACCAGGATAGCGGCCAAATATGACAGGAGATGTCGCCTGGCCGCTGTACACTCATGATGGCCTGGATGGATATGCTGGTCTGACAGGAGAGAGGTCATGGCACAGAAAGCGGAATTGCTGGCGGCGTTTGCGCAGACGGGCAAGGCGCTCGACGATTTTCTGGCGAGCCGGAGCGCGGATGAACGCGCCGACGATGGTGGCAGTAAGGATGAGTATTCGGCCAAAGAGCTGGTGGCCCTCACCGGCTTCTGGATGCGCTACATGGTCGAGCGAATGGGGTTTTACGCGCGCGGCGAGGAGCCGCCCCGTGAGGTGGATTTCGACGCGCTCAACCGCGACGAGATTGCCAGGCAGGCTGGCCTGACATGGGACGAGGTGGCCCAGGCGACACGGGCCGATCTGGCGGCGCTGGTCGCGGCGGTTGCGCAGTCCTCCGAGGCGTTTCTGCGAACGCCGAACTACTACGGCGACTATCCTCCTGGCCCCATCGAGGGCGAGATTATGGCCAACGGCTTCACCTGGGCCATGCAGGAGATCGAGAAGTATTATCAACGGAGGGGCGAGACGGCGCGCGCCACCGACATCCACGCGCGGCTGGCCGCTGTCCATGGCGAGCCAGACACCGTCGTCTGCGACCTGATGGCGCCGGAGCAGATACAGGGCGCATCGCCGCAGCCCCTCATCATCGACGTACGCAGCGCCAAAGAGTACGCCGCAGGACACCTGCCCGGTGCGCGCAACCTGCCGTTGGATAAGCTCAAAAAGCTCAGTGCCAAAGCCGACGGGCTGCCAAAGGATCGCCCCATCGTCACCTACTGCAATATGCACCATCCGGGGCAGTCGCGCGGCGAGCGGGCGGCGGCGCTGCTGGCGGAACGCGGCTACCCCGCGTCTGCGCTGGCGGGCGGCTACTCCGCCTGGACGGAGCGCTTCGAGGCCGAGACAGGCCCGGAACAGTAGAACAGAGGACACCTATGGCCGATTCAGACGCGCCGAACGATGAGCCAGCCACGCCGCATGTCACAGCCAGCCCATTGAGCGCGCCCGCTGGCTACGCTTTTCCCAAAGACGCCGAGGGATTGCTGGAATGGTCGCATGCCGAGCGGCAGTTGGAGCAGGCGCGCAACTACTGGCTAGCGACGACCTGCCCCGATGGTCGCCCGCATGTGACGCCGCTCTGGGGCGTGTGGATGGATGGCGCGGTCTACTTCGACGGTCATCCCCGCACCCGTTGGGCGCGCAACATCGCGGCCAATCCGCATGTCTCTGTCCATCTGGAGAGCGGCGACGATGTGGTAATTCTCCAGGGGCTGGCCGAGGACGTGACCACCGATGAGGCGCTCGGGCAGCGTATCATCGCGGCGTGGCTGGCGAAATACGGACGGCTGGCGCCCGACCCCGCTGGCAGCGGCATGTGTCGCCTGCGGCCACAGGTCGCGCGCGGCTGGAGTACCTCATCGCTGAAGGACGGCGCGCGCTGGCGTTTCGGATGAGGGTACACGTCGCCTCAGATTCCCTGGCCGTGGGCCTTGTGCTTACGGCTCAATGCTGTCTGCTTCTCCACTTCTCCCATCTGTGATGCATTTCGCAGCCCAAAACGCCGAATCGTGCGTTGATAGTTACGATGGAGCGTCCGCCCGTCCTGGATAGTTGCGCATAGCAGGCGTGACGGTGCATCATAGAGAGCGCGTGCGGGCGCGGATGGGAAGCTTTACCATTCCATGTGTGGCGCCTGGAGGAGGAATGGGCATGGCGGCAGGGATCGGGTTCAGGCGTGTGGCGCTGGCGCTCATCGCGAGTCTACTGGCGCTGGGTATTCCAATGGTGGCGGGGTTGACGGCGCGCGCGGATGGCTCAGATCGGCCGCCACAGTCGGTCGCCCTGGCCAGGGTGGCCGTCGTCCGGGTGCTGACCTACTACTACGGCACGACCAGCGCCAATCCGGCGCCGATTCCCGTTCTCGCGCCGTGCGCCTCCGACGGCGTGCTGGTGGGAACGACTGACCAGAGCGGCAACCTCAACTCCACCAATTATGTGCTGACACCCACCGCCGCCGTGAATCCCCTCGTACCCTGTCAGGGCGCGCAGGCAGCGTTCCAGCAGTTGAACGGCAACGCGACAAGCTGGGGCATCACGCGCATCGTCGTCGCGCTCAACGTCGCCTATACCGGCACGGAAGGGACGCAGCGCGGCAGCATCACCTATTCCATCAGCCCCGGCCTCGTCACGACCAACGGCGGCCCCGGCGCTCCCGCGCTGCTCGCCCTCTCGCTCTCGAACGCCACCGGCGCGCCCAGCCATGACCTGCCTGTGCTCTCCATTCCCCAGCCATCCGACGCGCCCGCCAGCGGGACTCCCGAGGTGATCGACCTGACCGGCAAGAATGGCGAGCCACTCAACCGCGACGCCGTGCGGGAGAATGAGATCAACGACACGCTCTATCCCATCAGCGTCTCCGCCGATAAGATTCCCCAGGCGCCAGCACCCAAGGGCGCCAAGACGCCCGGCGCGACGGCTGCCATCACGCCAACCGCCGTGGGCAACAGCATCGGCATCGGTGCGGCGGAGGTGGATAGCAACGGGCGTCTGGTTGGGATGGTCGTGCGCGAAAGCAACGGTAACCACGTGCTGGCGTCACTCGCCGACGTGAAGAAGGCGATTGGCTCGGTCAGCGGACATCCCGGCGCGCTGATGACCGCCTGGCAAAACGGTATCTCGGCCTTCTATGCGTCGTCGCCAAACTATGACGCCGCCGCCAGCGCCTTCCACGGCCTGCTCAGCTCTGCGCCAGATTTCGCGGGCGCTAAGCCATTTCTGGACGCGGCGCAACAGCACACGACCACCATTCCATCGCTGACGCAGGGAGCGCCTCCTCCACCAGGTAGTATCCTGCCAGGGCTGTCACCATCCTCAGGTATCAGTGTCCGTACGCTGCTCGTCGTCGGTGGGGGTATTGGCGCGGGCGTGGCGGTGCTGGCGGTTGTGCTGGTCGTGCTGCAGCGCGGTCGCCGCGCGCGGATGCCGGTCTACATGCCAGCGCCGCTCGACGAGGCTGGCCTTGACCTGCTGCCGCGTGACTCGATGTACGAGATTCCCGCGATTGAGACGCCTCAGGCAATGCCAGCGGTGCGTCCGCCCCAGCAGTCCCGTTCGCGTCCGCACTCACAGCCACGCGCCGATCAACCTGACATCGAGGATATGCCGACAGGGCTTATGCCCACCATGCCGCCCGCGCGCTCTGCCACCGGGGCGCCGGGGGCGCGCTACACCATGCCGATACCCCCAGATTTCGGTGGAGACCCCCGCGCGCCATCGCAATCGCGCAAGAATACGAGCCTGATGTCCTATGCCGCCGGGCTGACCCATCCAGGCATCCGGCGCGCCAATGATCCCAACCAGGACAATATGCTTGCGCTGCATGGCGTGCGCCTGGCGGGATCGCGTCCGCAGCCGTATGGCCTCTTTGTCGTCGCCGATGGCATGGGCGGACATCTCAACGGGCAGGAGGCCAGCCGCCTGGCCATCGAAATCATCACGCGAATCGTCATGCAGACGCTGAATACCAGCCAACCGATTGATGGCTCCGCACTCAGCGGGGTGCTGCGCGAGGGCGTGCAACAGGCCAACAACGAGCTGCGGCGGCGTAATATCAACGAGCGCGCGGATATGGGTACGACCATCACGGC
>DASUHD010000002.1:0-19989 GCA_036273675.1 Ktedonobacterales bacterium | reverse complement strand
GGCGGCGCTGGGTTCGGACTGGCGAGCACCGCGAACCAGGTTCTGACCCTGACCCTGGTCTCAGCGGAGCACCGCGCCTCCTCGATCGCGCTCCGCCGGGTCGCAGGCAACTTCGGTCTCGGCAGCGGCGCGACGGTTGCGGGCTTCATCGTCGCTTTCGCCCATGACCTGCGCGCGTTCCAGGCGCTCTACCTCTTCGACGGCGTCACCTTCGCTGTCTTCGCGCTGGTTGTGCTCGTGGGGATCCCGAATCCTCGCCTCGCCAATGCCGCGTCGGCGAGCGACAGGGGAACGGGCTTTCGAGCAGTTGCTTCCGATCGTCTCTTCCTCATCCTGATCGCCGCCAACATCGTGCTCGTGATGACCGGCGGCGCGCTGTTTTCCAACATCCTCGCGCCGTTTGCGACGGCGCACACGCCTGTCGGGCCGGGCGAGATCGGCGTCGTCGTCTTCATCAACACCTTCTTTATCGTCGTCGCGCAGATTCCAGCCACACGGGTCGTCAAGCGGATGCGCCGCACACACGCTCTCGCCGCGACCAGCGCGCTCTTTGCCATCGGCCTGCTCGCGGTCCTGCTCGCAACGCTCACGAGCTCGACGCTCACCGCTACCACCGTCTTGGCTGGGGTCGCGATCGTGATCGCGATCGGTGAGTGCGCGCAGTTCATCGTGCTCGGCACAATCGTCGCCGACCTGGCGCCCCCGCATCTGCTCGGCCGCTACATGTCGCTCTACGGCCTCAGCTTCACGGCAGGCGTGGCCCTCGGCCCCGCAGTCGGCGGCGCGCTGCTCGCAACCTCCCCCGACGCCGTCTGGTGGGGCGGCGCCCTGGCGGTAGCACTGACCGGAGCCGGCTTGCTGCGACTCGGCGACCGGCTACCCGACCCGCTCCGGCAGGCACAATGCCCCCCGCCGCAAGCCGTCACTGTGGCCGATCCCAGCTGAGCTTCCGGCGGGCAGCCCCGGCCAATCCATCATCAGGCCCGCGACCACCCACGGGGAAGAATCAACATCATAGACCACATCATAGACCACATCATGGACCACCAACTGTTGCACAGCGGTTCGCAGCCCTCACCACAGCCCACCTGGCCGACGCTTGTATACATGCCCAGTTCGTCCCAGCGCCTCCGCTCCTTGTGCGGCCTGACCATCGCCCTCTCCTCCTCCCCCTCACCTCCGTTCCCCTACCCTCTCACACCACCCCAGCTTTTGAGATAGTTACTACGTTGTGCGCCGGGCTTGATACCAGACCACCTTCACCCCTCACTTCATCCACTACACCGCAATGAACTGGAAGCGCGTCGCTTGGTCGATTGCATTGAGCAATTCATCCGCGCCGAAAGGCTCAGCGAGAACAGGAATCGACAAATGAGCCAGCAGTCGCCCAAGCGCCGCATTGAGTTGATCCGGCGTTGGTGTGACCACCACGAAGGCGTGCTTTCGGCCATGGCGCGCATCGTACCTGGCGGCGCCGAGAAATGCGATGCCATCAGTACCACTGATCACGTTATTGAACAGCGCCACTTTGAAGAGTGTGACCATAGCGCTCTCACTCGTGTGAAGCAACGCCAGGCCATCTTCCACATTGTCAGCTTCCAGAGTCGGGTAGCCTGCTGATTCCAGCGGTTGTCGTAGGTTCTTCCGTGCGGCTGAGTCGCTGTTGACGATGAGAATTGGGATACCCATCATGCGCCGTCCTCTCCCAGTGGCATATCCACCAGATATGCTCACGACTATTCTGTCTAAGGTGTACGCGATTGCCATCACAGGCTGAACACAACAGGGATGGAGCCACACACACTGGCGTCACAGCAATCACAGCGAGGAACGGCGCTCGTCTGTGCGAACGGCTTAGTGAGATCGCCGATGTCGTGAGCGCAGAATGAGGAACAGAATGTATGTGCCAAAGATACCTGACAACATGAGGACGAGCAGAAATAGAAGCTCTATCGTGGTATCCCAGCCTGTGGGGTGATAGACGGAGACGAGCAGCGCCATCCCTATTGTGAACGCTGCCGCGAGGATCCCCAACGTCAGCCGGTTTGTCAGTTGCTCCATGCGATCGAGAAACGGCTCGAAGCTCTGCGGCTGAATATTAATCTCGAAGCCACCTCGCTCGATGTCCCCGAGGACGTGTCGCAATTGCTGTGGCAGCGCCATCGCCATCTCAAGCGCGTCTATGCCCGCCAGCATCATCTGGCCAGACCATTGCCGGAGCGAAAAGCGCCGCCGCAACAGTTCCTCGGTGTAGGGGACGTAGACATCCATCAGGTTAAACGACGGGTCGAGGCGTACCCCCAATCCTTCGCTCATGCCTAGAGCCTTGACGAGTAGCGCCAGATCAGGCGAGAGCCGCATATGATGCCAGCGCAGCACTGTGAGCAGTTCATTGAGCATGGCGCTCAACTTGACATCGCCGAGCGACCGGTCGCAGTAACGGTCAAGCATGTGCTGCATGTCGCGCCGCAGACCGTTGCGATCAACATGGACGCGGCTACGCCCTAGTTCGAGCATCACATCAGCCAGTTGCGCAGCGTCGCGGCGCGCGATCGCGAGCAAGAGCCGCAGCAGGACGCCCTGTGTCGCGCTGTCCAGCTTGCCTGTCATCCCGAAATCGATTAAGGCAATGCGACCATCCGGCTCCACAAACACGTTGCCGGGATGCGGATCGGCATGGAAGAAGCCGTGCTCCAGGATCATCGTGAGCAAAATCTTGGTTGCGTGGTGCGCCACCTCAAGCCTATCCAACCCCGCTGCTTGAATCGCGTCAATATCGTTGATCTTGGCGCCCGTCATACGCTCAAGGGTGAGGACGCGGGCAGTCGTCGTCTCCCAATAGACCCGTGGGATATGGACGGACGGATCGTCGGCAAAGTTGGCGGCGATACGCTCGACGTTGTGGCCCTCGTGGAGATAGTCGAGTTCCTCTCGCAGCGTTTGCGCAAACTCCTGAGCGATGGCCAGCAGGTCATAATGCCGGGCGACAGGCCACCGACGCTCAGCGACTGCCGCCAGGTCAAGCAGGATGCGCAGATCCTCTTCCACTTGCTCGACAACGCCAGGGCGACGCAGCTTCACCACGACCTCGGCGCCGTCATGGAGTGTCGCGAGGTGCGCCTGTCCAATAGAAGCCGAGGCCAGTGGCTCGATCTCAAAGCGCGCGAACGCCTCTTCGAGTGGGCAGCCTAATTCCTCCTCGACGGTCTTGCGCACCGCCTCTGACGCCATGGGGGGTACGCCATCCTGTAATTTAGTCAGCTCATCCAGGTATGGCGCGGGCAGGAGATCACCACGGGTGGAGAGAATCTGGCCGAGTTTGATAAAGGTTGGCCCCAGTTCTTCGAGCGCCAACCGGAGATGCTCCGGGCGGGTCGTGAGGTGGGCGCTGTGAGAGGACGACGTGGACTTGCCAAAAGGGATCAAGTCTTCAGGCCGATGCGCGCCGACCATGAAACCGAGGCCATGACGACCGATAATATCGATGATCTGCCGATAGCGTTGGCGGTGATTACGTGTTTGTTGGGGCGCCTCCGCTGTAGATGAGCCTGTCACAGCGCCACCTCCTCCGATAATCGGTAATCGTCCTTCACCCGCCTCGCAGGTCCGGCGCGCCCAGCGAGCGACGAGCGATTACAACGACTCCGGACCCCAGAGATGGTAAGAACGAGGATTCGTGAAGAGGTCGCCTCCGAGCAGATGTCAAAGACCCCTTCACGAACCTGATTGGCTCGCGGGCGACCCGTCCTCATCGCCCGCGCGACCACGCATCATTTGCCGGCGAGTTGTTTGACCTGAACAGGAATGGTATGCTCCTTCGATGCCTCATCTTTGGTGATGTGGATCGTCAGCACCCCATGCTCGTAGACCGCTTTCACCTTCTCGGCATCGAAGTGACCGGGCAAGGTGATCGTGCGGCCAACTTCAGGGAGGAAGCGGTCAATACGCTCGCGGCGCAGATACGTCATCTCCTTCTCGTCGTGCTTGTGCGCCTTCTGCCCAGCGCGAATGGTAACCGTATTGCCCGCCGTTGTGATCTGCACGTCCTCTGGGCGAATTCCCAGCAGCGAGGCCTCGATGACATATTCATCGGGGGTTTCGAGCACATCCACCGGGAATGTCCGCCCGAGCAAGAACAGCGCGCGCTCCGGGCCTCCCATGCCGTCCTCCATAAAGCGGTTAACTGCCTGCCGCAGTGGCGCAAACGCGTCGATAGGCTCTCGTGTGACCGTAGGCATTCTGATACCTCCTCTAGTCGGGAGCTCGGCTGCTTGTGTCATTGAGACTGTGCCACGCTCCGTCCATTCAGATTGAATGACACGCACATCGCAAAGCAGTCACCTTTCAGCTCGCCCGAATCTCAGCGCCATCACGCTTGCATGTGCGCGCAGAGCGTTAGCAGTGGCTACAGTGAGACGCCGTTTCTTGCTGTCACCAGCGACAGTGGCCAGTGCCGTGTGATTGCGGTGTGGCGGTTGGCGTGCAATTGTGACGGAGTCTTGATGAGTTGGCGCTACTTTGTGACGCTTCCTGGAGAGCAGAATGCTGCGCTACACAATGGCAGACATAGAAGGCAGAAGGCCCTGCCCCGGCCACGAAAGGTGTGCATTCCAGGGCTTAGGCTTCAATACAAGGAATTTCGTTCATGATAGCGCCTCCTCCAATCGCGCCAACCGACGCACTGCGTCGAGCCAGGCTGGTCTGGATCGCTGAACTCTGCCTTATTCCACTCTCGAATAACGTCGTCGCCTTTATCACATGGAAGACCGGACTTGATCTCTTTCCTGTGCTCGCCGCGACGCTCTACACCTATATTGGCATCCGACATCTGCGTATCCTGCCGTTTGGCTTTGTCTGGAGCAGGCGGAGTCTGGTGATTGGAACTCTTGCCGGGCTAGCGCTCGCGGCCCCCGCGGTCATCTTCTTCATCCACCCATTTTTCGTGAGCAACGTTGACTATGGGCCAATAGCGCATATGACCGTCAGCGGAGTGGTGCGCTATGTATTGATGGACATCCCGTTCCTGACGGCGATCATCGAGGAGCTGGTGTTTCGCCACTGGCTGTTTTTCGAAGCAAAGTCGCCCACGCGAACAATCCTCTTCAATGCATCTATTTTCACGGTCTGGCATGGCGTTGCGGGCTTCACTGCCGTCGCCGCCACACAGTTTGGACGCAGCGGAGAGATGCTGGCCGTCGCATATATCGGATCACTCGCCTCGGTCTTTGTAGGCGGCGTCGTATTCGCCTGGGTTCGCCATATCACCGGCAGCTTCGTCTACTCAGCGCTTACCCACTGGCTGAGCGATGCCTCCATCGTCATAGTCATCTGGGCGGTAGCCCACTTCGCGCATTGAATCCGCGTTGCGTCCTCCTGCGGGATGTGGTAATAGCTTGAGTCCAATGACCAATCGGAGGACGCCAATGCGCTTAATCACAAACTCGTACAAACCGAGGGTCAATATAAGTGTTGCCAGCGCAATGAGGGGCAACGCGATCACATTCGGCAAACCACTCCGGACAACTGAGAGGCCAACAAGTATAAGCACCGGCATATGCAGGACGTAGAGCGGATAGGCGGCTTCGGCGAGGTAGTCAAGCGCCCTATTACCAAAAGTGAGCCAGCGAACTCCGATATTGAGCACGCCGACAACCAGCATCCACTCACACTCCGTCCGGGATGGTTATCACGATGCCGCCAGGTGTAGCCTGGCAGGGCGATGGCCATTCCAGGGAGCAATATGCCTCCTGGCCAAGCGAATACCACAGAAGCACGCGCGATGAACCGCCTGCCGCGCTCGTCGCGAAGCCAGAGCAGTAGGGGGAAGAGCCACAAGGGCGAAGAGCAGGAGCCGCGGAACAAACCAGATATGCCCCCAGAAGATTAGCTCAAGTGTGGAGGAGAAGCGCGCGACGAAATACGCATAGCCTGCAAGATAGGGAGGAAGAAACTGCAGGAAGGTCTCATTGCCATGTAGGCTCATGTGCTGCGAATGATAAGCCGGGCTATCCCGGCATCGCGATGACGCTGGAATAGCCCGTGTGATGTCAGGAGACGTGGCCGCTCATCCGCATCAGAAGGTGATAAGCGGCTTGATGACACCGTCCTTCTTCTTCTCCATAATGTCGAAGGCAATAGCGAGCTGGTCGAAGGGGAAGGTGTGGGTCGTCATTCTCGTGGGATCGACGCGCTTCATCTCCAAAAGCTGGAGCAGCCGCTCCATGCGCAGCTTGCCTCCTGGGCAGAGCGCAGTCGTGATGGTCTTCTCAGCCATACCCACGCCCCACGCGACGCGCGGAATGTGGACGAACTCTCCTTCGCCATGATAGCCGATATTTGAGATTGTGCCACCAGGCTTCGTGACCGCGATAGCGTTCTGGAAGGTGATATCAGCGCCAAGCGCTTCGATAGCCGCATCAACGCCGACGCCTCCCGTCAGCGAAAGGATCTTCTCAACCACATCAACTTTGCTGTTGTCCACAATGACGTCCGCGCCATAGAAGCGCGCAAGCTCCTGACGGGCAGGCACCGAGTCGACCGCGATGACCAGGCCCGCGCCACGCAGGCGTGCGCCTGCTGTTGCCATCAGTCCAACTGGACCCTGCGCAAAGATGGCGACCGTGCCGCCAAGTGGGATATGGGCGTTTTCGGCGCCCGCAAATCCTGTCGAGAGCATGTCGCAACAATAGACAGCCAGGTCATCAGGCACTTCGACTGGAATGTGCGCCATATTGGCGTCGGCCTCGTTCACATGGAAGTACTCGGCAAAGACGCCATCCTTGCTGTTGGAGAACTTCCAGCCACCAAGCGGCTGTCCCGACTGCGAGGAGTGACCAGCCTGTGAAGCGGGGTCACCCCAATCAGGCGTAATCGCGCCGACGACAACGCGGTCGCCAGGGCGGAATAGTTTCACCTCGCTCCCAACCGCATACACCACACCGACGGCTTCATGTCCCAGGGTCAGATTCTCGCGAGGTCCAATCGCGCCATGCACCGTATGCGCATCCGACGTGCAGATCAGCGCCCGGGTTGTCTTAATGACGGCGTCGTTCGGTCCAGCCTCGGGGATTGGTTTGTCTGCAAAGCCCACCTTGCCGAGTGATTTCATGACAAAAGCCCGCATGAGTCACCTCCTCACATTCATGCGCCTGGCTCAACACGCGGGGATGATATCTCCCCACCGTCTCACATCGGTCACTGATGATGTGGCGAGTGTCACGACTGGGTCACAAAACATGCGGGCAAACATCCTGGGACAGCTCGTGTTCGAGGCGCCGAGCGAATCTCCTCACATGAGGTGGAGAGCTAATGCGGCGCGTTCAAGCTGTTCCCGAAATTGCGGCGCGGCGATTCCGATCAGGCTTCTGGCGCGCTCGGCGAGGTCGCGCCCGTGCAGCGCCGCGATGCCATACTCGGTCACGACGTAATGGACGTGCGCGCGTGAGGTGGTCACGGCCGCGCCTGGCGTCAACAGCGGCGTGATACGGGAAGTCTGGCCATCAACGGGTTCGAGTTCCAGCGCGCCTAAGGTAGGCGCCGATGCTCGCGCGGACTCTGTTGTCGTCATCATCGAGGATGCGACCCGGGCTGTCGCGGGGAGCGCAATGATCGGACGCCCATGTGGGGCGAGCGCCGCGCCACGTAGGAAATCCATCTGGCCGCCGACGCCGCTATAGAGCCTGGGACCAAGCGACTCCGCGCAGACCTGGCCGGTGAGGTCCACCTGGATCGCGCTGTTAATCGCCACCATGTGCTCGAATTGCCGGATGATGTGGGAGTTGTTGGTGTAATCCGAGGGGTGCAGCTCGACCATCGGATTGTCGTCAATGAAGTCGAGGAGCCGCCGCGAGCCAACGACAAAGCTGGCGACGATCTTGCCACGATCCAGCGCCTTGCATGCCCCCGTGATGACCCCGCGCTCGACCAGATCGAGCACGCCATCGGAGAACATCTCCGAGTGGATACCCAGGTCGCGCCGGTCGGCAAGCGCCGCGAGCACCGCATCGGGGATCGCGCCGATGCCCAACTGCAATGTCGCCCTATCCTCGACCAGTTCGGCGATATGCTGGCCGATGCGCATGTGCGTCGCGTCGGGTTGTTTGCTCTCCACCTCGTAGAGCGGACCATCCCACTTGACCGCATGCTCGATGTGGGAGATATGCACGAAGCTGTCGCCGTGGGTGCGGGGAACATGCGGATTGACGAGCGCGACCACGTGGGTGGCGGCATCGACCGCGGCCCTGGTTGCGTCAACTGACGACCCCAGCGAGCAGTAGCCATGCGCGTCTGGCGGCGAGACCTGGATGAAGGCGACATCAACCGCAAGCGCATTCCCCCGCGCGAGGAGCGCTGGCACATCGGAGAGGAAGATGGGCGTGTAGCTGGCCCGGCCAGCGTTGACGGCGGCGCGGGTATTCTCGGCGACAAAGAGCGCCCGGAGTGAGAAATGACCCGCCCACTGCTCATCGGTGTAGTGCGTCGGGCCGTAGGTGTGCAGGTGAACGATCTCAACGTCGCGCAGCTCGTCGCCCCGCTCAACCAGCGCCTGGAGCAGCGCTGTCGGCGTTGCGCAGGCCCCCTGCACGAAGATACGATCTCCCGACTGTACTACACTTACCGCCTCACTTGCCGTGCTCCAGTTCACCCTTGTCGCCTCTTTTCTTCCGGTGTCTCGGTATGGGCGGGTTAGCCTGTTCTTAACCTCTGCCACTATTCCCCTGTTTCGTACGGTCCCGCAAGCGCGCCCGGCGCCCTCTATGATACATCGCGCCCGCCAGCAGGTGCGTGGCATTGATGCATTTGTGACTTTGCGAACGAGACTCATGACCCTATTGTGAGCAGCATCTCCTATGCTCATGGGTGTACGAGGACAGAACGACAGCGCTCCACGGATTAGCCCAAGGCGCAATGAACACGGGAGGAGGCTCTCGATGGATACCACTCATGATGATATGACCGAACAGAAGCAAACGCCTCTCTCGGACGAGTCTCTTCCACCATTCGTAGCCTACCAGGTTGAGGAGGAATCGCGCGAGCGTGCGCCGTCGTCAGCGGGGAGCGCGGGCGAATACTATCGCCATGGCAAAGTGGAGGCTGAGGCTCGCCGCGTTTCTGACGAAGTGACTCGTGAAGCGCAACGGCGCGTGCGTGAAGCGCAGGCGCTATCTGGCGCAAACGCGAGCGCGAGCGCAAGCGCACATACCGAGATTCCAGCGACTCCTGCCGCGACCATGTTGCCCGTTGCCCCAGGCGAGACACCTTCGCCGATTTCCAAGACACCGCGACGATTCCTCGTGCCGCTGGATGGCACGTTGCAGGGTGAGCGCGTGTTTCCCTACGTCAAGACACTCGCTCGACTTTCGGGCGCGCAGGTGCTGCTGGCGCACATCACCCCGACCGAGCCACCGCCGCGTCTTGGACGTCTGCTTCGCTCGGAAGGTAGCGCACGCGAGGATGCCCTCCACGCGTTCGCGCCCGAGGCGCTGTACTACCTTCGGTACGTGCGGGGTGGGTGGATGACCATTACCCCACAGACTGATATTTTGCATACCACAGCGCCCACCGTGGCCGATGGTCTGCTTACCGTCGCGAAGAGCCGCGATATTGACTTCATCGCCCTCGCGCTTCGCGCCCATGATGAGAGTAATCATATAGGGCTGGGCAGTATTGTGGACCGCGTCATTCGATTCGGAGAAGCCCCGGTGTTGGTCGTTCCGCCCGAGGCGGACGCGACCGTGCATCCATTCGCACTGCGCCATGTTCTCGTGCCGCTCGATGGCTCGCCCTTGGCCGAAGCGGCGCTTAGCGTTCTCGCTGGATTGCTGGCGCTGGCGCAGGCGCAATCAACGGTGAGCGGGCGAATTACCGTGACGCTCCTGGCCGTCGCGGAAAATGCCACGGTTCTGCCAGACTATCAATCGTATCTGGATGTACTTCGCAACAAGCTCATGCTTGAGCCGGTCTGGGCAGGCGTCCAGATATACACCGACGCCATTGTTGGCTCGCCGCCAGGCGCTATCGTCGGGGCGGTTGACCGGGGCAATCGGAGCGATACCCGTGACGACACCAGGCCAGTTGATATGGTCGTCATGTCCAGCCACGGGCGCGGCGGCCTGAATCGCTGGCTGCTCGGCAGCGTCACGAGCTATGTGCTGCCGCGAGCGCATGTGCCTGTAATCGTCGTTCCTCCAGCCTGCCAGACGCAGCAATAGGCGGTCAGCAAAAGGTAGAAGGAATCGCGATGGAGCTTCGCTCTCGAACGCTCACAGACGAAAGGCGGTTGGTGATATGAACGCAATCTATGCGGAAGAACTACGCGTGGCCTATGAGCAGGGGCGCAGAGATTTTCGTCACTGGGATCTCGCTGGGGCTGACCTGCGCGGGATAGCCATTCCAGGCGCGAGCCTGTATGGCGCGAATCTGCGGGGCGCCGACCTGCGTGATAGTGATCTCACCGACGTGGATCTGCGCACGGCTGATTTGCAAAAGGCTGACCTATCCGCTGCGCTCCTGGTCCACGCCAGGCTGTGCGACGCGCATCTCGCCGACGCAAACTTGAAGGGCGCGGACCTGAGTGACGCTTGCTTACAGCGTGCGGTGCTGACGCGCGCGATTTTGACCGACGTATCGCTTGTTGACGCCTGTGCTCAGGCGGCGGACTTGTCTCACGCCAACCTCCAGAATGCTCGGCTGGCAGGCGTCGACCTGCAAAATGCCAGCCTCGAAGACGCCAATATGGTCGAGAGCGACCTTCGTATGGCCAATCTGGAAGAAGCGGATCTGGCTGGCGCCAATCTCAGTCGGGCTAGTTTGCCAGACGCGGCCCTGATTGGCGCTGATCTGGAAGGCGCTGACCTCACGGACGCCGATCTTTCACACGCTGACCTGGAGCAAGCCGACCTGCGGGAGGCGAATCTCCGGTGCGCGGCGCTGCGCCAGGCGGATCTGCGGTGCGCCGACTTTGGCGGGGCCAATATGGTGGATGTCCACCTCCACGGCGCAAATTTGCACGATGTTGATCTCGCCGGGACGTGTCTTGAGCGAAGACGCGGAGCCGCCAGCTCATAACATGTGCTGTGCGGCAGCGCCAGAAAAGAGCTATCATATGCCAAACATGCCGAGCATGACGATGTGGAACAACATCTGGAATGGCTGGGCCTGGCAGATGGCCCTCTGGATGGTTGGCGTCATCCTGCTCTGGATCATACTTATCGTTGTGGTGGCCTGGCTGATCGCGCGCTGGGAAACGCGGGCGCTGCGACGGGTGAACGCATCAGCGCTGCGCCTTGAGCGCGCGCAAGACGCTCAGGGTGAACTAGATGCGGAGTTGAGCAATAAGTCTCCCCGCACAGGTTATGCTATTCCTGCCGTCGAGCCGTGAGGAGATGTGCGCATTATGAACACGCAAGACATACGCCGACAGAGCGTATCCGGGGATCATGCGTTCCGGCTTCCACGTGATATCGCGCGGCTTGAGGGTCCACTACAATTGCATGATGGTCATGTCATCCACGTTCGGGTGATCCGGCCGCATGATGACGAGCAACTGCGTGCGTTTCACCGCCACCTCTCGCCCGACGCCATTATGTTTCGTTTCTTCCATATGCTTCCTGAGCTTCCCGCTCCAGATGCCGAGCGCTTCACGCACGTTGATTACGTGAATCGCATGGCGCTCCTCGCGACAACTGGCTCGGCGGCGCCAGAAGAGATCCTGGGCGTCGTCCGCTACGACCGTACCGAAGACACGACAGCGGAGGTGGCGTTCGTCGTGGCTGACGCCTGGCAGGGGCGTGGCATCGCGACCGCGCTGCTCCATCGTCTGGCGGCCTATGCCCGCACGAAGGGCATAGCGACCTTTGTCGCGATCACCATGGGCAGCAACGCGCGCATGATCGAGGTGCTGCGCAATAGCGGCTTCCCCATGACCACGCGGTACAGCGAGGGAACGCTGGAAGTTCACCTGGACATCACCAAGCCGCCGGTGTTTCCCGGCTCACCGTAGGGCTATGCGCATTGCCGCGCCAATCTCTACAACAGGTACAGGCGCATATCTCAACGATGGACTCAGGGATGATTGTGCGCCTGGCGTAGCTCTTCTTCTAGAAGTTCCGCAAGGACATAGATGTTGGGATGGATCCCTCGCGGCAGGTCGTCCGCATGGGCCTGGTATGCCCTTTGATAGGCTCGCAGAAAAAGGTCATGCGCGTAGTCGGGATAGTCAAACGTCAGCGGCATGCTGAAGCGCCCCCAGGCGTCTTCGGCAAATATCGCCAGTTCCACCTCACCCAGGTCCCCTACCATCAGCCCATGATAGAAGCTTTCTCGGGCAACCTCACCAGCCCGCCGCATGGCGACCTGGATGATCGTCGCCCGCTGGAAATCGCTCGCGATGGAATAGAACTGGCCATTCATACGTGTACCTCAGTTCTTCTGAGCGGTCGCGGATGGAACACTATCGTCGCTCGTTGGTGGTGAACTGTCCTCACCTTGAGGAGGCGGCTCTCCCCACATATTCCTCGTCCCAGACATGCTCAAGAAGACGATTCTGAGCGAGAATCGACTAGTCCGAGCATAACAGGATCATCAGCCTTCCGGCTTGACCAGGGGTAGCGCCATCGAAAACACGCTTCCCACAGCCGGTTCGCTCTCGGCCCACATCGTACCGCCCTGGCGCTCTACTATGCGCTTGGCGATGCCGAGTCCGAGGCCAATTCCAGCGACATTTCGTGTTAGTTGTGTATGTACCGGGTGAAAGCCTCTGAAGATGCTCTGAAGATGCTCGCCCGGAATACCAATACCGCTATCCCGTACCCGCATGACAAGCATTTCGCCATCGACATGGAGAGTCACTGTGATGATACCGCCGTCCGGTGAGAATTTCACCGCGTTCTCCAGGACGATATCCAGCGCCTCACGCTGCAAGCGCAGATCTGCCAAGACCGGGGGCAGGTCTTCCTCGGCTGGCGGAACAAAACTGTGTTTGCCCACCTCGACCGTCTGCGGTAACAAGCGTTGTTCGGCGGCTCCGATAGCTTCCAACGCAAGATGTCTCATGTCAACCGGAACCAGGTGGAACGAAAGCGTACCAGACTCTAACTGCGACCATTCCAACAGGCGGGTAACCAGCACATCCAGCCGACTACTCGCGTCATCAATTGCCTGAAGGAACTCCTCTCGCTCACTGCGCCCAAGCCGTTGACTCTGCCGCTTGAGGGTTGAAGCATACCCTTTGATGGCTGCCAGTGGCGTGCGCAGCTCGTGGCTGATGATGGCCAGAATCTCGCTGTCTACGGGAGTGGCCAGGTAGCGGTCGTCTAAGGGTCCTTCAGGGTCTACGGGGTTCTCAGTCATGGTCTTCACCCATCCTTTATTATCTCCTGCACATAATATGAGTTTCTCCCAGACAGCCGTGAAGCCACATATTCAGATTGGCGTATCAAGTGATTGGGTAGACATGCGAAAGATGATCTATTGGACCAGGAACCGCGATGTTCCATAGATATTGTGGCGCCCGATTGGTCACAACAGGCTCTCACACGAAGGTGTTATCTCGCAGGCGCGTCACAATCCACTGATCGACTACTTCGCAATTGCGCGCAAATCCGTCACATATACATTTCAAGCGCAGCTGCGATTCCCCGTCGTATCCCCAGAGATCCCCGTGGACAACCCCGCGTACGGCGTCACTTGACTTCTTCCAGCCGAGCGACGCCGTAGCGGCTCTGTGGTTTTATCCACAGATGGCCCTCACTCACGAAATCGCTGGTTTGTGCCGTCCCGGTGGCACGATCTCGGCAGTCCGTGGAAGCTGGCTCGCCATCTTACGATTGACCGAGGCCAGCGCACGGAAGAAGATCCAGGCGGCGACGAGGGCCGCGCCCGCAATCGAGATCCACATGATGATGAGCGCAAGTTGTGGATTCGCGCTGCTGGTCAGGTTGTCGGCAAACCACTTGAGGGAGTCCTGATCGGCTGCCTCGATGGCAAAGACCAACGGGAAGTAGTACAGGGTAGCTCCAAGTACCAGGAACACCGTCGCCAGACGGAACGCGGCGACGTCGTCATCCACTCGACGCGAGAGTTTGACCGCGAGCGCCAGTAGCAGACAGAGCGCGGCCAGCGGTCCAGTGATTGGGAAGTCCATGTTGGCCACTAAAGCAGGTGCGAAGAAAATCAGGCTCATGCCGAGCGTGGCCAGCAACACACCATCACGCATCAACAGGTACGACATCCACCAAACATCGGCTCCCAGCCGCAAACCGCATCGCCGTAGGGTTCGCACGACATACGGGCGACCAAGGTGTAGAATGAGCGCCATCGTCCACATCGCGGGCAAGAAAGCAACCAGCGAGGCGACCAGCCACTGTGATCCGCCCTGTACCAGCGCCTGCGCGATTGCATCGGCAACGTCTTGGGGATTCATTGGTAACCTCCGTTATCTTGAGTGTAGCGACTGTCAATTGCCACGTAGGTCATGGTCAGTGGCACATCAGGATACATCAGGACACATCAGGCGCAGTGGGCTCTATGCCTGTGGTGAAGGTGCGGGTTCCCCGGCAGTCTCGTCAGGGACCTCGGCGCGCCCGCCCGTTCGCAAGGTGTAGCCAACGGCGACCGCGCCCATGATGGCTAGCGCCACGACCGAGACGTAGGCCAGCGCTACCGCCCAGTTAGGATTGGCGCTGGTAACCAGGAAATTGGAAACCGACTCGAAGTTGTCGGTCAACACGCCTGCCGCCTGCACGCCGAAGATATACGGGATGAAATACAGCAACGCCCCAAGCCCCAGCAGCCACGTCACAGCGGTGAAGGTGCGCGGATTGTGGTCTGGATCACCCATGAGCTTGATGAGCAGTACCCCGAAGAGCACCGCAGCCGCCAGACCACCTGTCAGCGGCAATGCCACACCGGTGACGACATCGGGGAAGAAGAACATGAAGCTCATCACTACCCCTGAGACAATCAGGAAATCGCGAAGGGCGACATAGACCAGCCAGAGCAGGTCAGCGCCCAGCCGCAGCGTGAAGCGATCGATCATATCGAGAATATACGGGCGGCCCAGGTGTAACCCGAGCAACGCCAGCCAGACGACGGGTAGGACTGCGGCCAGCGTCCCCTCCAGAAATTGCTCACCACCATCGTTGATGCCGGAGATGATCGCCTGAGCCAGTTGATCCGGTGACATGTGAGAACCTCCATCTCATCCATCACTATCCATCGCGCACAGCGATTCAGCGCGATGGATGCCGCCATTAGCGCGCGGTGTTTACTGTTTGGCTATTGCCGTTCTCGCTCTGCCCTCATGTCCAACCAGCCGAACCGTTGGGCAGCGATACGCCAGATCGCAACGCAGGCAACGGTCGGCCTCGCGTCTGGCAGCTTCTTCCGAGAATCCCTCCGCATATTCCACCGAGCGGTCATGCGCCGCTTCGCCAGAGCGGAGCGGCATCCTGGCGCGCGGGGACGGCTGGAGGTCAAGCGTGATGTAGCCATCGGAGGGTAGCTCTGAGGTTGTCTCAAACTCATCCTCTGGCATCTCGCTTACGGCGCGTGGTGAGAGGCGCTGCAAATACGCATGAATCGCGCGCGCAGCCTGGCGGCCATGCGCCGCCGCGTGAATAACGGTCTTAGGCCCATAGGTGATATCCCCCGCTGCGAAGACGCCCGGAGCGCCAGTTGCGAGCGTCTCGGGGTTGACCAGCAGCCCGCCCCAGGCCGATAGCTCAACGCTGGTGCCTTCGGGCAGGAACGACGGGTCAGGCGCCTCGCCGATGGCGACCAACACGACATTAGCCGATAGATCAAAGTCACTGCCATCGATCGGCGCGACACGCCCGCGCACGTCGGCGCCATCGCCCGCTTCCTGCCGCATTCGCTGGCAACGAATGGTTGTAAGCTGCCCTTCGGAGCCAACGAGATGCATTGGGGCAACTAGCTCCTGGATTTCGATGCCCTCATCCAGGGCCGCACGGACTTCCTCTTCCTGCGCGGGCATCTCGGCGCGTGTTCGCCGGTACAGTATGCGCACCTTGCTGGCGCCCGCCCGGAGCGCTGAGCGCGCAGCATCCATAGCGGTGCTGCCGCCGCCGACGACCGCGACCTCACCGTTGATGCGCGTCGCAGGCTCGAGGTTGAACTGCTTGAGGAAGGTCGTAGCGGGAATAACGCCCCGCAAATCCTCGCCAGGGATGCGCAGGCGCTGGCTGCGTTGCGCGCCAACAGCAATTAAGACCGCGTGGTATTGTTGCTGCAACTCGTCGAGTGTGACATCGCGGCCAATAGCTGTGTTTAGGTGGAATGTCACGCCGAGTGAGCGAATCGCATCGATGTCGCGATTCAGCTCAGCGCGCGGCAGGCGATACTCTGGGATACCAATTGACATCATTCCGCCCGCGACAGGCATCGCGTCGTAGATGGAGACCTGGTAGCCGCGCCGCGCCAGATAGTAGGCCGCGCTCAGCCCTGTCGGCCCCGCGCCGATAATGGCCACTCGCTCGGCATATTGATGCTTCGGCGGCGTGACAGTGCGCTGCCATGGGGAACCGTGATCGGTGGCGAACCGCTTGAGATCGCGGATGGCGATAGGCGCATCAAACTCGCCTCTCCGGCAGACAGCCTCACATGGCGCGGTACAAACACGCCCACAGATCGCCGGGAAGGGGTTCGGCTCAGACGCCACACGGAGCGCTTCGTCATACCGGCCCTGTGCGATCAGACTGACGTACAGGCCTGCGTTGGTGCCAACGGGACATGCTGCCTGGCACGGCGCCCGCAGGTCTTCTTTGCGCTCCCCCAACCAGGTGCGCCAGCTTTGCCAGGTTGCCGTGCGCTCGGCGACATGCCAGTCGTGCTTCTCGCCCCATGGCGCCTCGCCCGACTCCTCAGGAACCGCTCGTGTGTAGGCGTCCAGCGGCTGCCAGCCATCTTCTGGGGGAACATGCGCCATCGGGCCGCGCTGCGCATAGGTGACCGTCGCTGCTCTGCCCGCGATCTCGATGGCATTGGTTGGGCATTCCTGGGCGCACACCTGGCACCCAATGCACGCGTCCACCTGGACCGGCGCGAGCATCATCCAATCACGCGCGCTGAAATCGATAGGGATGGGGCTGTGGAGTTCTGAGGCGACTGCTGGCTCGCCCATACTCCCCGGTCGTGTCATATCCAGGCAGCGTACCGGACAGAGGTCAACGCAGATACCGCAGTTAATACAGCGCTGCTCGTTGACCTGGAATCGATAGGCCATAGAGATCTCCTTTCGAGATCACCGCAGCCAGCGCGGGCGCCTGCACACGACGCTGCAAGACACCAGCACTTTGGACTACTAGGAATCACGCGCAAATAACTACTGTCGGCAAGTGTGACGTACGTCTGTCACACGGCTATCACAGGCTGGTGCGCTGAAATCACAGCGCCATCACAGACCGTATCGGGGTGAAATGAGCAGGCGCGTCTGAGGCGTGGGACAGCGAATTGTCCCGGTACATCCGAAGAACAGAAAGGGGCTGGGCATCCCGCTCGCAAGGGAATCATACGAGCGGGATGCCCGAAGAGTCAGATGCCGACGTCGGCAGCGAGCCGGCATCGCACCAATAGCTATGCGCGCAGTCAGGCAGGCTGCTTCGCGACCTTCGGGCGCGCGAACAGGCGCATTACCGTCAGGAAAGTGACCGCTGCCGCGCCGCCAACATAGAGCGCGCGCAGCCAGGGCTCGTTCGTATCGCTGCCGGCGAGCCAGCCATGGATTGTGACCAGCGCGAAGGCGAGAAAGCTGAGGTAGTGAAGCGCACGCCAGAACCGGTAGGGGATATATCGCCGTATCCATGAGCTGAACAGCGCGAGCACCATCACATAGAACGCGAAGATGCCAATATTGACGGCAATCGGCTTAAAGGGGCCTTGCCCCGGCACGAGCAGATCGCGTAGTGAGAACACCACGAACGTATCCAGTTTAATCGTCAGCAGATGGCCAAAGACCAACAGTCCGGCGAGGGTAGCAACGAAGGAGTGTAGCTCATCCACAGCCCAGGAGAGATGCTCAGCGGATGATCGTGCGATGGTACGCAACAGCCCGAGCATGACCGAAAACGTCAGCGCGACGTAGGCCGCCACCGCCGTCGTCCGGGTGAGATACCACAGGGTTGGGCTTGTCGCGGCGGCGCTGGCCAGTGAAGGCAGGTGCGACGCGATGCCCGCCCAGGGAAGAATCGTCAGTCCAGCCATAAATTTCCGCCGCCTCCAACTTGACTAAGAAACTCGTGTATATTCGCCGAGCAGATGACCGTGCCATTCCCCAAAATGACGAGCAACGCCACCGCCGCATCTCCATAGGGGCCAGCTTCCGCGACGCGGCTTGCATCCCAGGACTGCTCAACCGCGCGCAATGCATCGGGATAGCCGCGCAGGAGCGCAACTTTCGCCGCCACCTCCGCGTGGGCCGCGGTGGGCGCAAGCGCGGTGACCGACGCAATAAGACTCGATACATCTTCCCGCTTGTTGTCGCTATCATCGATCCATAGATTCATGGGGCGGCCAGTGCGCGGATCGAGCAGGTGATGCTGGCGCTCGCCGTTGTGATACCACCAGCGCCAGCCTGCCCCAGATGTCGCCACACCACCGCGACTCATCGTGAGAACCGCGGCATTCACAGACGATTCGCCAGTCGTTCCCTCGTCGGGCGGCGCGAGCGGGTTGCCGATGCCTATGGGCCACAGCTCGCCTGGCTTAGGTCCGCCCTGCGCGCGCATGTCGCCCCCCGCATTGATCAGCACATCATGATACTGTCTGAAATACCGCTCCAGCATAGCATCGGCCGCCCAGCCCTTGGCGATACCGCCAAGGTCGAGGCGGGTCCCCTCTGGCAACAAAATACGCAGCCGACGGGCATCCAGTTCGATGGCGCGCCAGCTTCCCGCGACGAACGACTCTCCCCGCGCCTCGCCTGTTCCGGCTGTATCGCGATGTTGGATCTCTTTGTAGTCGCGGTCGTAGCCGATAGCTTCGAGCAGCGGCAACAGGGCTGGATCGAACAGTCCGTCCGTGGCCCGCGCCGCCGCGACACTCTCTGCGACGACGGCGAAGAGCGTGCCCGAGACCGCGCACCACGCGCCCGCCGACGCATTGAGCCGCGCCAACTCACTTTCCTGCGAGAAACGTGTCAGCCGGTCGCTCAGCGCTTCGAGCCAGGCCATTCCGCGCATAATCGCGGCGTTCGCCAGGCCCGCCTCATCTGGCGGGACAGCGATATGGATACTCATCGGCGTTGCCATGATACGCCGACGCTGCTCGACTGTTACCCACTGATTAGTCGCATCCACATCGTTGCTCACTAGCACGGCTTTGACGGCGTCGAGGTGCAGACTGGCTTGGGCGTTGGCGTCGCCGTTGGAGCGGGCTTCGGTGTCGCGGTCGGCGATGAGCCACCTGATCCTCCGCCACTCGGACGCGTGGTGGCCGTTGGCGCTGCGCCGCCGCCTGTGCCGCCGCCACCTGTGCCGCCATTTCCGCCAGCGGTAGGTGTGACCCCGCCCGTAGCGGGGGGTGTCCCGCCCGCGGTGGTAGATACCGCGCCGGGGCTGGTATCAGCTGGCGCTGTTGACTGCGGGTTTGCCCCCGCGGCTGCCGCTGTCCAGCTACCCGGCTGATGGTTCGTCAGCGACCACGATCCAATAGCCAGAGCGCTCATACCAACCAGCGCCGCCGCCCGCACGCCCGTGACCGAGGTACGCGAGCGCCCGCCGCCACCGCTGATGCCAGTCAGCTTGCGGCGCACCGTCCCTGCTGGAGCGCGACCACCAGAGGCTAGTGTTACCTGGCCCTTTGGATGCGCGATACAGCTGAGGACATAGCCATTGGCCTTCTCGGCTGGCGAGAGGATCTCGCCCGGCTGATCCACCTCGCCTTCGAGCATGCGCAGCTTACACGACCCGCAGATGCCCGCGCGGCAACTGAAATCGGGATGATAGCCATTGCGTTCCAACGCTGTGAGCAGTG
>DASUHD010000001.1:0-91651 GCA_036273675.1 Ktedonobacterales bacterium | reverse complement strand
TCTATCACGGTATCGCTGGCGGGGTCTACGACGTGGCCGTAGAGCAGTTGATGCGAGGGCGGCGACTCTGCCTCGGCCAGCGGATGCGCGGGGCGGAAGATGCGCAACCCGATAGCAAAAGCATCCGGTCCGCTCAGCCGGACGATGCCGAGGCCGCCGACGCCGGGCGGGGTGGCAATCGCGGCGATGGTGTCGTCGGTGTATGCGTTGGCGGTAGTATCTTCTTGTGTCACGTCGGATGTGCTCATACCGTTTATGGTATCACGAGAATAGAGTCGCCCGAGATAAGCGGCTGGCGGCTGCGCGGGCTGATGACCGGCGCTGATCGGCGAGGCTAGCGGTTGAGGCGCAGTCTGTGAAACCTGCGAAGGCGGGTTTTGTGGCGAAGCGAAGCGCCGCCATTTAGGCGCGGTTTTAGCCGCCAGCCGTTTGTGGAGCATTCGCGCGGCTATAAGTGGTATACTCTTGAGGGTGCGCTCTGCGCCAGCCAATGTTTGTGGATAGTGAGAATGTGCGTGAATTCGGCAATCATCATTGCGAATATAGCGGACTTTGAGAGACATTTGAGGGCATATGCAGGCAACGGAAATGCAGGGGACTGAGGCCGGACGGCGGGTCCGTGACGACATTCGTAATGTGGCGATCATCGCGCATGTTGACCATGGCAAGACGACGCTGGTAGACGGGCTGCTCAAGCAAAGCCATATCTTCCGCGACAATCAGCAGGTCGGCGAGCTGATTATGGACTCCAATGAACTGGAGCGCGAGCGCGGCATTACCATCCTCGCCAAGAATACCGCGATCACCTATCGTGGCATCAAGATCAACATTATAGACACCCCCGGACACGCCGACTTCGGCGGCGAGGTGGAGCGCGTGCTCAATATGGCCGACGGCTGTCTGCTGCTGGTGGACGCCGTCGAGGGGCCGATGCCGCAGACCCGCTTCGTGCTGAAGAAGGCGCTGGAGCTTGGGCTGCGGCCCATTGTGGTCATCAACAAGATCGACCGCCGCGACGCGCGCATCCAGCAGGTGCTCGACTGGACGCAAGACCTCTTCCTGGAATTGGCGACCCGCGACGACCAACTTGACTTCCCGGTGCTCTACGCCATCGCCCGTGAGGGAATCGCCCGTCACTCGCCCGACGATACCAACACCGATCTGGAGCCGCTCTTCGAGACGATTGTCAACGTCGTACCCGCGCCGGTTGTGGAAGAGGACGCGCCGTTCCAGATGCTGGTGACGACGCTGGACTATGACGACTATAAGGGCAAGTACGCGATTGGCCGCATCACGCGCGGGCGCGTCCGGCCGGGGATGGCGGTGGCGCATCTCTCGCGTGAGGGCGAGATGAAGCGTGGGCGTGTGGGCCAGGTCTTCACCTGGCGCGGGCTAGCCCGAATAGAGGTCGAGGAGGCGTCCGCGGGCGATATCGTCGCGCTGACGGGCATCGCCGACGCCAACATCAGCGATACCATTGCCGACTTCGACAACCCCGAGGCGCTGCCGACGCTGGCCATTGAGGAGCCGACGCTCAAGATGACCTTCGGCGTCAACACCAGCCCGTTCGGCGGGCGCGAGGGCAAGTTCAGCACATCGCGGCAGTTGCGCGCGCGGCTCTATCGCGAGTTGGAGACGAACGTCAGCCTGCGCGTCGAGGATGGCAGCACGGCGGATGAGTTCATCGTCTCGGGGCGTGGCGAGCTGCATCTTTCGATTCTGATCGAGACGATGCGCCGCGAAGGCTACGAGCTTCAGGTCTCGCGGCCGGAGGTCATCACCCACAACGAGGATGGCCGAGTGCTGGAGCCGATGGAGCGGCTGGTGATCGACACCCGCGAGAACTACATCGGCGCGATCAGCGAGACGCTGGCGATCCGCAAGGGGCGCATGGCGAACATGGTCTACGACGGCCAGGGCAACGTCCGGCTGGAGTACGACATCCCGACGCGCGGCCTGATCGGCTTCCGCAATGCGTTCCTGACGCTGACCCAGGGCAATGGCGCGATGTCGAGCATGCTGACGGACTATGCGCGGTGGCTCGGCCCCATCGGCATTGCCCGCAACGGCGCGCTGATCGCCTCGGAGGCGGGCGTCGCCGTCACCTATGGTCTGAACAACGCCCAGCAGCGCGGCCAGACCTTCATCGAGCCGGGTACGCCTGTCTATGAGGGCATGATCGTCGGGCTGAACGCGCGCCCAGATGATCTGGCGGTCAACGTCTGCAAGGAGAAGAAGGCGACGAACATCCGCTCGTCCACCTCGGATATCGCGGTGCGCCTCTCGCCCATCGTTGACCTCAGCCTGGAGCAGTCACTCGACTTCATCAACAATGATGAACTGGTTGAGGTGACGCCGCAGAACGTGCGCCTGCGCAAGCGTCTGCTGACGCAGCACGAGCGCGCCCGTGCGCGTGACGCGGAACAGTCGGGCGCGCGCTAGCCACATCGCGCATGTAGCAAAAAACGACGGGGCAGCCAATCGGCTGCCCCGTCGTCGTACTCCAAACACACTATCTGGCTCCCCTCCCTTTTAGGGGGCTAGCGCGCGAGGCGAGAGCCTCGGAGCGTGCGTCAAGCACGCGCAGCGCCAGCGACCCATAGGGCGGGCTGGGGGAGAGGGCAGTCGTCACGAGTTGAGCGGCGCTTGCCCTTGGATGTACCAGTCTATGTCTGGTTTTGGCCCGGGGTAGATGTTCAAATGCCTGCCGATACTGGCGCGTGTATCGCACATTGGTGCGCTGCCCGAGCTACCAGTTCCGGTCCCAGTGCCTGTCCCGTTGCCATTACCAGTTCCGGTCCCAGTGCTGCCCGAGGACCCAGCCTCGCCCTGATATGGCGCCAGCCCTGCGTTGCAGCCGAACGCGCCCATTGCCATGTCTGGCGGAATCGGGAAAGTGGGCGTCCCCGTCCACTTGTAGGTTTTCAGCGCGTAGTCCATGACGTCATGGAAGATATAGCCAGCGCCCGCGATACCGATGATGCCCGGCGTCATATCGGCGCCATTGGCATTGCCAACCCAGACCCCTACCGTTAAATAGGGTGAGTAGCCTATCGTGACAATATCGCTCGGCCCAATCTTACCAGAACCTGTTCCGGTCTTCGAGGCAACCTGGAAACTCGAATAATCGGGGAACTGCAAGGGGTTTATGGTGTTAAAACCTGGCATTCGGGCTTTATCGTCTGCCAGCACCGAGGTGAGCATGTAGGCTGCCTGCGGGCTGATCACCTGCGCGGGCTTGGGTGTCGGCGCGGTCCAGGAGTCACCTGCCGAGTCCTCGATGCGCAGGATGGTGCGGTAGGGGACATGCTTGCCGCTATTCGCCATCGCAGCGTAGGCGTTCGTCAACTGAATCAAGGGAACCGACTGCGTCCCGAGCGCTGTCGTTGGTCCCACTCGATCCGCCTCCAGTCCTGGAGTGATAATATTGCCATTCGCATCCTTGACGTCACCAGTTATTCCCAGCCGACGCGCCATTGTGATGAAGTTGTCGGAAAGCGCTGGCGTGTCGCCGACGAACGACATCCCCTCGACTGCTGGAATATTCAGCGAGTTCGCGAGCGCCATCCGAAGCGGAACGTAGCCGTTGTAGCCGTCACCGGTGTAGTTATGTGGCACGTACACTGCGTTGTTTTTGCAACCAGGCGTGTCGGAATAGTCCTGCCGTGATCCCCCTGATCCTGGCATGCAGATGGGCGTGTCCTGCATCATGATACTTGGTGTCCAGCCCATCTGGAAGGCAGTCGCGTAGACGATGCCTTTCATCGACGAACCCAGGCTACGGGGCAGCACCGCCACATTGTTGTACCCACCGACCAGCGGATTCGAGTCACCGTATTTCGCTGTGCCAGCCATCGCCAGCACATCCCCGGTATAGGGATCGATCACCACTGCGGCTCCATCGTGAGCGTTAGCGGTCTGAGTGAGCGGAAGATCACATGTCGGGCCACAGTTGTTATTCGTGTTATGGTATGTTGGCACCGGAACTGTGTGGTCTTTGTTGATGTAGTAGTCGATGTTCTTCTCGGTGTACTCCTCCAGGCTGAGGTCGAGCGTCGTATAGATTCGCCAGCCAGCAGTTGGCAGACTGTCTGGAGAGATGCCGAATTCCTGGGGTAGCACCGTCTGGGTAATATAGTCCACAAAGTTCGGCGCTAACTTGGTCGTATCGATGGCGCTGCCATTCGCGACGCCCGCCCAGTGTTTTATATCCTGGTGAACCAGGATGTCGTGGACCTGATTCAGCGCATTGAGATACTGATCCTGGGTGATCGAGCCATAGGTCTGCATGCTCTGCAGCACCACGCGCGCGCGCCGCCAGACGATCCATTCGTGGCCCAACTGGCCCCAGTTATTGACGTAGTCAGCGCTGGGATCGCAGATGCCCTCGTGTGGGTCGTTGACGCAAGGCTTCGCCCAATCCTTGTCTTCGCAGGGCGCCTTGTCGCAGGAGTACGCAATCGGCAGGTAGTAGGTCGGGTTGTTTGGCAGGCCCGCCAGAATCGCCGCCTGCGCGATGGAGAGCTGCTGGTTGGCCAGGATCAGCTTGCCGTTTTCTTCCTTTTGCTGGAGGCCAAAGAAGTTGCGTGCCGCCGCCTCGATGCCCTGATTCTGGTCGCCATAGTCGATGGTGTTGAGATACATCTCCAGAATCTGGCTCTTGCTATAGTTGGCGTTGAGGCCGATGGCCAGAATCATCTCGTTCAGTTTGCGCTGCACCTGCTTCGAGGGGTCATGCAGAATCAGCCGCTTGACAAGCTGCTGGGTGATGGTCGAGCCGCCCTGGTCAGCCGCGCCACCGTGGGTCACGTCGGCGAGGAGCGCGCGCGCCGTTCCCTGGAAGTCCACGCCGATGTTCGTCGGCGAGTAGAACGAGTGGTCCTCGGTGTCGAGCGTCGCATCCTGGATCGTCTGGCCGATCTGCGAGAGCGGCACATAATAGTTGTAGCCGCTATCGCTGCGGACGGTATAGAGCGGCTTGCCATTGCGGTCATAGATGACCGTATTCTGTCCGGCGACGGCGTTGTTGATGATGCTCTGGATCGCCGGGCGATGCACGTCGTAGTAGTTGTAGGCATAGACCGCGCCCGCGCCGCCGCCGCCAAGGATGGAGACCGCCGCGACGACCACCGCCGCGACGCCGATGGCATAGCCAACGGGATTGGCGCGCACGCGTCCCAGCCGCCATTTGCGCGCCCGCATGCGGATGCGCGAGCGGCGGTAGCGTGGCAAATCGCCCTGCATCTGCGCCAGCATCTCTGGCGTCGGCGTCAGCGGCGCGGACCTGCGGCTGCCCGCGGCGGCAATCTGCGCCGCCTCGCGCTGCATCGCGCGGCCAGTGCCACGCACCATCGCGCTCAACTGGCGCGACATATCGCCAACCATCTCGCCGAAGCCACGGCGCTGCCTGCGTGGCGCGCGCGAGGTCTCCATCTCGTAACTGTCACCAGCGCGCGAGCGACCACCCGCGCGCGAAGGTGGCCCGTCGCGATACTCGGCGCGGCTGCGGCGTGAGGGCTGATCGGGATAGTCTGAGTAGCCGCCCTGATCATCGTCATAGTCGCGGCTACGGGGTCCGCCATTGCCTGGGCCGCTTCCGCGCGAGCCATAGGGCGGCCGACTCATGCCGTTGCCATTGCTATTGCCGTTCGGTCGTCGCATAGAAGGATCAGATGGGCCGCGACCACCGCCACCGCCACTATTTGGGCGTCTTCCTCGCGGCGGACCACCGCGTCCGTCGAGGTCGCGCTCGTCATAGTCCCCGCCGTAGTTTCGCGAATCCCTGCTCATGCGCCCCCCTCACCAATACTATCCTCAGATATCCAAATTCGCTGCTATCTCATGGGTCACCGTACGCCAGGTAAGTTCACCTCAAGTAGAGAATCTCCGGGTTAGTGTAAAAGCCAGGGCGCCAGCATGGCAATGTGCTGGGAAAAATGGGGGCCGGAATCTCACGCGTCTCAAAGAAATAGTGGGATTCTGCGCTTCCTTGCCCTGCACAGGCCGGGTAGTGTACGCTGTGTGCTGGCGGCATCGCTGGCGACGTTCATATCAGCGGACCGGCGGCGAGGCAACGCACACTCTATCCTGGAAGGGAAGGCCCGCATCATGAGCGACGATACACCCACAGGGCAGCCGAAAGCGGACGCGCCGAACGGCGACGCCAGCGACGATACTCGAGGCACGCCCGCGTTTTTCGAGTACTGGAACTCGATGGACTTTGTGAGCTGGATGGGCGCGCGTATCGTCGAGAGCGCCGATGGCCACGCCAAAGTCTATTTCGAGCCGGGCCAGCACCATCGCGGGGCGGGCATCGGCGGGCGCGCGGTGACGGGCGCGGTGCAGTCCTACATCTTCGACATCGTGACGGGCGCGGCGGTTGCGTCGCTCGCCCACGGGACGAAGCCGCAGGTGACGGTGACGCTGGAGATGGCCTTCGAGCATCCCGCCTACGATGCGCCGCTCACCTTCGAGGCGCACGTGCTTAGCGGCGGCAAGCAGATCTTCTTCGTCGAGGCCGACTGCCGCGATGTCAATGGCCGCGTCTGCTCACGCTGCCACGCCATCTACCGCCGCTTCGACCGCCGCATCGAGGCGCCGGAGACGGCTGGCGGCTGAAGCCGCGCCCAGGGGACGCGCTGGCGCGTCCACAAAGCCTGCCTGCGCAGGCTCCAGATGCTTCCTCCTGCTCTCTGGAGGCCGCTGCTTCAGCCGCCAGCGCCCTCACGCCCCCACATAGCGGGCGTAGATCGTGCGGGCGACGGCAGGGTCGGCGGTTCCCTTGATGATGGCGCGGGCGTCGGGGAAGACGGTCACCTCGTAGCCATCGACGCGCAGCCGCAGCAGGAAATCGTTGCTGGCAACCTCGCCAGCGGGCCGCAGCCGCTCCGCCAGCGCGCCGAGATCGAGCGCCGACGCCACCTTCTGGGCCGGGCGCACCTGCACCGCGTTCCGCCCGCAGAGGCTCACCCCGCTCTCATCCAGCGGCGCGTCCAGATATTCATAGTTGCCGAGGCCGCAGGTTGGGCAGTCGGGCGAGCGTGGCAGCTCGACCCGCTCGAACGTGTTCTCCCAGAGATCAATCCACGTCAGCCCGCGCGCCAGTTGCTCGCTGCCCACCAGCAGCTTGAGCGCCTCGGTGGAGGCCATGCCTGTGATCACGCCGACGATGCTGTTGAGCACGCCCGCCGTATCGCAAGTGGGTGTTGTGCCGGGGAGTGGGCGGTCGGGGAAGACGCAGCGCAGGCAGGCGGTCTCACCGGGCAGAATCGTCATCGTCACTCCATAGGCGGCGATCACCGCGCTATAGATCCAGGGGATGCCCGCCTTCACACAGGCGTCGTTGAGCAGATAGCGTGTCTCGAAGTTGTCTGTGCCGTCGAGGACGATGTCGATGCCATCCAGCAGCGATTCAATCGAATCGGCGGTGATGTCGCTCACATGGGCGTCGACGGTGACCAGGCTATTGATGCGGCGCAGCGCCCGCTCGGCGGCAATCGCTTTCGGCAGCCCGTCCAGCGCGTCCTGCTCGTCGTAGAGCACCTGACGCTGCAAGTTGTTCCCCTCGACGAAGTCGCGGTCAACCAGCCGCAGGTAGCCCACGCCCGCACGCGCCAGCGAGTTCGCCAGCACGCTGCCCAATGCGCCACAGCCCGCGATCAGCACGCGCGCCCGACTGAGGCGTTCCTGTCCGGCGGCGCCGATGCCGCTGAAGAGGGTCTGGCGCGAGTAGCGCTGCTCGGCAGAGAGGCCGCGGGCGGCAAATGGGGATATTTCCGCCTCCGCTGGAACATTTGCCCCGGATGTATCGTCTAAAGGGTGTGTATCTGTGGAATTGGTGTCTGCATGAAGCATGTTGGGCGCCTCCTCGGGTAATGGGTGAGTCTGCTGTCATTGTCGTGTTCTATGGCGTCTTCTGTTTTAGTAGCCAGGCTCACCGTATTGGTTGGCAGCACGTGTTCTCACCCTGTTCTTAGCGGCATGACTGATAGTGGTAACCAGCCAGTAGCGCCTATGTCGCCTGTGCCTCGGCACGGGCGGACAGACGCGAAAATTTGACTGTGCCGCCGCGTCATTCCAATAGTACTATGCCACATAGGGTAGGCTGGTACCTTTCGCGTGGCGACTTGGCGGAGATTCAGGGCTATGCTACTATTGTCCGCAACAAGTTCGCGGAATGCCTGATCTTTTCGGGCGCCGTGCTGGTGGGCTGCCAGGCGCAGCATGCAGGGTCGCTGATGGCGCTGGGAGGCGGTGGTGTATGGCAGAGGCGGTGCCAGTGATGAACGCACAAACGGCGGACGCGCAGCAAGCGTCTGATGTGCAAAAGAAAGTGCTAATCATAGACGATAGCCCGATGATTGTTGAGTTGATTCGCAGCGTTGTCACGATGACTGGCGCGTATGACGTGGTGGTCGCCTACGACGGTGTTGCGGGCCTGGAGAAGTTTTACCAGGAGCAGCCAGACTGCGTTATCGTCGATGTGAAGATGCCACGTATGGATGGATACCAGGTGGTGCGGTGCATTCGTGGCGATACCGCCTCGGCGAATACGCCTCTCATCATCCTCAGCGCACTCAACGAAGAAGTGGACCATTTGACCGGGCTGCTATCCGGCGTCGATGAGTATCTTGCCAAGCCGTTCAAGCCGAGCGCGTTATGCGCGACTCTCGAACGGGTGATGAATATCACGCCGGAAGAACGCGTACATCGTATCGAGAACCTGGCCGCAACGGATTTCGACTACGATCTGGTTGTCGATGATGAGGAGCAGTCCAAATAGGGGGTGTGACCCCCGGAGCGCTTGTATTGTTCGTTCCCAGTTCTACATAAGCGGGTGGTGGGATGCAGATGCCCTGCATAGCGTCTGGGGGTGGAATGTGGTGGCGCGACCAACTCCGGAGTGTAGCATGTCTGTTCTCGTCGTCGATGCTGATTCCACGCAGCGCGATGCGTTGCGCGCTATTCTCGGCGAGCAGTATGCGCTGACGTTCGTCGCTGGGCTGGGCGAGGCGTTGCGCATGGTGCGGGAGCGTCGGCCTGACCTGCTGGTGAGCGAGGTTGATCTGGCCGACGGAAGCGGCCTTGATCTCTGCGCGCGGATTCGCGAGCTGCCGGGCGGCAAGCGGCTGCCGATTATGCTGGTGACACATCGGTCGAGCACGGCAGACAAGGTGGCGGGATTCCAGGCAGGCGCCGACGACTATGTGGTCAAGCCGGTTGATACCCGCCTGTTCTCGGTGCGGCTCCGGCTGCTCTTCCGCCTGAAAGGCATCGAACGCCCGCGCGATCTTCAGGCGCCGCGGTAAGTCTGAGCGCTATTTCCCGTCATCCCGTATCCACTTCCGCGAAATCACCGCTGATCCTGTTGCGCTCATCGGCGCCATACCTCGTGGACAGCAGGGCGCTCCACAACGCCTGTGTTTGCTATCACCTCGTCTCAGCGGATACACTGTGCCGTACGCATGCAGCAACGTAGCGCTGGAAATCCAGAGATGCTGTGTCGCTGTAGCTGGCGCGTGAATCGGTAAGAGGGCCGGGGGATGTGTTCCTCCGCCGTGTACCCGTCCGGGAAGGAGGCGCGTGGCGTAATGGCCGCGCGGAGCAGCATGGATACGATGGATGATCTCCGCTTCGACCGTCACTTCCGCACTCCCAGTTCCGAGGGCTATTACCTCGTGCGCGGGCAGACCCGTATTGGGATGGTTGACCTGCATTTCACCTCGACCACGGTCCACGGCACGCTCATTATCGAGCAGGAGATGGAGCGCGACGCGTTGGCCCAACTGATCGAGCGCATCGATGAGGACCTCGTGCTCTCCGCCGATACCCCGCGCGATGATTTTCTGGTCAGCGTCTATAGCGGCAAGGAGGTCGGCTTCTTCAACGACACCTTCCGCGCCGATCAGGAAGACCTGGTCGCCGATCTCGACGAAGATGAGGACGACGAAGACGATGAGTTCGAGGACGATGACGACCAGGAAGAATAGGAGCGCCTGCCTGCCCCAACAGGCGCTCCTCGTATAGCTACCAATCCGTCGCCTCAGCTACTTGGGGTACACGGCTTGTTGATGTTGGCTGTATTTTGGTCGTTCGTCGTGGCATAGAGCGTTTTGCCGTTACAATCCTGGACGAAGTAAAAGTACTTCGAGATGCTGGGATTCGTTGCCGCCTCGATCTCTGCCCAGAGTGGCGCGGCAATCGGACCAGGCATCAGACTCCCATTTGTGGTGACATTGGTATTGTATGGGTCGTTGGTGGCGACCTGTGAGCCAGCTTTTGTAAGCGGCTTCCACCATTTACCATCCGTCGGCGGAGTCGCGCTCTCGAGAGCATATTGCGCCGTTGGGTCCGCGCCCATGCTGGCGATGTCGCCTGTATTGGCCGTTTTGTGCAGTAGCGCCATATAGCGCGTGTAGTAGACGTTGGTCACGCCCGGCGCATCTTTGGGATCTTTGATCTCGCGCACCGTCAGAGAGGCCATGGTAAGCGCATAATGCAGCGCGACCACGGGATCTGTGGTGGAATATGCCTTCTCCGCTGTGGCAAAAATGTTGGAGTTGCCTACAGGCGCCGCGTGGGCCAGGCATTGCGTCTTGTCGGCGAAGTACGCCCCCGGCTGGTTTTCTGGCCCCGGACAGAGCTTCGCGCCCAGATTCTCGAGCATTGTCTCGATGACCTTCGTCTCGTCCGCGTCCTTGTTGAAGTAGTAGGTATCGGGGAAGAGATAGCCCTCCAGCGCATATTTCACCTTCGTGCCTTTTGCCATCGGCTGGATGAACCAATATTTTGTCCAGAGCGGCGTCTTGGCGTCGTCCATCAGGATGCCCGTCTTTGCGATCTGCGCGAAGTTATCGGCGTTGAAGTTTGGCAGCTTGGTAAAATAGTCCGGGTACTGGGTGACGCGCGAGCCGGGCGGGACCAGGATAACGATGTGCTCGTCCACTGGCGCGCCTTCGAGCGCGGTGATGATCTGGTCCATGTTCATGTTGGGGCTGAGGCTATAGGTACCGTGCTGGAGGTTGCTATCGAGACGCTTGTAGCGCGCCAGCAGGCGGAAGATAAGCGCATTGCGGATGAGTCCGGCTTTTTCGAGTTTGCTGGCGATCTCGGTCGAGGTGTCGCCATCGTTGACGACGAAATTGATTGTGTCATTCGAGCCTGAGACGACCGGGCGCGTCACATCCAGCGCGACCGTCGTCCCGACCAGGCCAACCCCAAACGCCAGTAGCGCGAACAGGATAGTCACCACCAGTGCGGCGCGTTTCATCGGCGCTCGTCCTCCTCAATCTCACGTCCTGTTGTCGGGCGCATCGCTAGATATACTGTCCAGCGCGCCCCGTCGCTGCTGCTCCAGATACTCTTCTAAGATCACCGCTGCGGCCATCGCGTCAATGCGCTCGCGCATGCGCTCCCGGCGCACGCCTGCCGCCCGCAGCCGCTCTTCCGCGCGTACGGTCGAAAGCGTCTCGTCCGCGTAGACCAGCGGTACTCCGAGCGAATCGAGCAGCTTGCGCAGCCGTTCGGCAAATCGCTGCACGGTCTGTGCCTGGCTATGCAGCTGTCCGTCAAAGCTGATCGGCAGGCCAACCACGACCAGCGTGGCTTCCTCGGCCTGGACCAGCCGCACGATTTCATCCAGCGCGGCCTGCGTCGAGCGGCGGACGATTACTGTGCGCGGCGAGGCGAGTATGCCCAGTTCGTCACTCGTGGCCACGCCGATACGCCTCGCGCCAACATCCAGCGCCAGAATCACGCCAGCCATACGCTCCCATGCTCCCGCCATATCCCGCCGGTCTGCCACCGTGCTCCATCGCAGCCGAGGGAGCCGACGGTACCAGGGCATTGTACGGTTGAGGCGTGCGCGTATGCAAGCGCCCATCCGCGCGTTTCGTGCCACGGCTATCGTGCCACGGCGTGGGGCGACCCGCCTATGAGCGTACCCGGAAGTCCTAGTTAGGCACAAGCTGTAGGGTTCGCTCAGTCGGGGTATGGTAGACTCGTGAAGCGTACTTATTCGGCGCTGGCGATGGGATGCTCACCGGATGACCGCTATGGCCGACGGCGGCGCGGATAGTTCAAGGAGGGCGGTTCGACGCCGGACCATTGAGAGGAGCACTACGTGAACGCATTCTGGTACGTAATCAGCGGGATAGGCATTCTGGCGGCTATCATCAATTTCTCCCTTGCGTTTGCACGGCGTAATCAGCCGATCGTGGCGCTGGCGCGCGCTGGCGCGGGTGTGGTGGCGCTGGCGTTGCCGGTGGTCATCCTCTACGGCAAGCTGGTCTCTCATCTCCATCCACCGTTCCCGCTTGACTGGCCAACCGTGTTTATCGCGACGGGTGCGTTCGTCTTTGCCGTGCTGCTCCTGCCATCCTACGTTGACAAGAGCGAGAAGAAAGAGACACTTCAAGAGCGCGCGGCCCATGTCGTGCGCCCGACCAACGCCACCGTCCGGCTGGAAAAGCGCGCTGTTGGCGATGAGTGGGTCAATTGACACTCCCCCCGGCTGAAGCCGGGGGATTCTCGGTTCTCCGCCGCAGCCTACGCCACGGCTCCCCGAAGGTCCTGCCCGGCCCTTTCTATGTTCCTCGCGGCGTTGTGGTCTCGATGGAGGCTCGTTCCACAGTCCGGGCAACTATGCCAGCGAACGGATAGTCCCTTGGAGACGATGACGCCGCAGCCAGAACACGTCTGACTGGTATAAGCAGGCGGCACGGCTACGACTCTCCTACCGGCGCATGCTGCCTTGTAGGTGAGGATGCCCAAGAACTGCGCCCAGCCCGCATCACTGATGCTTTTGGCGAGGTGGTGATTCTTGAGCATGTTGGCCGTCTGCAAATCCTCGTGATAGATCGTGTCGTACTGGCGCACCAACGCGAGAGCGGCTTTGTGCTGGAAGTCCTGGCGTTGCCGTTTCACCGTCTGGTGCGCCTTCGCCAACAGGCGCACCGCCTTGCGCCTACGATTGCTGCCCTTCGTGCGACGCGCCACTTTGCGCTGTGCGGTTTTGAGCCGACGTTCAGCACGCCGATAGCAACGGGGGTTGTGGATTATCGTGCCATCGGCGAGGGTCGCAAACGATTCCAGGCCAAGATCAATCCCGGTTTCCTGCCCAGTGAGTGGCAAGGGCTGTACGGGTACGTCCGCACACGAGATGCAGAGATACCAGCCGTCCACTTCACGCGAGATGGTGACTGTCTTGGGTGTTCCTTCCAGGGGGCGTGACCAGCGCACCGCCACGCGCCCAATCTTTGACAGCACCAGGAAACCATTATCCAGACGTGCGCCGCCGTGTTCTCCTGCCTGTGGATACGTGATGCTGTTGAAACGTTCCCGCCCTTGGAAACGCGGATAACCGGGTATCTCGCCTGCCTTGATGCGCCGAAAAAACGCTTGGAAGGCGCGATCTACTCGTAACACGACATCCTGCAACACTTGCGCATTGACTTCGCTGTATTCTGGCATCGCCTCTTTGATGCTGGGCAACTCAGCTTTCTGGTGATAGTAGCTCACTGAGACGCCACGCATGCGCCATGCTTCCCGTCGCTCACCAATGGCAGCGTTGTAGACGTGGCGGCAGAGCATCAGGGTACGCTCAAGCAGCCAGGCTTGCTCAGCCGTGGGCCTGAGTTTGTATTTGTAGCTCTTGCGTGTCGTCTGCTCTTCCACGCCTCAGCGTCCCTTTTGATTCTCAACGTAGCGTTTCAAGGTTTCGAGTGTCATCCCGCCTACTGTGCTGACAAAGTAGGAGTTCGTCCACAGTGACGGTAGGCGCCGCTTCAGCGCGGGAAACTCCTCACGCAGTGCGTGCGAGCTATGCCCTTTAAGCAACTTCACCAGCCGATGAATCCCGAATTGCGGGTCACAGCCCACGAGCAGATGTACATGGTCGGGCATGACCTCCATCTCAATGAGTTCTTGCCTCCAGCGTTCAATCTGCTCGGCAAGGATAACTTTGAGCCGTTCATCTATGGGCGGCGTCAACACCTTGCGGCGGTACTTTGGGCAGAACATCACATGATATCGGCAGATGTAGACGACGTTGTTGTTACTGCGCAAGTCTTTCATACAAGCAGTGTGCAACAGTAGATGGCAGCACAGCAACTATTAGTACCGCTGGCTCCGCCTGCGGGCGGCAGCGCTTTCATCCCCATAGCTGAAGCAAAGGGGCCTCAGTCGGGAGTGTCGCTAGAAGGCTCTATTAGGGTTCTAGCAAGGCTGACCAGGCCGCGTCGTCACCAGGGGACGTCATCCAGCGATGGATGCGCGTCCTTTTTGCGTGCGCGCGTGTTGTGGCGTATGCTGTCGTAGGCTATCACTCGTTGAGCCAGCGCAACGAGCCGCGCGCTAGCAGAGCAGGTAATCCCAAGTTGGGCAGTTGGGCCAGAGGTGTCTACGTCATGTCCTCCGTCAATGGCAATGCCATACGCGCCGTCTTGCAGCTTACGGGAGTCATCGAGGCGGATAGCTCACCCACCATTCGCCGTGAACCAGGCTATGGGGATGAGGAACGCTTCCACATCTCGACAGCCACGTCGCAGCTGATGCTGGTGCGCTACCCACCCTCCGCGCGCGAGCGGGCGCACCGTGAGGCTGCCGGGCTGCGGCTGGCGGGCGAGATGGGCCTGGGGCCAGCGCTGCTGATGGAGGATGAAAGCGGCAAGGCGCTGGGCGCGCCAGTGGTCGTCTATGCCGCGCCGCGGGGGCGCTCTCCGGGCAGTGGGCCGCTGAGCGCTGACGATGTGAAGTGGTGGCTGTTTCTCCTGCTGACCCTGCACCACCTGCCGCCGGATCGGGTGAATGTCGTCTCCAGTATGAGTTCCGACGCCGCGACCTGGTGGCAGCGCATGCAGGCGCCGTGGCTGGCCTGCCAGAGCGCCTACGCCGCGCCGGTCTATCGCCCGCTGCTCGATTCGCTCAAGCGGATGGCCGCGGTGGTGAGTATCCATATCGATGTGCAGCGCGAGCAGTGGCGAGGGGTGGTGCGGCGGCCCTGCCATGGCAACCCGGCGCCGTCCAGCCTGATCCACGATGGCGCGCGTATGATGCTAGTGGAGTGGGATGGCTTTGGCCTGGGCGACCCGGCGCTGGAAGTTGGACGCGCGGCGGTGCTGGCGACGCTGGCCGGTTCGCTGACCAAAGAGCAGTATGCCAGCTTCCTGCCCGACTACCTTGCGGGCATGCGCGACCTGGGCGATACGACGCTGGAGACGCGGTTGCGGCTGGCGACCGACGTGATGCCGATGGGCTTCTGCCTGACGGTGCTCAACCTGCTGGCCAGGCAGCCACTGCCGCCGCGGGAGCGTTCACGCCAGCTCGACGCTGTCGCCCGCGCGCTACTCTGGTTACAGCGCACGCTCGGCTTGAGGGAAGATGAGCCGGCGACGCTGCTGGCGCCCTTGCGCAATCCACCTCGCCACGGCTAGCAGGCCATACAACGCTACAGGCGGTTTCGAAAGTCGATGCGGCCAGCTTCAGTCATCAACTCAAGCGGGTAGTGGAGACCGTCGGCCCTAATTGGCGTGACCTCTCCTCCTCGGCGCGCAGGCCCCTACCTTCAGGTACGGGGAGAACGCTACCTAGAATAGGTGTGCTACACTCCATCGGGACGGGCAGGCGCCCGTGTCGATTGTTGGGACCTGCGTCGCCTGCGCATCCCACTCATGGGGAGTGTCAATAGGAGAGGCAGCATGAAGATTCTGCTCACGTCCGCTGGCATCAAGAACGCAAGCATCCACACCGCGCTAGTCGACCTGTTGGGCAAACCGATTGCCGAGTCCAGCGCCCTCTTTATTCCCACCGGGTCGTACTCCATGCCCGGTGGATCTTTTGGGGCCTACCGACTGATCCGCGGAGTAGCCGCCAGTCCCTTGTGCGAATTGGGGTGGAAGTCGCTCGGCGTGCTGGAGCTCACCGCTCTCCCCAGTGTCAATGAAGAACTTTGGGTCCCTCTGGTCCAGGAGACTGACGCCTTGTTGGTGGGCGGCGGCGAGCCCCTATATCTGTGCTACTGGATGCGGCAATCCGGACTGGCAGACCTCTTTCCCTCTCTGCGGCGCGAGATGGTCTATGTGGGAGTGAGCGGCGGGAGTATGGTGGTCGCCCCCACCTTCGGCGAGACCTACGACGGCCCTCCTCCATTCATTGGCAGCGACAAAGCGCTGGGACTGGTTGATTTTGCGTTGAGCGCGCACCTGGATAACGAGCATATGCCGGAGTTTTCTCTGGCAAACACCGAACGATGGGCCGCAGGGGTACAGGCACAGGTACCGGTGCCGGTGTACGCGATTGACGATCAGACCGCCATCAAAGTCGTTGACGGCACCGTCGAAGTCGTCTCCGAGGGACACTGGAAGCTGTTTACCCCCTAAGATGCCGGCGCGGCCCTGAGCCGTGCGTGCTCCAGCTGGGTTGAACCGATCGTGCCGCGTACACCGCCCTCGCGCGATTTACCCCAACGGGATCGGACACGCCAGGGCAGTCGCTCGGCGCACACAAAGCAGCATGACAGCGAAAGCGAATACGCTCCGGTAGACGCTGAACAATCGCTCCCAGCGGATCAGGAGACGCCGGAAGTTACCCAACCAGGCGAAGCTGCGTTCCACTGTGTACCGCAGCCGATAATCGTCTTTGCGTGCGACCACCGGGCGTCCTCGCTTGGCCTTTCAGTTCTTAGGACGCCGCTTGGGGGAATACACATGCGGATACCCCGACCTCGCAGTACACGGCGAAAGGCGTTACTATCATACCCGCGGTCCGCGACCAACTTCTCGGGCCGCTGTTTAGGACGGCCACGGGGGCGAGCCACTCGGATGGTGTCCAACGTCTGCTCCGCTAGCCGCACCTCCGCACGGTTGGCGCCGTCGAGATGGAATCCCAACGGCAAGCCGTTGCCGTCGACCACCATCATCCACTTGGCGCCCTTCCCCTTCTTGGTGAGCCCCACCTTGTCTCCACCGTTCTTCGCAGGTGCGAAGGAGCCGTCAAGGAGAGCCTTGGTCCAATCGAGCTGACCCCGCCGGTCGAGTGCCGCCAGCGCCGCCCGCCAAATGCGCTCCCAGACGCCCTCCTCACCCCACCGCTTGAGGCGCCGCCAAACGGTTGTCGGCGCGCCGTACTCGCGCGGCAGGTCTTGCCAGCGGCAGCCAGTGATGAGGACGTACAGGATGCCCTCAATGGTCCTGCGATCGTCGGTGCGAGGTCTCCCTGTGCGCGCTGGAGGTGGTAAATACGGGTGGACAAAGGCCCATTGCCTGTCGGTGAGATGAATCCTGCCCATGCGAGCAGGCTAGCTCATCTCGCCTGCGTTTTGGAACCACCTCTAAAACGAATGGTCAGGATTCGTCGCCTGGCAGGCGCTTGTGCGGTACAATAGAACGGTTATACAGATGGTCTTTTGTGTGGTGATCGCCACATTGAGGATAGATGCGCCATGACCTCCTCCACACCAGATGCCGATGGGCCGATTGACTTGCTCTCAGGGCTGAACCAGCCCCAGCGCGACGCTGTCACCACGACCGAAGGGCCGCTGCTGGTCTTCGCCGGTCCTGGGAGCGGAAAAACCCGCGTAATTACCCACCGCATCGCGTGGCTCGTCACCGAATTGGGCGTGCTGCCGTGGAATATCCTCGCGGTGACGTTCACCAACAAGGCCGCCGCCGAGATGAAGGAGCGGCTGGAGAAGCTGATCGGCTCATCGGCGCGGGATGTGGCGGTGGGGACGTTCCATGCCATCTGCGCGCGCGTCTTGCGGCGTGAGGTCGAGCGGAGCGCTATCGGCCTGAATCGCTATTTCGTCATCTACGACGACGATGATCAGATTGCGCTGGTCAAGCGCATCCTGCTCGATATGCAGTTCGACCCGAAGCAGTTCAATCCGCGGATGGTCCACAGCATCATCTCGCGCGCCAAGAACGAATTACTCTCGCCCGCCGAGTTCGCGAAAAGCGTCAATCGCTATCCCGAGGAGATCGCGGCCCGTGTCTTCGCCCGCTATGACGACGAGCTACGCAGCAATAACGCGGTAGACTTCGACGACCTGATTCTGCTGACCTGGCGGCTCTGGCAGCAGAACCCAGACATCCTGCGCGACTACCAACGCCGCTATCGCTACGTCCACGTGGACGAGTTCCAGGACACCAATCCGGCGCAGTATGAGCTGGTGCGGCTGCTGGCTGGCGGCACGGCGGAGACGCCCGGTCACACCAATATCTGCGCGGTGGGGGACGATGATCAGTCCATCTATGGGTGGCGCGGGGCGAATCCTGAGGTGGTGCGCGACTTCCAGCGCGACTTCCCCACCATGCGCGTGATCGTCCTTGAGCAGAACTACCGCTCGACGCAGAACATCCTCGACGCCGCGCAGGGGGTCGTGAAGCGCAATGTCAGCCGCCAGGAGAAGCAGCTCTGGACCGAGCGCGGCGGCGGCGACAAGATCACCGTACACGAGGCGTATAACGAAGAGGACGAGGCCGCGTTCGTCGTCAACGAGATTCGACGGCTGGTGGCGCGTGGCGTCTGCACATTGCGTGATTGCGCCGTCATGTACCGCACGAACGCCCAGTCCCGCGCCCTGGAAGAGCAGTTCATCCGCAGTGGCCTGCGCTACGTCGTCGTCGGGAGCAAGAAATTCTACGAGCGCCGAGAAGTCAAAGACATGCTGGCGTATCTGCGCCTGCTGCTCAATCCCGCGGATACCGCCTCGCTCCAGCGTATCATCAATGTCCCGGCGCGCAAAATCGGGCCAAAGACCCTGAACGAGTTGCTACTCTGGGCCGAACAGCAGGGATTGTCGCCGCTCGACGCCCTGCACCGCGTCGAGGAGCATCCCACCCTGACGACTGGCAGCAAACGCGCCCTGACGGGCTTTGCCTCGATAATGGACCGCCTGCGCGTGGTGGCGCATGAGCGTCCGCTGCCGGAAGTGATCGACCAGATCGTCTTGCAGACCGGCTACGCGCAAGATTTACGTGATGGCACCGACGAAGGGGAAGACCGCTGGAATAACGTCCAAGAACTGCGTCGCGTCGCCAGCGATTTTGAGGAGATGGATCCCGAGACGGCGCTCCCACTTTTCTTGGAAAATGTTGCCCTCGTGGGTGGGTCCGACACCGTCCAGACAGGCGAAAACGGCTCGCTGGCCACCGAAGAGCAGCGGCATGACGCCGTCACGCTGATAACGCTGCATGCTGCGAAGGGGCTGGAGTTTCCCGTTGTCTTCGTCGTCGGACTGGAAGAAGGCATTCTGCCTCACGCGCGCTCGATGGAGAGCCAGCGCGAACTAGAGGAGGAGCGGCGGCTGGCCTACGTCGGCATTACGCGGGCGATGCATCAACTCTATCTCCTGCGGGCGTTCAGGCGCTCATTTTTCGGCGGCAACGCATTGATGCAGGAGCCATCGCGCTTCCTGGAAGAGATCCCGCGCGAACTGGTCAATTTCTCGCGCCAGCATGCCGCAGGAGGGGGGAGAAGCGCCGCGCGTGGTGGCGCGACCAATGGACGTGAGCCAGCGTCATCGGCGTTGTCGAGGCCAGCGCCCTCCGCGTTTGGCCAGCCGAAGCCCGCGCGCTCGGATATTTCTCAGGGTGACGCGCCATCCGCGGAGGTGGGCAACCAGTCTGCTGATGCGCCCGCGCAGCAGCTACAGGCGGGTGACCACGTTATCCATCGCCTGTTTGGGCGCGGATTGGTGCTCAACATGACCGACGACAATGGCGTGCGGACCGCCGAGGTGTTGTTCGATCAGGTGGGCAAAAAGACGCTTGACCTCAATTTTGCGCGCCTGGAAAAGATATAGCGCGTATCTATGAGACTTTCAGGCGAATGTGCGCACGTTCCCACTGCAGCGCGGTATCGTGCGCATGCAAACAAGCGAAAGAATATAGCACGTCTCACGGTGGAATCGAGGCAGTCCGAGTGTCACGTGGGCGGTGGCCCCGGCATTGGGCGCGAGGATGGCTGGATGACCTCTGGTTGAAAGACGTAGGCCGCCGCTACGTTTGAATCAAATTGTGTCTGTAGTGCGAGCGGTGTCAGAGGAACCGAAGTAGCCTGCCATTGCCATATTTGCACTGTCTACCCGTTTCTGGCATGAGACGACTCGGTAGAGGAGTATGGATGCACTGCTTTGGTGAGGCGTTTCTACTAACTGTAACTCACTCAGCGTCACCGTGTCTCACATCGAGACGTGAGTTGCGCATCGGCGCCGATGAAGGAATCTGTGGTGGCTGGTCCAGGTTCAGGGCGGTTCATCGGTAACTCAAGTAGGCGTTAGAGATTTTACCATGATCCTAACGAGAATCGCACTCATCTCTACCTATATCGTGACGAAATATCAGTGCGACTATAGCACAAGACGACGCGATGCGTCGCTTACTACATGAAGGGACGACATGTGGGCTTTACATTGCTTCTACTGAATTGCACTATTGTCACTGCACTGAAAATAGAGATATGCTACAATTGTACTAGTCGAGTGGGTGACCTCTTGACTGCGCGGCAAAATGGATGTACTTCTTACTGTTAGCGCATAGGTGAAAACAGTGTCTGGCGAGGCGGGCGGCTTGGCATCTGGCCAACCGCACGCCAGGCCCAGTGGCTTCTACTTGACAAAGCGGTTGTTTGTGTTAGGCGCCTTCTGGCGCATCGAAGGCAAAGGCCCGTGCCAGGAGGCGCGGAGTGTTTATTGCACTTCATGTGCAATAAACAGGTGCATAAGGAGAATCAGCGGTATGCCACCCGATGCAGCAGCAGTGCGACTGGGCCAACGTCTGCGCAAAGCGCGACTCGCGCGCAACTTGACTCAGTCGGAAGTCGCGCAGCAACGTTTCAGCGTTTCGTACATTTCGGCGGTCGAGCGCGGACAGATCAGACCCAGCCTCGGCGCGCTCGAAAAGCTTTCCGAGCGTCTGCGTGTCCCGTTATCCGACCTGTTGCGTGACGATGGCGACATCGACATTCCACACACAGCGCCAATAGAACGAAGTGCAGCGACAGAAGAACGCGATGAGATGGACGCACGGCTCCTGTATGCCCGAATTCTCGCGCGCCAGGGGCAATCACAGGATGCGCTCGAATCGCTGCAGAGCCTGCCTACCTCCCGGCTCACGCCACTTCAGCATGCTGAGATGCTCTGGCGCAAGGCATACTGCTACCTCGAGTTGCGGCGTCCCGAAGATGCGCGTAGCGCTATCCTCGAAGCGATCCCGCTGGCCGAAAAGGCAAACAACCAGGAGTTGGTCGAGCGGCTGCGCCTGGAACTTGGACACGCGTTCGGCCTCATGCATAAGTACCAGCTGGCGCTGGACGCCTACAAGAACTGCAAAGAAGCGATCGATCGCGGTGTGATCGAGGATCCCGTATTCCGCTTTGTCGTTCTCTACAATATCGGGAGCCAGTACCGATTCCTCGGTGACTTCGCGATGGCGATTGACATTCTCAAGCAGGCGGCTGAGACGGGTGAAAGCGTTGTCAACCCCTCACGGCTGGGCGCGCTCTATGCCACGCTCTGCGATTCGTACCTTGCCGCGCGCGATTTCCCACGAGCCAGACTCGCGGCGACCCAAAGTATGGAAAGCTACAAGGTAGCCGATAACATGCGGATTATGGGCGAGGTGCATACTCGGCTCGGCAGCGCCTTCGCGCAGTCTGGGCAACTGGATGAGGCCCTCGAAAACCTTGAGGACGCCTACCAGATCGCTGAGCAGGAGGAGAATGCGCGGGGACTTGCTGAAGCCGAACGCGGGCTGGCAGCGGTCTATGTCAAGCAGAAGCGGATCGAGGAAGCAGCGAGGGCGGCGACCCATGCCCTGGCGCTCTCGCATGAGCTTGATGATGCCGTGGACCTGGCCGAATCATTGCTGATGCTGGCAGATGTGGAGGAGGCGCAGGACGATTTTGCCGCCGCTGAGAAAAACTTCAAGCAGGCGACAGACTTGCTCGACAGCACCGAAGCCATCCAGGCCAGAAGCGACGCCTACGCGCGCTACAGTGAGTTCCTCGAGCGACGCGGCCAGGGTGATAAAGCATTGAAACTGCTCAGAAAAGCCTGGCAGCTCAGTGGCCATTCCCCGGTGATCGCCGGATAGCGAGCGCCTCACACCGCAGACGATCTCAGATGCCTCTCGTCGTCTGATTCGTGCGATACCAGCGTCCGTTCTGCAAGCCCCACTCCTGTCATGGGAAGGGGGCTTGCATGTTTTTGGCGCCGCTTCAATGGCTACGTGGATCAGATCAGGCGCCTCCTCGCCACCCGATGCTGTCCCGCGGCCAGACAACGCTCCCATTTCCCCGACGCGGTACCCTTCGGCGCGGTACACTGAGCAACAGACGATGGAGGTGTATGCTGAGGCATATGCTGAAAAGTAGGCGCTGCTTGCGCGTCTCTACCCAAGACTGGTATCATGCTCGCTCGGAGACACCCATACACAGGCGGGATGTTACGGCTTGAGGCTTGAGGCTCGCCAGTCTCTCATGGGTGCGAAAGGCTGCGCCGTTCTCCAGTTCGGTTGCAAGACAAGGAGTGGTACATGCGTCTGGATGAGGCTTCGCGTAGTGGCCAGCAGACAGAGTCGCCATCGGCGTTGCCCCCCGGCGCAACCTGGCAGGCGCGTCGCGCGGGACTCTTCTCTGCCGCACGGTTGGCGCTGCTGCGCGCCGCGCACACACGCTGGCTGCTGCTCGTGGTGGCCCTTGGCATCCTCGTGGCGGACGTCCTCATCTGCACCGTGCCGCTCTACAATACCCTCGTCTCAGATGTTCAGCTGCAAAATACGCTTGCCTCTGCCGACTCGTTGCAGCGCAACATGCAAATAAGCATCCGTAGCGACACGATCAGCCAGCAAATCAACCATCAGCTCGACCTCTCGGTCCAGAATGAGGCGAATGGCTATCTCACCCCCTTCAGCACGCCGCATCCCACTCTCTACCTTTCGAGCGGCCTGATGAATCTGAAGCAGGCTGGCACGCATACGTTTGGCACGGTTGGCAACATGGCCGAGGCGCGGATGCTGGCATTCGACTATCCGACGATGAGCCCGTATGTGCATTTCGTGGCGGGCGGCCCGCCAGAGACCGCGTCCGCTGGCCAGCCCATTCAAGTGATCGTCACCAAAGAGATGGCGGACGAGTGGCATCTTACGGTTGGGCAGACGGTGACCGTCGCCGCGCTGGGCGACTCATCCGTCATTCGCACCGGCGCCATCACCGGTATTTTCGAGCCGATCAACACTACCGACCCCTTCTGGAACGGACTGAGCCTTGCCGCTGAGCGCGGCGACAGCGCGCCAACCGTCTATCCAATCCTCACGACGAACGATAGCTTTTTCCAGGCATTCAACGCCTTCACGGGTGCCGGGATGACGCAGAACTGGATCTACTACGCCGATCTCAATAAAATTACCACCGGCAACATGGATACTATCGTCAACGACGTAATCTCTTTTCGTACGTACTTAACCTCCGATATTCAGGGGACCACCGGTGTCGCCAATGTCGTGACACTCGGCGGGCTAGACCAGATCATCCAGAGCGTCGAGCAGCAGTTGAGCCTGATTGCGCTACCGCTCTATGTCATCGCCGCGCAGATCGTTGGCCTGGCGCTGCTCTTCGTCGCCGCGATGGCGGGCCTGCTGATTGAATATCAGAGCCAGGAGATCGCGACGCTCAAGAGTCGTGGTACCAGCGGCGTGCAGCTGCTCGGCATCTTTGGCACGCAGAGCGCGCTGCTTGGCCTGCTGGCGGTGATCGCCGGGCCGTTTCTGGCGGTGGCGCTGGCGCTGGCGCTCATTCACTATTTTCTTCCCGGTGTGACATCGTCTGGCGCGTCCTACATCACGAACATTGCCTCACCCCAGTTGGTGATTCTGCCCGCCATCATTGGTGGCGTGCTTGGCGTCGCGGTTGTCACCTTCTCGGCGTGGCAGGCGGCGCGGCTGGATGTGCTGGCGTTCCGCCGCGAGATGGCGCGGCCCTCGCGTAAGCCGTTCTGGCGCCGCGCCTACCTCGATGTTGGGCTGGCGCTGCTCTGCCTCGTTGGCTACCTCGAACTGGGGCAATTCGGCGGCACCGAGACACGGCTGATACTCGGCAGCCAGGGCAATAGCCCCCTCCTACTCATTACGCCAGCGCTGCTCCTGCTCTCCGGCGGACTGCTGCTCTTGCGGCTGTTCCCGCTGGCGGCTGGCCTGGGCGCACGTATCGCCAGTCGCGGGCGCGGCATCATCTCGATGCTTGCCTTCGCGCAGATCGAGCGCACACCCGCCCGCTACTCGCGGATGACCCTCCTGCTGGTGCTGGCTGTGGGTCTGGGGCTATTCGCCCTTACCTTCGACGCCTCGCTCAAGCAGAATGTCCACGACCGTACGACCTACGCGGCGGGCGCGGATGTTCGCCTGATGCTCAACCCGCAGATCAATACGAAAGACACGGGATCGTACATCGCGCATCTCAAGACGATGCCTGGCGTCACGAACGCGACGGCGCTCTATCGCACCAATAGCAGCTTGTCGCCGAATGTGGGCAATCTCGCAGTAGATATGCTGGGAGTTGACTCGACGACATTCGCGAGCGTCGCCAACCCAGTCTCATGGCGCTCCGACTACGCCTCGCAATCGCTGCCCACGCTGATGTCGCAGTTGCGGGCGCATCGGAATCTGGGTGGCCCGCCGTCCTATACCTGGGCCATTGTGAGTGATACGCTGGCCCAGCAGCTGCGGCTGAAGGTTGGCTCGCACTTCCAGCTAGGAATTTCTGATATCCCATTCAGCACAATCCCGTTCACTGCCGGGGCAATCGTACACGACTTCCCGACGCTTTATCCGAACGGCGCGCCAGGGGGCTTCATCGTACTCGATCTGAACGATCTGGAGTCCGTCATCACCGCGAATGCGGAGCCGAGCGCGCTGATCGGGCCGAACGAGTTCTGGCTGCGCACCACCAGCAACGCGACCCAGCATACCGCCCTGATGCACGAGCTCGACCGCCAGAGCAATGATCTCTCGATCAACTCGCTTGACAGCCTGCGCGACGACATGCGTCTGGCGGAGTCCAACCCGACCAATGGCGGCATGAGCGGCCTCTTGCTGATTGGCGCGTTCACCGCCGTGTTGCTGGCCGTCCTGGGTAGTCTGGCGCAGGCGGTAATGTCGGCGCGCCAGCGCACCACGCAGTTTGCCATCTTCCGCACGCTCGGCATGGCCAACAGTCAGCTGACGCGACTCTTGCTCGGCGAGCAGACCGTCGTCTATCTCTTCGGGCTGCTTGGCGGCACTCTGTTGGGTCTTATCCTGACGACGGCGACCTGGCCGTACTTGACGTTTAGCGATTCTACGGTTGATCCAACCAAGATCGGCGTGCCTCCATATGTGCTGATTGCGAACTGGCCCGCCATCGGACTATTCTTTGGCGCGCTGATCGTGGCATTTATCGTGGCGCTGGCCATCGCGGCGCGCTACTCGGCAACCATCGGCCTGGGCAAGGCATTGCGCCTGGGTGAAGACTAGTCGGTTATCTGGATTCTTCATGTGCTACCCGGAGACTGAGGCTGGCGAGAAGGGATAGAGAGTCGTGGCAGAGTTGCTCGTCGAGAGTGCGAATCTCGTTAAAATCTACAAATCGGCGGACCTGGAAGTGGTCGCGCTTCAGGGGCTTGATCTGCATGTGCCGCGCGGCGAAATGCTGGCGTTGGTCGGGCCATCCGGCGCGGGCAAGAGCACCCTGCTCAACATTCTCGGCGGACTCGACGAGCCAAGCGCGGGCCGCTGCTCCGTCGCCGGAATCGACCTCTCCCGCCTGAGTGGACGCGAGCGTATCTACTACCGCCGCCGCATTGTTGGCCATGTCTGGCAGCAGACCAGTCGCAATCTCTTCAGCGATCTGACCCTGCTCGATAATGTGCTGGCGCCCATGGTGCTGGCGGGCTACCCTGCTGGCCTGCGTCGCAAGCGCGCGCGTCGTCTGCTGGAACTCGTGGGCCTGGGCGACCGCGTGGGCTATCGTCCCGACCGTCTCTCGGGGGGCGAGCAGCAGCGTGGCGCGCTGGCGGTGGCGCTGGCGAACGAGCCGCAACTGTTGCTGGCCGACGAGCCAACCGGAGAGCTTGATAGCGTCACAGCGCGTGAGGTCTTGCTGCTGCTCCGCCAGCTCAACGCCGAGCTGAATCTGACGACGGTGATCGTGACACACGATCAGATGGTGGCGTCGGCGATGGACCGTTCGGTGGCTATCCGCGACGGGCGCACCAGCACCGAGGTGGTGCATGCGGAGGAAGCCGAGGAGACGGTCATCATCGACGGCGTCGGTCGCCTGCAAATCCCCCGGCCGCTGCTCGAAGCGGTTCCCTTTGGCGGGCGGGCGCGGGTCCATCTAGCGGGCGATCACATCGAGCTTTGGCCCGCCGGTCTGCCAGAGCGGAATGGGCATACGCCGCCACGCCAATGAGCCTGAGCACGTCATGGCAATGGCGCCCTCCTGCTCCGCGTTTCATGCTATTGGCGTCTGAGACTAGCGCCTGATACATGCCTCATCAATCTGTTGGTGAATAGGAGTGGCGCATGCGCCTGGATGAGGCTCCCCGGCGTGGCCCGTCTGGGAGCGAGCCGAGCGAGATGTGGAGCGGCATGTCAGCGGTCGGATCGTCCGACGCAGCCTGGCGCGCGCAAGGGGCTGGCGTCTTCTCCGCGGTGCGGCTGGCGCTGCTCCGGGCGTCACACACGCGCTGGCTGCTGCTTGTCGTCGCCATTGGCATCCTAGTGGCTGATGTCCTTATCAGTACCGTGCCGCTCTACAACACCATCGTCCCAAACATCCAGCTGCAAAACGCCATGGCTCGCGCCGATTCGTTGCAGAGCAACATGCAGGTCATCATGAGCACCCCAACCGTCGACCGGGCGCTCAATGACGGAATCACTCGCGACGTAGGACGCCTGGCTGATAGTTACCTGGCCCCCTTCAGCGCTCCCCACCCGACCATCTATCTTACCAGTGGCCTGCTCAGTCTGGATCAGGCGGGGTCGCACAAGTTCGGCGGCTTCAACAACACCGCGCAGGCGCATCTGCAAGGCTTCGACTTTGCGGCATTGCGGCCCTACCTGCATATCGTCCAGGGCATTCCTCCACAGACGCCGTCAGCGGCTGACGCGGGTCAGCCGATTCAGGTGATGATTACTCGCGAAATGGCCGACGATTGGCATGTCTCCGTGGGCGGGCCGATCATGCTCTCGGCGCTGACAGGCCAGTATTTTGTCCAGAATCCGATTCGCACCGTTGTCAGAGGCACAATCACCGCCATCTTCGAGCCGGTGAACCCCCACGACCCCTTCTGGAATGGCCTCAGCTTCAGCAATCCATCAGCCCTGAAGGATGCGTTGAACTACGTGCCGCCCATCTACCCAATTCTCACCACCACTGAGAGCTTCTTCTCAGCGCTGGCGCACAACCAACCCTACGACGGCGTCAGCATGACGCAGACGTGGGTCTACTATGCCAACCCGAACCGCATTACCACCGATAATATGGCCAATGTCGCCAACGGCGTTATTGCCTTCCGCAACCAGGTGACCGTTCAGATTCAGGGCAATCTTGGTAATGTCGGCAACGGGCCGACGGGTAACTTCAACCGGAACAGCGTGCAGACAGTGGGCGCGCTTGACCAGATCATCCAGAGCGCTCAGCAGCAGTTGAGCCTGATTTTGCTGCCGCTCTATGTGATCGCCGCGCAGGTCGTTGGCGTGGCGCTGCTCTTCGTGGCTGCGATGGCGGCGCTTCTCATCGAGCAACAGAGCCAGCAGATCGCGACGCTGAAGAGTCGCGGTATCAGCGGCATCCAGCTGCTTGGTATCTTCACCACACAGAGCACGATACTGGGGCTACTCGCAGCGATCGCCAGCCCGTTTCTGGCGGTCGCGCTGGCCCTGCTGGTGATTCATTTGTTCCTACCCGGACCCATATCGGCCAGTGGCGGCGGGACGGGGGCCGGTGGCATCTCGCTCGTCGGCTATATCACCCGCGTAGCCACGCCTTCGCTGGTCATTCTTCCCGCGCTCGTCGGCGCGGCGCTGGCGATTGCGGTGGTGACTATCTCCACCCTGCGGACCGCGCGGCTCGACGTGCTGGCCTTTCGGCGTGAGATGGCGCGGCCATCGCGCCAGCCGTTCTGGCGCCGTGCCTACCTCGATGTCGGGCTGGCCCTGCTCTGCCTCGTCGGCTATCTCGATTTGAGCCAGTTTGGTGGCACGAACACGCGGCTGGAGCTTGGCGGCCAGGCCAATAGCCCGCTCTTGCTCATCACGCCCGTGCTGCTGCTCCTGGCCGGTGGGCTGCTGCTGCTCCGGCTGGTCCCGCTGGCTGCCCGCCTGGGGTCGCGCTTCGCCAGCCTTGGCCGCGGCCTCACGGCGCTGCTCGCCTTCGCGCAGATCGAGCGCGCCCCCACCCGCTATGCGCGCATGATCCTGCTGCTGGTGCTGGCGGTGGGCCTGGGGCTATTCGCCCTCACCTTCGACGCCTCCCTGGCGCGGAATGTCCAGGATCGTACTGCCTACGCGGCGGGAGCCGACTTCCGCTTGATGACCACCCTGCCAATCGCCGTGAAGAACACGGATTCGTATGTGGCGCAGCTCAAGAAGCTGCCCGGTGTCATGGCTGCCACGCCGCTCTATCGCACGGCTGGCAGAACGTCACTAGACCTGGGGGCGCAGCCAGCCGAGTTACTGGGAGTTGATGCGCCAACCTTTGCGGGAGCCGTCAATTCCCACGCCTGGCGCGCCGACTATGCCTCGCAATCGCTGCCCGCGCTGATGCGTCAACTGGCGGCCTCACCTGTGGCTGATCCTGCAACGATTGGCACAAGCGCCCATCCGCTACGCGCGCTCGTCAGTACGACATTTGCCCAGCAACTACATCTGCATGTCGGTGAGCGCTTCCAACTCGATCTTCCCGATGTTGAATCGGACGCACCCACATTTCTGGTGAGCGCCATCGTGCAGGAGTTTCCAACCCTCTATCCTACCCGCGCGCCCGGCGGTTTCGTCGTCGCCGACCTGGACGATCTCGATAACGCCATCGCGGCGCGCTCGGATTCCGCCGCGCTTGTTGGTCCGAATGAGTTCTGGGTGCGCACCAGCGCAGGCTTGAGCGCCTCGACGCGGCAGGCGCTCGACCGCGAGCAGTTCGATCTCTCGCTCAACACCGTCGAAAACTATCAGCAGGATTTGCAGCAGGCCGAGGATAATCCAGTCACAGGTGGCATGCGCGGACTACTGCTGATCGGGGCGGTGACGGCAGCGCTGCTGGCCGTGCTGGGGAGTCTGTCGCAGGCGGTGCTGGCGGCGCGCCAGCGCACGACGCAGTTTGCTATCTTCCGCACGCTCGGCATGACCAACCGCCAGTTGACGGGGCTGCTGCTCGGCGAGCAGATGGTGGTCTATCTCTTTGGGCTGCTTGGCGGAACGCTCCTCGGGCTGATCCTGACGACGGCGACCACGCCGTATCTGACATTTAGCGATACCGCCGTCGATCCGGCCGCGGTAGGCGTTCCCGGCTATGTACTCGTGGCCAACTGGTCGTCGATTGGCGTGTTCTATGGCGCGCTGATCGTGGCGTTTGTGCTGGCGCTGGTCATTGCGGCGCGGTATGCGGCAACCATTGGGCTGGGCAAGGCGCTGCGCCTGGGCGAAGACTGACAGCATTCTCACGCCTATCCCACCGTTGGCGAGCACGTTGAGCATCTCCACTTGTTCCTCGTCATCAAATCGCGTATGCTTCTGCTGCAAGCCAGCGTCTCAGTAACCTGGCGCACTTCGCGGACAGCGACGGAAGCGGATCGCTGTGGCCAGCGGCTTGGAGGAAGCGCGTGAAGAGACTGTGGGTTCTGCTACCAATGGCGCTGCTGTTGGTGGTATTCATCGCAGGATGTAGCGTCGATTCATCAGGGGTCTACGGGCCAACGTCGGCGTCTGGCGCGTTTCCGGGCAATGCCGCCCATCCGACGCCAAATACCACCTCGTTTCAGGGGTGCCCTCCCGGTGGCGATGGTGGCGACCATGCGCTCAATACGCTCAAGAACCGCACCGATGATGGCGATAACGGCGCGTTCCAGGACGTCTCGTTTGATACCCTCGTCAACCTGAGTTATCCGCAGGACATCGGACGCGTCCAGCGCGCGAACTGGAGCCAGAGCGATGTCGCGGCCGTCGACAAATATGAGGGCATTGCTGTGCGCACGACTGGATACGTCCTCGGCGTGAAGCATGAAGGCACCGAGTCTACCAATTGCCATTCAACGGACTATCGCGACTACCATGTCTGGCTGGGCGCGAACGCAAGCGATCCCAGGAGCAAATCGATGGTGATCGAGGTGACGCCGCGCGAGCGTGACGAGCGCCCCGGGTGGACGAGCAGCGCGCTCTCCGGTCTGACGGGAGAGCAGGTGCGCATCAGCGGCTGGCTGTTGCTCGACCAGGAACATCCTGAGCAACTCGGGCAGACGCGGGCGACCCTCTGGGAAATTCACCCAATCATCCACATCGAAGTCAATCAGGGCGGGAGTTGGCAGAGCATCGACAGCTAGGCGGCACGAGTCGTGTATGCCGCAAGCCGCCGGACTATCCCTGAGCTTCGCCATCGAGAAAGGGAGCGTAGCCATATGATGAAGGGTGTGATGATGACCGCCACGATTTCGGTCTCTGCCAGTGGGGCGAGTCAGTCCACGGCGAATGTGGCCGAGGCGAACATGCAGGCAGCAACGTCGCTCGTGAATGCTGGTAAGCAGGCGTATACCGGCCCGTATACTGTGACGGTCAAGAAGATCGAGCCCGTGGCTGGAAGCAATCAGGTGCGCGTCACGCTCTTCATCACTGGTGAGGACGAGCCAGCCCACGACTTTACCGAGACCGGGAATCAGGTGGTCGCGGCGTTGCTCAATGGAGGCATGCACGCCAACGTCAGCGGAGCAGGCGTGGCGAAGGTAGAGAAGATCGAGGCGGTCGAGGGCGGCGACGACGATTCCGACGAGGATTCTGACGCCGACGCGCTGAGCGGCCTGGTGGCAAATGCGGATCCTTCGCTCAGCGCGCCACCCGCTACACCATCGCAACCAACCGACAAGTCTGGACAACCACAATGACCTGCCCAGATCATGCCTACGAAGTGTTGAAGAAGGTTGCTCAGTGGCGAGATACCGCTGCTGGAATCGCTCGTCATCGAGCAGTGCCTGTAGGGTTCGCATCAGGTGAGTCAGGTTTTTTCAGGCGCTCGGCTTCGATGATGAGCAAATTGCCAAATCAACTGAACGCATGAAGGCGCTTCCTGCTACACCCGACTGGTAATTGGCGGGAGGACACATCCTCCCGCCTGCTCCCGCCTGATGCGCAGCCAGATGCGCAGTAAGCGCGTGTGAGATCGGCGCCGCCCCGACCCCATCCGCTCTGCCACGCGCTTCCACTGGTGGCCGCTACAAATCAAGAATCGGCAAGGGCCGAGGCAACGTGATTTCAGACCCGCTTGGGCTAGTTTCCGTCCTCAAATGGCCTAGGCCAATGTGAAGTCATCGAGAGCAGAAGGATAGCTGAACGTGACCAGGACGGAGCAGCCATTCTTCGTCGTATGGGGACCGTGAGCCGTCATCGGCTTGATGTTGATTTCCGTACCCGCCGGATAGGAGATGCCTTCGTTTATGAAGTCACCATCAAGGACGTACGACGTTTCCGTGGTGCGCTCGTGCAGATGTCGTGCAATCTCGCTCCCCGGCTCCATTCTCAGCAGGGCAACTGCAGGACCCAAGGACTGATCCGAGTTCAAAATCTTCAGCGTGACAGTCCCTTTAGTGGTGGGGAATGGCGCCGGTATCGCCTCGACCTTAGAGGATTCGAGCGTCTGGGTGAAACCCATAGCGCTGGCCTTTCTTTCTCGCTCTTTTGTTGCTTTCTTCGTCATACGACAGTGTCATGAACTTGCCCGCAAGGCGGTAGAATCGCGGTAGGATACGGATACTGGTACGACGACGGACATGGCGCCAACCACCGCCTGTTTTCGCTCACACCAGAGCAACCATAGGCCCCTCAATGGCAGGTCTTAGCACGCTCCAACATCGCCCTGGCCTCATCTGCCGCAAAATCTATGCCCACCGGGGAACTCTCAACGCATCAAGACGCGACAAGGACCGAGGCGAAATTGGAATTACCCGGGAGCGTCGGTCGTGTTGTCGTGACTTGGGGTATCACTCCACGGGCGAGGCGCGCGTTTCAGCCATGGCCACCACGCCAGCAGCAGCCCGAGGGAGATCGCGCCGAGCCACGCGCCCATCGCGAAGGTGGCGCCTGGGCCAAACTGTCCCCAGAGCCATGCGCCGACCAGATTCGCCGGGAGCGCCGCCGCGCCCGTCAGCCCGCTGAACCAGCCGAGCGCGGTCCCACGGCGAACACGCGGAACGAGGTCAGCCACGAATGCTCTGGCGACCCCGTCTGTCGCCGCATAGTAGGCGCCATAGAGCAGAAAGAGCGCCCAGATATTCCAGGTCGTGCGCGCCTGGGTCCAGCCGAGGTAGACCAGCGTAAAGGCAGCGTAGCCACCCGCCAGCACCGGGAGCCGTCCCCAGCGGTCCGAGAGCGAGCCGAGCGGCGTCGCCAGCAGCGCGTAGACGAGATTGAAGGCGAAATACACGAGCGGTACGGCCACCAGGGAGCTTTCCAGCCCTTCGGTGCGCAGGAAGAGAAACGCATCGGACGAGTTGCCCAGCGCAAAGCAGGTGGCAATCGCGGTGAAAAGCCAGAAGCGCGTTCCCAGCGCTGACGTATCCGCCGGTTGAGCGATGGACAGCCGCCCACCAATGGCTCCGGCTTCAGGCAAGGATGCGGATGAGGTTGACGGGGCGTTACGCCGACGGCGGTCGCGCAGGAAGAGCAGCGCCACCACAACCGCCAGCACGCCCGGAACCAGCGTCCAGCCGAAGACGGCGCGCAGGTCCCCATTCGTCGCGTTGAGGATGAGCAACGCCACCAGCGGCCCAATAGCCGCGCCCAGCGTATCGGCGGAGCGATGGATGCCGAACGCGCGCCCTCGTTTCTGTGTTGGTACGGCGTCGGCGATCATCGCGTCACGCGGGCTGACACGTAGCGCCTTGCCTGTGCGATCCACCAGCACCAGCCCCAGTGCGGGCAGCCAGCTTGGAACCAGCGCCAGCAGCGGCTTGGCGACGGCGGAAATACTGTACCCCCAGGTCACCAGCCCACGGCGAGACGGCGACTGGTCGGCCAGTCGTCCTGACAGAATCTTGAGCAGACTGGTCGCGCTCTCCGCCAGCCCCTCGATCAACGCGGCTAGCGCCAACGGAGCCGCTAGCGCCTGCACCAGAAAGATGAGCCGCAGCGGCATAATCATCTCGCTGGCGATGTCGGTGAAGAGGCTGGCCGCGCCAAGCACATAGACGACGCCGGGAATCGCCCGCAGCCCCTTGCGCCCTCGCTCTGGCGGTGTCTCTGCCTCGTCAATCAACTTCGTCGTCATCGGGACTCCAGTATAGGGCGTTGATCTTTCCAATTGGGTTGAATCGCTGAACGACGCGGCCATCGAAATCGCAGACGTAAACCTGGCCGTGGCTATCGCGCGCAAGACCCCCTACCTGCTGGAACTCGCCCGGCCAGATGCCATGCTTGCCCCAGGCGCCGAGCGGCTTCCCATCCGGCATGAACAGGTCGAGCCGATGGAGGCCGAGGTCGGTCACAGCGATGCGGTTCGCGTCCAGCGCCAGCACCGCCTGATAGGGCGTGCGCAGCGGGGTGGTCGGCGCAGGCAGCGCCCATGAGTTCATCGCTCCCGTCCCCGGATTGATGCGATAGACCCGCGAGGTGGAGAGCGCGTAGATCGTCCTGCCATCGGGCGCGACGGAGATGCCTCCAAACAACCGCTCCGGCACGGCCCAGCGCGCCAATACATGACCGCTGGTGTTCACCCGCAGCACCGCGCCGTGCGTATCGCTGAGCAGCAAGTCATTTCCGAGCATCGCAACGCAGTTGAGCGACGGCTCATAGCCCTGGGGCAGATTCCAGCGCGCCAGCAGCCGCCCGGATGATGAGAAACGCAGCATGCGCCCCCGCATCCAGTCGGTCACGTAGAGGTCGTGGTTGGACGCGACCGCCATGCCGCAGAACCAGAAATCATCCACACCGTAGGGGATGGGGTTGAGCGCGCCGGAGATGGTGCGCGCGCCGGATGTGCTCCGCGGCACGCCCAGCCCATCGGGATCGTTGTACGGCCCAGGCGGCATGAAGCCCGGCCCTGGCGGACCCTGCACGCTGGCGAGACCGGGACGCAGCTTATACCGCAGCGCGCCACCCGCCCCGAAGACGCGGATGACGGGCGCGTAGGCATCGGTGACGTAGAGTGTGCCGTTGCTATCGACAGCGACGTAATACGGCTGGAAATCGAGTGGATGTGGCGGACGGCTCCAGGCGACGAGCGCCAGCGCCAGCAGCGACGGCACGATCACCGCCAGCAGGGCGCGCCGCTGCCACGAACGCGGCAGCAATAGCCAGAGCCAGAGGCCGAGCGCCAGCACGAGCGGCAACCCACGCACCCCCCAGGTGAGGCTGCGTGGCTCAGTGACCGGGCTGATCTGGCTGAAGACACACCAGCCCACCAGCAGCCAGAGAAGCGCCGCCCCAGCGATGAAGAGCGCCGCTCGCGCCCAGCGCTGAGGTAGGGGAAGCAGCGACGTTGCCAGCAGCGCCGCACCCGCAACGAAAAGCAGCATGGCGGGCAGACGCGCTGGCTGGAAGGCGGCAACGGGCGGAATCAGCAGGCAGCAGAGAAGAGCGCCCACGGCGAGCGTGAGCGCCACGATAGACGGCTTCCGATTGATGGCTCGCGGAGTGGACATGAGACGGTCTTGTACTCTCTGTACTCCCGTAGCGGTCTAACGAAGAGATAGTCCGGCGTCTGGAAGAGCTATGGAATGTACTGCTGCTGTTCGGCCAAGCGCCACCCGATTTTACCATGTCTTCGGATGTCTTCGGATGTCTTCGGATTGCGGCGGCGAGGCGGTTGCGCTCCGTGAGGCCTCGATGGCTGTGACAGGCGGAATCGCTCTGGGGTATAACATGATGGAAGCGCAGAACGCATGATGGCGCGGCTGCGCCCCATCGCTCGTTTACCCCATCCCTGTTCCTGGCATGCGAATCCGCTACTGTTGTTAGGCGCGATGGCATCGGAGGTAGATATGATGACACAGGCACAGAGCGAACAACGTCCCCACATCGTTGACCGCAGCGCGGTCCGCTGGAGCTACGTCAGCGGCACAAGCGATACGCCATTGCTTGGTATGACCATCGGTGACGCGCTGGACCGCACCGTTTCCCTCTACTCCGACCGCGACGCGCTCATCTCGCGCCATCAGGGCCTGCGCTACACCTGGCGCCAGCTCCAGGACGAGGTGAACCGCTTCGCTCGCGGGCTGATGGCGCTCGGCATCGAGAAGGGAGATCGCGTCGGCATCTGGTCGCCGACCTACGCCGAGTGGACGATCACGCAGTATGCCACGGCCAAGATCGGCGCGATACTGGTCAATGTCAACCCTGGCTATCGCCTCCATGAGCTCGAATACGCCCTGAACCAGTCTGGCTGCAACACGCTGGTGCTTGCCCCGAACTTCCGCGCCACCAGCTATATCGAGATGATGCAGACGCTCGCGCCCGAGTTGGCGCGGTGTGCGCCGGGCCAACTCGACAGTCACAAGCTGCCTCACCTCCGCCATGTCATTCGTCTGGGGACAGAGCGCACGCCCGGTATGTGGGTCTGGGGCGAGGTCATGGACCGGGCCACGGAGATCGCGCCGGAGCGCTTAGCTGAGCGTCAGGCGCAGCAGGAGTTCGATGATCCCGCGAATATCCAGTACACCTCAGGCACCACCGGCAATCCGAAGGGCGCCACGCTCTCACACCACAATATCCTCAACAACGGCTACTTTGTCGCCCACCTGCAAGGGTTCACCGAGAATGACCGGCTTGCCGCTCCTGTCCCTCTATACCATTGCTTTGGTTGTGTTATGGGTAACCTGGGGACGATGACGCACGGCGCCGCAATCGTTTATCCCGCCGAGACATTCGATCCACAGGCGACACTGGAGGCGGTCGAGGCGGAGCGCTGTACCGCGCTCTACGGCGTGCCGACAATGTTCATCGCCGAGCTGGCGCACCCGGACTTCGACCGGTACGATTTCAGCTCGCTGCGCACAGGCGTCATGGCGGGGTCGCCCTGTCCTGTCGAGGTCATGCGCCAGGTGATGAGCAAGATGCACATGAGCGAGGTCGAGATTTGCTACGGCATGACCGAGACCAGCCCCGTCTCCTTCCAGACCCACCTGGACGATACTATCGAGAAGCGTGTTGCGACGGTGGGCCAGATTCACCCGTTCGTCGAGGTCAAGGTGGTTGACCCGGCGAGTGGGGCGGTCGTGCCGCGTGGCGAGCCAGGCGAGCTGCTGACGCGCGGCTACAGCGTGATGCTCGGCTACTGGAATAACGAGGATGCGACGCGCGCGGCGATTGACGCGGCCCGCTGGATGCATACCGGCGATCTCGCCACGATGGACGACGACGGCTACGTGAACATCGTCGGGCGGCTCAAAGATATGGTGATTCGCGGCGGCGAGAATGTCTACCCGCGTGAGGTCGAGGAATTCCTCTACAGCCACCCGAAGGTCAGTGATGTGCAGGTCTTCGGCGTGCCTGACGCGAAGTATGGCGAGGAGCTGACGGCCTGGGTCAAGCTCAAGGAGGGCCAGACGGCGACGCCAGAAGAGTTGCAGGACTACTGTCGAGGGCAAATCGCCACTTTCAAGATTCCCCGCTACTGGAAGTTTGTGGATGCTTTCCCGATGACAGTGACGGGCAAGATTCAGAAGTTCATCATGCGCCAGCAGGCCGTCGAGGAGCTGGGCTTGCAGGGCGCATCGAATATCCAGACAGCCTGAGCGCAAACTGACGCATGCTCGTGCTACTCTTACGCGGTCGTCATGAGGCTGTTCAGCGTATGATAACCTAGCCTTTTGGAGAGGCCCGAGGGACTACTCCAAGGGATGGCACGAAATGTGCATCTATACGTAGCATCTTACCGAACTTGCGCATGAAGCGATACAGTGGTGAGGTGGGTAGGGTAAGATACCTTACCCATAGCAGGGATGCTGCTTTGATTGTACATAGAGCATGGGCCATGTGACCTGTGCTCTATGTGCTATGTGCGCCACATGAGCGGGCTGCGCGGCGTCGCATATTCGTATAGCTGGCCAATCAGCAACATGTCGGACTCGTCTGGCTTGCATTGAGCGCTCTTGGGCGGCACAGCCAGCATTTGACGATGGTGACTGGGTAACGTGTCCAAGCTATTGCTATTCCCCCACCATTGTGGCCAGCGCATATGACCATATACTGGCGTTGCGCCAACCAGATGCCCTCTCGTGACGCTGCCTCGTGGTGAGACGTATTGAGTCATTCTGTGCGCACGACCTGGCCCTCTGTCAATGCGAAGTTCGTTGCCAACTTGCCGCCAGCCTGTTAGAATTGGCCGGTCGCGTACGCCTTGCATAGCTCTGTGCGAGGGTAGCAATGGGAGGGAGCCAGTGCGGGATCGGGATCGCTGGTGGCGGCTGTTGGTGCTCGCTGGGATTGCGTGTGGCATAGCTGGTATAGCCGTTCCTTACCATCTTGTGACGAATGAACTAACCCCTGCTGAGAACCAGTTTGTAACGGACGCCGAGTATCGGCAGTGGATCGGCATAGATATCTTTCTGGGGCTGGTCTTACTTATTTGCGGCGTGACACTAATTATCATGGCGGTGCGCGCGCACAGACGCCACCTCTTACGGCTGGAGGCTTTCGCGGGCGCAGTGGACGTGATGCCGCTCGCCAATATTCGTACCGAGCCTGCTGCTGCTGATGATGTGGCAACGCAACCGCTCGAACTGATGTGGCGAAACAGTAGAATGACGAGTTTCCATACACTAATAATTGCCATGCAAGGTTTGCTGGCGATGCTCACAATCGCGGCGGCTGCCTTCTTATTGATCGAGACGCTCTTTCATAACTCCCCCATGAGCATCTGGGAAGTTATTCCGCGAGTCGCTGGGGCCATTGCTCTGGTCGCGATTCTCGTTGGCCTTGTCACCTTGATTGTACGAGTGTTTCCTTTCTTGCTTGGGCGTCCGTTCGGTGTCACGGCGACCGATACGGGAATAGACGCGCGCACTGAGTTTGGCGCTCGCATCCATATGGACTGGGATGAGGTGCAACTGTTGGAAGTAGTGGGCGCTGACGCGAATGCTTTTCGGCGGTTCTACCTTTATGCGCCGGGCAAACGCATTGGGTGGGCCGAGTATATGGCGAGATTCGGCGCGGATTATGTGCCAGCAGGTATCTCGTCGAGCGAGATGAGACTCCGCCAGGTGGCGTTGCTCAACCTCATCGTGGCGCGCACGGGCCTGCCGCCGCGCATGCTAGTGAAGTGGTTGCAGTATCACCCGGCATCAACGGATGAGTCGAAACGCTCGACTGGCGTTATCATTCTACTGGCCTGTGCACTGGTGCTAGCAGGCATCACGGCTGCAGACTTTTTATCTCCTATCGCGCCGATTGCCTGGCTACGCGATCTCAGCACAGGTGCGCTGGCCCTCGCGATTCCCTGCATCCTTTTCTCTGCCCTACGAATAGCGTTGATCCAGCGCGAACCCATCGCACACAACACGCCCCCATCAGTTAGCGCACCCGCGCTCGATGCGTCGGGCCTCGCGTATATCCTGAGTTGGCGGCCGCCGCTAGGCAGGCGTGTCAGGCTGATTGTCGTAGGGCTGGCACTTGCCGTCAATCTGATTCCCGCAGAACTACTCCTCCTGGTGGCATTCGGCGTTGCTCTCCCCGGTCTTCATCCGCAGAATCTCTACGTCGATAGCGGTGACTTCATGCTTATAGGGCGCTCAGGGATGGTGATAGTACATGGGTTGGCAGGGATCATCGGCGCGGGACTGGCCTACCCAAGCATGATTGTGGCGTCAGAGCGCGTTCGGGCTGACCAGAGTGGCCTCACGACTGAACGTGGGCGACAGCAGCAGCTGATAGTCTGGTCGAGCATACAGTACATCATGTGGGGATCATGGGACGGGGAGTTTCGTTATTGGGTCGTGAGCAATGTACCAACCATCCAGGCATCCTGGCCCGCTGGTTCACAGGCAACGAACGTCATCCCACCGGACGGTGGCGCACTGCCCATCGGCGCGCATGAGTTGGCGGCGCTGGTGGCGGCCCAAATCGGCAAGCCAATCCGAATACGTGAGGGAAGATGAGCTACACCGACTGAAGAGTAGCCTGAACGGGTAGCGCTGCGAGAAATTTGTTGTTGTAGTCCGCACGCTATGATATACTGGCGCGGTCCGGGGTGGCCGGACATGCACTTCTTGTCGGCGCTAACGTCGGCGGATTGCAGTTCCGTGTGCATGTGTGGTGGCAGGCGTCGCGGGCATGGCCCGGTCCGGTCACAGCACGTCGAGCAGATCGGGCAATGCGCCCGGCATGCTCCCAACAGATCGAACAGATCAAGCGGGGAAGACAGCATGGGCAAGTACAAGCAATGGCTGCATCATCAGGAGATCGGCCGGCGCCTGCGTGATCAGATTAACACGCTGGAGCAGGAGCGCGCGCGCGTCCAGAAAATGGCGCCCGCGAAAACGACCTCCCTGCCAGACCTGGACAATCCAATTGTAACGGCGCTGTTGAGCTACACCAGCGCGGGCCACAAGCTCAGCAACATTGACGTCATCAAGGCTGCGATGCCAGCACTGGATTCAGACCCGGACCAACGTCGGCCCGCGGTTAGCGCTCCAGCGGCTGCCTCTAGCGCAACGCGCGCTCCGGTGAGCGCCGCCACTCCGGCGGCCGCGCCTTCCGCCGGGAACGAGGAAGTCGTTGCGAGTTTGCTGGCGCGGGCGGAGCAGATGCCCAGTGACCCGATGGAGCAGATGCGCGAACTTTCGCGCGCGCGCGAGGCCAAAGCGCCTGGCGGAGCCTCCTCCACGGGCTCGGCGCAGCCCACCAGTGATTCAGTGTCTGGCTGGTGGCAACGTCAGCGGGATGATGATTAGGCTGAGAAGCGAAGGTTGTGGAAACAATGGCTTCCGATCCAACAGCGGTTACGAAGATTTATGAGCAAATCCCGCTCCAGGCGATGCAGCAGGTCTCAGAAAGCTACATGTCCTGGTATGTGGAGCGTGTCACGAGCGAACTGGACCGGACGACGGCTGGCCTGCGCTCGGAATTGCGGGAAAATGACGCGAAAGAGGCCGGGTTCCGCCCGTCACCCAATGAGCTTGCCGCCATCGAGCGGTTGCAGCGCAGCGGCGTGACCGGAATGGATCTGCTCGACCGGATGGTGGAGCAGGGCGAAGACTGGCTGATGCTGACCATGCGGCGGCTGGATCACTTCGAGCGCACGGGCCTCGCCCCGAAAGATTACTCGACCTGGTGCGAGCACGCGCTTGGCGGCGCATACGACTGGATCGACCACGAGCGGCTGGCGACCTCTGGCTCGGCTCCGGCGCCGTCTGGCGCTCCGGCGCGTAGCGCGGCGAATGGCGCCAGCGCTGGCAACTCGCCTGACTGGAATCGCAGCGGCGGCGCCGCGCCCCGTGGCGGTTATGCCGAGGAAAGCCCCACCGCGCCGGTACCCAGCGTGAGCGGCGGCGGCCAGGGCTGGAATCAGAACGGCCAGGGCGGTCAGCAGCAGCAGGGCGACGATGACGGCAAGGGCCGTAACATCTTCCGCATCTTCACGAACTGATCGCGCGCAATAGCAGCCCATGCTGTTCAGCCCGGTGGATTTTTCGCCGGGCTACCTTTGTTTTCCACGCGCTAGGGCGCCAACTCCTTCATCGTCGCTGGGTTTCGATTGAAGTTTCTACCAACACACCCTGGACATAAACCTTCCACATGAGACAGAGTGACTATGGTGGCCATCACCGCGTGCGGAGCACGCGCGTCATCTCTGGGCGTGAGATTGAGGAGGTCTGCCAGATGGTTCACGAGACACATACGCTGACAATCGGCCAACTGGCGCGGATGCACGACATCAATCCGCGGACGCTCCGCTTCTACGAACGTATCGGGCTACTCATCCCTTCCGCCCGGACAGCGGCAGGCTATCGCCTGTATAGTGAGCGGGACGCCGAGCGACTGGCCTTCATTCGTCGCGCGCAACACCTGGGCTGGTCGCTACATGAGATCGCCAGCATTATCGCGGTGCGCGAGAGCGGTATGCCGCCATGTCGCCATGTCCGCTCGCTCGCGGAGGCGAAGGCGCGAGAGATCGAAGCGCGCATCGCGGAACTGGCGGCGCTGCGCCAGGATATGGTTCAACTTGCACGAGTGGCGGTGGAGGTTGAGCCTGAATGCGCGGATAGCTCCTCGATATGTCTGGTTTTTGAACCAGATCGTTCCATCATCACTTGACCTTCTCTTCAGGGAGAAGGTGTAGGCTCCAAATAGGACCTTCGCGGGAAGGAGAGAAAGGAGCCTACCGATGAGTGCTAACGGGGAAGAAACATCAAGTGTCCAAAACGGCGACATCAACTCTCCCCACATCGAATTTTTGTACTTTGCCTCCTGCCCGAATGCCCCGGCGGCGCTCGCTCTCTTACGTGATGTGCTGCGGGCAGAGGCTATCGCGTCGGAGATTGTGGTGATCGCTGTGGAGACGGAAGAAGCAGCCCAGCGGAATCGTTTCTTTGGCTCGCCCACCATCCGCATCAACGGTGTGGATATTAGCCCCCCTCCGACGTCAGCTACGCCCTCGATCATGTGCCGTCTATACCTGCAAGAAGATGGTCACTATGCGCCGCATCCTCCTGCTGACGTTATCGTAGAGGCGCTCCGGCGCTCTCGCCGCCACGCGAATACATGAGCAGTATCGAAGAGCGCTGTTTCAGCTATTCCACACCGGGGCGCCCGTGGAAAAGACAATGCGGGCGCCGCGCAGCTTCCAGTCGAGCAGGCGCGAGCCTTGCACGGTGAAGGAGAGGACGTTGCAGAGGCTCGTGACACCCGGCATCTCGTCAAAGACAAAGTTGCCCAGGCTGTAGATGATGGGCTTCCCGTGATAGACCTCGTACGGCTCGATGACATGCGGATGCGCCCCCACGACGAGGTCCGCTCCCGCATCCACGGCGAGGCGCGCCATATACTGCTGATGAGCATTTTCCTGGAGTACATACTCAACGCCCCAGTGGGTGAAGACGATAAGGAAGTCTACCTGCGAACGCGCGGCGGCGATATCCTGCTTCATCGGGGTGGCCTCCAGCCAGGCATGACCGGGGGTGGTCGCGGTTGCGGCAAAGCTGGACGGCTCGATCTCACAATACGCCAGGATGCCAATCTTCGTACTTCGCACCTGATAGGTCACCAGCCGGTGCGCCTCGGTGCGGTTCGCGCCGCCGCCGACGGGCGTGATACCATACGTGGGCAGGTGGGCCAGCATGTCGCTGAAGGCGGCTTTCCCATAGTCGCCGCTGTGGTTGTTCGCCACCGAGACGATCTGGAAGCCCGCCGCGCGCAGACGCTCAAAGGCCCGTAGGGGCGCCTCGAAGGTATACGTCTTGGGCTGGGGGCTGCCGAGCGTCGAGACGACGCATTCCAGGTTGCCGATGCGCAGGTCGTGGCTCTTGAGCACATCCGCGGTGTCGGCGAATGGGAAGAGGCTATCGCTGGCGCCAGCTTTGATGCGCGCTCCCACTGCCCGCGCCATCATGATATCGCCCGTGATGACCACACTCACGGGCCGCGTATCTGGTGTGGGCGACGGCATGATGGTTGAGGTTGGTATAGGCGCTGGTGGTCTGGAGTGCGCGGCGCTGACGCCACAGCCCGCCAGCAAGCCCGCGCCAGCCACGCCCAGACCCGCGCGCAAGAGATCGCGCCGGGTGAGCGCTGGTTGATGAGGCGTCGTATTGTTGGGCTGTTTAGACATGCTGCGAGTATAATACACCGCCAGCGGCTTAATGCGCCCGATGGCACTTCTGTCTGGCGGCACGCTCCTTGCGCTCCTGGAAGTCGCTCGTCTGGATCACCTGTTTCGGCTGTGCGTGTAGTGAGGGGAGGGGGAGTCGATGCAAGGTTCGATTCACGTCGGCTCGATTGCTGGGATGCGCATAGATATCAACTATGGCTGGCTCATCATCCTCGTTCTCGCGACTATCTCCCTGGCCGCTGGGTGGTTTCCAGAGGCCATTCAAGGGCTTAGTCCTGGCGTCTACTACATTCTCGGCTTCAGCGCGGCCATCCTGCTCTTTGCCTCGGTGCTGACTCACGAGCTGGCGCATGTCCTGGTGGCGCGCGCCTGTGGACTCCCGGTCAAGAGCGTCACGCTGTTCATCTTCGGCGGTGTCTCTGATCTCGACAGCGCGCCGCGTAGCGCGGGTACGGAGTTTCTGGTGGCGGCCATCGGACCTGTCGTCAGCCTCATCATCGGTACGGCATTCTGGCTGCTGGCGTTCGTGGTGTCTGGATACAGCGCGCTTCCGGCGGCGATTCTGACGTATATAGGACTGGCCAACGTGCTGCTTGGGTTGCTCAATCTCATTCCCGGCTTCCCGCTGGATGGTGGCCGCGTGCTGCGCGCCATCATCTGGAGGGTAACAGGCGACCTGCGCAGATCCACGCATTGGGCCGCGCGTCTGGGCCAGGTCATCGCAGTTCTCTTCATCTTCTGGGGCATTGTGCAGGCCCTGGGCGGAAATCTCTTTAGTGGGGTCTGGCTCGGCTTCATAGGCTGGTTCCTGCTGACCGCCGCACGGAGCGCCGACGCGTCGGTCGCGCTGAAAACGATGCTCCGTGACGTGCGGGTAGCGGACGCTATGCGGCCTGTCGCGTTGAGTGCGCCGCCGACGATGTCATTGCAGGAGTTCGTGGAGAATTTTCTGCCGCCGGGCGTGCGAACGGTTCCGGTGGTGCAGCGGGAGCAGGTGGTTGGGCTGATTACGGCGGCCGATGTGGAGCGCATCCCGCGAAGCCACTGGGAAGAGATGCCCGTTGGCAATGTGATGATCCCGCTGGCGCGTCTGCGGGCTGTTGCCCCTGAGGAGAGCCTGACCTTCGTGCTGCCACTCGTGTCTGGCCGGGATATGAATCAGTTGCCGGTCGCGCAGCATGGGCGTGTCGTCGGTATGATCAGTCGCGAGGCGATCATGAGCTACGTCGAGGCGCGCCATCGCTCAATGCTCCCGAAACCGGAACCAGAACCGGAACGCAGGACGTGGGAGGACGATAGGCGGCGCGAGATGAAACAGATAACTGCTCCGCTGCCCACTCAGCCGCCGATGCAACCTCAGACCCCAGATACCATGGACCGCCACGAGCCCATGTGATACTCACTTCTCTTGCCCTGAATTGACATCATAGTGTGGCTACTCAGAAGCATCACGCGTCAGGCAACGAAAAGAGCCGCGGCGCCTGGCCACGGCTCTCGTTACGCATCTATCATCTGACGAACGATGAATCTCAGCTTGTTTGATGCTCCGACCCGACCAGGTAGCTGCCTACCGCCGATGACTCCGCCATGCGGCTTACTTGCTGCACAGCGCGCCGGTGCTGTGGATGGCGCGTGAAACGCTGGAGGGCCGTCTCGTCCGACACCTCAACCACCAGCATCGCGTGACGGTATGCGGGCGCGTTGTTCACGCCGTAGAGCACGCGCTCTACCCCGGAGATGCTCATGAGCAGTTCACGTACCTCACCCAGCGTGCGATCAATCACCTCACGGGTAATTTCTGGCTTGATGCGCAGGATGACCTCATGCCGAATCATGGAAACGTTCAGCCCTTCTATATCACAACACCCGACACGAATACGACGAGTTCAGAGTGAGTATATCTCACAGCTTATGCTGGCCGCAAAGGTAAAAGTGAGCAAAAGAACGACTCCCCTTCGCCAATGAGCAGAGAAGGGGAATCGTGGTTAGCGGGCGGCTATTTCCCGCTGGTGTCTTCGGTGTCTTCTGTATCATCCTCGCCGTCGTTGCCATCCCACATCGAGAGCGGCATGACCTCGTCCTCGTCGCCCTTCATCGTCGTAATGGCGACGACCCGATCACCCGCTCCACCCATGTTCATCAGCCGCACACCCTGGGTGGGGCGGCCGCTCTGGGCCACTGTGTGCCAGTCGGTGCGGATGACGGTACCCTCGGCGGAGACAATCATCAGGTCGCGATCCTCTTCGGTGAGGATGCGCGCCGCCGCCAGCTTGCCAGTCTTGTCGGTCAGGCGGGCGGTGATGATGCCGCCGCCGCCGCGCCCATGCGTCGGATACTCGCCGATTGGCGTGCGTTTGCCGTAGCCTCGGGTCGTGACGACAAGCAGCTCGGAGTCTGGGATGATGGCGCAGAGCGAGACGACGTTATCACTTTCGTCGAGCCGGATGCCGCGCACGCCGCCGCTCGTCCGCGACGCCGACCGCAACTCCTGCACCTCGAAGCGGATCGCCTGCCCGTGCTCAGTCGCCAGCAACACCTGATCGTCCGCGCCAACCAGCCGCGCGCCGATCAACTCGTCGCCTGGCTCCAGGTCCATTGCGATCAGGCCGAGGCTGCGCACGACGGCGAACTCGTCGAGGCTGGTCTTCTTGACCTCACCGCGCCGGGTGGCCATCACCATATAGTCGCGCGCGACGAACTTCGGCACGCTGACGACAGCGGTGACGGTCTCGTTCTGATCGATGCCGATCAGGTTGCGGATATGATCGCCCTTGGCGTTGCGCCCGACATCGGGCAGCCCGTAGGCTTTGAGCTGGAAGACACGCCCACGATTGGTGAAGAAGAGCAGCGAATCGTGCGCGCGCACGGCCAGTAGATGGCCCACAGCGTCGTCTTCGTGCGTCGTCATGCCGCGACTGCCGCGTCCGCCACGCCGCTGCGCGCGATACTGGCCAGTAGCCATGCGCTTGACGTAGCCGTTCTGCGTCAGCATGACAACCACCTCATCGTTGGGGATGAGGTCTTCCTCGGTGAAATCGGTGGCCTCAGTATCAACGATTTCGGTGCGGCGCGGGTCGCCGTACTTCTCCTTCAGGTCGGCCAGGTCCTCTTTGATAAGCGCGCGCACCTCGGCGATATTGCCAAGGATCTTCTGCAGGCGCGAGATGGTCTTCTTGACCTCGGTCAATTCGTCCAGGATGCGGCGGCGTTCGAGCGCAGCCAGGCGTCCAAGCTGCATATCGAGGATGGCCTTGGCCTGCTCCTCGCTGAGCTTGAAGCGCGTCTGGAGGTTGCTCGACGCGGTCTCGCGGTTCTGTGACCGGCGGATGGTCTCGATGACGGCATCCAGGTTATCCAGCGCGGTCGACAGGCCTTCGAGGATATGCTTGCGCGCCTCAGCCTTCGCCAGATCGAATTTTGCGCGCCGGGTGATGACCTGCTCGCGATAGTTGATGTAGTGCTGCAGAATCTGCTTGAGGGTCAGGGTGCGTGGCTGGTTATCCACCAGCGCCAGCACGTTCGCGCCAAAGGTCGTCTGCATCGCGGTGAACTTGAAGAGCTGGTTGAGCACCGAGAGATGGCGCGCGTCGCGGCGAAGCTCGATGACGACGCGGATGCCCTGCCGGTCGGATTCATCGGTGACGCCGGTGATGCCGTCGATCTTCTTGTCGCGCGCGAGCTCGCTGATCTTGCGTACCAGCTCGGCTTTGTTGACCTGATACGGCAACTCCGTCACGATGATGGCGATGCGCCCGCGCTCGTTCTCTTCGGTATGCACCTTCGCCCGGACGATGATACGGCCGCGTCCGGTGGTGTAGGCGCTGCGAATGCCCTCGCGCCCCTGGATGATGCCTCCAGTCGGGAAGTCTGGCCCGCGAATGATGTGGATCAGATCCTCAGTGGTGGCGTCGGTGTGGTCGATCAGGTGGACGATGCCATCGCAAATCTCGCGCAGGTTGTGCGGCGGGATGTTAGTAGCCATGCCGACGGCGATGCCCGCCGCGCCGTTGAGCAGCAGATTGGGCAGGCGCGCTGGCAAAACCACTGGCTCTTCGCTGTGGCCGTCATAGTTGGGCCTGAAGTCTACGGTGTCGCGGTCGATATCGGCCAGTAGCTCGTTGGAGATGGCCGCCATCTTTGCTTCAGTGTATCTCATCGCGGCAGCTGGATCATCATCGACGCTGCCAAAATTCCCTTGCCCCATGACCAGCGGGTAGCGCAGGTTCCAGGGCTGCGCCATGCGGACGAGGGTATCATAGACGGCGACATCGCCGTGGGGATGGTATTCTTTCAGCACTTCGCCGACGATACCGGCGCATTTACGAAACGATTTATTCGACTGAAGCCCCATCTTCTCCATCGCGTAGAGCACGCGACGATGCACTGGCTTCAGGCCATCGCGCACATCCGGGAGCGCGCGACTGACGATGACGCTCATCGAATAGTCCAAATAGGCGCCCGTCATCTGCTCGACGATGCCTACTGGCTTGACAATACCAAGCTCCATAGAACTAACTGACCTCCCAACAACAGATGGATTATCCACTGCTTTAACGCACTTTAGTCATCTATTCTTCCGCGGAGGCGGTAAAATGGACACAACGCAACGTTCCGATGACCAGCGAAAATACGCTCCGAGTGTGGAGAAAAGCTGGCCCAAATCGACTCTCCCTGAACGGAGTGTCAGCGTGGAACGTATCTTGTTCATTATACCATATATGGGCCTTGAGACCGCTTCATATCTGACTTTTCAGCTATCGCGGAATGTGTAGCGCGACGCCAGTAAGAAGAGGATGGTCGAGCATGTCGGATGACCCAAAACGTAGCATGGCCGTCGTTGAGAGCGCGCAGGGTGTGGGCCAGGGTGAGGACCAGGGGACCAATTGGGCGCGCGCGCGCGATATCCCCCTCGCCATCCTCGGCTGGGCGCTGGTGATCTTCGTCGCCTTCTGGGCGGCGGGCCATATCATCGGCACGCTGCTGGTGTTGGCGATTGCGGCGCTGATTGCCTACGCGCTTGCTCCGGTGATCTCCCTGCTGCGGCGCTGGCTGCCCTTACCCCTCGCAATTGCTATCGTCTATCTCGTCTTCGTGGGGTTGCTGTTGCTGTTGGTTAGCGTCATCGTAGATACCGCAATCCAGCAGGCCGGCCCGCTCAGTGACCGTATCGGGTTGCTCCTGACGCCGGGCTCCAGCAGCAACGCGGCGCTGGTTGACCTGCAACATCATCTGGGAATCACCGACCAGCAGCTTCGCGATTTCCGCAATACCCTCATTGGTCAGGCCACAGGGGTCGCCAGAGATCTGGTTCCCGTTGTCACCGGGGTAGCGGGCGGGCTGATCAATATCATCGTGACGCTCATCATCAGCGTCTATTTCGTCGCCAACGCGCCGCGAGTGGGACTCTGGCTGCGCTCCGGCCTGCCGATGCGAGTACGGCCGCGCGCCGTCTTCGTGCTTGACACCACCAACCGCGTGATCGGCGGCTATATTCGCGGCCAACTGACGCTTTCGGCGCTGGTGGGGGTGTTGGTTGGCGCCAGCATGTACGTGCTGCAGATTCCGTATGCCATATTACTGGGTTTCATGGCTTTCGTGCTGGAGTTTATTCCGTTCCTGGGTGTGCTGATCTCCGGCGCGGCCTGTGTGCTGGTGGCGCTGACGCAGGGAGTTGTCACGGCGTTGATCGTGCTGGCCGTCTTCGTCATCATCCACGTTATCGAAGGTGATGTCGTCGGCCCGCGCATCGTCGGCTCCGCCATTGGATTGCATCCCGCCATCTCGATCATCGCGCTGATCGCAGGCGCGGAACTGTTTGGTCTCTGGGGCGCGCTCTTTGCCGCGCCGATTGCTGGTGTGGCCCAGGCGGTGACGGTCACCTTCTGGCGCGAGTGGAAGCTTTCCCACCCCGAGCAGTTCCCTACCGGCTCGACGGTCTCCTATGATGTCGCCGTTGTTCCCGTCGCGACGGAGCCAGAGGACCGGCCCCCTATCGATGGCTCGCCGGGAGATGGTGGCGCGAGTGGGACGAGTGGAGATGGTGGCGCGGCGCGCGACGCGTCGGACACTGACCAATCGCGCGCGACGCCGCAGGTCTAGGTAGCCAAAGAACCTGCCAGTATGCCACGCCACCCGCGACCAATTGGGTGGAAAGCGCCGTGTGATCGACGCCTGGCCACGGATGGCGATAGCGACATACTGGCAGGCTCAACGCGCGCTTATCGCGCTTCCTCGTAGAACTCGATACGAGGCTGCCCCTCCACGCCCGCCTGCTGCAGGGCGTCGAGCAGCTGTGGATTGGCGAAGAACGCCTCCGCTGCCTGCATGGTTGCGAAGCGGTGGAGCACCAGAACGTTATTGGGATCCCCTTTTGCCTGGTACACGCTTTCGGCGATCACGCCGCCTTCTCGTTGCAGTGGACCGACTTCATCGTAGACCTTGCGCCATGCCTGATAGTCTTTGACATGATGCAGAACGACCGTTGTAGCCATCGCTTCTTTCCCCTTCCAGACCCAGTGGTGAGCGCACACGTGGGCGCTACGGAAGCCTAGTGGCCCATGTGATACCCTGCACGACAGAGGGTTGTCGTCACTGGATTGTACGGTCGGACCACTGAGGATAAGTGTACTGATAGAGGGGAGTAGCCACATCACGCGAACTCGCTATTTTGTGTCCTGGTTCTGGCGATGCTTCCCTGATGCTTCCCTGATGCTTCCCTAGGGAACTTTCCTCACTGCCATGCTAGATGAGGCGATTTTCCAGTGCGACACGTGTGGCGGCGCTGCGTGAGGTCACTCCCAGTTTGCCGTAGATCGAGCGCAAATGGGTATCAACAGTGCGAGGGCTGATGATGAGCTGTTCGGCCATCTGGGCGTAGGTAAGCCCCTGAGTCACGAGTTGCAACACCTCACGCTCGCGCGCGGTCAGGCCGAAGGTGTCCGCCACCTGTGTGCTCCCTGGCTTCACTGCTGCCGTGTCTGGCGCATCCGGAGCGCCTGGCGGATCGGCTGCGTCGAATATATTGAATGTGCGTGCCTCGTCCATGGTTCGCTGAGATGACGCCGCCGTCCCCTCTGACCAGGCCGAGTCAAAGGCGCTCTCGCCCAGCTGGGAGCGAAGTTGCGCGGCCACCCGCTCGATTTCGGCGCGCTCGGTTGGCGCTGGCAGCGAACCAGCGCCGGCGCGCAGGCGACTGGCGGCTGACAGCAGTCGCACCGCGCCGGTCGGATCGCCAGCGATATTCGCGATGCGCGCCAGCCCCTCGAGCGCCTGAGCGATTCCTTTTCGGTCTCCCGTCGCTTCGCGTATCGCCAGACTCTCCTTACAGGCGATGATAGCCTGAGGGAGCTTCCCTTGTGCGGTCGCCACCCAGGCCAGCACCATCAGCGTGTGGGCGCATCCGCCCTTATCGCCGAGCGCGCGGCGTATGGCGAGGCTTTCTGCGCATAGCTCATAGGCCCGCTCGTATTCCTGTCGGGCCAATAGGATGATGGCGAGATCGGTCAGCGAGCCTGCCAGACCCTGCCTGTTATTCGTCAGGTGATACATGGCAATGCTCTCCTGAGAGGCGTCCTCGGCACGGTCAGCTTCACCCAGGTAGAGCAGCGCAAGAGATAGCTCGCCGAGCGCCATGGCGGTCGCGCGATGGTCGTTCTGGTCGCGGAGCGCGGCCAGCGATTCCTCATACGTGCGCGCTGCGACCTCATAATCGCCCATCTCGCTCTTCACGTTCGCCAGGGTCAATAGCCCGAAGCCTACCCTCCGGCGGTCTGCCAGCGTTGTTGAGTACTCGATGCACATCTCACAGAGTTCACGTGCGCGATCGTAGTCGGCCTGAAAATTCGCAAGCACGCCAGCGCCGAGGGCGGCCTCAGCCCGACTGGGTGTTATGCCATCTGCGCCTGTGGCGGCGAGCGCCTCTTCCAGCCAGCGTCGTCCCTCGCTCAGATAGCCGCGAAAGAGCCAGAAACGCCAGATAGGCGCCGCCAGGTCCAGTGCGACTTCGCCCTCGTTACGCAGCAGCGACCAGCGGAGCGCCGCGCGGATATCATCATGCGCCATCTCCAGGCGATCCAGCCAGGCAGACGGGTCGGGGCTGACCAGAGCGGTTGACGCCTGTTCGACCAGCGCCAGACACCATGAGCGGCGCCGCGCGCGCAGCATCTCTTCTTCATCGAGGTCTACGACCAGACTCCAGGCGTATTGTCGTACGACCTCCTGCAGCCGGTAGCGCGTTCCTCCGGACCCTTCGAGCCGGAGTACGAGCGACTTCTCGATCAGCCGCGCGAGCAGGTCGAGCGGATCGGCTGACGGGCTAATAACGCCCACAGTGACAAGCTCCGCTGCTGGCAGATCCCAACTGGCGGCGAAGACGGAGAGGCAGCGCAAAAATGTCCGCTCGTCTGGTGTCAGGAGGTTATAGCTCCAGTCCAGTGAGGCGCGCAATGTCCGCTGGTGTGGCGACGCTTTCCGGCTGCCACTGGTGAGCAGTCTGGTGGCGTCGTCCAGCCGTTCGTCAATCTCCCCTAGCGAGAGAACGCGCACTCGCGCAGCCGCCAGTTCGATAGCCAGTGGGATGCCATCCAGGCGGAGGCAGATGTGCGTGAGGGGTAACAGGTCGTCCTGCAGTGGCGTGAAAGTGGGTTGTACGGCGACGGCGCGTGCCACGAATAACCGGACAGCTTCATACTCCAACAGTCCATCGAGCGACGGCAGAAGAAAGGCGTCGGGCAGAGCAAGCCCGGTCACAGGCCAGATCATCTCTCCGGCCACGTTGAGCGCCTCACGACTGGTAATGAGAACGCGGACATGCGGACACGATTGCAGCGCCTGTTCTGCCAAATTCGCGCAGGCGGCGATGAGATGCTCGCAATTATCGAGGATAAGCAGAACGGAACGAGCACGCAACCCTTCGCAGAGCGTCTGGGCAATGGGAGTATCAGGTTGCTCGGCGATACCCAGTGACGCGGCCACTGTCTGCGCGACGAGCGCGGGATCGGCGAGTGGCGCGAGGTCCACCCAGCAGATGCTATCGTCGCCCGCGGCTGCCAGATCGTGCGCCATCTGTAGAGCCAGGCGTGTCTTGCCGCAGCCGCCCGGCCCTACCAATGTCACCAGCCGCGATTCAGCCAGCAGGTCGCGCACGGCGCCCTGGTCGCGTTCGCGTCCGATGAAGCTCGTCAGTGGCACGGGCAGATCGATCATGCGCTACGCCGTTTCTTACCTCATGCGGGTGTCGCCGCACTCTCACTCTATCAATCGATGGGTATCTCCGCGTCAGTCTATACCGATGTCATCCATGGCCGCAAGATATGATGCTCGATTCGCGTCTCTCTATCGCGCCAGGAAGCCGACGATAACTTGCGCCAGGTCTTCGCCGCGATCTTCCTGGAGAAAATGACCCGCGCCCGTGATCGTCGTGTGGGGCTGGCCCTGCGCGCCCGGCACGGCCTCCTGGAAGTAGCGCGCCCCGCCACGGGTGATCGGATCGCGGTCGCTAAACGTACAGAGAAATGGCTTCTGCCAGCGCCGAAGCGCCTCCCACGCCGCGCGATTGGCTGGGGCGGCGGGATCGTCTGGCGAGATGGGTACGATCATCGGGAACTGGCGCGCGCCCGCTAGATAGCGCTCGTCGGGAAATGGCGCATCGTAGGCGGCAACCACCGCGTCTGGTAGCTCGCTCTTGCACCCGCCCTTCACGATCTCGCCCGCGCGAAAGTCTGGCGTCTCCTGCGATAGCTGCTGCCAGCGGAGGAAGGCGCGTCCCGGTGGGATGTCACCCGTCGGCAGGAAGGTATTCGCCGCGATGATTCGGGCGAAGCGTTCCTCGTTTTCCGCCGCCAGCCGCAGGCCAATCAGCCCGCCCCAATCCTGGCCGAAGAGCGTTACGTCGCTCAGGTCCAGTCCGGTGAGCAGCCCAGTCATCCAGTCTACATGCCGCTGGTAGGTGTAGTCCTCACGCGCAGAGGGCTTATCGGAGCGCCCGAAGCCAACGAGATCGGGCGCGATGACTCGACGGCCAGCGGCGGTGAGTGGCGGGATCATCTTGCGGTAGAGAAACGACCACGAAGGCTCGCCATGCATCAACAGCACCGGCGCGGCGTCCGCTGGCCCTTCGTCCAGATAGTGAATACGGACGCCATCGACTTCGATATAGTGCGGCGCGAATGGATAATCTGGCAGGTTGGCGAAGCGCTCATCGGGCGTGCGCAGAATTTCCACGATCTTCCCTCCCCGGCTGATGTCCTCACGGTGGGGCGTCCAACACCTGGACGCCAAATGGTTTGGGTGCAGCATACAACAGCCGGGCAGGCGAGCGCATAGATAACCCCCTCTCCTGTGGGAGAGGGGGTTAGGGTGAGACCTCTGTCAATCAAGGCCGGATGTTCTGGTTCTGGTTGAAAAGATTGGTTGGGTCATACTGGCGCTTGACAGCTACCAGGCGGTCGTAGTTATCGCGGTAGGTCGCGCGGATACGCTCGTCGCCTTCATCCATCAGGAAGTTGACGTATGCCCCGCCCGCCGAGAGGGGATGCAGCGCCTCCCAGTAGTCACGCACCCACTGCCTGCCGCGTGGCGTGTCGGCGGGATCTTCGCCCGCCGCCAGGATGATATGCACGAAGTTGGCGTCACGGTAGCTGTAGGCGGTCTCGTCAGGCTTGACCCGTTGTGCTGCGCCGCCAGTGGAATAGATGTGCATGGCCGAGGAGCCGTAGGGCGTCTGCGGCCCGAATTGGGCATGGACATCGATGGCGGCGTCGCTCAGTTCATTGATGTAGTCAGCTTTCCAATAGTGATGGAGCTTGCCGACCGGCATCGTAAAGTCGAACATGCTATTCAGCATCGGCAGGGGTAGTGGCCCGATAGCATCCAGCGCAGGCCCGAAGTCCCGTAGCGGCTTGAGCAACCCTTCCGCCTGCTCCTGGGGGCCAGTATAGCAGACGACGATGCCGCAGACACGCTGGTTACGAAGCGCTTCCGGGAAGGCGGGTACGTCAGGCACGATCAGGAACGCGAAGAACGCGTTGAAGTCTTCGGGCGTGGAAGCCATCGTCTCACGGAAGAGCTGCAACGCCTCGCGGCACTTTTCGATGGGGTAGAGGATCGGCCCGCCGATGACGGTGTCCACCGGGTGCAGTTGCAGTGTGAGCGAGGTGACCACGCCGAAGTTGCCGCCGCCGCCACGCAGCGCCCAGAACAGATCAGGGTTGTGGTCGGGGCTGGCTGTCACCAGCGTTCCGTTGGCCAGCACGATATCCGCCGAGAGCAGGTTGTCGCAGCTCAGGCCATATGGGCGGGTGAGGTAGCCGATGCCGCCGCCCAGCAGCAGGCCCACGCCCGTGGTGGAGATAATGCCCGCGGGCGCCGCCAGGCCAAAGGCATGCGTCGCGTGATCGACATCGCCCCAGGTCGCGCCGCCCTCGATGCGGGCGATACGCTGCTCAAGATCGACCCAGACACTGCGCATGTGCGAGAGGTCAATCACCAATCCACCATCATTCACCGCGAATCCGGTGACGTTGTGGCTGCCGCCGCGCACCGAGACGTTGAGCTGTGCTTGGCGCCCGAAATTGACCGCGCTGATGACATCGGCGACATCGTTGCAGCGCACGATGACCGCCGGATGGCGATCGATCATCGCGTTGAAGACATGCCGCGCCTCATCATAGGCGGCGTCATCCGGCAGAATAATTTCGCCACGGATCTTGCTCCGCAGCGCATCGAGTTGTCCGCGATCCAGCGTTTGCTGTCCTGTGGTTGAGGATGTTGCCATAGCTCGTGATCTCCTCCCTCCGCGCCGTTTTGGGCGCAACACTCCCCTCAGCGTGCGACCACTAGAGACACACGCCTGCTGTACATACTGTGTGGTTTGGCTAGTGTGGGCTACGAGTCATCTCATACACGATACTGGTCGCGCCATACCGTTGTAGCTTGAGCAGCCGCGATTCGCCTGTATCGTCGCGCTCGGCTCTCGGCTATCCTACTGACTCACTCGTGTCGGCTACATTGGTGGCCACATCTTGCTCCTGCGCGACGGTACGCGTTGAACGAGCGACGAGCACGCCCGAAGCCAACCCGAGGGCAAGCGCGAGCGCCATCACAAGGATCGCCACGGAGAGCGTCGGCTTGTTGGTCATCAGGAAGACGATGCCCAGCAGCAGCGCCATCGCGGTCTGCGGCGTGGTCAGGAAGACCGGGTCGTGGGTGCGCGCGAATAGTTCGGGAGGCAGCGGCCCATCGGGAGTCTCTCGCGCGAGCTGGGCGATGACGCGCATGCGGGATTGAACGGTCACCGCGGCGACGGGTACGATGACCGCCAGACTGACGAGGGCGACGGCGATCCAGCCCGTCTGGAAGCTCCAGACAGTGAAGGTCATGTAGAGTCCGGCGGCCAGCAGGAGCAGGATGCTGATGTTGAAGAGGGGCGTCAGCCGCCTGGCGAGGTCGGCGAGCACCCGTACATGCTCGACGCGACGCGCGCGCCGGAGCGCCGCCAGCCCGAAGAGCAAAGTACCAAGAGCGACGAAGTAGCCAATGGCCCCACTTACGTGCAGAAACTTCACGATTGAATAGTCAGTCATTGCGCTCTTCCTCGCTAGCTCGTCGGCCGCGTCGTGGGCGGCGCCTTGCAGGATCCCTCTTAGAGATGACTTCTAGCTTTGTCCCGGCTGGGAGACATAGGTGATCTCGCCGTCATGCCACTCGGGCGGCCCATCCAGCAACGCGAGTAACTGGCGATAGCGGGCGTCCTGCTCGGGGCTGTTCGCATTGGCGACATAGGCCTCTTTGCTGCTGAAGATGACCGCAAGCCAATACTCATTCGGATCGTTGTCCATCCGATAGATATAGGAGCCGACCGCTCCCGCGACTTGCGCTTCCTCATAGATGCGCATCTGCTCGGCCAGTTGTGACTCGGAGCCTGGTTTTGCCCGCATGCGTGCGACGGTGCCATACATAGGTCAATACCCTTTCTTCGTGCTGAGAACCAACAGAGAGAGCCATGCTTAACCCCGGGAGTCGGGGTCTCCTACCCGCACTCCCAGGGTACCCAGAAAGAGCGGGTGCGCCATCGTGGATGGTACGGAGATTCGTGTGATGGTGGTACGGAGAAACGCGCTACAGATGACATACAGACGCAGACGCATAAGTACATCAACCATCAGCGATCAGCGCGACCGACGAGTGGAGGGCCGGTGCGGGCGATGGGATGGTCTGCTCAGCAATGTCTTGCTCTTGCTGGCCTCGGGCTGTGTCAGCCCGATATCAACGGCCCAGGCGGCGATCTGCGCCCGTGAGCTAAACCCCAGCTTGCCCAGGATGTTAGTGACGTGCGATTCGGTGGTGCGTTCGCTGATGACCAGCTCATCGGCGATAGCGCGGTTGGACTTTCCCTGCGCCACCAACGCGGCCACCTCGCGCTCGCGTGCGGTCAGCATCAGCGACGCCGCCCGCGCGATTTCCGCCGAACGCTTTGGTTCGGTCGGCAGGCTGGCCAGGCTCTGGCGCAGGAAGACCGCGCGCAGCACCGCATCGGGGATCGTCTCGGCCAACTGATAGGCTAGCTCGCGCGCCTCGTTCGCGCTACGTGCGGCGTCATCGGCGCGGCCCATGTGCTGGTAGAGCGCTGCCAGGTGGGTCAGCGCTCGCCGTAGTGAGGTCCGCGCGCCCTGCGCCTGGAGTTGTGGTGTGGCTGCTCGTAACCAGGCTTCGGCTTCGTCGTAGCGGCTCAACGCGGTAAGCGCTTTTCCGTACAACAGCGCCACCAATGGCATGGCAAACTGGCCGGTGGGAGTCAAGTTTCCCGCGAGGCGTCTGGCGATGTCGCGCGCGACATCAGGCTTGCCCTGGGCCAGCGCCAGCTCCCCACGTGTCACCCATGCCAACCGTTGCCCGACAGTCTGCATGGCGATTCCGGGCGGAATCGCCATGTCGAGTACTGTTTCAGCCGCCACCAGATCACCCTGCGCCACGTGGGTTGCGGCGAGCAGCGCCGCGTTGAGTCGAATCCAGTGCCATGATCCAATAGATTGCGCTAGCGCCAGCCCATTTTCCAGGTGTTCGCGGGCGAGCGACAGCGCGTAGAGTTCGTAGGCCAACTCTCCTAACACATAACGAGCTGCTGACATCCACTGGCGGTGCGCGATGTCGTCGGCGATGGCAAGTGCTGCGGTAGCGTTCGTGACGCCCCGCCCAAATTCGCCGCTGGAGGTCATGCAGAGGCCCAGCACCCAGCGCGCGTTCGCCTCCCCCGCCCGCCAACCCATCTCGCGCGCGATCCGCAGACCTTCTTCCACATTGCGGGTCGCCTCGCTCAGTGTCGAGGGTGCGAGGGTCATTGTCTGTGACTGACGGAGCGCCGCCACGAAGGGCAGCGTGACCAGACTGGATGAGAGCGGCTGCCGGTCATCCAGGGCGCGGAGCATGTCTACCGCGCGCTGCCCATAGCTCATGGCCTTCATCAGGTCGTCGCTGAGGATGTTCGTCATGCATAGCAGGTCGAGCGTCTCGGCGACGCCGCGTGCGTCCCCAGTAGTTTCAAAGATTGTCAGGGCCTCGCGATGATAGGATTTTGCCGTCTGCGGCTCATCCATGTTGAGATGCCAGTTAGCCAGCCGGTTCAAGGTGCGTGCGCGCTTTAGCGGCTCATCGAGCGTTTCTGCCAGCGCCAGGGCGCGCTCATAATATTCGCCCGTTTTGGCATAGTCGCGGCCGGCCCAGAGGAGGCCCAGATCGAGCAGCGCGTCCCACTCGGTAGCGGTGTCGTCGCCTTCGTGCGCCAGCGTTAACGCGATTTCCAGATCGCTTCGGGCATGCTCGAAATCACCGAGTGTCTCGTGGGCGCTGGCGCGTGCCTGATAGATGGCTGGAGCTACTGGCACGCCGAGGTGATGCGCGGCGGTGACGGCCTGGGTGAACTGTTCGAGCGCGGCGTGGGGAGCGTAGAGCGCCAGCGCGCGTTCGCCGGCCCGACGCGCGTATTCGAGCGAGCGCGCCCATTCTCCTGCCTGACAAGTATGGTACGCCAGCTCACTCAGATGGCTTTCCAGCTCGTCGACATAGAGGGCTTCCATCGTCGCCGCGATGGTGCGGTGCATCGTCCGGCGCTCGCGCTCCAGCAGTTCGGAGTAGACGGCCTGGCGAGTCAGCGCATGGCGGAAGGCGAAACGCTCGGCGGACTGCTCGACCACCAGTTGCGCCGCGATCAGTTCTTTGAGCAGATCGAGCAGCGCCGCTTCATCCCACCCAGTGAGATGCTGGAGCAGCGCGAATTCGAATCGCTGGCCAACGACCGCCGCAAACGTCAGGGTCCGACGCGCGGCGCCGCTCAGGTGTTCGCTGCGCCGCCGGACGGCGTCCTGCACGCTGCGGGGAATATGCAGATCGTTGAGTGGCCTGCGCTCCCATCCCTCGCCACTGTAATAGATTTCGTCATCCGCCAGCAGCGCATGCAGCACCTCTTCGATGAAGAACGGGTTTCCTTCGGTCAGGTTATACATGGCGTCGAGGAATTCACGGCGTACGGGGCGTTGTAGCTCGAAGATAACCACGAGCATTTCCTCAACTTCGGCAGGCGTCAGTGGGGCAAGCGCGATCTCGCTCGCCAGCCGTTCGCGGTCGAGTTGCGCGAGAAAATGCCGGAGTTGCGTGTGCTGCTCGTCGCTGCGATAGGTCAGCAGCAGCAGTATCGGCAGGCGCGGGAGCCGCCGCGCGAGGAAAGCGAGAAATTCGAGACTGGTATCGTCGGCCCAGTGGATATCTTCGGCGACAAAGAGGAGTGGCTGGCGCGCGCCGAGTCTGGTAAGCAACTGGACGAGCGCCTCGAAGAGCCGGCGTTTCTCCTGCTTCGGGCTAATCAACGGAGCAGTGGCGTCAGCAGGCAGATAGGCAGCCAGCTCTGGCAGTAGCCGCGCGTACTCGGTGGCGTACGTCCCCGCGTCGCGCATCAGCTCTGCCGGAGGAATGACGGCGAGCAGCGCCCGCAAGGCGTCGATCAGCGGACCGTAGGGGAGGGAGCGATCTGGCTCGAAGCAGTTGCCCTGGAGCGCGAGCGCCGTGTCTCGGCGGATGCCCGTCTTGATCTCCGCGATCAGTCGCGATTTGCCGATGCCCGCCTCACCGGCCAGTAAAAGGGTATGTCCATTGCCCTGGCGCATCTGCCCCAGCAAGAGCGAGACAGACTCCAGATACGCCGCGCGGCCAATCAGTCTTGGGCATATCGCTGAGTGTGGAGCGGCCATGGCTCCCTCTGCCCTTCACCTGTACAGAGAATGGACACGCATCGCCAACGCATCGCCAACGCATCGCCAACGTCATACGGGGAACGTATATCACCACGCCAAGCATGCTCATCATGCGCAGTATATTCGCAAGCAAGGGCAATCAACAATACGCAGTTCTAACCATAGCACATGATGCGTCTCAGGAGAAAGCAGAAAGCCCTCGACGACAACGCGGCGAGGGCAATGTTGTGAGTGAGCGCAAGCGCACATTACACGATGGACTTGGCGACCGCGGAGAGCATTGGCAGAAAATGCTCAAGAACGTGATGGAACTGGGCGACAACCTGCTTCAGCGCATCGCCAGCGTATCGCCCCAGCACAGCGGCGTAATACACAAATTGCGCGACCTTGAAGGCGGCCTTGAGCGTGCGATTGGATTCGTCCGTGACAGTAGAATCAGAGTCCCTATGCTGTGTCACGTTCAACTCGGATTTTTCCCAGGTGAGTCGTTCGCCAATTTTGAGCGCTTGTTCTCGCACATAGTGCAGGTCAACATTCTCGTTTCCGCTCGGTAGCGTCAGCACCACCATACTCTGTGGCAAAAATGTCACCTGAGTGGCTGCGACCTTGATATGCTCAATGGCGTTTATCAGGCGCTCCAGTGTTTCGTGCTGGATGTCGCGGAGATATTCGTACGCGCTCAGCCATGCCTGACCATAGCTTATTTCGCCGTGAAGAGCCTTCAGGTGTTCCGCCACTTCCGCGCCCTTATGCCAGTCAGCAATCGTCATATCGTCTAGTTGCTGACGGTTCGTGATCGTCTCCTGGATGAGATCTGGCGAAACGTCTGGGCCGATGTCTGCTAGCGCGTCATCCACCTGCTCCGCCATGGCTTCTTCCTGAATATCCGTAGCGATGCGGTGGGTACGCGCCTGAAGGTTTACCTCTGTTTGTGCAATTTGTACTCTCAGGAATTGGATGCGCTCTTCTATTTTTTCTTCTGTCCACTCATCCAACTCGTCGTATTGTTCTAGTGGTATCCATGGTCGTGGGAATGTCATATGGCGCCTCTCTTGTTGCTAGCATACCGTCTTCAACCGCGAGCCGTATGGAGCAGCGAAGTGCTACAGCGTCATTACCAGTGTGCGTGCGACATCACCTCCTTCTCAGGTCTCATCTCCTCTAACTGAAGGGGTTGATGTTGAAGCCACCTTCTTTGTCCCGGTCCGCGCGCTCCATATTCGAGCGCCGGTTGATCTCGCTATCCACCTCTTCACGGGGTCGCCCGTACGCCTCACGAGAGAGCTCGCGGATGCCCTCCGCCCGCTGCTCGGTATACTCCACCAGCGATGGCTGAGTCTGTAGCGTGAAGACAGGTGTGCGGTGGCCGCTGATCAGCAGCCGTCCGTAGGCGGTGTAGTCTGGCAGCGTAATCAGATGTTGCGCGGCGATAGGCGATGGCGCGAGAATCGACTCCATGGCCACGGCGTCGGTGGCCCCCAGCCGGAACGAGAGGATGCTGCCGACGTTGCCCAGCAGCGCATCGCGAATCTCGCCGGTAAGCTGGCCGACGTGCTGGTTGGCGAGCGTCAGCCCGACATGGTATTTGCGCGCCTCCGCCAGCATCAGCGCCAGACTGTCGGTGGCGTAGTTGTGGAACTCATCCACCACCAGCGAGACATCGCGTCGCTCTGCGTCGGGCAGCCCCGCGCGGGAGAGCGCCGCCCGCAGAATCATCGGCAGCAGAATCAACCCCAGGAAGTTGGCGTTTTCGCTGCCAAGTCGGCCCTTGGCCAGATTCAACAGCACGATCTTGCCACTATTCATCGCCTCGCTGAAAGAGAAGCTGCTGGTAGACTGGCCCAGAATCCGTCGCATCGTGCGGTCGGTGACGAAGTGTGAGAACTTGGAGACGAGCCAGTCCAGTACCTCGCTCTTGTGAAACTCGTTGGTGGCGGTGATCTGATCGGTCCAGTAGCGCCTCACAATGGGATCGGTGACGTGCGGCAGCAGATGCTGCATCACGAAGCGATGATCCTGGAAGGCGCGCAGGACCTCCACCAGGGTATTCCCCGGCGCGCTCATCACGGTCAGCATGACATTGCGCGCCCCATGCTCGAAGCGCGGCCCAATGATGCCAGTGTGGTGTGGATCGTAGAGCTTGATGAGCAGGTCGATGAAGGCATTGACCATCATCTCGCGCTCGTCCTCGTCTCCGGTCTCTAGCGGATTGAGGCCGACGGGGAAGGCTTTATCGGCGGGATCGAAGAGCACGACGTCGCGCATTCTCTCCTCAGGGATCTTGCCGAGAACCTGCCGAATCAGGTCGCCGTGCGGGTCGATCACGATAACCGAGCGACCGTCCAGAACATCCTGCAAGATGATATTTTCCAGCAGGGTAGATTTGCCGGTGCCGGTCTGCCCGACAATCCAGGTGTGGTGGTTCCGGCTGGCCTGTGGCAGGCAGACGGGCGACATGACGCCGTGGACGCGATTGACGCCCAGATGGATGCCGTCGCGCACGGGCGCGCGGAAGGGCAGCATCTCGACGACCCCCTGGCGCGGCAGCCAGCGGCCCGTATCGGGCAGCGCGAACATGCAGGCGACCTCGCCCATATGCGCCAGGAAGAGCGGCTCGGTCTGGGTATCGTCGGTGGCCCAGGGAGTGAATGCCATCGCGCGCACGTTGTCGCAGGCAATCGCGAACTCGGTCTCTGGCTGGTCTGGCAGCTTTGCGGAGCGTGGGCGTACGCAGACGGCGCCATCCGCCACGGGGAGCGTGGGCGTTTGCCAGGCGGCCTCTGCGGTGAGGAGTCCCGGCCCGCCTACCTCGCGTGTGATCGTGGCGGCCAGGTTCTCGCCGATGCGCGCGGCGCCGCTTAGCTGGATGCGCAGCCGGAAGCTGGCGATATTCAACGCGAGCGAGCGACGCACATGCATCTGCTGCTGCCACTCGCGCAGATAGAGTGCGGTCTCGCCATCGGCCGCCATCGCATCGCCGAACATCTGATTCTGTCCGGCGTTCGTGGAGGCGGCAAGGTGCGCGGGGATCAGCGTCCCCTCATCCCATGCGTCATCGACGTGTGTCGGCGTGATGCACAGGGAAAGCGCGGTCTGGCCCTCCTGGCGCAGCATCACGTCGAGCACCGATTCGACATCGATGGCCCCCTGCCAGGGAAGCAGCAGCGGTTGCCGCGCGAATCCGTCGAGGTAACGGCGGCGCACCTCCAGCGTGTCGCGGATGATGAACGGCGTCAGCGCCTTCTTGACGGTGGCGCTGTCGGTCACTGGCTGAAAGTGATACTCGGGGAGCGTTGACTCAAGTAGTTGTTCGAGCTCATCGGCGAGCTGCTGCGCCCGGCGACGTAGCGCCGTGGAGGTGGTATGCCAGCGGGTGACGCGCATCAGCAGAAACGCGCGGATCGACGACTGCCATTCGTTGGCCTCGCGGGAGGGCGTCACATTGTAGCGCAGCTCGAACGCGCCATCCTCCCCCATAGACGCCATCATCAGTTTGCCGCTGCGCGCCGCCAGCAAGACCTGGCGCGAGATACGCGCCTTGGGGCTGAGTCCGGCCAGCCCCTGCAACTCGAATGCCGCGTAGGCGGAGCGCGGCGCATCAGGCGACGCGTTCTGTGGCCTGGGCAGGTAGATAGGATCGCGATCAAGCGTGTGTGAGCGGATGTTCTTCATCGGATTCAACCTGACGTCAGTTGCTTTCGTAGTGCTCTACGAAAGGCAATCGATACGATCACTGCGGCCGGTGTACTTGATGAGATGATTACTCGGTAGACGGCCAGCGGCGGCGGATTCATTGCTACACAGCTACACGCGCCGCCAAACGCGCCAAGTAAGCCAGCAGGGCTTTCAATGAGCCGATTCGTCGCCTTCATGGCGTGCCAGGAGGAAGTGCTGACGCATCATCCTGGCCTTGTCGCTTGCCAGACCACATGGATGTGGCTAGGGCTGGCGGGAGCGACGAATAGCTACAGGGACGGTGATCGCGCCGAGGGATGTGTCTCGCACCGGCTCCGGTGCGGCTGAGCGAGCTAGGAGCTTCAGCAAGGCTTGCCCACTAGCCAGTTCGCTGACCTGCTATACGAACGGCTTTTCCTTTGTAACTAGCTTACACAAACCCATGCTGCCTGTCAAGCCGCGTGCGCAAATTGTGAAGGAATTCTCAAATATATCTGACAAGAAGGTGGCTAGTAGTCGGATATCTGGTTTTCATGCTCAAATAGTTTGAAGTTACCTAAACTCATCAGTACAATAGTGTAGAAATCCTATCCCACTTGCGTATTGATAGATTATTCTCTATACGCTACAATACACGCAATCGCGAATAGCCGTTCAATTGCTCAATATATGCGGAAAGGTTTGCCTCAAATCTCAACCCGTAGTGTCCCCCTGTTCCAGACCCCAGAGACTGCGAGAGGTGGCAAACATGAGTTGGCAGACGATCTCCGATAAAATACATCAACATCTGCGCGATACCGCGACCAGGAAACGGCTGAACGAGCGCTTCACATCTGCCCGCGACCAATTGACGACGACGATTGGCGAGGCGGCAAAACTGGCGAATATCTCGCCGGAGAAGGCCCGCTATGCCGAAGTGATCGGCATCCTCAGCCCCGGACGCAGCCATGACAGCAAGGGCGACGATAACAAAGGCAGCCCGCATCGGCGCTACAGCCTCGGCGAACTGAATCGGCTGATCGTGATGGGTGATCTCATCGACCAAGGTTTTTCGATGACCGATATTGCCCGTTTCTTTTCACACGAACGTAGCTCGACCGATATCATTCTGGACAGCATACAGGCGCCCGACCTGGCCGCCCGGCTGCGCAGAGCTGAGTCGGCGTATCTCCAGCGAATGATGGTTCCCAGACTGCTCTACTTCGCGCAGTGTCTCCTGCTGGGCGATGTCGTTGACTGCTCGATTGCGCTGGTTTTGCCTGTTGCCGCCGATGCTTCTGAGACACGGCCCGGCTTTTCGGTGACGCGCGCGGACGATCTGCCGCTCGTCGGCCCCTCGCTCGTCGGCTGGCACTCGCGCAGCCATCCATACTGCGTCCTCTATATGCGCGAGCCACGCATGGACGACGCGACACGCTACGAATTGCGCTCAGTCGATGCGATGTGCGAAGAGGCGGGAGTCGCGGATGCGCAGACTCATAGGCGCCCGACGGGCGCATACTTGCTGATCGAGCCGGAATTCGCCCATTTGCTCTACGCGCCACCATCCGTCCGCGCGCGCGCTGATGCGGAGGGGCAGCCAGAGGACGCCGAGCGCGACTGGCCTCCCAATCCACGGGCGGTCGCCTATCGCCTCTTGCGCTATCTGCAAGCGCCACCCGCCGAGATCGTGGGTGATGGCGACAATGACAACGACAGTGACAAAGACAACGAATATGCTCCTGGCCATCGCTACACGTCGGTCGGTGAGGGCATGGTCTATAGCTCGCCCGAATTCATGAGCGATATGACGGGTGACAGGCTCCTCACGCAGATCACCGAGCTTGTCCTTCACCTTGGGAATGCGGCGAGCGCGCCGAGGTCGAGTCGTCGTGGGCGCTGGATTTTTTCCGCGATTCTGACGCCAGATAACCTCTACCTGCCGCCGGGCCAGCAGAGTCTGGTGGTCACTGCTCAGAGCGCGGAGTCGCCGCATACGGTAGGAGTGACACGGCTTACCCCTGGCAAGAACGAGGGGCTTTCGACGCTGGCTGCTCTCAGCGGCCATATGCTGCTGCGGCGCGCCATCGAGTCAACCGATGCCGCCGTGGCCGACACTGGCTTCGAGGATGAGCCTGGCCCGGCGCTCGCGCTTCCTGTGCTCGGCTCGTATGGCCGTGCGCTGGCGGTTCTCTATATTCGCTCGAAGTACGAGAAGGATACTTCCACGCATCAGACGTTCGCTGCGGACGATCAGATGCTTTTGCGCGTCATTGGCCATGTTATCGGCGGCATTGTCTCTGGATACCGGGGAAATTATCTGGCGCGAGATGTGCTGGCGGAGATGATGAAACAGCCGCGCGCGGTCGACCGCTTCTTTCAAGAGTTCAAGAGCGCGAATGCCTTCTGGGCAGACCTGGAAACGGCTCTGCGCGGCGCTTCGTCGGCGAAAGAAACGCGGAAGTCCGCCGCTACATCAGCCAGCAGAGCAACCAATCCCATTACGTTGATTGCTATCGATATCGACGGCCACTCGAATATCTTCAACGAGTATGGGAACAATACCGCGCGCAACCTGCTCCGCGCCATGGGACGACGTATCGCCAGTCAGTCGCTACTGACCAGCGGCACGCTGATGAGTACGGGCGCGTCGGATCGCGCGCGAAAGAACCTCTACCATATGTACGGCGACCGCTTCTGCCTGTTACTGGAGAATTTCTCCCGGCAGGATGCCGAGGTATATGCCGCGAACCTGCGCGATCTGCTCAGCGGGGACTATACACTCGAGATATCGCGGGCAACGGGATCTCAGGCGGCGCCGGTGACGAAATTCAAGATTCATGAGGTGAGCGTGCGCCTCGCCCTCATCAGCTACGACGGCGATAGCCTGCGCAGGCTGCTTGGGCCTGTCGTGGCGGCTGGCCGTCCCATTCTCGGACCTGTCGGCGAGCCAGCGCAATATGTGATATCGCTCATCACGAATGCGCTCGACGCTGGGCTTAATCAAGGGAAGCAGGTAGGACCAGGCGCCATTATGTACCTTGACACGACGCGTGGCCTCTTCCGCCAACTCGATCTGGAAGCTGAAGAGAACAAGCCGTCCGCGCACCGCGAGCGCCGTTCAGCGGAAAGATCCGCCAACGGCGTTTCGTCCGCCAGGAACTATCGCGGCATCGATGACTATCGGCGATGACGCGCGATGTCCATCGATGCCGCGCAACGTCAAAATGGATGGCCCATCCAAACATCCTGACATTGCCGAGTCTATATTTTCGACTGCATGTTATACAGGTTCGCATAGATGCCGTCGAGCGCAATCAGTTCCGCATGCGTACCTTGTTCGGCAATCCCGCTGTCGGAAAGCACCACGATGCGCTGGGCACTGCGGATGGTGGAGAGGCGATGGGCGATGACCAGCGTCGTGCGGTGATGCGCTAGCTGTTCCAGTGAGTCCTGGACAGCCCGCTCGCTCTCATTGTCCAGCGCGCTCGTCGCTTCATCAAAAATGATCACCGGCGGATTCTTAAGGAAGACGCGCGCAATGCTCAGCCGCTGCTTCTGCCCGCCTGAGAGTTTCACGCCGCGCTGGCCGATATCCGTGTCGTAGCCATCGGGAAGCGCCATGATAAAGTCATGCGCGTGCGCCTGCTTGGCCGCCGCGATGATCTCCTCTCTGCTGGCGTCGAGCCGCCCATAGCGGATATTCTCGGCGACGGTCCCGGCAAACAGATAGACATCTTGCTGGACGATGCCAATACTCCCGCGCAGTGAGCGCAGCGTGACGTCGCGGATATCCTGCCCATCCAGCAGGATTCGCCCCGCGTTCACCTCATAGAAACGCGGAATGAGCGAGCAGAGCGTCGTCTTGCCCACGCCAGAAGACCCCACCAGCGCGACATATTCGCCAGCGCGAATCTCTAGCGATAGGTCCTTCATCACAAAGTTGTGTTCCTCTTTGTACTTGAAGCTGACATCCTGAAGCTCTATACGACCCTGCACTCCTGTCACGTCAACCGCGTCGGCGGCATCTTGCAGGTCAGGCGCCACCTCCAGGATCTCCATGAACCGGTTGAACCCGGTGATACCTTCCTGATAGAGCCTGATAAAGTTGCTCAGCTTCTGAATCGGATCGATGAGGATACCGACAAAGAGCAGATAGGTCACGAGATCGGCCAGGTCCAGGGAGGCGCGTACGATGGCGGCGCTGCCAAAGACGATGACCGCGATGGTCATGAGCTGGGTGAACGCGATCAACCCGCTGGAGAAGTTTGCCTCACTTCTGTAGCCATCCCTGCGGCTGTCGAGAAAACGCCTGTTGGCATGGGCGAACTTTTGCGTTTCAACCTCGTCATTGGTGAATGATTTCACCACGCGGATGCCCGCGAGCGTATCTTCCACCTGCGCGTTGATATCGCCGATGCGGTCTTTGCTGCTGCGTAGCGCGCGATTCATCTTCTTGTTGAAGTAGAGCGCATAGACCGCCATCACGGGCAGGAAGAGAAAGACGATCAGGGTGAGCGCGACGTTGATCTTGAGCAGGATGATGAACGCGCCAATGACCGTCAGAACGGTCACGACGATATCTTCAGGCCAGTGGTGATAGAGCTCGGCCAGGTCGAAGGTGTCGTTGCTGATTCTGGTCATCAACTGGCCTGTTCGCTGCTCATCATAGAAGTTGAACGAGAGCTTTTGCAGATGCTCGAACAACTCGCCGCGCATGTCGCTTTCCATCCGGGCGCCCATCATATGCCCCTGGAAGTCGATGAACATGGTGCAGAGTGTCAGCACTCCCACCAGCGCCAGCATGACCGCGCCCATCAGAGCGATCTGGTTGAGCGCATGCGGCATGTTGTCTTCCAGAACGTTCTTGGTGATATAGCGCGCGCAGAGCGGCAGCAGCAGCGTAATCGCCGCGACGACCAGCGCGCAGGCCATATCCATGAAGAACAGTCCAAGGTATGGCTTGTAGTAGGACAGAAACTTCTTTGCGCGCGACTTGGCAGGCGCAGGTTTGCTAGATGTGTCGCCAGTCTGGTCAGTCTGGTTAGCGTTTGCCACGGGAAGCTCATCCGTCGCTGGTGGCGCGGATGGTTCGTTCGAGATCGAGTCAGGTGAAAGCACAGATTGCCCCTCAAAGGTAGTTGTTCAGGTAGTCGCGTACTCGCGGCGCGCCGATGGCGCAATCAAGTCACTCCGCGTCAGTGGTGAACGAGCGGAGATAAGGGGGTGAGGGGGCGCGAACAGAAGCATCGATACCACAGCAGGGAGGCGCGAGGATTGTCCTCGCGGTGAGGAGGATGCAGGGAGGAGGTCTATATAATCGGGAGCATTGTGACGCCATCAGGCAAACCCAGCGTCAGCGCCCCAACGCACTCCTCGGTGAGACTCCATAGCTTACCCGCGTGCTGAGTACGGATGTCGCGCAATGTGCGCTTCTGGGCATCTCGACAGCTCCTTTCTCAACGGGCGACACGCCAGGGCATGCGCCAGATGGTATATCGACTCAATCGCCGAACAGCATAGCACGTTTTGCGAGGAAATGGCAGGGAGAAATCTTACGGGAATGCCCGGTCGCGTTTCTTCTGGTGTTTCAGAGCGCTGGTGATGGCCACAAAGCTCACCTGTAAGCGTTGCGAATGCCCTGTGGCCTCTGTCAGTCTAGCGCTGGTTCAAGGCGTGGCCTGGTTCGCTAGCCGCCGAGGGCCGCGCCGCTCTGCTCGCCGCGCCGTCGTCTGGTGAACCTGAACCTACCCTTTCGGCCAGAAACTCTTCCCAGGTCTGGCGTCCTACCGCCCGGTTCGGGGAGAGGTTGGCTCCATCCCGGATCGCCCGCGCGGCCTTGCCTGGGAGCCAGACGGGAATGGTCGGTCGCCGCTTATGGATGGCCCGCAGATATTCGTGGAGCAGTTCATCCGTACGGTATATCCTCGGCCCGGCAATGTCGGGCGCCAGTCCAATGGGCGCGCCAAGCGCCAACTCGGCGAGCCGGGCAGCCACCTCGCTGGCGTCAACCGGCTGGAATCTGAAGCCAGTCGGAAGCGGTATCACTGGGAGTCTCGCCATCTGCCGCGCTACCAGCAGGAATAAATCATAGAACTGAGTGGCGCGCAGGGTGGTCCACGGCAGGCCCGAATCGGCCACCACGCGCTCGGCGGCCAACTTGGAGGCAAAGTACCCGAACATGCCGCGGTCAACGCCGCTGACGACCGGAACCTTATTGGCTCCGACGACCGAGATAAAGACCAGATGCTGTAAGCCTCCCGCCCGCGCGGCTGCCCGGACGAGATTGAGCGCCTTCTCCCCGTCGCCTTTGGCGCTGCCCGCGCAGTGTACGATGATCTCGGCGCCATCCACGGCGGCGTCGATCCCTGTGTCAGTGGTCAGGTCGCCGACCACGAACTCAATACCTTCCTCGTTCCCAATCCCATCGTTGGGGATGTGCCTGCTGAGCACACGTACCTCGCGTCCGGCGTCCCGCAGCCGCGCGACGACGTGGTGTCCCAGCATACCCGTGCCTCCGGTGACCAGAATCGTATGTTGCTGCATAACGTTTGCTCTCTTTTCGTCTCTTCGTGAACCGCGCAATGTGCGCGATATGCGCCTTTTCAGCGTCATGCTAAGAAGACACGAGAGCGTGAGCGGATGTGACACGCGCCATCGTTTCATCGCCCATTGACATAGCTGGCGGCAGATGGTACGCTGGCGGCGGAGTGCGCGCTGTGTCGCGCATGGTGAGATTCAGGAGCATGTTCGCGCTATGCATCCAGCAGGCTATTGGATTACGACAGGCATCGTCAACAACAGCGATTGGGCTGTGGTTCCCTGTCGTACTGCGCCCAAATGCAGCTTGCCTGCTTTGATGCGCCACTGCATCTGACACTTCCCGAAGAGTTGAGAGTATGTGGCGGCTGTGGCCCGGTACAGAGGGGTCCACGGCCGCTTTTGCGTTTGCCGCGTCTCGCGCGCCGTGCCGCCAGTGTCTCGCTCTCACCACGCATGTAATCGCATGTCGCGCCCTGATAGATAGACACCTGCATCCTCCCTGTGCTGGCGTTGCCGCCGGAAACGGAGACATCCATGACGCTGGTTGGAGTGCATTCCCTGCAAAAGTCGTTTGGTGGCCGCACCATCCTGCACGGAACTGATCTGGTGATTGCGCCTGAGGCGCGTATTGGGCTGGTCGGCGCGAATGGTAGCGGCAAGTCCACGCTGTTGCGCATTCTCGCGGGGGAGGACGACGGCGATACTGGCGAGGTGGCCCGCAGGCGCGGGCTGCGTACCGCCTTTCTGCCGCAGCATATTCCCGGCGACGTGCGTAACCCACTGCAATTCGTCCTGGCGGCACGACCTGATCTGGTGGAGCTAGAGGCTGAACTTACCGCCTGTGAGACCGCACTGGCCGATCCCGAGGTGACGGCGGATTTGCGGCGCATCGAGCGCGTGCTGGAGCGTCAGGAGCGGCTGCTGCGGCGCTTCGAGGAGATCGGCGGGCCGGGCTTCGAGGGCGAGGCGCGGAGCTATCTGCGCGGGCTGGGGCTGGACAATTCCGCCATCGAGCAGCCTATGACGGAGCTCAGCGGCGGCCAGCGCAAACTGGTCGCGCTGGCGGCGTGTCTGGCGCAGCGCCCCGAACTGCTGCTGCTCGACGAGCCGGAGACGCACCTTGATCTTCTGCACCGTGAGTATCTCGAAGCGCTTATCCAGGACTTCACCGGCGCGGTGGTGATCGTCTCGCACGACCGCTATCTGCTGGATGAGACAGTGAGCGAGATCGCCGAGCTGGATCGCGGCGCCATCACGATGTGGCCGGGCAACTACTCGGCCTATACGCTGGCGCGCGAGCTGGCGCTCCAACGGCAGCAGGTGGTCTACACGGCGCAACAGAAAGAGATTGCCCGGCTGGAGGCGGCGATTGCGCGGTTCAAGCTCTGGGCCAGCATCTCCCTCGATGAGCGGCACGCCACACAGGCGCGCAACAAGCAAAAGATGATCGATACCATGGAGAAGGTGGAGCGGCCCGTGCTGCAACGCCGCACGATGGCGCTGGAGCTGCGGAGCGCGGCGCGTGGCGGACAGAAGGTGCTGGAGCTGCGCCACGCCGATATGGCGTTTGGCGACGATATTGTCTTGCTGGACGCCAATCTGCTGGTCACACGCGGCGAGCGGGTGGGCATCATTGGCCCAAACGGCGCGGGCAAAAGCGTGCTGGCGAAGCTGCTGTTGGGCGAGCTGACGCCGACGAACGGCCAGCGCTGGATTGGCCCAAGCATCTCGCTCGGCTACTTCGCGCAGGGCCACGAGACACTCGACCCCACGGCGACGCCCATCGACGTTATTCGCGCTGAGCGGTCATACTATGAGGAGCAGGCGGTGGCGCTGCTGGGGCGTTATCTCTTTACGTACGAGCAGGCGCGCCAGCCCATCGGCACGCTCAGCGGCGGCGAGCGCAGCCGCCTGCAATTGCTGCTTCTGATGCTCGGCGGCGCCAACTGCCTGATTCTGGACGAGCCGACGAACCACCTCGATATCGCCTCAGCCGAGGTGCTCGAAGGCGCGCTCGAACGCTACGACGGGACGGTGGTGGTCATCTCGCACGACCGCTACTTCCTCGACCGCATCGTGGACCGCATCGTCGAGGTGCGCGATGGCGAGGTGGTGAGCTTCGAGGGCGGCTACTCGCGCTGGAACGAGCAGCGTCAGGCGCGCGCCGGGTGATAGTTTCTGCTAAGGCGGTCGTATGGTGGCACACCATTCCTGTGATACCATACGACCATTCGCTATGATGAAATTCCGAGAAAACAACGAGCGTGTCGTCGTCTGAACGAAGAAGTATCCTGGTGTGCCAGCTGATCTCTTGTCCTGGCGTATATCTCGCCGGAGAAAGGATCGCGTCCTATGCGCCTGCGTTCACCAATATTCTCACAGTCGCCCCGATCTCGGATATCTCATCTGCTGCTGGCGGCGCTCGTCGCGTTGCTCGGCGCGTCGCTGCTGGCGTTGACAAACATGCCGCGAGCGCTAGCCTGTCCCGTCTGTATTTCGCCTGACAAGATAACCCTCTCGGGCGATGGCGTCACCGGTACGGCCTCAGTAACCGACCCAATGCTGCTGGCGTCGTTCAGTACGGCGCAGTTCATGGGATTCGAGCAGCGTTCCCCCATCGGCAAACCTGTCCATACAGGATTGGGAGTCGAGCTGACGCGCTACTACAACAACAGCGGCGTTCCCGCGTCGTTCTGGACGCAGGGCTTCGACCATATGCGCTATTATCCCGGTGCGTCGGGACAGCCAGGCTTCATCTACTACGAAGGGCCAGTCAGCGATGAGGCCAGAACCTTTGGAGAACAGATGAACCTCTGGCAGCGTGACGGCAAGTGGTTCGCCTTGACCAGCGCCGAGCAAGACGAGATGAGCCAACTGCTGGCCGCCGCTCATGGCGCCCCGCAGAGCAGCAGCGCCGCGCCGCCGCCGGTATCATCGGTACATCCGAGCGGCGTGGAGCCACCCGCGATGGTGCGATTGCTGACCGGTGTGCCGCTGGCGGTCGTCATCCTGCTGGCGTGTCTGGCGCTGCTGGGTGTGGGTGCGGGTTATCGCCTGCTCTATACCCGCCGTCATCCCAGAGCATTCAGTCAGATGGCGGAGGCTGAGGACTAACCACGGGTGTGGCGCTCGAATCCCCAGGCTGTCGGCGCGTCGCTGGCAGCCAGAGCAGTGCCGCGCCTACGGCGACCAGCGCCGCCAGCAGACAGAATATCGTGGTGTATGCCGTCCCATGGAGTAGCAGCACACCGACCAGCGTCGGGCCAGCCGCGCGCGCTAGTGTGATCGCCAGCGCGAGCTGACCATTGACGCGCCCGAAAATCGCCGTGTCAAAGCGGTCGGCCACCAACCCGGCGCGGGCGGGCGAGAAGACGCCGAATCCCACGCCGAAGAGAATGATGAACGCGGCCACCCCCATCGTGCCATGCGCCAGCGTCAGGATCACGATACCGAGCGCGAGCGCCAGAAATAACATGGCAGTAATGGCGGCGCGTGTCTCGGGCGAGCCTCGCCAGGTGGCGATGATACGCCCGCCGAACGCGGCGACGCCGATCAGCCCGCTAGCTGTTGCCGCCTGAGGCGCGGATAGCCCCTGTTTGCCCAGATACGGGATGAGATAGACGACCAGGGCGGAGATCGCTAGCTGCGCCAGCGAGAACCCGGCGACCAGCTGCCAGAAGCGCCACGCGCGCCAGGGCGATTTGCTCGGCGCATGCACCGTTGTACTGGCGACGCGCGGGACGGCGGGATATTGGCGGAGCATGACGGCATGGGGCAGCGCCGCGCCCACCAGCAGGATCGCCGCCAGCGCCAGGAGTGCAGCCCGCCAGCCCAGGTGCTCGACCAACAGCGCCGCGACGGGGAGGTAGATGACGCTGGCGAATCCGCCGAGTGTGGTGAGCACGGTGAGCGCTCGCTCGCGTCGCGGAAACCAGGCGGCGACGGTGGTGAAGGCTGGCTCGTAGAGGGTGGCGGCCATCGCGATGCCGAGCGCGATCCAGAGACCATAAAAGACCGGTAGCGATGTGACGGTGGCCCAGACCACCAGAGCAGCCGCACCCAGCAGCGAGCCAACGCCCATCAGCGCTCGTGGCGTGCGTACGCGGTCGAGCCAGCGGCCAATCGGCACCGCCATCAGGCCAGAGACGAGCAGCGCCAGCGAATAGGCGCCGGTCAGGCTGGCCTGGTTCCAGTGCAGGTCATGCTCCATCGGGCCAAGGAAGAGCGAAAAGGTATAATAGAGGATTCCCCAACTGGTGATCTCGGTCAGCGAGAGGGTTATTACCTGGCTCCACGCGGCCGCGCGCGACACCGTGGCGTGTGTCTCGTCGCCTTCGTCGATTGTGCTCGCATGCGTCGGGATATCGCTCACGGTTGCGCCCGCAGTTCCCTCGCCAGTAGCTCGCCGTTGGTCAGCCAGCCATCCCAGATGGTGTCGGAGGCGACATCCAGCAGGGCGCGCGGAGGATGTGGCTCGGCGGATTGCTGGCGCAAACTCCCCTCCCACCAGCCAACGTCGTGCCACATGCCCCCTTTGTAGCCGACATGGCGGTAGACGCCGACGGGTGTCATGCCCATCGCCTCGTGCAGCGCCACGCTTGCCGGATTGGGTAGCGCGATGCCCGCATAGACGTTGTAGTAGCCCAGCGCGCGCAAGATGGCGAAAAGCGAGGTGTAGAGCGCCCGGCCAATGCCGCGTCGTTGGAAGTCTTTATGCACATAGACCGAAACATCGGCGGACCACTGATAGGCGGCGCGCTCGCGGTGCTGCCCGGCATAGGCGTACCCCGCCACCTCGCCGTCACACATGGCGACCAGCCAGGGGAAGCGTGCCAGCGTCTTTGCCAGCCGGTGTGCCATCTCATGTTCGTCTGGCGAAACCGTCTCGAAGGAGATGACGGTGTCGGTGACATACGGCGCGTAGATCGTGGCAATTGCCGCTGTGTCGTCCGGGCGCGCTAGCCGAATGGCGATGCTCATAGGCGAGTCTCTCCCGTGTGAATCCTTGCTCCCTCAGCAGCATAGCACGGGGCTCGGCAGACCATTTGTGCAGTATGCCCGAAAACAACGAGCGCCTGTGTGGTCGTCCGCTACGCATTTGGCGCTCTAGGCAAAGTGCGTATGAAGTCGAAACGGGGAGGGTGGCGAATAAAAAGCCGCGTACCCCGAACGGAATACGCGGCTACGGGATAGGCGAGTTATGGGAATGGCAGTGTTGTTGGCTAGCGGGCGAACCAGTTCTGGAACTGCATCATCAGCCCCATATCGCCCTGGATTTTGATCTTGCCGCCCATGAACGCGCTCACCGGGTCCAGCGCGCCGCCGAGGATGTTCAGCCAGTCGTCGGAGTCCACCGCGATCGTGGCGTTGGGAGACTGCGCCGGACCCTGCGCGTATTCCATCGTGCCGTCGTGGATGTGCATCATCCATGTGCCTGGCTCGCGCCCGCTGAAGTCGAACTGAAGCGTCTTATCCAGCCCCGCCGCGCGGGCGGGCTGAAACGCTGCCTGGAGCGCGGGGAAAGAGTCGGCGATACTGGTAGGCTGGTCGGCCATGGGGTGCTCCTCTGCTGCTCTGTGCGAGAGTTATTCGCTCAATGGCGCTTCGTGCGCTTTATGCCATCTGCCGCCAGCATAGCACAGACTTTCCGCCCGCCGCCATGTAGCTGGCTGCACGACCGAACCTACGCGACGCATGATCGCTTCTGTTGTTATCATCCGTCGTCGGGCAAGATCTGCTCCTTCCTGGCCAACTTCTCAATCTCCTGTTTGTTCAGCGCAATCGACGCTTCAAGGTATTGCACCAAGAACTCCAGTTGTTCGGTCGTATAGGTCTCGTGTAACTGGTTAAATGCCTCGCCCATTGAGCGGTACACGTTTTCACCCGATGCGAGCGTCTCCAGGTTGGGGATGACGATGACTTTGCGTCGGTCGTTGGGGTCCGGCGCCCGTTTCACGAGATCGCGGCGTTCGAGCCGGTCAATCAGGCTCGTGACCGCTCCGCTCGTGAGGCTCAGCCGTTTTGCGATCTGACCAGCTGTCATCGGGCCTTCCTGCATCAGCGCGCCCAACGCCTTCATATCGGTGATGCCCAGGCCATATTTCGCCGCAGCGGCCTGGTGAAAGAGAGCCGTCTCAGTGCTGGATGTCTCGCCGAGAACCTGTAATTGGGCAAATAGCTCGGCGCGATGCCTGCGTTCCTGCTCGTTGGCGTCGCCTATGGAAAAACTCGTCATACGCTACCCCTTGACAAGTGAAACCTTTATAATTAAGATAATTGATAATAAAGATAGTCAAACGCAAAGACAGTTGACCGTAAAGATAGTATAGCGCTCAACGGTCAGCTGCGCAAGAAAGGAAACCCGGAGCATGGCAACCAGAACCACCGCCAACAACCAATCGCCCGCAGCCGAGCAGCAGTACACGACGGGCTTCGTCATCGCGCCGGATGGCGGCGCCATTGGCTATCGCCAGCTTGGCCATGGGCCAGGGGTCGTGCTGCTCCATGGCGCGATGGAGTCGGCGCAGAGCCACATGCAACTTGCCACCGCGCTGGCCGACGCCTTCACCGTCTACGTGCCTGACCGGCGTGGACGTGGCCTCAGCGGCCCCTATAACAAAGAGTACTCCATTCAGAGCGATATTGCAGATATGGACGCGCTCCTGACCAAAACGGGCGCCCGTAACGTCTTCGGCGTCAGTTCAGGCGCCGACATCTGGCTGGAGGCGGCGCTCTCGCTGCCCGCGATTCGGAAGGCCGCTCTATACGAACCGGCGCTCTTTAGCGATGCCTCGGAGCCGCGGGCTTTCCTGACCCGCTATGACCGCGAGATGGCGCAGGGAAAAATTGCCGCGGCGATGGTGACGGCCATGAAAGGCGCTCAGATGGGGCCACCCATTTTCAATGCGATGCCCCGCTGGCTGCTGGAGTCGCTCACCGGTAGCGCCATAAAGAGCGAGGCCAGGAAAGCGAAGCCTGGCGACATGACGATGGCGACGCTTGCTCCAACGCTGCACTATGACTTCGCGCTGGTCACCGCGATGAGCGGTCACTTCCAGGACTTCAAGAACGTACATGCCGAGGTGTTGCTGCTCGGCGGGAGCAAGAGTCCGGCATACCTGAAGCATGCCCTTGGCTCTCTGGAAAAAGTCTTGCCCCACCTTGCCGGGCGCATCGAGTTCCCGGGGCTGGACCATGGCGGATCGAGCGATCTCAGCAATACCAATCGAAATGGTAATCCCGAACTGGTGGCGCAGGCATTGCGTCACTTCTTCGCCTGATGATGCGGCCACTACTGCCGTTACGCGCTTTACGCTGCCGCCTCCCGGTTTCGAGAGAGGCGGCAGACTCCGTGAGGGGTTCGTGTGCGTACTAGCGGATGGTTGTGGGGGCTGGCTGTTCCAGACGGAGCTTCAGGTTGTTCAGCAGCAGCTCATTCTCGTGCTCGTTTTGCCGGGCGATAAACGGCTCGGCCAGTTTGCCGAGGAGCGCGCCTGGAATGGTGTAGTTCACGGTCAGGGTGACAGTCGTCTCCTGGCCCATTGGCACGAATTTCCACAGGAACGTGCTCTCGACGCCTCCTGTCGTCTTGATAAAGAGGTGATCCGGGCGGACATACTCGACGTCCTCCGAGAAGCCCTCAAAGCGGAAACCGGCCATCTTATAAGTGAAAGCAAAGCGTTTGCCACCATTGGGCAGGTCGCGCACGTCTTTCACCTCGATAAGGCTGGGCCAGATCTCCGGCAGATTCCTGGGGTCACTCACATACTCAAATACACGATCGACGGGGGTATTGATCGTCACCGTTCGCTCGATCTTCAACATCGTTGTTGATCCTTTTGACTGGCATAGGGTGGACTGGGGGCGCGGAAGGCCCACCGGCAGGCCATGCGGCTCCAGTTCCGATGCTTCGCTGACGCCCTACGCATTTCTCTAACGGTCCCGTTCGCGCCGCTTCGGGAATCCTGTGCCCGGCTCGGCATGCCCTTCCTTATGGGCATGGGTACGCACAAAAGTACCACATGCGTATCGCGCGCCAGTCACAATCAAGCCTCTCAATGTCTCAGTGCAGACACAATGCATCAGCGGCAAATGTGGCGTTGCGTCGGGCACGGCAAACAGTGTGGGCCGTACTTCTTGCCGAATGCGCCAGATATCTTCGCACGACGTGCGTCAGACGCCCCAGCGAATGTAGACTGTCGTGCCTATCGGCGTCCAGGCGTAGAGCCTATCGGCGTCGGTGGTCGTCATACCCACGCAGCCATGCGACCCCGTCTCCCACTCGCCGTTGGAGAGTTTGTGGGGTGTATTGCTGCCTGGCCCGAAGTCCTCGTGCCACCAGGCGTCATGTAGATAGTAGCCACCGTCGCGGAACTTCAGCGCGTAGTTGATGTGCGTGGGCGCGTACCAGTAGGGCGAGCCTGCTGGCCAGGGCGAGGTGAACATCGCCTGGTGTCCATCGCCGTTGTGCTCGGCGCAGTTCGCGTTATGTGCCGCGGTAGGAGCCACATTGGAGGTCCAGCGGCGGTCGGAACAATTCTTCAGGAACACATGGAAGACGCCAGTTGGCGTCGGCAGCTCTGGCCGCCCCGTCTCAACCAGAAAGGTGAAGGTAAGCTTGCCATTCTCGTAGGCATAGAGCTGTTGCCGCGACAAACTCACAAGGATCACGCGCCCTTCCGCGGATGGCGCCGCGGGCGCATTCGTGGGCGTCAGCGTCGGTGTCACCGCGGAGGCAGTGGCTGTTCTGTCTGCTGGCGTGGCAATGACATCCTGTTTATCCGCGGCGGGAGTTGCCGTGGGGTGCATCACTGCTCCGTTGCTGGTAGCGCACGCGGAGACCAGCAGCACAAGCAGCAATGATGCTGCTCTCAGGAACGAACGGCTATGGCGCGCCACAATGCGTCTCATCATTCTCGCAGTGATTGTGGTTCCCATCGTGTATCTGCTCCCTGGGTCATCAAGCTCGACGCCATGATTGCTCGGAATGTGGAATAGCGCTACCATTGCTTCTATTAAAATGATAACGATTTAGCGCAATGTAAGTGGACATCGGCGCAACTCTGCGTACGCAGACTGCTATGTAAGTTTCGCCACAAACTCGGCGATGCCGTTGAGGATGAACTGGAGCGCCACCGCCGCCAGCAGCATCCCCAGCACGCGCGAGAGCACCAGAATGCCGGTTGTGCCGATGCGCTTCTGAATCTGCGCGCAGAGCAGCATCGTGAAGAGCGACGCCGCCAGCGTGATAAGCGCGGCGAGTCCGACGAGTGAGAGTTGAACGGCATCGCTCCCGGCATTGCTGACCAGCAGGATAATGGTCGTGATCGTGCCTGGTCCGGCGATCATGGGGATGGCCAGTGGAAACACCGAGACATCCTCGCGGGTGAGCGCCTCGCGCGCCTCGCGGCGGGTCTCGCGCGCGCCGGAGGGGCGTCCAAAGAGCATGTCGAAGGCGACGACGAAGAGCAGCGCGCCGCCCGCGATGCTGAATGCTTCGGAGGTGACGCCGAGCGAGGTGAAGATGAACTGGCCAAACGCGCCAAAGACCGCGATCACGATGGCCGCGATGATCGTCGCGCGGATAATGACCAGCGTGCGCTCGTGCGGCAGCATGCCGACGGTGAGCGCCAGAACAACCGGCACCAGCCCCACCGGATCGACAATGGTGAAGAGCGCCACCAGCGCCTTGATAAAGAAATTCAGCATACTGCCGATTCTACCACCGAGTGGCGCCTACGCTGCCGATGAGGATGGTCACTGCGCCGCGACAAACGCCGCCAGTTGCGCCGCCGCCTCATCCAGCGCTGGCAGCGCCGGTTGTGTTGCCCCTGATGCTCCATCAGTGGGCAAATCATCCGCATGCTCCAGCAGCCCACTCAAGATAGCCTCCTGCTCGGCGGGCGCGGCGTCCGCGGGAGCGTAGAGCATGCTGGTGGCCAGCCGCAGGCGCAGAGCCTCGGGCGCTTCGCCGAAGTCGCTGGCGGGCAGCGTTGCGATATCCCACTGCGCCAGCAAGTGATCTGCCAATTCGGCAGCGGTCGTCACGCCGCGTTTGGCCAGTTGATCGCGCCAGGGGGCAAAGTCGGGATAGAGGTAGAACGCCCCCGCTGGTTGCGGACAGCGCACGTCTGCCGCCACCAGCGCTGCGTGGAGCCGTGCCGCTGCATGCGCATGCACCCGCGCCGAGCGGCGAACGAAGCGCTCCATCGTATCGTCAAAGGCAAACGCGATGGTGGCCGCCTGCTGGATCGGCGTGACCGCCGACGACCAGATCTCTCCGGCGAGCGAGCGCACCGCCGCGACCAGTTCCTCACCAGCGGCCGTCGCTGGCAGCGCCGCGTATCCCAGCCGCCAGCCACCTGCCGAAAACGCCTTCGACATCCCGCCGGTTACGATGGTCCCCTCGGGATAGAACTGCGCGGGCGAGACATGCGCCCGCCAGCCGTGCGCCAGTTCGGCATACACCTCGTCGCTGAGGATGGTGACGCCCTCACCACGCGCCCAAAGCGCGATCTGTTCGGCGTCGGCGGCGGCGAACATGCCACCGGTGGGATTGCTCGGCGTGTTGACGACCAGCAGCCGAGGATCGCCGCCTGTCTCGCGCGCGGCTCGCATGGCCGTGTCTAGCGCTTCGCGGGTCAGTCGGTGGTAATCGGCGGGGTCAGTCGCCACGGGAAAGACGCGTTTGCCCGCCAGACGCGCCTGGGGCGCGTAACTCACCCACGATGGCGTTGGTAGCAGCACATCGCCCGCGAGCGCGCGCATGAGCGCATAGAGCGCCGCTTTGCTGCCCGGCCCGACGATAACCGTCGCTGGACTGGTGGTCAGCCCGCGTGTCTGCGCCAGGTAGGCGGCGATGGCGGCGCGCAGACTGGGCAGGCCGAGCACCGGCGCATACTCAGTGCGGGTGGCGGCGCGCGCAAGCTCCTCGCGCAGGGGCATCGGCAGCGGGAAAGGCGCCTCGCCAAAGCCTAGATGAATCGTCCGCTGGCCAGCGGCGCGACGCGCGGCAACCGCCTCATTCATCCGCAGTGTCGCCGAGACCGGCGCGCCCAATACGACATTATTCAGACCGAGTGGTCCAGTAGTCGCCCCATGTGTTCGCTGGTGTGCCTGCCGAACGGTCATAATGCCTCCCCGAGTATGCGGTGTCCGCCGCGCTTGCTGTGCTGCTGGCTGCTATTATCTCTACGCATCCAGTGTACACCGTTCACGAAAAGTATATAGCCCGGCTCTCAAGCTCCGCAATTTTGCTGATTGTTGTGTGACCTAATTTTGATAACCCTGGCTTGGCTGTGAGATTTGCACAGGACGATGCGTAATACTCTGTAAATCCCCGTGCTATCGCGGTCGCGTCGTCGATAAAGGTGCTGTCAGCTATTGACAGCTACGGTATCTTTAATTACACAGGTCCATCCCTTATGTTGATGGCGGCGGACTCTGCGATAGTTACCCATTGGAGGAGCAGAAGGCGTATGCATCACTCCGGCGTGAAAAAACTAGTGACGCGCGGCATTTTCGTCGCGGTTGCGCTCTCGTCGTTGGGCCTGGCGGCCTGCGGCACTAGCGGCGGCGGCAGCGGCAACAAGGCGCTCAAGATCGGCACCGAATTCCCGGTCTCGGGCACCGATGCCGCAGTGACCCTGCCCGCACAGTATGGCGTTGACCTGGCTGTGCAGCAGAACAAAGACCTCGGCAGCGGCTACACCCTCGATGTCGTCCATAAGAACGACGAAGGCACCAGCGGCGCTGACCCCTCGATTGGCGCGGCCAACATCCAGCAGTTGATCGCCGACTCTGCGGTGATCGCGGCGGTTGGCCCGTTCAACAGTGGCGTCGCCAAGCAGGAAATCCCGATCGTCAACAAGAACACCTTCGTGCTTATCAGCCCGACGAACACCAACCCTGGTCTGACCAAGCAGGAGTTCGCCGAAGCGAATGGCATCAACTTCGACCTGCTGCACCCGGCGGGCAAGCCTGAGTCCTACTTCCGCATCTGCGGCACCGATGACATCCAGGGCAAAGTGGACGCCGACATCGCGCTCGCCGCGCCAGTCAGCGCAACCAGCGCCTATGTTGTCGATGACAACACGACGTATGGCAAGGGTCTGGCGAAGGTCTTCACGACGGAGTTCACCAGCAAGGGTGGCACGATCGTGGGCAGCACCTCGATCACGCCGGACCAGGTGAGCAACCTGCCGCAGCTGGCGACAACCATCGTCGGTAAGAATCCCGGCGTGGTCTTCTACGGCGGCGTCACCTCTGGCGGCGGCGGCGCGCTGAAGAAGGACCTGGTGGAGAAGGGTGGCAATATGCCGATGGTCGGCGGCGACGGCATCGCTGATGACCCCGCCTGGCTCACCACTGCGGGCGCAGCGGCGGTCAACACCTACGGCACGGTCGCGGCCCCCGACATCTCCGGCCTGACCTCGTCGACGGCGCAGTCGTTCATCACGGCCTATAAGGCGGCGTTCCCAGGTAAGGATCTCTTGCCGTATAGCGCTGCGGCCTATGACGCGGCGATGATCGAGATCACGGCGATCAAGAACCTGATCAAAGCCGGAAAGTCGGTCACTCGCTCAGCCGTACGTGACGAGGTGGCTGGCATCTCGTATGACGGTGTCACCGGTCACATCTCCTTCGACGCCAACGGCGACAACTCCGGCCAGAAGGTCTTCAGCGTCTACGGTGTGGGCGCCGATGGCAAATGGGCCTTCACGAAGTTGGTCAACGCCTAAACCTTCCGGCGGTTGCAAGTTGCGAAGATAACTCGACGGAGCAGGCTTCATCTGAGGCCTGCTCCGTGCTATACTCGCCATACATTCGCCAATGCTAAATCGCGGTGTCCCCGGAAGGAGGCAGGTCATGCACATGCTGACGTTGGCCGATACGGCTGGTATCGGTATCTTCTTTCAGCAGATTGAGAACGGCATTACCCTTGGAGCCATGTATGCGCTCGTGGCGCTCGGATATACCCTGGTATACGGCATCATCGAGCTGATCAACTTCGCGCACGGCGACGTCTTTATGTGGAGCACGGTAGTCACGCTGGTCGTTGTCCAGGCGATGGGCATCACGGGCGCGCTGACCGGGCTGGCATTGATCGGGGTGCTGCTCCTGCTCATCGTTATCGGCGTTGCGGTCTCCGCTGGCCTGAACGTAGGTATCGAGCGTCTCGCCTACAAGCCACTGAGGCGCGCTCCCAGACTTGCGCCGCTCATTGCCGCGATTGGCGCATCGTTCATTCTGGAGAACGCCGCCCAGCTCTGGCGCGGCAGCTCGTTCGTCGCCTTCCCCGCGATCTTTCCTCCCGGACGAATCAGCATTGGCTCGGTCAACATCAACTACCTGGATATCTTCATCGTGGTGCTGGCGGTTGCGCTGATGGTTGGTCTGGACCGCGTCATCCGTCTGACACGCCTGGGCAGGGCCATGCGCGCCACGGCGCAGGACCCAGAGGCGGCGTCTCTGATGGGCGTGAACATCGACCGCACCATCGTCTACACCTTCCTGATCGGCGGAGCACTGGCAGGCGCGACCGGCGTGTTTTATAACCTGTATATCGGCCAGGTCTGGTTCCTGACGGGCTTTCAACTTGGCCTGATCGCCTTCACTGCGGCGGTGCTCGGCGGCATCGGCAACGTCAACGGCGCAGTGCTCGGCGGCTTTCTGATTGGGATCATCAACTCCCTCGCCATTCAATACATTCCATCGGGCTTCCAGTGGAGCAACGCGATTGTCTTTGCCATCCTCGTCCTGATTCTGGTCTTCCGGCCTTCTGGATTACTGGGTCAGCGAGTCCCAGACAAAGTATAGGAGGCTGCGCGCATGTCTCTTCCGACTTCAGGGCAGCGCCAGTCATGGCGCGCGGCTGCGCAAACGCAGATTAGCTCGACACTGGACAACACAAAGATTGGCCAGAAGCCACTGCGCTGGTATCTCAGTGGCTGGCGTATGGGCATCTTCTGGCTGGTCATCGCGGCGCTGGTGCCGTGGGTTCTGGATACCAGCCTTCAGGTGACCGCGATCACGATTTGCATCTATGTCATGCTGGCGCTCGGCCTCAACATCGTTGTGGGCTACGCGGGCCTGCTCGACCTCGGATACGTCGCCTTCTATGTGATTGGCGCCTATACCATGGCCGCTGGCTCGTTCGGGTTCATTCAGCTGGCCAACGGCGATACGAAAGCGGTCCCATCCTTCCCCTTCTGGGTATTGCTGCCAGCGGGCGCAATCCTGGCCGGGTTCTTTGGGGTGCTGCTGGGCGCGCCGACGTTGCGACTGCGCGGCGACTATCTGGCCATCGTCACACTCGGCTTCGGCGAGATCGTGCCGATTGTCTTCAACAATGTGCCATACTTCTTTGGGCCGGTTGGCATCAGCGCCCAGCCGCCGAATGACATCGGACCCATCTCGTTTAGCGATCCATCGTTCCCGGCGCCCTTCTACTACCTGGCGCTCCTGATCGTCGTGCTGATCATTCTGGCGGTACTCTCGCTCCGCGGCTCGAGTCTGGGGCGCGCGTGGGTTGCCATCCGCGAGGATGAGACGGCGGCGGCGTCTTCCGGCGTCAACCTGGTGCGCACGAAGCTGCTGGCTTTCGGCCTCGGCGCAACGGTGGGTGGCATCGGTGGCGTAATGAACGCGGCGTTTACGACCTCCATCACCCCGAAGGATTTTAGCTTCAACATCTCCATCACCATCCTGATTATGGTGGTGCTGGGCGGGTTGGGCAGCGTCCCCGGTGTGATTCTCGGTGCGATTCTGCTGCGGTTCTTCGATGTTTACCTGCTCGGCCAGATCAACGATGCGGTCCACAACAGCGTGCTGGTCGCGGGGAACGGCGCGCCGCTCCACTTCCTGTCGGGCGTCGACTTCAACACCTCGAAGTACCTCATCTACGGCCTGATTCTGGTGGGGATGATTCTAATAAGGCCGCAGGGGTTGATCCCAGACAAGCGCCGCACGCGCGAGCTCCATGGCGAAGGCGCGGCTCCCGAATCGCTCTCAATTGTGGGCATCGTGGCGGAGGAAGAGGCTGGAGTCGCTGTTAGCGGCGAGGGATCTGAGGACGAGACCGCATTTTCTGGCGCTGGCTCCGATGCGCAGGGACGGGAGGACTGACCAATGGCACAGCAAATGCCCGTTCAGACAGGGCAACCAGCAACTTCGGGGAATCCACTGCTGTCGATACAGGGCCTGACGATTCGCTTCGGCGGCTTGAGCGCCGTGGACGGTGTGGATATCGACGTGATGCCGGGCCAGATTTACAGTATCATTGGCCCGAACGGCGCGGGAAAGACCACCGTCTTCAACGCCATCACGGGCATCTACAAGCCGACGGCGGGCCGAATTCTCCTCGATGGGCAGAGCATTGCCGGGCTAACACCTGACCGGGTGCTGAGCCGTGGCATCGCCCGCACCTTCCAGAACATCCGCCTCTTCAATAACATGTCTGTGCTGGAGAATGTGCTGGTTGGTCAGCATGTCAAGTTCCCGCATGACCTCGCCTCGCTCACATTCAAGCTCCCCAACTATCGCCGGGCGGAGCATCGGGCGAACGAGCGAGTGACTGAGTTGCTCGGCTTCTTCGGGCCAGCGCTGGTGGCGCGCCAGAATGAGCTAGCTTCCAGCCTCTCGTACGCTGAGCGCCGGCGTGTCGAGATTTCGCGCGCGCTGGGTTCTTCGCCCAGGATGCTCTTGCTGGACGAGCCAACGGCGGGCATGAATGACGCGGAGACTGCCGAGGCCATTCGCTACATTCAGCGTCTGCGATCCGAGTTTGGGCTGACCATTCTGCTGATCGAACACAAACTTCAGGTGACGATGGGCATCTCAGATCGCATCGCCGTGCTGGATTATGGCAAGAAGATTGCCGAGGGAACGCCCGCGGAAGTCCAGCAGGACGAGCGCGTAATCGAGGCGTATCTGGGGCGAAAGGCGACGGTGGAGTAGCTATGCTGGAATTACAGGGCGTTGACACCTTTTACGGCCCAAGCCAGGTATTGAACGACGTCTCGTTACAGGTCAACCAGGGAGAGATTGTCTGTCTGCTGGGGGCCAACGCCGCTGGCAAGACCACGACGATGAAGACGATCTTCGGCCTCGTTCGCCCACGGCATGGCGTCGTCTCCTTCGAGGGCCAGCAGATTAGCGGTACCAGCACCGACAATATCATTGGCAAGGGGCTGGCGCTCGTGCCAGAGGGACGCCGCGTCTTCTCGCGCATGTCCGTCCATGAGAACCTGGAGATGGGCGCCTACATGCGCAACAATCGGGCGGAGCTTCAGAGTGACATCGAGCGCGTCTATACGCTCTTTCCTCGGCTGAAAGAGCGTGATAAACAGCTGGGCGGCACAATGTCTGGGGGCGAGCAACAGATGCTTGCGATCGGGCGAGCGCTGATGTCGCGTCCGCGGCTGATGTGCATGGACGAGCCTTCGATGGGCCTCTCGCCAATTCTGGTGCAGACCGTCTTCGACACCATCCAGGAGATTCGCAAGACTGGCGTGACCATCTTCGTCGTCGAGCAGAACGCCTTCATGGCGCTCAACGTCGCCGACCGTGGCTACGTGTTGCAGCAGGGGCGCATCGTGCTGAGCGATACCTCCAAAAACCTGCTCAATAATGATCTGGTGCGCCGCGCCTACCTTGGCGGCTAGAGAAACCTCACCCCTCTCCCCTCTCCCACGGGGAGAGGGGAACAACAGGCTGGAAAATCATACACCTATGCGGGTTGTGTTTCTGGGCGATAGCTTGACGGAGGGCGTGGACGGCGCGTCATATCTGCGCGTGTTAGGCGCACTGGTCGGGAGTAATGTGCGGCCTGGCGACGTCACGCTGATCAATGCGGGCTGGGGGGGCGATACCGTGCTCCACCTGGCCCGCCGCGTGGCGCACGATGTCGTCCCCCACGCGCCCGACTGGGTGGTGATCTTCGTTGGCGTCAACGACTGCCGGACCTGGTATGTGCGGCGGTCGTTTCCCACGCGCGCGAACCTTGGCTCAGTCTACTATTTTCTCAGGCGCAAAGGCATCTGGCGCGCCGTCACCCCACAACGCTATACTGATGGGCTGCGGATTCTGATCGACACGTTGCGAACGCGGACTTCAGCCCGCATTGCGTTATGTACCCCCGCGACGGCCAGCGAGGCCCTGGACGCGCGCGCCGAACGCATGCTCGATTGCTACGCGACACAGGTCCGGGAGGTGGCGCAGGCGCGAGAGTGCGCCCTGATCGACATACGTGCGGCGTTTCAGGCGGCAATGGCCCAGCGCGCTGATTCCCCACCCAAGGGCTACCGCCTTACCTGTGACGGCGTGCATCTGAGCGACGCGGGCGCTGAATTGGTAGCAGGCGTCATCCACGACTGGATGCTCACACTTTGATGCAGGTATATGCCGAATGAACCCGCGAGACGTCGTGATGAACGCTTTGGATTGCGAACCCCGCATGCTCGATCATCGGTTCGAGCAGCCAGCTGAACGGGCTGTATTCCTCGCGGAGATGCGTTTCCAGCTCGGCGCGCGTCCAGCCCTGCTCGGCATGTTCAGGCGCGCTGGCTAGCCAGGTCTCGATGACATGCTCGGCCTCGTCTGGCTCGAAGGAGAAGACAAGATCGCGGAGGTAGAGGACGCCGCCTGTTTTCAGCATTGCCGCGATGCGCGCGAGGGCAATCGCTTTCCAGAAGTCGGGAAGGTGATGCAGCGCATGCCGTGAGTAGACGAAATCGGCGGGCGCGCACTGATGTTCATAGGAGAGGAAGCCGCCTTGCACGCACTCGATGTTCTCGAACTTTGCCTGCGCGGCCTTCTCACGCAGGTGCGCGAGCATCACAGGCGAGACGTCGACTGCGATGACACGGCGGCAGAGCGGGGCGGCGGCCAATGCGAATGTGCCGGTTCCGGCTCCGAGGTCAATGAGTGTGTGTGTCTCGTTCAGGCCGAGGTCGCGCAGCGCGCCCAGGTCGTCGGCAGGGTCCGCTCCCGCCTTGTGGTCATACCCCGGCACGTAACCGGGATCGAGATGCTCGCTGCCCGCGTGGGCGAGTTCGTCAAGATACCAGGAAGGCGTAACCATAGCCACTATTTCATACCTCCTTGCATGTAGAGAAGCCTCCCGTATCCCCGAATCGTGTGAATTACTCTTCTTTCAGGAACTCCAGCACTGCCTGGGCCGCCCTCTCACCGCTGGTGATCGCGCCCTGGATGCTGCTCGACTCGGTGTATTCGCCCGCGAGAAACAGCCCCTTCGTTGGCAGCGTATTGCTTGGCAGCGTCGCGAAGATGCCCGGTGTCTGCTTGAACTGGCTGAATCGAATGCGGAAAAAGCCCACCTGGCGCAGAGTCGTGAGATCCTTGCCGGGGAACCATGTAGCTAGTTCTTCGCGGCAGCGTTTGCCTACCTCTTCATCGCTCATCTCCGGGTCGCCAAGAACCGTCACCGAGAGCAGATGTTGCCCCTTGGGGCCATAGGCTGGCGAGACATTGGTGAGCTGGATGGCGTGGCTGACGAAGCCGTCGGAGTTGGCGTTCAGCAGCAGCCGCGGCCCGTTGTAGAGGCTTTGCGTGGTGGCGAAATAGAGGCAGACGCATGACCTGCCCTCGATCTTTTCATCGCCCCCGGTCAGCCGCGCCGCATTGGGCAGATCGGTCGCCAGCACGACGGCCTCGCCCTGCATCTCTTCGCCGCCGGTCAGCGTCACTCCCACGGCGCGATCGTCCGCCTCGACGATGCCCTCGACGCGCGTCTCCATCCGCAGCGCGTTCGCCGGGAGATTCGCCGCCAACTGCGCGGCGATTTCGCCCATGCCGCCTTCGGGAATGACCATCCTACCGCTAGCGAGCATCTTCACGGCAAACAACATCATCCGCGCGCTTGTTTCGAGCGCGCGGTCGTAGAAGATGCTGCCGAAGAGGGGGCGCGCAACGTTCGCGATGAAACCGTCTTCGGTGAAGTGGCGGCGAAGCAGTTCGTCGTGAATGGAAGAGTCGCCCAATTTCAGCCCGCGCAGCTTGCCATGGAAGATTGTATCGAGCGAGCGACGACGCGCGTGGCGGCGCAAGAGGCCCATGCGGAGCCGGTCACCGAAGGTCATCAGGGGATTGGAGAAGCCCAGGCCAGGGACGGAGAAGCGCCCGCCAATTTGATGCCATTTGCCATCACGAATCACGACGATGCGCGGGGCGACGGGGCGCGGGCGAAGCGCTTTGAGGTCGAGGTGGCGCTGTACGGCGGGAGAGGCGGTCGAGAGCGCCTGAAAGCCACGATCCAGCAGAAAGCCATCCGCACTGGCGTCGGTTCGGACGCGCCCGCCGATGCGATCTGACGCTTCGAGAATGCGCACGTCGTGTCCCGCCTCGATCAGCGCCTTCGCGCATGTAAGCCCGGCCAGCCCCGAGCCAACCACCAGGATCATCTTGCCCCCAATTCAACTACACAGGATCGTCACGCTCATCTCGGTCCATGCCATGCGCTTACGACTGACTGCCATTGCGTCCAGGCTCAGAGGGCCAGCGTGAGTCGGTCACCTCATCCAGCAGAGGCGCGCCACAGGTTGCGCAGCGTTCCATGCCGGGAATGTTGAGTGTGCCGCATGCCGCGCAGGGGTGGCCTGTCTCGATAACGATACCTGATAGGCCGGGCATGGTCGGCGAGATGGCTTCGGATAGCGCCCCCTCAGGCGTCGTCGGCGCGTCGTATGGGTTGAACGGGGATGGCACGTGGCTCCCGCACGCGCCACAAAACTGCGCCCCCTCGACAAGAGGCGAACCGCAGACAGGACACAATCCCCGCTGGACATCAGGCCGTTCGTTCATGACGCATCCCCTTCGCGATGCCTACGCTTTCGTCCGCTATTGTCCGCTATCGTCACCACAACGGATTAATCACCAGCCCTGTAATCAGCTTCGGATAGAAATACGTGGACTTCTGTGGCATGCGATCACCCGCGCGCGCCACATCGCGGATCGCCGCTGGGGGTGTCGCGTTGAGCAGGGCCGCCAGTTGCGCGCCATCGCTGCCCGCACGCACCGCCGTCGCCGCCGTCTCGGCGTCCCGCGTATAGCTGATGTGCTCTCCAGCGCGCACCGCTGCTGGGGTCACGCCAAGCGCGGCATCGAGCACGAGCGCATGGAGCACTGCGACATCGAGTGTGCGCCAGGCGTCCGATGCGCCCACATCCTCGCCGCGAACATCGAGCATTGCCCTGGCGCCAGCGTCGTTTAGCTTGATCAGTCGCGCGCCATCTGGCCGCACCAGTACAAAGGCCGTGCCAGCTTCTCCCGCCGCGAGCGCTCGCAGCCAGTCGGCGCTCTCGCCTTCCAGTGGCTCGCTGGTGAAGTGCGCCGCCAGCGTCTCGTCCAGCGTCGCCAGCCGTGCGGCATCGAGATCGCGCAGGATGCGGTGGGTCGGCAGGACGACGAGGCCGGGATCGTTTAGCGCGGAGAGGCCCATCAGCGTAAAGTTGACCGCGTCATCCTCATCGAGGTCGTGGCGGAGCGCACGCACCTCCTCGCGATAGGTGAGCGCAGTCTCGTAGCGGTGGTGGCCGTCGGCGATATAGAGCTGGCGATCCGCAAAAAAAGCCGCGACCTGCGCAGCGAGGGCGTCATCCTGGGCTATCCAGAGGTGATGCTCCTCGCCCGCGTCATCGCTAAAGACGGCAAGCGGCTCCTGCGTCCGTATGAAGCCGAGGAGGCTTGCCAGCTCGCCCGCCGGGTCGTCGTAGAGCGACATGATTGGGCTGAGTGTGGCGGCGCAGGCGCGGGTCAGTTTGAGGCGGTCGTCTTTGGGTTTGCTCAGCGTGCGCTCGTGCGGCAGAATCACCCCAGCGTCCCACGGCTCCAGCCGGACTCGCGCCAGCAGGCTGGTGCGCGCGTAGCTCTGGCCGCCGCTGGTGAAGCGCTGCTCGTAGAGGTAGAACGACGACGGCTCGTCCTGTTTCAGCACGCCCGCGCGTCGCCACTCGGCGAAGGTGGCCGCCGCGCGTGAATAGCGGTTGTCGAGGTCGTCGTCGCCCGGCTCGTCGCGGCCCAGCTCCAGGCGGATGATGTTGTGCGGGTCGCGGTCATAGAAACGAGCCTGCGACTCCGGTGAAATCACATCGTAGGGTGGGGTGACGAGCGCGGCCAGATGCGCCTCGTCGGCGTAGCGTATTCCCGGTAGCGGCCTCACGTCGGCCATGAGTGTCTCCTGTGTATGCAAGCGCTGGTCTGACCTCACCCCCGACCCCTCTCCCACAGGAGAGGGGAGCTAGAGAGGCGCTTCGACTAGCGCGTTGGACTTCGTTGTCAGTCGCCCTAAGTATAGCAGCCTGCGCCATCCTTGTGTGGCTACCGTCCGCTCGCTCCTACCTCGTTCCCTTCTCCTCGTAGGAGAGGAGTTAGGGATGAGGTCCGATGGGTGAGGCTCATCGCAGGTGGGCCACATAAAGGACGGCGAGATACTGCTTGGCAATCTCGCCGCCAAATTCGCCGTCGATCATGCTGGCGATACCATCATAGAGCCGCTGGCGGCGGTCGGCTGGCAGCGCCAGGTGATCGGAGTAGGTAGCCAGCTGGTTCACATAGTCCATAGCGTTATAGTGCGCCACCCAAGGATAGCGCCTCACGGTGAACGCGCTAAAAAGCCCGGTCGCGGCGAGGTTTGCGCTCTCGTCAGGCAACTCATCGGCGCTGGGCAAGCCCTTCCAATCCTCCGTGAACGCTGGCGCGTGCTGCTGGTAGAGCGTCTGGATGCGGTCGAAGAAGCCGCCATCCACCGCGCCCGCGATGTGCTTGTTCCAGAAGAGTGCGATGACTCCCTGCGGGCGTAGCACGCGCGCCAGTTTGGGATAGCTCTCGGGGGCAACCCAGTGAAACGCCGTGGCCGAGACGACCAGATCGTATGCCGCCTCAGGCAGTGGTTCCGACTCGAACGCGCCGACGCGCACCTCAACATTGGGATAGGCGGCCAGATTGCGGCGGGCTATCGCGGCAAGCTCCGCGCCCAGTTCGACGCAGGTGATGCGGTAGCCACGCTGGGCGAGCGGGAGCGTCGCCTGGCCGGTGCCGCAGCCAATTTCCAGGATGCTGCCGCCATCAGGCACACCAGATAGCGCGCGGATATCGTCGTACAGCTGCGCGGGATATCCCGGGCGCACGGCATCATAGAGCGCCGCCACCTCGTCGAACGTTGCGCGCAGTTGGCGCCTGAGAGCTTCGGTATGTTCGTC